>NZ_BAAAFD010000001.1:0-802242 GCF_039523355.1 Aliiglaciecola litoralis | reverse complement strand
AAGGCATGGTTCAAAGTAACTTATAAGCGTCATATAACAAGTCATTAAAGAAAGACTCGTCACGGCTTGCTCGAGTTCCTTCGTCACTAGTTTAGCAAGCCTAAACTCGCTTCTTAATGAAGCGTTATTGATCGTCCGCTAACCAAGTAAAGTGATCATTCATTGGGCATTACATATTGATCCGTAAATGACACAATGCTGACTTACGGATTTAGTGCTATTAAGATTATAGTTGTGTGACATCGGGTTGGGACTGATCCAACTATATCAGCTGCTCCTTTAATCAACCTTTTGTGAGCGTTGTTGTTTGTTGTCACTCAGATGCATTAGCTCAGGTAAGTTCGGTGAGTCACGACTCAAGTTGTATCAGAAAGGATTCATCGCTTGTTTCTTTGCTAAATGCATCAAGTTCTTTGCTACTCACTTTCTCGAAGACTTCAACAAAACTGCACGCCTTTTTCTCACTTTACACATTGCTTCGTTCGAGATGTGCTTTACGACAAGATGTTTCATCTTGAGTTTTCCTAGGAGACGCTTCCCTCTTGAACCGTGATTTGAAATTTGTTTTATATTTGCGTTTGAATCTTTTGGGTAGATGCACAAATACCATAGATGTTGGTATATATAGTAATTTTCCATCGGTATTTTGATAGGTTGCTCGCCAAATTCATCACTGTTAGTGGCACATGTTCTTGGAAGGACTATTGAACTTTTGTGATGGCCTAAACAATACCCCAATACTGCTTGCATGAGTGTTACAGTGTCGGTTAGCGCCGTTTTTTTGTTTATTGAAGGTATCAGCATGTAACTAATTTGGTCATGCAGGAGTGACATGTCCTCGGTCTTGGTTGTCAATACAAGTGACGCATCTCGGCCCTTAATGACGGTTTGCGTATTTGCCAAATAATACACCGAATAGTTAGGCACCTTTTTGTAATCCAAGCTTTCTTTGGAAGTAATTATTTTAAAATTTACTAACCATGGATAGTGTGTTTTTAAATAGAACTTGACGATTTTCTTAAATTTCTCTGAATCGGAAACAATTAATAAACTTTCGTTTTGATACTTCATTTCTGAAAGCTTATTCTGACGTTTAAACACTCTGAAACCAGATGTATCAAAATTATCTAGTTGGTAACTGGATAGAAGCTGCTTGATGTTTAAGAAGGTTTCTAGCCACTTTTGTCTTGCCAAATCACATCTTTCTAATGTTTCTTGCGATTCTGCTTGTGTATTCATCAGCTTGGTCAGCATGGCATTGGTGTAATTAATCGTGCCATACAGATAGTAAAATAATAGCGATTTCCCCGTTTTGTAAGACGAGAAAAGAAGTTGTTTCTGAGTGTCGATCAATTTATTAATATCTTTAGATGATTCCACCTTAGGCTTAAGAAGTGATTCGATGGCTGCCAGCTCTTTCATCAAAAGTTCTTGTGAATAGACGTTTTTATACTTTTCGACATATCCATCTATATGCTTGGTAGTAAATATTTTAGATTTTAATACCTTAAGCGTTTGTACCTTTTGAGATGTACTCGACACTATCAGTAATCCATCGGGTCTTATTGGTATCGTTCCGGCAATCCTAGCGCCATCACTGCAGTTGTAGAACTCTTGCTCTTTCGGCTTTGCACTTGTTACTTGCTCTATAACCTGTCTTGAAACCTTAAACTCATGTTTGGTATTCACTGTTGGCCGAAAATTGCCAGGAACAATTAACGACGTATTATTTTTTTCTGCATAATCATAGGTTTCTTCACCATTTTCCTTGTAGTAACCGGATAACTTAGAATGATGATGTTTGACATCCACAAATCCAAGATCAACGCCAATTAAATAGATATTGGTAAACCCTATATTACTAAATAAGTCACATGCGAAGTTGCTAACGGTCGGAAAGGCGTTGTGCAATGCTGCAAAGTTTTCGCGTCCCAACACATTGAGAGTTGATACGGTAGACGATTCGCCTTCTTTAAATGCTATCATCACGTCTTTGTACAAATCGCAGGTGTCAGGATGGATACCATTACAAGAAATCAACGTTATACGCTTTAAATACGCTGGGTCGCCTATTAACATTGCCCAGTCAAAAGTACTGCGGTTTTGTTCAATCTCGGCATGAAAAT
The DNA here is from genome assembly GCF_039523355.1 of Aliiglaciecola litoralis. Classification (NCBI taxonomy): domain Bacteria; kingdom Pseudomonadati; phylum Pseudomonadota; class Gammaproteobacteria; order Alteromonadales; family Alteromonadaceae; genus Aliiglaciecola; species Aliiglaciecola litoralis. The sequence continues at coordinate 800,116 of NZ_BAAAFD010000001.1, read as the reverse complement.
CAGGAGTTATTCCGTGTCGATGTAAAGCTTGTAACGCGGTGCCGCAACTGACGACTATGGCTCTATCCTGCCACTCTTTAATGGCTTCAATTGAGCTATCTAAAGAGGGGCCATTACCAACAATAAATACCGGAACTTCTTTTTCGTCATAGGTAAACTTGCTTGCTGGATCAGCCGCCAAAACGGGTATTTTTCGTCGCATGCCCTCAGCAGTATGCGCTATCCCATAATAAGCATGGTCAAAGTATTCACCCATCGAGATAACTACTTGCAACTGCTCTCTAAGTTGACTGATGGCGTGATTTAAAGAAGCATTGTAATAGCTTTGATAGAAGTAAGTATTGTTTAAAATGTATGGACCAACGGCGTAAAATTGATTGAGTAAATCGCGGAATAAATTGGTGCCATCATCACCTATATTAAGATAAATTCGTGATTTTGATTGCTCTATTGACTCTAGTATTTGTTGCCAATCGATTGCAAATAAGGAGGCGTAAAAGAAGTCTCGATTAGGTTCACATATAAATAGCTTCTCAACCGTGTGATCTTTCACAAGCTCTTCTAATTGGTAACCTACGCCCAAACCGAACATAATGATCGAGGGGACAACGTCTGGCAAGGTTCCTACTTCTTCCTCTGCCTGTTTAAGTAACTCCTCAGTTTCTTTTACAAATTCGTAATGAGCGTAGTGGGCTAGTTTTGTGCCGTTGTACCCAAGTACTAATCCATCTTTAGTAGGTTGCTGGTTAAAGTTTTCAAAATTTAACAGGCAGTCGTGTTGCGGTGAGTCGCCATACCAAGTATGCAGACTATCCATTTTAAGTAAGTTGACTTCGCCTTGATTGTTGGCAATTGGCAACCACTTTTTCGGTTTGTAGTCTTTGTATTCTTGATATATTTGCGGGAAGTACTTTTTAAAAGCCGCAAGATTTTTGCTTAATTTATCGTTATCTGCTGTCAATTGTGAATGGGACGCCAAATCTATGTTGGGAGTCCAACTTGGCAAATAATCTAAATAACTTTCCTCTGACTTAATTGAAAAACCACTGTTTTTAATCTGCTCCCACGTTTTCTCTGATAAGTCGCTGTACAACGAATTAAATACCTGATGATTGTAATGCTTGAACAGGTGAAAACTTGAAACTGAACAATGCTCAATCAACTCGTTCATATCTTGCACTAGGTCTCTGCCGTCCTTTTCTAATTGCAAGAAGATAGCGGTGTCGTTGTCTTTGGCCAAACTGAAGATTTCTTGCCAATCAGTGATCATGACAGAGCATTGAAAATACTGTGGTTCTGGCTCGTAAATTAGCAAATACTTGATTTTGTGCTGCTTGAGGAGATGGCGTAAATGCAGTCCCAGGCCACAACCAAGTACCACTAAACACTCAATTTCATAAGGCAGAGGCTGTTGTCGTTGTCTGCGTTTCACACTGTCTAATTCTTCGATACTTTGCGCAGGTGAGTTAGTAGAGAGTGTCTCAGTGGCGGTTTTTTGGAACACAATTTCCGGACAGTGTTGTTCCAATAGCGCCAACTGATCCAGCACTTCTTGTTCAGGGTGAAAGCCATAAAACGTGCGACCTCTACCATAATCAACAATATTGTTTTCGCCGTATTTATTGACGAAAACCGAGTAGTTGGTTAATTCAGGTGACCTCACATAAGGTAATAATGATGGAATATTACGCTGAAATGCATTGATGTTACTTTTATGAGTTTTTAATATGAGACTGGCGAGTTTTTCGTCAAGCACGGCCTGCTTTTGCTCATCACTCTCAATATGTAAACGGATATTCTTCAGCATAATTAGTTGATACTCATTATTTATATGCCCCTCTTTCGGCTTAACATCTTATGCTATCGGCATGGCTAAAAAAAGAATAAGTCGTTGAATTTATTCTGGGAAGTGCAAAGTGCAGCAATCAACTAAACCTAGACCCTATTGAAACATATACCTAGTGATAGATTTTCATATGTTACTCAGGTTGTTTACAATTTACGCATAAGCCTCATTTGTGCTATTCTCAAAGGAGGTAAAAAGGGGTAAGTGATGAACGGTATAAATACTGAAACAAATTCCTCGTTGTTGCAACAACTGCAGCAAAAGCAAGAAACCTTGTTCGAAAAGCTTGCATCGGGAAAGCGTGTCAATAGTGCCGCAGACGATTCCGCTGCGCAGCAAATTATTGATAGGCTGACAACTCAGGTTGAAGGCAATCGGCAATCTATTTCCAATGCTTATGACGGTGTGTCTTTAACCCAAGTCGCAGAGGGTGGCTTGTCTGGCATCAATAGTGATGTCAATCGTATCCGTGAGCTTTCGGTACAAGCGGGCAATGGCATATTATCCGATGCTGACCGCGGCGCTTTGCAAGCTGAAATATCTCAACTGCAAGAAAACATTACCCAGACAATAGATCAAACTAACTTTGGTGGTCGGCAGTTGCTATCGGAAAGTGGCAATATCGATTTTCAAGTGGGCGCGAATGCCGGTCAACGAATTGGTGTGCAAACGCAAGACATCGCAGCTGAATTAGACGATGTCCTGAATATTGATGTGTCTACCGCTCAAGGTGCTGAAGAAGCCTTGGAAGCGGCAGATAATGCCCTTGAGTTTGTTGGTGGTGCGCGAGCAGAGCTCGGGGCTACACAAAATCAATTTGAAAGTGCCGCACGAAACTTAAGTCAGGCTGATGTCAACGTGTCAGCGGCCAGAAGTCGTTTGCAAGACACCGATTTTGCGCAAGCGACTACTCAAAGCATCGCGACGGGAATACAAAGCCAAGCTGCCTTAACGGTGCAGGCTCAAGCAAATCAACAACAAGGTCAGGTGTTATCTTTACTTAGTTGATAACGCTTTACTTTAATTCATTTCTATAAAGCAGCCTTTGGCTGCTTTATTTTTATCCAGTTATTTGATTTTTATCGCAAAACACTGACATTGTTGGTTGCTATCCAGCAACGAATGTTTAAAATCATTGTTATTGTAGATGGTGTTTTTGCAGTTCAATCGTTGGCGAAAATTCACTGCACAAACCAATAGATCCTATTATCCTATAAAAATAAAATATTACGCTTGGGGAAAAGATGAGTACTATTTTGATTATCAGCGAGCAATCGACGCGCGCCCATAATCTCAAGACAATCTTGTCTTTTTTAGGCGAACAATGCACCCTAGTGCCGTTTTCACAAGCCATCAGCTCGCTCAAATCTCAAGTCAGTTTCAATGCTGTGATTATTGATGTCGAATCGCCAGAATTGACAGACGATGTGGTCAGCAAGTTTCCTGCTCAGCCGTTTGTAGTGATTGGTAATGAGCACAATGACACAGACTTCAGAGCTAATGTGGTAGGGCAGCTTACCGACCCCGTTACTTATCCGATGTTAACGCAAATGTTGCATCGTTGTCAGGAATATGTGCGTAAACGTCCTGCTTCACAAGGTCATGCTAGCCACACTAAATTGTTTCGAAGTTTAGTTGGTAAAAGCGATGAAATTCAAAATGTCCGCCACCTGATTGAGCAAGTTTCAGTTTCAGATGCCAACGTACTGGTGTTAGGCGAATCCGGCACAGGTAAAGAAGTTATTGCGCGCAATCTGCACTTTTTGTCGAATCGTAAAGATGGGCCTTTTATTCCGGTGAATTGCGGAGCCATCCCAGCTGAATTGTTAGAAAGCGAATTGTTTGGTCATGAAAAAGGGGCCTTTACAGGCGCTATCAATTCGCGCAAAGGCCGATTTGAACTGGCCGAAGGCGGCACATTGTTTCTCGATGAAATCGGCGATATGCCGCTGCAAATGCAAGTTAAATTATTGCGCGTTCTACAAGAACGATTGTATGAGCGGGTAGGGGGCAATAAACCGATTAAGTGTGATGTACGTATTGTAGCGGCAACCCACCGTGAACTAGAGGAAATGATAAAAGAAGGATCCTTTCGAGAAGATTTGTACTATCGATTGAACGTGTTCCCCATCGAAAGTCCCGCCTTGCGTGACCGAAAAGAAGACATCCCGTTGCTGTTGCAAGAGTTGGTGTCACGCATAGAACGAGAAAACGAAGCCACGATTCGATTTACTGAAAATGCGATTAACTCGCTAGTTGAACATCAATGGCCTGGTAATGTCAGAGAGTTGTCGAATTTAGTTGAACGGCTGATGATTTTGTTTCCTAACCAAGTCGTTGATGTCAACGATCTGCCTGCCAAGTATCAATATACCAATGGCGATAACTTTGAACCAGATTATCCTGAAGAGCTATTGGAAAGAGAAGCCTTATTAGCCTTGTTTGGTGATAATGACGAAGAAAATAACGATCAAGACGTAAACTATACGGTGAATACCGATTCGAATCCCGACGACACCGCTGCAGCAGATGCAATAACGATTAACTCGGCGCTGCCGTCCGATGGTATGAACCTGAAAGAGTATTTATCTGAGCTGGAAATTAGCATGATTAATCAAGCGCTAGATCAGCAAGATGGTGTGGTAGCTCGCGCCGCCGAAATTCTCGGAATGCGCCGCACTACTTTAGTCGAAAAAATGCGTAAATATGGCATTGTGCGGGACTAATCAGCCCCGTTGTTAGCCAAAGCCCTTTGTTACTAAAATAACCAAATTCATTTCATTGTCATTTTGTTGACGTTAGTCTTTTCCAATAAAACCCCCTAGTTTATTGATTTTTAAGGTAAAAATATTGGCATGCGATATGCTATCTACCTGTCATAACGCCCTTAACTATTTTTTGACGTGAGGAAAGTATGGCGCTCGACAGTGCACTGCGGGAAAACTACGATACGACACAAGCTACAACCGATTTCGCGCATACCGAACTTGCCGATCAGGAGCGTCGCAATACCACTCAAGTATCACGGCGCGAATTTGAACAGCTTAAAAGCCAAGCCACGCGTTTGGAGCATTTGCTCCAAGTTATGCCAGCAGGAGTGGTGGTGGTTAATGGCCGAGGTATTGTTAAGCAAGCCAATGCCGTTGCCCGAGATTTACTCGGTGAACCGTTAGAAGGACAGCTTTGGCGAAACATTATCAGCCGCTCGTTCAAGCCCCAAGCGGATGATGGTCACGAGGTTTCGTTGCATGATGGTCGAAAAGTAAAGTTGTCAATCACGCCTCTGAACGAAGAGCCCGGTCAGCTCATCGTGCTAACCGATCTCACCGAAACCCGTCAATTGCAGCAGCGTATTAGTCATATGCAACGTTTATCGTCATTGGGGAAAACAGTTGCTTCTGTGGTACATCAGATCAGAACGCCCCTCTCAGCAGCAATTTTATATGCCTCTAATTTGGCCAGTCATAAATTAACCGATCAAGCCCGTGAGCGATTCTCTGAGAAATTAACCCATCGCTTGAAAGAGTTAGAGTCTCAAGTCAATGACATGTTGTTGTTTGCGAAAAGCGGTGAACAGCAGGTTGTACAGAGCATCGAGGTGAACCAATTGTTGGAGCAAGTCGCTGCAGCCAGTGAAAATATGCTTAGCCAAGCAGACGCAAGCCTGTCACTTAAATTGAGTGACCAACCGTTAACGGTCATTGGCAATCAGCCAGCGTTACTAGGCGCTATTCAAAATTTGATCCATAACGCCATCCAAGCACAGCCTCAATGCCAAATTGAATTGGGCTGCGAGTATGCCGATAACGGCGTTCATATTTCAGTAAAAGACAATGGCCCGGGTGTCGATCCCAGCACCATGCACCGACTATTTGAACCTTTCTTTACCTCAAAAAGTCATGGCACAGGGCTTGGTCTGGCGGTTGTCGCCACCGTTGCTAAATCTCATACGGGCAGCGTAAGAGTCCACAATATGGAAGGACAGGGTGCATGTTTTACCTTGCAACTGCCCCTTCATCACGAGTTATTGCAAACTGCAGGAGGTCAATCGTGAGCCAAACCAATATATTGATTGTTGAAGACGATGCCGGACTACGTGAGGCGCTGGTAGATACCCTTTTACTTGGGGGCTACAACGTTATCGAAGCGGATAGTGCCGAGCAGGCCATGATTAAATTGGGTCAAGTTCAAGTCGATCTTGTGGTCAGTGATATTCAAATGGGCGAAATGAGTGGCTTGGCTTTGTTGCGCAGCATTAAAAACAAATTCCCGAATATGCCCACTTTGTTGATGACGGCCTATGCCACTATCGATGACGCTGTTCAAGCGATGCGTGATGGCGCAACCGATTATTTGTCGAAACCCTTTAGCCCGGAAGTGTTGCTTAATTTGGTCAGCCGTTATGCACCGGCACAACAAGTTGAGTCTCGCGATCCTATCGCAGCCGATCCGGTCAGTATTAATTTATTAAGTCTAGCTAAAAAAGTGGCGTCTTCTGAAGCCACTGTGATGGTGCTAGGTCCAAGTGGTTCTGGTAAAGAAGTGTTGGCGCGCTATATTCACGATCAATCTAATCGTAGCGAGCAACCTTTTGTGGCGATTAACTGTGCTGCCATTCCAGAAAACATGTTAGAAGCTACCTTGTTTGGGTATGAAAAAGGGGCATTTACTGGCGCCATCCAAGCCTGTCCTGGGAAATTTGAACAAGCGCAAGGCGGCAGTTTGTTACTCGATGAAATTACTGAAATGGACATGGCCTTGCAGTCGAAACTGCTGCGCGTGTTGCAAGAAAAGGAAGTGGAACGTTTAGGTGGTAGAAAAACCATAGCGCTGAACGTTCGAGTGATTGCAACCAGTAACCGCGACCTGAAAGAAGCGGTTGAAAGCGGTAAGTTCCGCGAAGATTTGTATTATCGTTTGAATGTATTTCCACTTGTGTGGCACCCACTTGACAAGCGTGCAGGCGATATTATTCCACTGGCAGAGCATTTAATTGAGCGGCACTTTGCTGGCAATGGCAATGGCAATGCACCAACACTAAGTGCCTCAGCACGCAGTAAGTTACTGCAGCATCAATGGCCGGGTAATGTGCGAGAGCTAGAAAATGTCATCCAACGTGCGCTAATACTCACCGATGGGAACTCAATTGAGGGCAGTGATCTGATGATTGAAGTCGATACCGGACATCGTTCAGTAAACGAAAACCTATCAAGTGAAGTTGATGAAAGTAAGCTAGGGAGCGAGTTGCGTCATCAAGAGCACCAGATCATTCTAGATACCCTGCAATCGTGTAATGGACGACGTAAAGACGTCGCAGAGCGATTGGGTATAAGCCCTAGAACGTTGCGCTATAAATTAGCCCGTATGCGCGAAGTTGGGATCGAGTTACCCGCTTAAAACACCCTCACAAACCACATTGAAAAAGCCGATTTATCGGCTTTTTTGTTAAGTATTGTGGATGCTTCCATTCAAGATTTTGATTTTTTCCTCATGCCACACCGCTATGCATCGGTGTCAATAAAATGTCGCGTTATTTAACTTATTGATATTTATATAAATTATATGTTGGCACTGAGATTGCTTACTCCTTTCTAAACAGCAACATATCGTCAGAAATATGAAACCTCGACGGTAAATGTAACAGCAAAGCTGATTTGGAGTGACCGATGGAAATCAAAGCGCAGTCTTTATATCAAGAGATGCAAGCAATGGCCTCAGGGGCCAAGCTCGACATCATGCCAAACACGACACAGGCGGACTTTAACCCATCATCGAAAAACTTTTCCGAGATGTTGGGGCAAGCAATTAATACTGTTAATGACATGCAGTTAGAAGCCAAAGACATGCAAGTTGCTTTTGAGATGGGTGATAAAACCATGAGTTTGGCAGATGTGATGTTAGCCAAAGAGAAATCGGGAATTGCTTTTGAAGCAACCGTTCAAGTGCGCAATAAAGTCATGGAAGCGTACAAGCAAATCATGAATATGCCCGTTTAAAGACTAAGAGGATAAATTGTGGCTGAGGCAACAAGTACAGAACTAGCATTGAGCGATAACGATGCCTATTCAGATTCCAATGAACTGGAGCAAAAATCTGGATTTATGGATGCATTAGGCAGCGCTGATATGATGCGACAAGTGACCATTGTCATTGCCCTTGTGATCTGTATCGCAATCGCCATATTTATCATGCTATGGGCGAAAGAGCCGTCTTACCGCCCACTTGGTCAAATGGAAACCCAAGAGTTAATCGAGACCTTGGACTACCTCGATCAAAACTACCCCGACTATATCCTTGAAGGCAACACGGTCAAAGTGTTGGAAAGCGAATACAAAAAAATCAAACTCAATATGACCCGCCAGGGGCTGGCGAGCTCTTCTCAATCTGAAGGCACCGAAATTATCATGCAAGACATGGGGTTCGGTGTTAGTCAACGGGTAGAAAAAGAGCGCTTAAAGCATGCCAGAGAGCAACAAATCGCCCGTACTATCGAAGAAATCAATGGCGTTAAGCGAGCTAAAGTATTATTGGCAATGCCAGTAGAGAACGTGTTTGCCCGACGCGAGAAAAAAGCCAGTGCAACCGTTGTGGTTACCTCAGGAAGAGGTGCCAGTCTATCCAATGAAGAAGTCAGCGCCATTATCGATATAGTGGCATCTGCGGTTCAAGGTATGGAGCCCAACAAGGTTACGGTTACGGATAGCAACGGTCGATTATTAAATTCCGGCTCGCAGGATTCTGTGTCTGCCCGAAATCGTAAAGAATATGAAATGGAAAAGCAGCGCGAATCTGCCTACCTAGAGAAAATTGACTCGATATTAATTCCGGTGCTGGGACTGGGAAATTATACCGCCCAAGCTGATGTGACCATGGACTTTACTGCCGTTGAGCAAACGCAACGACGTTACAATCCCGACCTTCCTGCAGTGCGCAGTGAAATGCTGGTCGAAGAAAACAGCATTGGTGGCGTGATAGCTGGGGTTCCTGGCGCATTGACTAATCAACCACCGCTAGACTCCAATATTCCAGAGCGAGCTGGTAGTGCTAGCATGCAAACTACTTTGCCCGGTCGCAACTCAAAAGAAGAGACGCGAAACTATGAACTTGACACCACAATCAGCCATACTAAACAACAGACCGGTGTTATTAAACGATTGAGCGTGTCTGTTGCTGTGGATTATGTCACTGAAACCTCCGAAGATGGGACTGTGACAACCAGTCCGCGAGCCCAGCAAGAATTGTTGAATATTCGACGCTTACTACAAGGTGGAATTGGCTTTGATGTCACCCGCGGGGATTCATTAGAAGTGGTCAGTATTCCGTTTAGCCGAGATGATGATTATGAACCTGTCGTGGTACCTTATTATAAAGAAGAATGGTTCGCACAATATGTAAAATGGGGTGCCGCCGCGCTGGTCATTATCGTACTTATCTTTGCGTTGGTCAGACCTATGTTAGGAAGATTGATCAATCCGCAAGATACCACCGAGGGTGATGACTTCGATGTTGATAGCGCACTTGATTTGGGTGATGAGACCATTAGTATGCTGTCGCAAGAATTTGATGAAGGTCAGGTTGGTTTTGCCGCTGATGGTTCGTTAATGCTGCCGGATCTGCATAAAGATGAAGACGTACTCAAAGCCGTACGTGCACTCGTTGCTAATGAGCCAGAGCTTTCAGCCCAAGTGGTGAAAGGCTGGTTGTTACAAGATGAATAGGAAAGGTCATGCCTGAAGAAGCAGAAGATAGCGTTAGTTATGATGTGGGCAAACTCGAGGGTGTCGACAAAGCAGCGATATTGTTGCTGAGTCTTTCCGAAGAGGACGCTGCGCAAATTCTGAAACATCTTGAACCCAAGCAAGTGCAAAAGCTGGGGCAGGCAATGGCGCAGATCGACGATATGACCCAGCCTAAAATTAGCGCTGTGCACAAGCACTTTATCGAAGAAATACAAAATTACAGTACCATCGGATTCCAAAGCCAAGACTTTGTGAAACGGGCCTTAACGGCAGCCCTAGGTGAAGATAAAGCGGCTAACCTTATCGACCAAATTTTGATGGGCAGTGGCGCCAAAGGACTCGATTCACTCAAATGGATGGACTCTAAACAGGTGGCCAGTATCATCCGCAACGAGCATCCACAGATCCAAACGATCGTTATGTCTTATTTAGAAGCGGAGCAATCGGCTGAAATTTTATCCCAGTTCCCAGAAAAAGTGCGTTTGGATCTGATGATGCGTGTTGCCAACCTAGAAGAGGTGCAACCGGCAGCATTACAAGAATTGAATGAGATCATGGAGAAACAATTTGCCGGTCAAGCCGGTACGCAAGCGGCTAAAATGGGCGGCTTGAAATCTGCGGCTGACATCATGAACTACCTAGATACCAATATTGAAGGTCAGTTGATGGATGCCATACGTGAGCAAGACGAAGAAATGAGTCAACAGATCCAAGACTTGATGTTCGTATTCGACAATCTTGCTGATGTTGACGATAGAGCTATTCAGGCCATTCTTCGTGAAGTGCAACAAGACTCGTTGCTTAAAGCGATCAAAGGCGCCGATGAAGAGCTCAAAACCAAAATCACTAAAAATATGTCTAAACGAGCCGCTGAAATGCTACTTGATGATCTTGAAGCCTTGGGACCAGTGCGTATCAGTGAAGTTGAAACCGCGCAGAAGGAAATTCTTTCTGTTGCACGTAGGTTGGCTGATTCCGGTGAGATTATGCTTGGCGGCGGCGGTGGAGAAGAGTTCTTATAATGCAATCTGTAACCCTAGGTGAATCACTGTGAGTGATACTGATCTTACTGACGAAGAAATCGCTGCGTGGGAGCTGCCGTTTTTAGAGCAAACTGAAAACCTTGAGCCACAAAAAACCAATGCGTTCAATCGTCAAAGTACCTGGAGGTACGAACCGCCGGAAGAACAACCTGAAGATGTTGCTCCGCCGACGGCTGAAGAAATTGAATCCATCAGAGAATCCGCTTACAAAGAGGGATTTGAGCAAGGTAAAGCAAAGGGCGAAGCGCAAGGATTTGAAGAAGGCAAACAGCAGGGCTTAGAGCAAGGCCAAACTCAAGGGTATGAAGAGGGGCACCAACAAGGCCTTGCCGCTGGAGAGGATGAATTAAAAGCCTTGCTTGAGCACTGGCAGGGATTAATTGACCAACTCCAGCAGCCGGTGCATATCGTCGAAGAGCAATTGAAATCAGAGTTGGTCAAATTGTCTGTTTCCTTAGCGCGAGCCGTGATCCGAGCGGATGTTCAAACCAATCCACAAATACTGCTCAATGCACTTAATGCTGGATTGAAAATATTGCCAATTCAAGAAGCCAGCTATCATATCCACATGCATCCCGAGGATATTGATATCATTAAACAGCACTTTTCCGAAGAGCACATAGAAAAACATCATTGGGTATTTGTCGAAAACCCCGATATGAGCCGAGGTGGGTGCGATATCAGTACCCAAAATAATGCCGTGGATGTGTCGATAGAACGTCGGGTTAAAGACGTTCTCGATAAATTCTTACTAGAGCAGGGCCTTAGCGACCTGGAGCCACACTGATCCCATGAGCAGTCAATTGTTTGACCATATCACGTCTTTGCAAAGCCAAGTGCCTGAAGCGCCAAGCGTTGCTTCGGGAAAACTGGTTAGAGGCATCGGCCTCACCTTAGAAGCCGTGGGCTGCCAAATGCCGGTGGGTAGCCAATGTTTGGTCCAAACTATCGACGGACAAATTGAAGCTGAAGTGGTTGGCTTCGCCGAAAATGTGACCTATTTAATGCCCACAGAGGCCGTTAAAGGCATAGTGCCGGGCTCTAGAGTGGAGCCACTCGATAGAGAGCAGGGCTTGCCAGTGGGGATGTCCTTACTCGGCCGAGTGGTTGATGGCAATGGTCAACCATTAGATGGCTTAGGTGCAATCAAAGCGGAAAAGCGCGTGCCACTGAGTAAACCGCCAATCAATCCGCTACTGCGTAAACCGATAGAAAAGCCGCTCGACGTTGGTGTTAGAGCCATTAACTCTGTTATCACAGTGGGATCTGGCCAGCGAATGGGGCTGTTTGCTGGCAGTGGTGTGGGTAAAAGTGTGTTGCTGGGAATGATGACTCGGGGCACATCGGCCGATGTGGTAGTGGTAGGTCTGGTTGGCGAACGGGGCCGAGAAGTAAAAGAATTTATCCAAGATATATTGGGTGACGAAGAGCGCAAAAAGTCGGTTGTCGTGGCAGCGCCAGCTGATACCTCACCTTTGATGCGCTTAAAAGGTTGCGAAACCGCCGTGGCAATCGCCGAATATTTTCGTGACAAAGGCATGAATGTACTGTTATTGATTGATTCATTAACCCGCTATGCCATGGCACAGCGGGAAATCGCCTTGGCGGTGGGTGAGCCGCCAGCAACAAAAGGTTATCCGCCGTCGGTGTTTGCGCGTTTGCCGGCTTTGGTTGAACGTGCAGGTAATGGTAAAGAAGGGCAAGGCTCAATAACGGCGTTTTACACCGTTTTGACCGAAGGCGATGATTTACAGGATCCTATCGCTGACTCAGCGCGAGCAATCTTAGACGGACACATTGTGTTATCTCGTAATATGGCGGAGTCTGGTCATTATCCTGCGATTGATATCGAAGCATCCATTAGTCGTGTTATGCCAATGGTGGTGAGCGAAGAGCACCTCAGTGCAAGCCGTCGCATTAAGCAGGTTTACTCGAATTACCAGCAAAACAAAGATCTGATCAATATCGGCGCTTATACCAAAGGCACCGATCCTCGATTGGATCTAGCCATCGCCGCTGAGCCTGCGATTAACGCATTTTTACAACAAGGCATGAAGCAGGTAATTCCGTATGATGAAAGCCTTGAAGGCATGATGTCATTGACTCAGGGGTTAGGTAAAGGGTAATGGCTGAACGTCAACTACGGCAAGTTGCTAGGTGGGAAAAAGACAAAGAGGATAAATTGGCCGCTAATTTTCAATTGGCAAACCAGCATGTCACGCTAAATAAGCAAAAACTGTCGAGCCTCGAACGCTACAAGCTCGACTATTTACGTCAAACACAAACCGTAACCGATAAGCCTTTGAGCGTTGATACCTTCAATCAGCTCCATTCGTTTATTGGCAAGTTAGACAAAGCTTGTCAACAGCAGATGCAAGTTATCAGTCAGGCTGTAGTGGTCGCAGAGCAGCGCAAAGCGCAGTGGCTAGCACAACAACGCAAGCGCAAAGCGGTTGAGATGTTGCTGGAAAAGAAAGTGGCCCAAAGAGAAGATCGAGCTAATCGTATTGAGCAGCAGCTTATGGATGAACTTTCGACGCAACGTTATATTCGCAATACACTCGTGCGCTAGTAAAAAAAGAAGTTCGATTTGATTTTTACATGTTGGAACGCTCCTTGCTGAGTAATTACCAGTTAGTCGGTTTATCGCACGAATCGACAATAAAATGGGAATGAAAGATGCAACATATTGCCACCGACAAATCAGAATTTGCCGCCTTATCATTTAAAGTAGGCACGCAAAAAAGCCAAAATATCAATCCACAGGTTGATTTTCAGTCCTTTCTGCGTGAGGCCAATCCCATTTATAGTCAGCCTGTCCAGCCTCGAGTGGCGGTTGATAGAGTCAGTGAGCCATCAAATCCTTCTGCTAACAATGCAAGTTCACGGCAAAAGCAGGACGTTAAAGGAAGCGATCTCTATGATCGCAAGCAAACACCGCAGCAAACTGAGCAACAAGTAAAAGCGAAAAACACCACGCCTGCCGTCTCACAATCTAATAGCAATACGGCACAGGTGCAGCAGGGTAAATCAGCCCAGCAATCCAAATCAGTGGACGCTGCCGTTGAAAATGACAATCTGTCAGCTGACAAATCAGCGGCAGATAAAGCGGCGGCACATAATACCACTTCCAAGGCCGAGGATAATGAGCAAACGGGTACTAATAATCAGCAACCTTCGACGAGCAAAGAGTCCGAATTGACTGCTACTGGTGTAGAAACAAAAGATACTGACATCACAGCTCACACGTCAGAGGATGCCGCTGGTGAAGAAACGGCCGCAGAGATGCAAAGCGACATAGATTGGTTGACGTTAGTTGAATCTAGCTTGCGCGCGGATCTTGCCAACAACACGGATAAGAGTGCCAAACCGGCATTAAAAGACTCAGAGATTAAGCTATCTGCTGACATAACGGGTGAACTTGGAAGCAAAGCCAATGGGTTGGATGCACAGCTAGCCGCCGATGCTGCTCAAACACTTAGCATTGAAAAGCCAGTCACAGACGCAGGTACAGACCAAACGTTGCTAGTCACTGAAGAGCAGATAGCCGCAGACTTCGCTACCCAAAAAGAGCAATCAGCTCTAGCAACCTTAGCTGACTTGTTGAATAAACCGGGCGCTGCAAAACCTCCTATTGCTAAAATAGAAGAAGCAATAGAAGAGCTGTTGCTCGCTCAAAACTCTGCGTTGCGGGGAAAAAACACTGAAAACGTAGAGAACGCTGGGCAGCAACATAGTTTATTAACGGCAGTCCCCGCTGACATTCTGGTTGATGCAAAGAGTGCTAATAATGCGATGACCGAAGCAGAAACCAGCTTAGACGCTGAACTGTTGGTCGCCATGACGCTGCCGGAAAAATTGGCTGGCAATCAAAATCAAGTTGTACAAACAACTAACGTTAAAGCGGATACGACTACCATTGCCGCTGATATCTTGCCCGCAGGCTTAACCGAAAACTTACCTGAGCAATCCGCTAATACCATTGCTGAAGATCTCACTCGCTTAGCTAAACTGCCAGATACCAAACTTGATGCGGCATTGGCTAATATGGCTGATAGACTGGTCTCTGATGCAGATAAAAATCGTAATAATGCCGTGTTGCAAAGTCTTGAAAAAGTCACCTTGGGTGCCGATCCCGCTGTATTTAAAGAGAATTTCGTCGCTGCGTTGAAAGCTGGAATAGAAGAGTTTAAGGCGCAATTGCAACAAGGCCATCAACCTAGTATCGATCTTAACGCTATGGTTGCCGATAGCCTAACCAAAATCACCGGTGTACAGGTTAATTCAGAACAAGTTAGCGGTACATTAAGTCGTTTTAACCAAACCTTGGAAGTATCCAATTTACTTAGAGCACAAAACGACAGTGGTCAGTTATCTGCCAACATCACTAAGGTGACTAGTAACGATACCCTAACTCAGGCTCAAGTTACTCAACAAAAGCAAGGGCAACAGGTTGCGCAGTTTGATAAAGCGGTGAATATTACCCGCAATGAAGGCCTTCAGCAGATGGCTGAAAAAGTCAGATGGATGGTCAATCAGAACAATCTACAGGCTGAAATTCGCCTTGATCCACCCGATTTAGGAGCGATGAAAGTTAGGATCAATATGGCAGGGGATTCAGCCACAGTGAGTATTGTCGTTCAGTCGCAACAAGCCAGAGATGTGTTAGAACAAGCAACGCCTCGATTGAAAGAGTTGCTAGAGCAGCAAGGCATTGAGCTGGGGCAGTCTTCGGTGCATCAAGAGCAAGGTGATACTGACGCTGAAGCACAAGGTCAGCTTGCTGGTGGACATTCAGAACAACAAGAATTAGAAGACGAAGATATGATGCACATTGACCAACCGATTCGAAATGGTCGTTTAGGTGGTATTGATTATTTCGTCTAACGGCAGTTATTCATGCAAATTAGTTAATCAAAGATTGCGATTTGGTGTCACTATCCGATAATAGCATTAACAATCGCTGAAATAGAGAAGACCATGGCAGAAGAAGAATTACAAATGGAAGAGGGCGGCAAAGGCAAGATGATGATTATCATCATTGTTGCTGTTGTTCTTATCGGTGGAGGCGCTGCGGCCTACTTTCTTTTAGGTGGTTCCGATGACCCTGTTATGGAAGGCGGAACTGAAGTCTCTCAAGCCGCGGATGGTGAAGGGCAACCGACAGCGAATAAAGGTACGGCATTGTATATTGCCATGCCACGACCCTTTGTCTTTAATGTGCCAGGCCAAGGCAGAGATCGCTTAGCACAAATTAAAGTTCAGCTCATGGTGCGTGGTACAGACAACGAAGAGCTGGCGAAAATGCATATCCCGATCATTGAGGGCACCCTGCTGCGCGTTTTCAGTGGTGCCAATGCCGAAGATTTGGTGACTGAAGCGGGCAAAGTGTCGTTGCGCGACCAGTCGGTCAGAGAAGTACAAAAAGTGTTGAAAGAAACGGTAGATAATGACGTAGTAGAGCAGGTGCTGTTCACCGGCTTTGTGATGCAGTAACACCATGACAACTTTTAAATAGAAAGCGAGCAAACTTTTGAGCGATTTATTATCACAAGACGAAATTGATGCGCTGTTACATGGCGTTGATGACGTCGAAGAGGACGATACCGAGGATTTGGAATCTGATGGTTCCATGCAGGAGTACGACTTTTCTTCGCAAGATCGCATTGTGCGTGGGCGTATGCCGACTCTCGAAATCGTTAACGAGAGGTTTGCTCGGCACATGCGTGTCAGTCTGTTTAATATGATGAGGCGTTCTGCTGAGGTATCGATCAACGGTATCCAGATGATCAAGTTTGGCGAGTATATCCATACTCTGTTTGTGCCTACTAGCTTGAACATGGTTAGATTCAGACCATTAAAAGGTACCGGTCTTATCACAATGGAAGCCAGATTAGTCTTTATTCTGGTAGACAATTTCTTCGGCGGTGATGGCCGCTACCATGCCAAAATTGAAGGCCGTGAATTTACCCCAACCGAACGTCGAATTACACAAATGTTGCTGAAATTGATTTTCGAAGATTATAAAGAGGCCTGGGCTCCGGTGATGGACGTTTCGTTCGAATACCTTGATTCGGAAGTCAACCCAGCGATGGCCAACATTGTCAGTCCAACCGAAGTAGTGGTGATCAGTTCTTTCCACATTGAACTTGATGGCGGCGGCGGTGACTTCCATGTGTCTTTGCCTTATTCCATGCTTGAGCCTATTCGGGAGCTACTGGACGCGGGTGTGCAAAGTGACAAAGAGGACACCGACTTACGTTGGAGTAAAGCGCTTAGAGATGAAATTCTCGATGTGAATGTGGCTGTCTCCACCCACTTGTTAGACGTTGACGTGCCATTGAAAGCCTTAATGGATTTCAAAGCTGGGGACATTATTCCAATTGAAATGCCCGAAAACATCACCGTGCTGATTGAGGACTTGCCTACTTTCAGGGCCAAGCTTGGTCGTTCTAGAGACAATATCGCGGTGAAAATAACTGAAAAAATTCCAAGACCGACTTCTGTGAAGTCAGAGTTACAATTATTAACCAAAGGCGGACGCCGGATAGACAGCGATGCTGAACTTTCTGTACTAGAGGAAGATTTATGATCACTGCAAACCGAGGTAATACACAATGAGTGAAGATGATGCAATGGATGACTGGGCAGCAGCAATGGCTGAACAGGCAGACGAAGAAGCCGCAGAGGCAGAAGGCGGTGATCAAGACACAGACGTAAGCGTCGCTGAACTAGATGAATTATCTGAAGATGCGCCTATTACGCAAAAAGAAAAGAAGAAACTCGACACCATATTAGACATTCCTGTGACCATCTCTATGGAGGTTGGCCGCAGCCATATTAGTATCCGAAATTTACTCCAATTAAATCAAGGATCAGTGGTGGAATTAGACCGAGTTGCCGGAGAGCCATTAGATGTTTTAGTAAATGGCACGTTGATTGCTCATGGAGAAGTAGTAGTGGTCAACGATAAATTTGGTATTCGGTTAACAGATGTCATTAGTCAAATCGAGAGAATTAAAAAGCTTAGGTAACAAAAACTCTTTTAAAACATGGGTTTGGCTTCCGCTGAGCCTGTGTTTTTTCATCCCAAAACAGGTATTTGCACAAGCCGAAAGCCTGTCAAACCCCACCTCCATAGTGTCAATTTTTCTATCATTGTTGCTGGTAATCGCGATTGTTGTGGCGTTGGCGCTGATAATGCGACGGTTTAATGTCACTGCCACAGGCAATGGTCAATTAAATGTCGTTGCGTCTATGGTGGCAGGAACCCGTGAAAGGGTGATGGTTATCGAGGTCGGGGATGAACAGCACCTTATCGGTGTTACCGCAACCAACATTAATCATCTAGCCAAGCTTGAAACACCGCTTAGTAAAAACCAACCAAATCAGGCCGGGAGCTTTAAAGATAAATTAACCCAAGCCCTTGCTGGCAAAATTCAATCTGGTATAGACGGCGGGAAATCATCATGAAAATGTGGTTATTGTTGACTCTAAGTGTCATTTTGCTGATCCCAACTGAGGCATTGGCTGCGCCTGGTTTAGATGCACTCACGGTAACGACTAATCCAGACGGCTCGCAAGACTACACCATGACGCTACAAGTCTTGGCGATAATGACTGCGCTGAGCTTGCTACCCGCTTTCATCATGATGATGACGTCATTCACACGGATCATCATAGTGTTGTCAATATTGCGTCAGGCCATCGGTCTACAACAATCACCGTCAAATCAGATCCTGATTGGCGTTAGTTTGTTTCTGTCGATGTTTATTATGGCGCCGGTGTTTGAGCAGATAAACGAAACCGCATTGCAGCCTTATTTGAGTGAAGAAATAACGTCAATCGAAGCCTATGAACAAGCGAAAATTCCCATGCGCGCCTTTATGCTTTCACAAACCCGGATCAAAGATTTGGAGACTTTTGTGGAGCTTGGCGACATGCAGGACCAGTTTGATGATCCTTCCGAGGTGCCAATGACGGTGCTTATTCCCGCTTTTGTGACCAGCGAACTCAAAACCGCGTTTCAGATTGGCTTTATGCTATTCATACCCTTTTTGATCTTAGATTTGGTGGTCGCTTCTATTCTGATGGCGATGGGTATGATGATGCTATCGCCAATGATCGTTTCGTTACCGTTTAAACTCATGCTGTTCGTGTTGGTAGATGGTTGGAATTTGATATTTGGCACACTCGCAAACAGTTTTGGTTTGGGATAGGGGATTTATTATGTCACCGGAAATATTTGTTGAAGTGCTTAAAGAAGCGTTGCAGATGGTTATTTTATTGGTATCTGCGATTATTCTTCCTAGTTTGTTCGTGGGACTGATAGTCGCGGTTTTCCAAGCCGCCACTTCTATCAACGAGCAAACCATGAGCTTTTTACCCCGTTTGATCATGACACTTTTAGTGCTTAGCTGGGGAGGGCATTGGTTAGTGCAAAAGCTTATGGACTTTACCTTTAGTATGGTCGAGCGCATTCCAGAAGTGGTGGGTTAATATAATGGAAGTCGCGGCTACCACTATTACCGGCTTTATGGCTGATATGCTGCTGCCATTTATGCGCGTATCTGGTCTGTTTGCTGCTATGGTAGGAGTAAGCGCGAAAACCGTTCCTATGCCCATACGGGCGCTACTAACCTTGTTTTTAACGCTGGTCATCATGCCGGTTGTGCCGCCAGTCAATATCACTGAACTGCTGCATGTCGGCACCTTTGTGTTGATCATTCAAAATTTGATTATCGGTGTGGCCATCGGATTTATCTCCGCCATGGTGCTAGAGACCTTTGTTTTAGCTGGTCAGGTGGTCGCGATGCAGACTGGACTTGGCTTTGCATCCATTGTTGACCCTGTTAATGGCATCAATGTACCGGCAGTGGGGCAGTTCTATTTGATCCTTGCGACTCTGTTATTTTGGGCACTTGATGGCCACCTTGCCATGATCCGTATGATTGTTTTAAGTTTCCAAGCTTTCCCTATCGGCGAAGCTTGGTTTCAACCAGAACAATTTAGAGAGATTGCCCATTGGGCAGGCTGGATGTTTATCGGCGCTGTGACCTTGTCTCTTGCGCCCATAGTTTCATTACTGATCGTGAACTTGGCGTTTGGCATTATGACCAAAGCAGCTCCTCAGTTGAATATCTTCAGCATTGGTTTTTCTATCGCGCAGATTATGGGACTGGTGATCATCTGGTTAACCATGGATAACTTTACTCATCATTTCGAAATTCAATGGGAGCGCGCGCAATTGCTGATGTGTAATTTGGTTCAGGTCTGCGAGAATTAATCGATGGCTGATTCGCACGAAAAAACAGAAGACCCCACGGCCAAAAAAACCGGCGATGCCCGAAAAAAAGGGCAGATTGCGCGATCCCGCGAATTATCCACCACCTTAGTGTTAGTTGGTAGTGCAATCTCTTTCTTGCTGGTCGGTGAACAGATTGCTCGTGCGGTTTATCAAGTTACCTTACGCACTTTTACGTTGTCCCGCGACGAGACTTACGATTTAAACCATATGTTTCAAGCTTGGGGTTATGCCTTTGAAACTATCAGCGTACCGGTATTACTGTATATGTTGATGGCGACGGTCGCAGGAATTTACGGCAGCATTGCTTTGGGCGGGTATAACTTTAGTTGGCAATCGGCAGCATTCAAAGCCAATAAAATGAGTCCGATTGCCGGTTTCAAACGCATGTTTGGGGTAAACGGTTTAGTTGAATTACTCAAAGCCATCGCCAAGTTTGTGGTGGTGGCGACTACGGCTTACATCGCTTTTATGATGTTCCAAGAAGAAGCCTTGCATTTGGATAGAGAGCTTTACCCAAGAAACTTGTTTCACGCCATGGATCTTATCGCTTGGGCTTTTCTAATGATGTGCTGCGCCTTGATCCCCATAGCTGCTTTTGATGTGCCTTATCAAACATGGAAGCACAACAAAGAAATGAAAATGACCAAGCAGGAAGTCAAAGACGAGCGTAAAAATTCGGAAGGGGATCCGCAAGTCAAAGGCCGGATCAGAAAACTGCAATACCAAGCTGCCGCTAAACGCATGATGCAAGAAGTGCCTAAAGCTGACGTGGTGGTGACCAACCCGACGCATTACTCAGTGGCCTTGAAATACGATCCGAATGGCGACAAAGCGCCCACAGTGATTGCTAAAGGTGGCGATGAGCTTGCGATGCACATTCGGAAGATAGCTGGAGCTCATGGTGTGCCTATTGTGGCATCTCCACCACTGGCACGGGCAATTTTCCATACCACCGAAGCGGATCAAGAAATCCCCGAGAAATTATTCATGGCGGTAGCGCAAGTACTGGCATACGTGTATCAAGTGAAAGCATTCAAGAGCGGCAAAGGAAAACGACCACCACCACTAAGACAAGACCTGCCGATACCACCGGATATGCGCTACTAAATGTGCCTGCAGGCATGTTACTAACATGCCATTCCCTTATGCCGCAACGGACGTCATTCCCGCATGTCCCACCCTCGTCATTCCCGCATGTCCCACCCCCCGTCATTCCCGCATGTCCACCCTCGTCATTCCCGCATGTCCCACCCTCGTCATTCCCGCATGTCCCACACTCGTCATTCCCGCATGTTGTTAGCGGGAACCTCCCAAGCATCCTACAGAAGTCAAAAGCAGCCCAAGACTCACAAAAACGCGGTGAATACATCCTTGTATGCTTGACGTTTTCGTCCATGAAAACGACATTTTGTGCTCCTCAGTCTGCTTTTACTTAGTCTGTTTTAGAAGGTGAAAAAATAAAATGTCATGCCCGCGTGTCGTTAGCAGGAAGCTCTCAAACGATGCGCCGAGATCTAACAAACCTTAAACGATCAACCAAGAAATAGATCATTGTATGAGTTTTACTATTCATCTCTAGTTTTGGCTAATTGAACTTTTTGAAACAGATTTAACAAATATTTCGCTCCATACTAGATGTACAACGGTTTAAATTGGAATTTTGGACATATTGTGGACCGACGTTTTAACCCTCTATTGATTACTTTCCTATTGTTCGGCTTAACGTCACTCGCTTTTGCCGCAGATAAACACGCACCTTCTAAAGAAATTGCGTGGAGCAAACTGCAAGGTCTAGGGGACATAGAGTATTTTCAGTTAAAAAATACAAAGCCCAACAAAACTAAACATCCTTATCACATTTTTGTGAGATTGCCTGACGAATATAATCAATCAGAAAAAGTATATTACCCGACATTGTATTTACTCGACGGTGGTACTAACTTCCCCTTGTTTGCGGCTTATTATTCGTATCTAAGAGCAATGGAAGACGTACCAGCGTTGATTATTGTGGGGATAAGTTATGGAAATAATGATTGGCGCAAGGGTAATGACCGTAGTCATGATTTTACCGTAACCACTATAGAGCGAGAGTTTTGGGGAGGGGCCCAAATTTTTGAACAATTTCTTAGTGATCGCCTAATGCCTTCAATTCAAGAAAAGTACCGAGTTGATAGTCACAAGCAAGTACTTTTTGGACAGTCATTAGGAGGACAGTTTGCGTTGTATACGAGTATGTACGGAGACGCACCGTTTTTCGCAGTAATTGCCAGTAACCCGGCTTTACATAGAAATCTAGATTATTTCAAACAAGGTATGAAGAAACGTGACATGCGTCCAAAAGTCTATGTTTCTATCGCTGAATTTGACGACCCAACTTACAAAGAACCAACATTGAATTGGGTTGAATATTGGCAAAAACAAAATGTAGAGTGGGAATATAATTTTGATAATTTAAAAGGGCATAATCATCTTTCCGCGTCACCCGTTGCTTTACGCAATGGACTAAAGTGGATTTTTAACAAATAAAGGGCATCGTTGAGTAATATAAGCCGGCCAAGGGGCACAAAAAGGTTATATATTTAAATACATCTCTTCGCTCCAATGCTGTCATTCCCGCATGTCCCACCCTCGTCATTCCCGCATGTCCCACCCTCGTCATTCCCGCATGTTGTTAGCGGGAACCCCCAAAACAATCCGCTTAGGTCGAAACAGGTCTAAGTTAAATTACCTTAGTTAACCAGTGGAGGGTGTTTAACACCATTTGTTGCCACTGCGAACTGGGATCAGTAAATCCGGCTATGGATTGACTGCCATTGTCATTATTAAAGATCATGGCGGTAAACCCATTGGAGTCAGCAAAAATAACCACTCTGCCTTGACCCAATTGACCAGCGACTGCTTGTGAGTCTCCCATGCCAATGGGGCCAACGCCGGTTGAGTGCATCACATTTTTAGCGCTAGGGCTGAGCGTAAGAATATTGCTATATTTGCCATTAGTACTGATAGCACTGCCACTATAGGTTTGCAGATAATGAATTGTTTCAGATGGATTTCGCCCTTGGGTAATAGGGTGCTCAGTATTGAGTAATCCATTGTCCTTCGAAAAGTGCAGTCAAGATGCTTTTTCTCCATGGTGCTTAGGTAGGGGGTCTTCAACGTAACCAATAGATGATTGCGTATCAAAGCGCGCTAACAGCGGGTTAATCGCTTGGTCAAAGGGCGCGTGTTCACTAAACGCTAATAACGCGCCGCCTTTAATCACCCAGTCTCCCAGTGCATCGAGCTCTTTATCGGTAAAAGTAACTTCGGTAGTTACTTGATTTTTTGTTGTGAAGTCAAACGGTAAGGCGGTAATAATCATCACTATGTCGATCCCTTTTAGTGTTTGCTCACTAAAGGGCTTTTCCGAGATTACGATTTGATAGCCATCGACTTGGGCTAAGGCAATAAAAGGATCAAGATAATGCCACTGCACAAAGAAATTATGGTGTGCTCCATCAATTAAAATGGTTGGCCCTGTGGCTTTTTCATAGGCCGGGGTTTGAATCTTGGGAGTAAACGCCGGATCATTAAACATCGGCCATTCTGCGTCTTTTGCATGCAGTTGCGCAGTAAATACCAGTAACAATATGAAAAACGTTTTTTTGATTAGGCTGATAATTGGTCCTATTAATGCGTTTGCTCATCCTTTGGAATTTGTTGCATGGGATCACTAATTGGCCAATCATTTGCGGCTTCCCACTCCCAAAATTCAATGCGTTTTAATCGCTCTTGCTGATTGCTTTTAATTTTGAGTGCTTGTTCAAGTTGCTCCATCACCACGTGAATCTTACGTAAATAAGGCACAGTGTTATTAATGGCGTTACCAAAGTTATTGATTACCCGAACATACATATTTCTTAGGGGTCTTTTATCCTGCAAATATTCACGCCATTCATTTGCTGAGTTAAATTCACGAGTAAAGTCACCGTACTCCATGCGTATAGGGGCAAATAGCTCGGTTGCAGCTTTGCGGACGACTAACCCTTCCCAAACATTCAGCAGTCGATCAAAATGTCGATCGTGCAGCTCAACGATCGCCACTCTCAATTGAGGTGATTTGAGAATGTGCAAACCGTAACTTCGGATACTGGTGTAGCCTGAAGTTTCCAATGACAATGTTTTATAACTGCCACTTGACTGAAAATCTGTCAACAAAGTTGCCTCGTTGAACGCCTCACCTTTGACAAAGTTACTGACATTCCATGCCGACTTTAAATAGCCGTTGGCATTAAACGTCATGTTGTCATCAATTTGTTTGAAATTATTCTCGAGGTTAGTGTAAATCGACTGCAAATACTCCTTCTCTAGCGCTCTGGCATTGCGCTCGGTATTCCAATTGTCAAATGCTAAGGCCAAGGAAATACCGATGAATATCAACATGATCTCAAACAAGGCGGATGGCAGTCCACGCTTGGTCACTTGTTTTACTCTTTCAAAGATCATTAGCTAACCTTGTTCGTTAATCAGTGAATGTGATTAAAAAGTTTAGTGAATAATCTCACTTCCAGATGAAGTGAGTGAGCTATTGGCATTGACACCAAACTCTTTTTCCCACTTACGATACGTGTTATCTAAATATTCATTGGCCATGGCTTTAAATTCGGGGTTGTCGTGAAGCATGACTAAATGAGGAGCGGTGAGCAGATAGCGAGCTACCCCTGGAAAGCCAGAGTCTATTATTACTGTGGAGTTTTTTGCTTGGCCAAGCAAAACATCCACATCGGTTTCACCATTGTATGTAAGTACTAGTGAACATAACCCAGTAGTACGTCCTTTGGTTTTCAGACATCGTTCAATATTATTTTTATCTGATACCCAGCTGTATCTCTTTAAATACTGACGATCTTCACGGTTAAATTTTATTATCGCGTAGAAAAGCATGAAGGGGACTTCTTTTTTAGCAGCAATAAAAGCCTCGGCGTCACTAAACTGCTGATCCATATAAGCAACAAAAGGCTCTTCATCACCGCTTAGTGCCTGTAGTGCTAACAAATAGTAGTCGAAGTCATGTTCAGATAGATTCAAAAGCTTCTGTAAATTAAGTAAAGCAAATTTTGGCTGTGGGTCATTGTGCAAATATGACAATAGATTCACTATTGATGTAGCGTATATTTCATGGTGCTGGCCATTTTCACCTAGGTATGTCCTTAATGTGCTGATGGCTTTATCAATCTTGCCAGTGATCAACAACAACTCAATGTATAGCTGTTTTGTTCCGGTATTCATTTCGCCTTTAAAGGACGCTAAATAATCCAGTGCTTGCCGAGGCTGTTGTTTAAAGATAAACAAGTTATTGACGACTGCCGAGGCAGTGGCGGAATGCTCAGGAGAGTCGTCGCGCAATTTATCGACATAGAACTGATATTGCGTTTGATTTCCTAACCAGTAATGATAAATATGCAGATTAATAATATTGATTTGATCCAGCGGATTAACTTTGAAAAATGCTTCTCGCCCTTCAATGACGGCTTCTATCCCATCGGTTTGCATCATCCCTAAAAAGCGCCAGTTTTGAATGATTGGATCAGAGGGAGCAAGTTTCGCAGATCGTTGGTATAACTTTCTTACTAGCTGAGGTTTGTTTTCCGTTTGCATAATATAGTTGGCAAATACCGTGAGTTTAAGGGGGAACTCGTGTTCACTGGCGAGCAGCTCTAAATACAACTCTTTGGCTTCGCTTAGGCTATGTTGATAATCCATATCGCCATGCTCTGCTGCCAGATTATACACCACATAGAGCTGCGCTTTGGCCAGCGCAAAATCAGGGTCTAATTCAATAGCTTGCTCAAGATAATCTCGCGCTTGATTGAGCGCACTTGCGTTGCGTTGATAACCTAAATCTCGGCCTTTTAAAAATAAATCATAGGCTTGTTGATTAGCTGTCATGCCTTGCTCTACTTTGACTTGTTCAGGTAGCAAATTGAGTTTCAAAGCTTGGGTGATGGCATAGGTAAGTTCGTCTTGTAGGGAAAAGATATCGCTAAGTTGACGGTCGTAGGTTTGAGACCATAAATGGGTACCCGATTCGGCTTCAATTAATTGCGCAGTCACTCTGAGTTGATTGTTATCTTTGCGCACACTGCCTTCTAACACATAGTTAGCACCGAGTGTTTCCGCTATGCTGCGGATATCCTGTTGTTTATCTTTAAACTGAAAGGACGAGGTACGGGCTATCACTTGTAGTTGTTTTAAGCGGGCGAGGGAGTTAAGAATTTCTTCTGCGATACCATCAGAAAAATACTCTTGAGAACTATCAGGGCTCATATCCGCAAAAGGTAAAACCGCTATGGATAAAGCTTTGCTTTCATCTAATTGATAAGTAGAAAGTTTATCGTAACTAATATAAGCCAAAGCCAATAGTAAACTCACCACTAAGGCAATATTGATTTTGCTGCCGGTCTCATGGGTGATGGATTCGTGATGTTCTACTTCTGTGCTTAGCTTCACGCCATCAGGAGTCAGCTCAAAAGCCCAAGCGATGATACAGGCAAAGGGAAAACCGATGATCAGCACAACAGTGACAATGCTGCCAAACAGTTCGGGTAGTTTTAGGTAGGGAACTAGCACTGAGATGATCTGCAACACCAGCCATGCAGTGATGAGATAGACACTGGCTACCTTAAATACGTTGCGTCGTTTTAATTCTGCGAATATAGAGTTGTTCACCCAGTTCCCTTTTTGTTAGCAACTTCTATCAAATCTTAATGTACGTTTTTCAATCAAGTAGCGCAAGTTCTTGTTATTCTTGAACCTCTGGCGCAAAAGCAATTTTGTTACGGCTATTTATAATGTCGAATTTCAAGTGCATGTAGTTGTTTTGTTTAGGAGGTTCCCGCTAACGACATGCGGGGATGACAGTTTTTTTGCATGCGGGGATGACAGTTGTTTTGCATGCGGGGATGACAGTTGTTTTACATGCGGGGGTGACAGCGACTTGTTTGGAAGCTTGCTGCTTAAGCAGAAAACAACATATTCTGCTTAAGCCTGTATTTCATTTCACCTAAGGCATTGGCTTTGTCACCGACAATGATCACACTGGCTCTGTTTACATCGAACATTTGGCCTGACATGCGTTCGTTAGCAAAATTTTCTTCCACTTTATAATCACCGGAGTGGGGCACTACAAATACCGTTACTCGCTCTCCGTTAATATCTTCCATGACCAAATGGTAACTGCGAATGTTGCCGAAGTTACAGAAGTTAGCGTAATAGATACGTCCTAGACTCTGTTTGAATTCCGCTCCTAGGCTTGCCAGCTGTGCGTTCACTGTTTCAAGGCTAATATCACCATTGGCTTTTAATGCATAACCATCACCCTCGTGTTGCACGTGGGCTAAGGCATATTCTCCTAAA
The DNA here is from genome assembly GCF_039523355.1 of Aliiglaciecola litoralis. Lineage (NCBI taxonomy): Bacteria > Pseudomonadati > Pseudomonadota > Gammaproteobacteria > Alteromonadales > Alteromonadaceae > Aliiglaciecola > Aliiglaciecola litoralis. The sequence goes on along the minus strand of NZ_BAAAFD010000001.1, from coordinate 772,786 downwards.
TAGGTGACATTTTGCTGCTGCCAGATCGAAAAACTCAAACCAAACGTGAAGATCACAGATGCGGCAATAGCTAAGTAGATCTTACTATGACGTGTTTGTGATTTTTGGCTCTCAAGTGATTGCCGGAGAATAAGTTTGTGCGCGAGATCATCAGGCACGCTTACTTTGCTGGCTTGCGATATTTTCGCATCTAGTTGTTTTATCTCATTCCAAAACTGTTGTTTTTTCGGATCGTCGCTGGCGGCCAACTTGACCTCGTCGTCAGCACAATGTGGGTCGGCGTAAATGGTACGACGGAATTGTAAATCATCCATTTTGGTAACCTCTGCTGTCATCAGCTTTTTCTAATGCCTCTTTTAATTGATTACGAGCCCTGAATAACCGCGTCATTACCGTGTTTTTATTCAGTTCAAGCTGAGCGGCTATCTCATCTCCTGTGTAACCAAATACAATTTGCAACATCAGCGGCTCGCGATACTCATCGCTTAGATTGGCCATGAGTTTTCTGAGTTCTCGGTGCTCTATTTCAGTTTCGTTGGATAGTCCATCATCGGCCAATGCCACGTCATCCATATCGACGAGATCGAACTGCTTGCGTTCAAAACGCCTCGCGTTTTCACGTCGTAATATGGTGATTAACCAAGACTTCGCGGCCTTTTCATCTTTCAATGAATCAAGCGACTTCCAAGCTCTTAAAAAGGTTTCTTGGACAATGTCTTCGGCGACGGCTTTGTCTTTGACTAACCAATACGCATATCTGAAAATATCACTATGCAACGCGTTAACCAGCGCTTCATAGCGTTTTTGTTTATTTGCCATGTTCTCAGAGACCGAGTCATTGGCGGATTGCTTTCGGGAAAACATTGCTCTCACAGCCTTTTTTTGTAAGATCATGATTAGTATGATTTTTTAATTATCGAATATGACGTAAATTGTTCATGTACAGATAATAAAAATCCGGACGAATCCGGATTTTTGATAGCATAAATCACTGTTTAAGACTTCTAAGGCTAGATCTGGCTTGCCACCCAAGACTTAATTTTACGTTCCAATATATTTAACGGAACAGGACCGTCCTTAAGGACTTCGTCGTGGAACCCTTTAATATCAAAGCGCTCACCAAGTTGTTGTTTAGCGTATTCGCGCAGCTCCATTATCTTCAACTTGCCAACCATATATGCGGTTGCTTGTCCGGGCATTGCAATATAGCGCTCAATCGCTTTGACTGAGTCGTTTTCAGGGTTTGGCGTATTTTCAATTAAGTAAGCAATTGCCTGCTCACGGCTCCATTTTTTGGCATGGATACCGGTGTCTACTACCAAGCGACATGCGCGCCATAGCTCCATTGCGAGTCGACCGAAATCAGAGTAGGGGTCTTGATAAAACCCCATGTCTTTGGCTAACTCTTCGGTATACAAGCCCCATCCTTCGGTATACGCGGTGAAGGACACATATTTTTGAAATTCAGGGATACCTTCTAATTCTTGTGCAATGGCTCTTTGCATATGATGACCAGGGATCCCTTCATGGTAGGCAAGCGCCTCCATTTGGTAAGTTGGCATGTCTTTCATATTGTAAAGGTTTGCATAATAGGTGCCTGGTCGTGTGCCATCTTTTGATGGGCTTTGATAAAAAGCTTTACCAGCAGATTTTTCTCTAAATTCTTCTACTCGTCTTACCACCATGCGAGCTTTGGGCGTTAAACCAAAATATTCCGGGATTTTGGCTTCCATTTGATCAATCAATGCTTTGGCTTCAGCCATGTAGCGTTGGCGTCCTTCGGTCGTATTGGGATAGTAAAATTGCTGACTGCTTCGCATAAATTCAAAGAATTCCGCCAAACTACCGTCAAATTTCACTTGCGCCATTATGTTGCGCATCTGTTCATGGATCCGTTCTACATTATCCAAGCCAATTTGATGAACTTGATCGGCGTCCATATCGGTGGTGGTAAACCAACTAAGGCGGTTGTTATACCAATCTTTACCTTGTGGTAATCGCCACACGCCATCGCCTGGTGGCGTCAATTCTCGCTGTTTTTCAAGTTCACTTATCATTGCCTGATAAGCGGGCAATACTGAGTCTTGTAAGGCTTGCCTTGCACGGGCACGAAGGCCTGATTTTTCAGCGTTTGAAATATCTAGTTTGTCTAATTTACTCTGAAAATCTTGCCAAATAGTCGAATCTTCCGCCGATTCCATGAAAGGATTACCACTGATCACATTTTGTGATGCTTGAATCATCTGATCATATGACCATTTAGGTGGGAATACACCGAGCTTTTCGCGGATCCTGAGCTGCTCAATCGTCTGCGCAACAAGCGTATCTACGCCTTGTAGTCGAGCAATATAGGCTTCAGCATCGGCAAGCGTATCGACAGAATGAATATTACTTAAAAAGCTGGGGATCATGGTATGCACAGCACGGAATTGATGCATTGCATAACTGTGATGACGGAATTCATCATTCGCCAATTGACGCTGAATATCCACGATTGCAATTTGCAAACTGAGTTTTTGTTTTTCGTCGAGTTGGCTTTCGTCGAAGCTATTTAAATCCGCTAGTCGTTGCTCTAATATCTGGCGTTCTTGCTCATTTCTCGCTTCACTGACATCGTCCCACTTGTCATAATCCCACTTGAATCCTAAATAACTCTGGGTCATTGGAGAGCGTTTCAAATCGCTTTCAAACATAGTTGCAAAGTAGTCGGCCAGACGTTCAGATTCAGATTGAGTTGATTTAGCTGACGCTGTTTCAGCGGTTGATTCTGTACTTTGAGTACCCGCCGCCGGCTCTTGTTTCGAACACCCCATCAAAGCAAGGGTGACCAAGCTAATTGAGAGCAGGGAAGTTTTGATTTTCATTGTGTAGAGTATCCTGGCATAAGTACTAGTGGCTATGCATTATTATATAGTGGTCGCAACCCGTGAACATCTTTTTGTTGTGTAAGGATGTTGGAGCGAAATCTGGTTAATTCTTCTAAAAGTGTACCACTTTTCCAGTGGTTGTCACCTTGTGCATATTCGCTTGCGAGCATGGCATCGATTTGAGCTTGTAAGTTGGGTTGTTGTTGCACAAGATGTTCTACATCAATAGACGGCCCTGTTGCCTGATGTAATGCTGTTTTCCATTTCTGTAAGGCGGCGTATATTTGCCCTGGCCCTTGGCTTTTCACTGCCTGCTTTAATACACGCCATTGCTCAGCTTCAGTGTCACCCTCGGGGCTAGGCGTTGCTTTAGGATTTTTATAATGTTGTGAATGCCAAAACCAGATAATTAATGTCATCAACCAAAGTAACAGTAACATCCAACTGCTTGCACTCCAGAAACGGGGCACTTCTATGGTCTTGATAGTTGGCGTTAGTGCCTGTGGCGATTCTGACAGGTTTGGTTGCTCTGTTGTGATGGGCGGGACTGCTGGCGCCACTTGAGAACTTTGTGCATTGGTAGCTGGGGCAACCTGAATACTCTTAGCAGGTAATTCAGCGTACTCAGTTGTTTGCGTTAAGGTGTTAAACCACGCGACTTTGACCGGTGGAAGTACAAATTGTCCTTCGCGATTTGGGATGATGGCAATGTTTTCTACCCGTTGAGCGATCAGTCTACCGTCACGCACAACTGACGCGGTCGTAGCTTGATCTGGGTAAACTTTAAATCCGGGAGGATAGATCCCTTGCATTTCAGGTAGCTGTTCTTCGGCCACACCTAACACCGATAACGTGAGTGTACGGGTGATGGGTTCACCGACTTTTATATCGGCCAAATCAGGTTGCCACTCTTCATTTAGTTGCACAAATTCACTGGGCAACCACGGTTGTGTAAATGTCGACGGGATGGGTTGCACATTTAAGGTGACTTCAGGCGAAACGCGATTAATCGGTCTGGTTTGATTAAAGTAACTGAAACTGTTGCGCGAACGATCGATTATTTCAGCTTCAAACAGGGGGCCTTTTATCGTCAGTTCGCCACTTGTTTGCGGAATAATCGCGTAATTTCTTTCAATAATGGTGTATCGCTGTCCATCGACAATGTCACTATATCGTTTGTCCTCACCGAGTTTTTTTATCTCAGCGCCACTCACCTCAGGGTTAGCTAAACTTCCCCTTTGAAGTTCTACGGCTAGGTGAATTTTAACCGTATAGGTAATTTGTTGTTGTACATAAGGCTGATTGATATCTACTTGCGCAGTTACGAACGCGTCTCTCACATTACTTGAACTTGCGTCCGAAGCCGGAATGACACGAATGGATATGGGTTGTGTGGACTTTCCTTCAATCTGGAATGCTGGAATGGTAAAGCTTCCCTCTTTTCGTGGGATCAATACAGTGGTCCAAGTTGTCGAGCGCGTTGTATCGAAATTAATCACCCGAGTTTGAGAGCTGGTTGAAGTTCTGCCGATAAAAAAATCATCCGATAGCACGCTAGGGTCAAACGCATTTGGATCAGGGGTCCCTATAGCCACAACAGACAACACAATGGATTCATCCGCCATCACCGGGTTTTTATCAACGCTGGCGGTAACACTATCGACTTGAGCGCTTGCAGACCAAGACGTCAGAATGAGTCCAAGCAAGGTGACTAGTGTAAGCAAAATGGGCTGTCTTAACGTTAACATCATTACCAAGTTCTCTTTGTTTGACTGGGCGCTCGTTCTCTGCGCCTTTGTTGATTTTCAAGCATCATTTTTCGTTTTAACAGGAACGCGGGGTCGTCAGGTACTTTTTTAAGCAAATTTTCCAGACGTTGCATTTGCTCGCGTTCCTCGTCTGTAAGCGGTTGTTCAGACACTTCGGCTTGCTGGGCCTGAGCCTGCTGTTCTTCTGCATCTGATTGTTGTGCTTCGCCTTCGTTTTGTTGCTGTTGTTCGGATTGACTCTCCTGATCTTGGTCTTGTTCGCCTTGTTGTTCAGGACTGTCTTGTTGCTGAGATTGGTCCTGCTGGTTTTGAGATTGTTGCGACTCTGCGGAGTCCTGTTGGTCACTGTTTTGTTGTTGAGTTTGCTGATCCTGTTGCTCTGATTGCCCTTCATTAGAATCTTGGTTTTGATCCTGTTGCTGATTTTGCTCTGAATCCGTGTTTTGTTGCTGCTGTTGTTCTTGTTGTTTTTTCAACTCCTCCAACAGTGCTTTGTTTCGTAATGCATCTTCATGTTCAGGCTGTGTATCTAGCACTTTGTTATAAGCTTCAATGGCCTTGTCTAGTTCTCCTAGTTGCGCCAAAGCATTGCCTTTGTTGTACCACCCTTGTGGTGTATCTATTTTCGAAAACGCATCCACTGCCGCAGCGTAGTCTTCACTTCGATACAAGGCCGCACCTTGCCATAAAGGATCGTTAAACTGCTGGGCAGCCTCAGCATATTGTTGCTGCTCAAACGCCTCTTTTGCTTGTTGGTCGTCGTTTTTGAACCAATCTGACCATTGGGCTGCTTGTACTTGTGTTGGTAACATGGACGAGCTCATAAGCGTTAGCATGATGACGACTATGTAACCTCGTCTAAACGCAAAGGCAGCCAAAGGTAGGAGTAGCAGAAGCAAATAAGGGCCATCTTCTTGCCATTGATCACCGAATCTATCATTGTTGGTTTTACTTTGGTCAGCTTCGCGCTCTAGCAATTGCTGATCAACTAAATAATTGATATCAGTGTCATCCACTGACAAATTTGTGTACTTTCCACCACTTTTTCGCGCCAGTCCGGCGAGTAGTTGTTGGTTCATTTTTGGGATGACAATGCCGCCGCGACTGTCTTTTAGAAAATCTCCGTCAAGTAATTGTATTGGTGCGCCTTCAGCTGTACCAACGCCTAAAATAGAGATACGGTAAGGCAGGCTTTCAAGCATCTCATTGAGTTCGGCTAATTGTGACATTTCAACGCCGTCAGTAATCCAATAAATATCACCTTCGAAATATCCAGCCGCGTTAAGTAACTTGGCTGCCATTTTTATCCCTAAGGCCGGATCGCTTCCCGCTACCGGCATTATTTCTGGCGATAGGCTAGGTAACAAGGTGGTGAGGTTCTGCGCATCAGCACTCAGAGGACTTATTCTAAAGGCATCCCCAGCATAAGCGACCAATCCCACATCACCCTCGGCGATTTCGTTGATCAAATCGATGGCTTTGTACTTCGCCAATGTCAGTCTGTCGGGTTTTAGGTCGGTCGCTCGCATTGACATGGACATGTCTATTAGCACCACTTTTCCCGCGTTTAACTGATACACCGGCTGCGGAAGTTGCTGCCATGTTGGGCCCGCCAGTGCGGTCACAGCGATCAGCCATGCGATGGCCACCAAACTGAGCGGAGGACGTCGTTTTTGAATTCCTTGGCTGGTTACCAAATGGCGATATAGATGGGCGGGCAACACCCCTTGCCAACCAGATTGATTGCGATGCAGCAGCGCAGCCAACACCAGCAGCACAGCCATTGGTATCAAAGCCCAAAACCACTCTGGACGCAGGAAATGGAATAAGTTGAAATCGATCATGCATACCTCCGCAACGCATTACGGGCAATCCAGCCTAAACAGGGCTTTAAGGCAATCAACATGGTCAGTAATATGGCCAGCCCAAGTGGATAATAGAAGAGGGCTTTTAACGGTCGCATTTGCCGACTCTCTCGTTCAATCGGCTCTAGCTCATCTAAGATCGCGTATACCTGTTGCAACGACTGAGTGTCGGTGGCGCGAAAATATTTACCACCGGTTGATTGTGCCAGTTTAGTTAACATATCCTCATCTAGATCTCGCGATGGATTAGTACGGCGCACTCCAAAAAAGCCTTGGGTAACCATGGATTCGGCTCCCACCCCAATGGTATAGATCGTAATGTCGTTATTTATCGCCAATTCATTGGCTTGCTCTGGCGTGATATTACCCACGGTATTTTGTCCATCGGTTAACAATACCAAGACTTTATTTGACTCATTCTTAGAGGAAAATCGTTTGATCGATAATCCGATAGCGTCACCTATGGCGGTTTGTTCGCCTACTAGGCCTATTTGACTTTCTTTGAGTAATTCTTCGACGGTATTTCGGTCATGAGTGAGGGGAGCCTGCAAATACGCCGTATCGGCAAATAATATCAGTCCAATACGATCTCCCACTCGACGTTCAATGAAATCACCTAACACCCGTTTGATCATCGTCAGGCGATCCACCTGCCGACCATTTACTACCATATCCTCCTGACTCATACTGCCGGATAAGTCTACCGCTAACATCAAATCTCTTCCTTTGGAGGGAATACTCACCGGATCACCTAACCATTGTGGTCTTGCTGCCGCAGTCACCAGTGCTAGCCAAGCGATCACTGCCAGCAATATGTTGAACCAATTAGTGGCTTTTTTATGCTCAGTTTTAGAGATTTCAGAGGTAAGGGCAGGAACCCGCAGTGCGGCACCTTTGTTGTGTTGTTTAGCGGGCAACAGCAAAGCCAGTAAAGGCAAAGGTAAACAAAACAGTACCCACCACCATGCAAACTCAAACATGACTTACCTCCGAAACTTGAGCACGTTCTAATTGCTTTTGGGTAGGAGGTAGGCTGTGTTGAATCCACGTCTTAGCGCTATCGATCACGGACTCTGCTGAGGACTCTGGCGTTTTCTGATACAGATTTTGTTGTAACTGAATACATGCCTGTTTAAAGTCTTGTTGCTTGTTGTCTGGGAGTTGCTGAGTCAGAAAGTTGCACCACTGCTCACCATATAAGGATGCGATAGGCGCACTCGGGAAATAGGCCAATGCCACCCGTTTTAGTAGTTGATTGACTTCAGAATAAACCGTCGGGTTGTCAGGATTTAGTGTACGCAACTCTTGCAGTGCCATTCGCTTGACTCGTCTGGCACTTAGGTATCGATATAGCCAAACAGTAACGACACAAACGACAAGTATTGAAACACCCATCAAAAGCCACCATCCCCAGGCTAGAGGCCACACGCTGACACTGTCAGGCACATGGATATCATTGAGCTGCTCTAACGGATTCACTTGGCTGCTCTCCCTTGTTGCACCAACTGAGTTTCTAGGGCTGAAGCGGCAGTAATTGGCAGTGTTTGAACTTTACATTGACGCAATACGTGCGCTAATTGTTGGAATCGTTGTTGGTGGGCCACTTTGTACTGCAAAGCGGTTTGCTTTTCACCTAACACTAAGGATTGTTGTGCCTCACCATCGGTAATTTCAAGACTCTGCACACTGCTCACCTGAGGCAACTCATGTTCAAATGGATCAGTAATCGAGTAGGCAATCACTTCGCTGTGCCGTGAAATGCGACTCAAGTGTTGTTTGGTAATATCATCAAGTTGTTGAAAATCACTCAACACAAAAATCAAACTGCCGGGATGCACTAAGCGACGCAAGCGTGCACAGGCATCTGATAGTTTTAATTCGCCAGGGTTCAGATCCTCAGGGGAGTGCATGTCGATCAAACCATGTAAAAATCCTAGCACCGCTTTTTGACGGGTGAAGGGTTTTAACTCGGTATGTCTATGCTGATTGTAAATAAGGCCACCGACGCGATCACCTCGAGAGGAAGCCGCCCACGCAATCAAAGATGCAAGGTGTGCAACCTGTACCGATTTGAACAACAGCTGCGTGCCAAAGTGCATACTTGACGATAAATCCGCCAATATAAAAATAGGGCGTTCTTTTTCTTCTCGATACAATTTGGTGTGAGTTTTGCCAGTACGCGCGGTCACGCGCCAGTCAATCGCCCGAATATCATCGCCGGGTTGATAGTGCCTGGCCTCGTCAAACTCCATACCACGGCCTTTGGTTTTAGCTAAATAACTACCCGCCAGCTTAGATTGGATTGTTTTACGTGGTGCTAGATTCATCAAACTGGTTTTAGTTTGATAATATAGCAGCTGTTTAATGTTCAGTGACACACCATCGGTGTGCAGCTGGTTCAGCCATTTATTTACGTCCTGCATTACAATCTCACTATGGCACAGGAACCAATTTCATAATGCGATCCAACAATTGATTGGCATCGATACCTTCCGCCTCTGCTTCATAGCTTAATAGTATCCGATGGCGCATCACGTTATGGAAAACCGCTTGAATATTATCAGGACCGACAAAATCACGCCCCATTAACCAAGCATGTGCGCGGGCACACTTGTCCAGTGCAATGGTGGCCCGAGGGCTGGCACCGAACTCAATCCAATTTGCCAATGACGGGTCATATTGTTGCGGTTCGCGAGTGGCAATAACCAGTTCAACTAAATAGCGCTCTAATGACTCGTCTAGATGGATTTTTAACAAGTCTTTGCGGGCCGCAAAAATATCCGCTTGGGAGATGACGACCGGCTCGACTTGTTGCTCTCCAATCGCCTCATTACGCGTCAAACGCAAGATATCAAGTTCAGTGTCTGCGCCTGGATAGGCAATTTCCAAATGCATTAAGAATCGATCTAATTGTGCTTCAGGTAGGGGGTAGGTTCCCTCTTGCTCAATCGGGTTTTGTGTGGCCATAACCAAAAACAGCTCAGATAGCGGATAAGTGGTGTTACCCACGGTAATTTGACGTTCCGCCATGGCTTCAAGTAAAGCGGATTGCACTTTAGCCGGTGCGCGGTTTATTTCATCCGCCAAAACTAAATTATGAAACAAGGGGCCTTTTTGAAAAATAAACTGTCCGGTTTCAGGCCGATAGATATCGGTACCGGTTAAATCTGCGGGCAATAGATCGGGGGTGAACTGTACGCGATGAAAGTCCCCCTCTAATCCCTGCGCCAAGGCATTAACGGCGCGCGTTTTAGCCAAACCTGGCGGTCCTTCAACCAGTAAATGGCCGTTCGCCAATAAGGCAATCAGTATATTATGGGTCAGGTTACTTTGTCCCAGGACTTGCGAATCTAAATATGCCTGTAATTGTTTAAATTTTTCTACTGCCATGCATTTTTCCTAGTGCGATTTATCCAATTGCCATGAAGCAACTTACTGACATGTAATAGCTATATAAGGTTCCATTGTCGAAACACAATGTTACATCTTCACTTCTTTATTCATTTAAGTATTTGTCTGATTAAAAGCGAGTACGACCGTCATTCCTTATTGTCAGGCTTATGCTCTCCAATTCAGCTAAAACACTCTACACTATATGGATTGAACAAGATGCCGAAACGGCGGGAATTAAGCAGAATAAATCAGCAAACCGTCGATTTGAAGGTAATCACGAGAAGATCATGCTGTGCCCTTAGATTTGAATTTTTGCAAACTCTCTGTACAATCAGCATTTATTTACAGGTCAGACCACTCTGACGAAAAACATGAGGACAAATAATGTCAGCTAAACAAACAGTCTCTACTCGCAGCGGTGACCGTATCGCGATTGTCGCTGGATTGAGGACTCCTTTTGCCAAAATGGCAAGCTATTTTCACGGAGTGCCAGCAGTCGATCTGGGCAAAATGGTCGTTAACGAAATGCTTACCAGACATAATTTAGATCCTAAATTGGTTGATCAGCTTGTTTATGGCCAAGTGGTACAAATGCCAGAAGCGCCAAATATCGCCAGAGAGATTGTGTTAGGAACGGGTATGAACGTTCACACCGACGCTTACTCCGTTTCCAGAGCCTGTGCGACCAGTTTTCAGTCAACGGTGAATATTGCCGAATCAATGATGGCAGGCAATATCGACGTGGGTGTTGCCGGTGGCGCCGATTCTACTTCAGTTTCTCCTATTGGTGTGTCCAAAGCGCTGGCTAGAGCCCTGACCGATATGCAAAAAACCAAAACCTTGGGACAAAAGTTTAACATCCTGAAAAAGTTGGGCTTTAAAGATTTGTTACCTGTGCCGCCGGCCGTTGCTGAGTATTCAACCGGATTGTCAATGGGACAAACCGCCGAGCAAATGGCTAAATCACATGGTATTACCCGACAAGCACAAGATGAATTAGCGCATCGCTCGCATACTTTAGCGGCGCAGAGCTGGGAAGCTGGTCATTTAGATAATGAAGTGATGACCGCTTATGCCGAACCTTTTAAAGGTGCCCTAGAAAAAGATAATAACGTGCGATTCGATTCCAAATTAGAAGGCTACGCGAAATTACGTCCGGTGTTTGACAAGAAACACGGCACAGTGACTGCTGCCAATGCCACGCCATTAACTGATGGCGCCTCTGCGGTAATTATGATGACGGAAAGTCGCGCCAAAGAGTTAGGTTACACACCATTAGGTTATATCAAGAGTTACGCTTTCGCTGCCATCGATGTGTGGGAAGATATGTTGATGGGACCTTCATACGCAACACCTATCGCTTTGGATAGAGCAGGCATGACGTTGAACGATTTAACACTTATCGAAATGCACGAAGCCTTTGCAGCGCAAACCTTGGCTAATTTGAAGATGTTTGCCAGTGATAAATTCGCCCAAGAAAAGCTTGGACGTAGCAAAGCAACAGGTGAAATTGATATGGACAAGTTTAATCAAATGGGCAGTTCCATTGCATATGGACACCCATTTGCAGCAACAGGAACGCGAATGATCACGCAGATGCTAAACGATCTGAATCGCAAAGGCGGTGGTACTGGCTTAGTAACGGCTTGTGCTGCAGGTGGCTTAGGTGCGGCCATGATTGTTGAAACAGAGTAAGGGGAACAGATAATGGCTAAAGCGAAAAAAGCGACAGAAAACACCGAAGCAACCAGCGCATTTACTCTGCAAGAAAGAGAAAATGGCATTGCAATCTTGACCATTGATGTCCCTGGCGAGTCAATGAACACGCTGAAAATTGAATTTTCAGAGCAAATTTCGGTGATGTTAGATCAGATAGAAAGCAACAACAACATCAAAGGTGTAGTGGTTGTCAGCGGTAAGGATAATTCCTTTGTTGCTGGTGCAGATATCAGTATGTTGGCGTCCTGTGAAACCGCCGAAGATGCACAAGCCATTTCACAAGGTGGTCAGGAAATATTTCAACGAATTGAAGATATGCAAGCGCATTTTGTGGCTGCAATCCATGGTCCAGCGCTTGGCGGTGGATTAGAGTTAGCACTGGCGTGTCATTCTCGTGTTTGTAGTGACGACAGCAAAACTCAATTGGGCTTACCTGAAGTACAACTGGGGTTGCTCCCTGGCAGTGGCGGCACGCAACGTTTGCCAAGACTAATCGGCGTGCAAAAAGCCATGAAAATGATGCTAACAGGTGCTCCGGTGAGAGCTAAGCAAGCTTTGAAATACGGTATTGTCGATGACATGGTGCCTCAGTCCATTTTGTTGGATGTGGCGATTGAGCTTGCGCAAAAATCTAAGCCCGCGAAAAAACAGCCTAAACTAGATCTGATGGGTAAGTTTTTAGAGAAAACCCCCTTTGGACGTAGTACTTTGTTTAATCAAGCCCGAAAGCAAACGCTGGCTAAAACCAAAGGAAATTATCCGGCACCTGAGCTCATCATTGATTGTATCGAATCAGGTATTAGCAAGGGGATTGAACATGGCATGCGGGTAGAAGCGACAAACTTCGGACAATTAGTAATGTCTGCTGAATCTGAGCAACTGCGTAATATCTTTTTTGCCACTACAGAAATGAAAAAAGAAACCGGAGTCTCTGGCGTTGAACCCGCTAAACTACACAAGATTGGCGTGTTGGGCGGCGGTTTAATGGGCGGTGGAATAGCCTTTGTTACAGCAACTAAGGCAGGTTTGCCGGCGCGTATCAAAGACATTCGTCCCGAAGGTATTGCGAATGCCATGAAGTATTCTTATGACTTGCTTAATAAGAAGGTAAAGCGTCGATTTATTCGCAAGTCTGAAATGCAAAAGCAAATGTCGCTACTAACTGGCAGCGTCGATTATTCCGGTTTTGGTGATGCAGATGTGGTTATCGAAGCGGTTTTTGAGGATTTAACACTCAAGCAAAACATGGTCAATGACGTTGAAACTCATTGTAATGAAAATACCATTTTTGCTTCAAATACCTCGTCTATTCCAATTGGTCAGATCGCCGACAAAGCCAAACGCCCTGAACAGGTCATTGGTTTGCACTATTTTTCGCCTGTGGACAAAATGCCATTAGCAGAAGTTATCGCTCATGACAAAACCTCGGATCTCACCATTTCGACGACAGTAGACTTGGCGCGCAAACAAGGCAAAACACCGATAGTGGTCAAAGATGGAGCCGGATTCTATGTTAATCGTATTTTGGCTCCTTACATGAACGAAGCGGCTAATGTGTTGCTTGCCGGTGAGCCTATCGAACATATCGACAACGCGTTAGTCAAATTTGGCTTTCCCGTGGGGCCGGTTAAATTACTAGACGAAGTTGGCATCGATGTAGGCACTAAAATTATTCCTATATTGATGGCACAGTTTGGTGATCGCTTCAAATCGGCAGACGCATTTGACAAAGTGTTGGCTGACGATCGCAAGGGGAAAAAGAACAAACGTGGATTCTATGCTTATACCGGTAAGAAACCGGGTAAAGAAGTAGATGAAAGTGTTTATGAGTTATTGGGGATCACACCAGCTAAGGGACTCAGCGGTAACGAGATTGCAGAGCGCTGCGTATTGATGATGCTTAATGAAGCGGCAATGTGCTTAGACGAAGACGTGATCCGAAGTCCTCGTGACGGTGACATAGGCGCTATCTTTGGGATTGGTTTCCCGCCATTTTTAGGTGGACCATTCCGCTATATGGACAAGCTCGGTGCTCAGCATGTGGTCGATAGACTCAATCATTATGCTAGCCAATTTGGTGATAAATTTACACCGGCTCAGCGTCTACTGGATATGGCTAAAAATAAGCAAACGTTTTATTAGTATTAATCCACTGTAATGAAAATGTTAAAAGCCGGGGTTTCCCGGCTTTTTTATCGTTATTTCACTGAAAATAGGTGATTTAAACGCTCAAACAGGTATTATTCGGCCGCTTTTTTATGTCGTGGCGAGGAGTTGTAAATGTTGATTGGGTTGCTAGTCTGTGTTGTTTGCAGTCTTTATTATTATGTAGAGTCTTTTAAGAGTGCGCTACCTCCTAAAAAGTGGGCATTAGCTGGATTTATATTTGGTCCTTTCGTGTTACCTATGTTTACGATATCGCAACACATTACCTTGCGTCATGCTCAAGGCTTTCAAAGTACCTTCCTGCGGGCATAAAAAAAGAGAGGTAAAACCTCTCTCTTTAACAACATTAAATATGGACCTAAAACGTCCAACGCATCAGCACTTATAGACCGATACCCAAGCCCCAACCTTTGTTGGTTTGAGTGGTTTGAGAAATGATCGGCTTCTGCTGCTCCGTTTGCTTCGCGCCATCTAGGTTGGCAGTTGCTGGAGTAGTAGTTAACATTAGTGCTACGGCATATGCTTTTAACATCTTTTCGTTCCTCTTTGATACTTATTAATATTATTATTTTTATAACTGACAAAAATATGTCAGTTACCATTGTATCTGCGAAGAGCGTGCCAACTTTAGCGCCAAAAGGAAAAAATCTTACCGAAAAGTGAATATTTTTGGCTTTTGAACTAAATTCTGCGCAATATCGATTAAAAAATAGGCTTTTACAGTTGGTGAAGGGCGAAAAATAGTTTCGCTTTGTGTAACAGGTCGGAGCAGGGGAGTTGCGTTAAACGCCATATTCGGTTGCTGAGCTCAGGTTAAGTAGCGCCGATTAATTGACTAATTTGTAGGTTTTCTTTTAGCAAGCGTTCAAATTTAGCTGCACTCAGGGGTTTACTGTACAAATAACCCTGTAACATTTCACATTCGTAACGTCTTAATATATCCAGTTGCTTCTCTTGCTCAACCCCTTCAGCGACAACTTTTAACCCCAGATTATGGGCAATGTTGATGATTGCCGCGGTCATATGCTTATCAACGCTGCTGGTGGCAATGTCATCGATAAAGGCTTTGTCTATCTTTAATGTATTGAGTGGGAATTTTTTCAAATAGGCGAGCGAGGAGTAGCCAGTACCAAAGTCATCCAGCGCTAAATGAATGCCTTTTTCCCGTAAACGTTGCATTAATTGCAATGCTTGGTCGGGCTGTTGCATCAAAGTGCCTTCGGTAATTTCACATTCTAGGTGCAGGGCAGATAAGCCCACTTTTTGTAAAATTCGAGAAATTCGGTCATCTAAGTCAGGTAATTCAAATTGACGCGCCGAAATATTGACGGCAACTCTGCCAGTGAATAGCCCTTGCGATACCCAACGTTTGGTGTCCTCACAGGCTTTGCGCAAAACTTGTTCGCCAATTTCTATAATCTGGCCTGTTTCTTCCGCTAGTGGGATAAATTGTGCCGGGCTGACAATGCCTTTTTCTGGATGCTCAAACCTCACCAAGGCTTCCATGCTGACTAGTTTACCGCTAGCGATGTCTACCTTAGGTTGGTAGAACACGGTAAACAAATCTTCTTTTAGGCCATAGCGGATCAAGTTTTCAATTTGCAGCTGCCTAACTGCATTTTGATTCATTTCGCCACTGAAAAATTGATATTTGTTACCACCGGCATTTTTAGCAAAATACATCGCGGTATCAGCGTTCTTAAGAAGCTCTTGAGGCGTGTTGCCATCTTCTGGATAAAATGCGATACCGACACTGGCGCCCAAAACAAACTCTTGTTTGTTGATAATAAACGGATGAGCCATTTGATCTAAAACGCGCTGAGCGTAATGGTTAATGCGCGACATTTGCTCTTCGTTATCAATCAAGATACTAAATTCATCGCCACCTAAACGATAACACGTTGCTTGGGTACCGACTATTTTCTGCAAACGTTTACCAATTTGTTTGATCAGGATATCGCCCGTTTGGTGACCCAGAGAATCGTTTATCTTCTTAAAGTTATCCATGTCGAGGCAAATTAATGCGTGAGACACGTCCTTTCTCACTAGGTTATTATGACTCGCTTGGAAAAATGACCGGTTTGGCATTTCAGTCAGTGGATCTGTATTAGCCAATTTGAGTAGTTCTTTTTCGGTGCTCTTGCGTGAGGTGATATCTGAAAAAACCCCGACATAGTGGGTGGTTTTGCCATCTTCATCATGGATAGCATCAACATTAAGCTCCATCTCATAACGTTCACCATTTGCGCGTCTGGATTCTACCTCACCATTCCAGTTCCCTTTTTGGCGCAGAGACTTTCTGACCTCTTCGGTAAAGGCCGCTGGATATTGATTAAACTTCAAAACACTGGCAAGACCTTGCTCGCGTGTTTCACCTGTGTATTGGCAATACGACTGGTTTACTGAAATAAATTTGAAGTTAGTATCAGCGATAAATACCCCGTCGGAGATCGTTTCAATTGATCGCTCATACAGCTTCAATTGTTCTTCGGCTTGTTTTAAATGACTGATATTTTTTAGGGTTCCGGTCATCCTAAGTGGTTGGTCATTGTTATCGCGTTTAACAATCATGCCGCGATCTAATATCCATACCCATTCACCTTTGAAGGTGCGCGCCCGGTAGGTGACTTCAAAATGTTCCGATTGTTTGTTGATATGTTTATTTAAAGCATCCTGTACGCGCTTTACGTCGTTTTGGTGAATATTGGCTTGATAGGAACTATTCGAGCGAATATCGTCTTGTGGAAAGTCCATAGTTCCCCAAGTGTTGGCTCGATAAACCTGACCTAGGTATACGTCCCAATCCCATAATTCATCGCCACTGCTCCAAAGCGTTAATTTGAGTCGTTCTTCACTATCTCGAATTGAGTTCTGAATGGCTAACTTACGTTTGTATTGGCGCAGCATTAACAGCAATACCAATACGCCCACTCCGGCGTAAACTACCATGGCGGGCTTGTCTAACCAGAAAGGTGGAGAGATCAAAATCTCAAGTGTTGCAGGCTCTGACCAAGGGCCGGTGCCAACTCTGCCTTGCACTTCAAAAACGTGATTACCATGGGTTTCGATTGAAAAAGAGGCAAAGCGTTCATTTTCAGCTGTTTCAAACCAGGTATCGCGCCAGCCTAATAATCGATAGCGATAGGTAATTTGGTCGTTAAAAATTGAATTGCTGTGGCCAAAGACGAGGGTAAAAGGCACATCTTTGTGAGAAAGCGTGATGGAGCGGGTCAACGAAATCGGTTTCGTTAATGGTGAACCTGGGGTGCCGATATCAACCGCTTTGTTTAGTATCCTAAGTTCAGTAATATTCGGTTTTGCTAGTTGCGTATTTTCTACATAGGGCGAATTAAAAACACTTACTCGCCCTTCATTAAGTTCACTGGGTTTGAAAAAGTGGAAACCGCTGAAGCCACCAACCAACATATGACCATCTTCAGTGGCCAATATAGCGGTCTGGTTTAGATCGTTATAATCCAAGGTTGAGCGGCCGATCATTCTCATCAGCTCACCCGTTTTAAGAGATATCTGGAAGATCTCAGATTGCGTACTTTGCCACACGCTGTCTTGATTTTCGCCAAACAACACTGAGTTGGCCACTGAGCCGCGCACGTCATAGCCTCTTGGGTGAACGTGCTCTAATACTTTATAAGTCTCTTTGTCGAGTTTGAACAAACCATGCTTACCCGTGGACACCCAAAACGCATCTGCGGTCTCGTGGATAGTAAATACGACCGGGGCAATTCCACCGACTAAACTGCGCAAGTCAATTTGTTGAAACTTACTGTTGTCTTTCGTGTGAACCACTAATCCTAAATTGGACCTCAACCACGCATTGCCTTGTGAATCCATAAACAGGGGAGTGACTTTTTCAAGATTTCTATACTGCTTCTCTTCATACGTAGGCACTTGCTCATTCTTCTTAAAAGAATAGAGTTTATTATCAGAGATGTCGGTTACCCAGAAGTCGTCGTGCATGCGATTTATTTCAATAATGCGCTTTCCAGGTAAGTAACTGGCGATTTCGTTTAACTGTTCATCAACAAAACTTAATATCTTCACGCCATCGCTAGTAACTACCCACAATCTGCCTAAATCATCAATGTCGATGTTGAAAATGATACTGTCGATAACATTGGTAAAACGCTTAAACTCACCTGTTTGGGTATTGAACAAGCTGAGTCCACCTGTTTGGGTCGATATCCAAACTCGACTATCACCATTATCAGCAAAACCCCAAACACTGTTGTCCGTCACTGACTCGTCGCTAGAGCCTATTTCTTTGAAATGTTTTATCGCGGCGAATTGGGAGTGATATTGAAATAAACCTGAGGTGTAAGTGCCTAACCAAATTGCATTGTTACTGTCTTTAAACGCCTTTAAAATAAACGGACTGACTAACCCTGCATATAAGCCATTATTCTTATCCACTGAAAAGGTCAGCTCGGTTTCTTTGTTGTAGATGCTTAGACCATTTACGGTTGCAATCCAAACCTCAGTGTCGTTTGCTGGCACGATAGAACGCACGACATTGTTAACTAAACCGTCATTGCTAGCGGATGCCGTAATACGTTTAATTTCAACCAGATCGGAAGATAATACTAACACGCCTGTATTGGTTGCTAGCCAGTATTGGTTATCGAGTATTTTAAGATCAAACAACTGGGATGCATTTAATTTGATTCCCCACGGGTTCTCTAAATTCAGGTCGTAAAGTTTATTGGTATTGAGATCGATGGCAAACACACCGGTTGTTTGAGCACCCACCCACAAGATGTTGTTTTCAACATGCATGAAACGAACGAGATCTTTAATCGGGTTCTGAGCATCGAACACCACTTTGGTAAAGTCATCATTAATAGGGTCATATGCAAAAAGCCCTGTTTCTCCAGACACAATTAAGCGACCGTCAGGTAATTCTACGAAAGCCCAGTAGGAGGTAGCATTAAGAGCGCTATCTCGGGAGGTGTATACCTTGAATTTGTCTTGTTCAGGTACATATCGAGCCACACCACCCATCGCCGATAACCAAAGCGTCCCTGATGAATCGATATGTAAACGCCTAATTAACTCAACCGGTAATTGATTACCACCAGACATGCGCGGGAAATACTGTTTGAATTGATTACCATCAAAACGATTGACACCTTCAGTAGTGGCAATCCAAATATAGCCATCGCTGTCTTCAATGATATCGAGAACGGTACTTTGCGAAAGGCCTTGTTCGACCGTGTAGTTTTTGAATTGGATATCAGAGACATTGGCTTGCGCTGAGAGAGACATCACAGTTAACCATGCTAGGGTGGCAAAAAACCTAAATGTCTTGTTGTATAAACTCAATGTAATCTACTACCTTTGGTGTTGTGTTTTTTTAATTTATTATTATTAACATCAACGATTGCCGCAGTGCGTTGCAGCACAGTAAGGTAATATGCCGAAAAAGTCGTAAACCTACAACTTAAAACTGGTTAAAACTGACGGAATCTAACACTTTTTAATGAAATTGTACGAAATCCGTTCGATGCGGGCTCAGGCTATATACTTTGCTTGGGCTTTAAAATGACTGAGCTCTCGTATTTCCTCGCCTTGGGTGGGGACACGGGCGGGTTTATCACCTGCGCAATAAAGCACCAAGGAACCGAACAGTTCAGTTTTGATCATGTTCTGCACAAACGCGCAGATGTCATTGAATTTCAGTTGCTCTAGTTCATATGCCAATGCTTGTTGGTGCTTAAAGTCTTGCTCTTCAGTTCCGATAGCCATCCAATAATGCTGACTTTTGACAGACAAGCTCGTATCACTATCTACAAGTTGTTTGGCGACGCTGGCTTTGACAAATTGCCAAATCTCGCGCATATCTTCGATGTTGGTAGCCATTTCGTGTAAGAATGCATCAATTTCAACAACCAACTCTTTGGCACTGTGAGTGGGTGATTGAATATAAAATGCCATCCCTGGGTGCTGGTTGAGGGGCAAATAACCACTACCGACCAGATAACCTAACTGCTTTTCGTTGCGTAACGTATGAAAAAACGGAGAGGCGAGCATTTGTTCAATCAAGATGGTCATTGCAATGTCTCGATTTGAAGCGCTGGGCGTTTGAATATACAGGACTACCGCTGCGTCTTTATGAGGGTTATCTACTGCATTAATAAAACGATGATTATGTTTTAAATCAATCACATCACGTTTGATTTTGGTGCCATTCCCGCACTCTAATTTCAGTTCTTGTAAACCTTCAATGTAGTGGTCTACCTGTTCTTTTTGCCAATTGCCAAAGACAAAGATCTCCAAAAAGTATTGTTCGAACAAGCGCGTTTTCACCGCTTTAACATCATCCAAGGTTGCGCTCTCAACATAGCTGAGTACCTCACTCGGGGCATGAGTATGCTTTTGAACTATGCCAGATAGTCGATTAAACAGCCGGTTAATCGGTTTGTTGAGCAGCGAGTTTTGCAAGCTCTGAACTTGTTTGTTTTTTACTTGTTGAAACAGATTTGAAAAATCTATTTCAGACATAATTTGTTTAATAATGGCAATGCATAGATTAAGTTGTTGCTGACTAAAACCACTGGTGTGAAGGGTAAAACCTGCCTGATGAGAATAGAAATGATAATGTAATCCGGCCACGCCAGCTTGATAAAATTGGTCGTTTAAATGCTCTGAAACAAGGCCCGCCCAAAGACGTTTGTATGCAGATACACTTGCCCCATCAGCATCAGCATCAGCAACAGCAGCGCAGTCAAATGACACATAACAATCACCTTTTGGCTGACAAAATTGATCATCTTGGGCAAACCAGACATGCATGGCGTCTGACTCATATATGCGTTTAGGCACAAGATGAGTAGCGCTGACGCAGGTAATTTCTTGGTGCTTTGAGATGAAAGGATTTTTATCGGGTAATGCTAATTCATCAATTGGCTCCGGCGTTAACAAGGTATTGAGTATTTCGGCATCTACAGATTCTAATTTATACGGTGTGTGATACCAGCGTGCTTGTTTATCTGTTGGTGCATCTTTAGAAATGAATTTCAAACGCATGTTATTTGGCCGCATGTAGCCAAGACATTGCTCAATAAGCTCGGGGTTTGGCTGAGTAATTAACGCATCGCCACTGAGTACTTGATCATTTGGGTAGTGAAATAACTGGTTGGCTAATTGTTGTGCCTCGTCAATGGTTTTACTGCTCTCGGCAAAATTAAATGCGAGCAGGCCTAATTGAACTTTTTCTTGTAATCGCCACGGTTCACTGAGCCCTTTTTTTATCAATTGTAAATAATAAAATAGCGCATTTAGTATGTTCGAAATATTGTCTTTCCCAGACTCTGTCAGCTGTAGGTTGACATTAAAATCTTTGAAATTTGAGCCATTAATACCACCACCGGCGGTTAAGTTTGTGGCCCAGTCTTGTTTTTTGAGGTAGACAAGTAAACTGCCTTTACCTTCATCACCTAATAAATGACTGATGTATTCCAGCGGTTTGGTTTGATACATATGTTGCACATCAGGTAAGGCAAAACTGACAATCAATCTTCTGGCATCTTTGATTGGGTTAATACTGATCTGCACACCTAGTTGTTCAGGCAAGTAAAGAGGCGGCTGTTTAACCACACTGGGCAAAGGTGTGGATTTGAGATCGTTAAATATTTGATTTAGCTGTTGCTTTAGATATTCAATCGGATGTTTGCTTATCACTACCAGCCGCGAGTTTGCGGGGATATAAAAGCGTTGGTGATACTGTCTAAGTAATGATTGCAGCTGGACTAAACTATGTTTCGTAAAGGTTTCGGCGTTGCCCACGGAAAACTGACTAAAAGGGTGGGCGGGATTACAGGTTTCTTTATGCACCTGATAAAGGCGTCTCAAGTCGTCATTCACTTTGAGCTTGAATTCCGCATCAATTGCGTTGATCTCTTTGCTAATTGCTTGTTGCTCGAATAATGGGAAAAACAGCATGTCTTTGAAACGAGCTAGAGCTGATATTAATTGCTCGTGAGCCACATCAAAATGATAGTTAGAATACTCAGTTCCGGTCCACGCGTTGACGCCGCCTGAATACTGATTTAAAAATCGATCGAACTCATCTGCTTCAGGATAATTTTCACTACCATTAAAAATCAGATGTTCAAGTAAATGTGCTAGGCCACAACAATCAGTAGGATCGTTAAAATGCCCCGCATTAACACACCAAGAAGCGGCTGATTTTTTGCAGTTTTGGTCATGAATATACAACACCTGTAGGCCATTGGGCAGGGTTTCAAGTGCGTATTCGCGATGATCATTTTGACTAACTAACAAGTAAGATAAGCCCCATTAATAATGAGTTAGACTGGAAGCATAACGTAAAACTACATATTTTAAACATCAACTTTAGTCTAACGTTCGATGGTTGTACAAACTCGTTGTACTTTTATCGTAATTTGACCTTTAGCAGCGCTGATCTTTGCTTGTTCTGACCGCTGTTTTGAATCGTCTTTGCAGACAATCGTTGCGTTTTGAGCTCGGATAGTGCGATTGAAATGGAAGTGAAGGTTTTTTTGGCTGAGTTTTTAGCGGTTATTTACCGCTTATTTTCCTAAAATGTGTAAATCCTAACAAAATTGATAGTTTTTATTGGTTTACAACTTTACTATACTGCTAATCTGAGTTTAAACACTGGTTATCACAACACCAGTTTGCTGGACATTTTCATGTATATCTTTGTAATGCGACACGGTGAGGCGATTAACTCATTGTATAATGATAAGCAAAGACCATTAACGGAACTCGGGATCTCTGAGTCTAAAAAAGCGTCAGTTTGGTTACGAAACTTCGAAGCAACTCATCACATTGAGATCAACAATGCACTCGTCAGTCCATTTCTTCGAGCACAACAAACCTTTGACAAGGTGAATACCTTGCTGTCGGTTGAAAATATTGCTGTTAGTAGCGATATTGTACCTACTGGCGATTGCCATCTAGCGCATGATTACATCAATGCACGGTATCAAGACCAACAGAACACGTCCGCGTTGTTAATTGTCAGCCATATGCCATTTGTTAGCTATTTAATTGACGCGCTCTGTGGTGCGCATTTTTCGCGTATTTTCAGCACCGGCTCGTTGGTTTGCATTGATTATGATTTAAGTGCCTCGCAAGGTAAGGTAATTGCAGATTTTAATCCCTAGTGGACTCGTTATCTGTGTCACACTGCGGTTGGTTTCCCAAAATTAAATAACATTAGCCGGTTGTTTTACCATTTTAGTTACGAGTGCCTGTTATCAGATCCCATTGGGCTGACAAAAAATATCTAATGAATTCTGGGCACTATCGAACCTAGCGATTTTTCTCTTTAGTTTTACGCGGATTTTCCGATAAAAACTGCGAGAGGAGAGGCCTATGTCGAGCAACACCTTGCCTGCATATCTTCAGCAGGTATTGCAAAAACACGTAGAAAAATCAGAGTTGACCCATGATGATGAGTTGGAGGATATCTATGCTCGTCTGTCAGGTCTGAACGAGCGTGTTGAGCAGGTGAAAGCGCGCATAAGGGCTAATCGAGCCGCTCAGGCAGAACAGGGGAAAGGCGCGGTTGAATAACCAAGACTAACTCCCAAAAGGTGATGTCTTTGCGCACTGCTATTTGGGCACCGCTATCGTTACGCTAATTCGCGTTGCATATTTTCAACTTAGCTAAGAGTTACGAAAAGGACGTTAGTTGTCCTCTTCGTTGGGCATGCTGTAATAGGTGGGAAGTACCCTTACCGATTTAATCATATTGTCTTTAATTTCGATAATTTCAATCGGATAGCCATGGATTCTGACACTGATATTTGCATCTGGAATATCTTCGAGATGTTCTAATATCAAACCATTTAGTGTTTTTGGACCTTCAGTAGGGAAGTTCCAGTCCATTTCTTTATTTAATTCACGTAAGTTAGCACTGCCATCAACAAGTACACTGCCATCTTGCTGAACGTGCGCTTCTTTTGAGTGGTCGGGCACTATGCTGGTCGTAAAGTCGCCAATGATTTCTTCTAAAATGTCTTCTAAGGTAACTAACCCTTGAATATCACCGTATTCATCTACTACTAACCCTATGCGCTCTTTGGCCGCTTGAAATTGATACATTAAGGTATGCAGCGGGGTCGACTCAGGGGTGAAATAAATTTCTCTAACGGCTCTGAGCAAGCTGGCTTTGGTAAATTGATCCTTGGATAACAAACGCAAGGCATCGCGCATGTGGACAAACCCCACTGCATCATCGATAGAGTCTCGGTACAACAAAACCCGAGTGTGCTGTGCGTTTACCAATTGTCGCTGTATATCTTTCCAATCATCGTTAATGTCGATAGACACAATATCACTGCGCGGTACCATGATATCTTCGGCGGTGACTTTTTCTAAATCAAGTATTCCAACTAACATATCTTGGTGTTTCTGTGGGATCATAGCGCCAGCTTCATGCACCACTGTTCTTAATTCTTCACGACTGAGATTTTGGCCATCGTCATTCAATGGGCTAATTCGCAACAACACTAAAATACCGTTGGTGATGCCATTGATAAAATACACAAAGGGGTAAAATAAGGTTAGTAGCGGTAACAAGATAAATGAGCTGGCAAAGGATACTTTTTCTGGGTACAAAGCCGCTAAGGTTTTGGGCGTGACTTCGGCAAAAATCAGAATGATCAGGGTTAACCCTACGGTGACGACCACCGGCCCCCAAATATCACCATACAGGCGCACACATATGATGGTGGCCACCGTGGTTGCGCCTATATTGACCAGATTGTTGCCGATCAAAATGAGCCCAATTAAACGATCCGGACGGGCAATCAGCTTTTGAACCCGCAAGGCGCCCTTATGCCCCTCGTTTTCAAGGTGTTTGAGTCGATACCTGTTTATAGACATCAAGCCCGTTTCTGAACTTGAAAAATACGCAGACAATAGAATAAGAATGGCGAGTGTGATGAGTAACGTACTCGTCGATATGTCGTCCAACTAGGTGGTTCCTGTGTTGTGGCTCAACAGTGAATGTATGTGCTTACGAGTTACTATTCAAGTCCAATTTACACATTATTTTTGGGCAATGCGGGTTATCCCAGTAACACGTCGCGCACGAAGCGACTACCAAAATAGGCTAAGGTCAATAAAAACGCACCAATGAATGTAGCGGTAATAACAGGTCTACCTCGCCATCCCCATTTTTGGTGACCCATCGCAGTGATACAAAATACTAACCAAGCAATGACCGATAAGATGGTTTTGTGCGCTTGCTCTGTGCCAAGCATATTGTCTAAAAATACGAATCCACTCAGCAACGATAAGGTTAATAGCACGGTACCGGTAATTAATAATTTGAAGAATATGGTTTCGACTGTCATTAACGGCGGCAATGACGAATGCATCAATGACATTTTTTTGTGTTTTAAACGACTATTGATGTAGGCGAGTTGGACGGCATAAAGCACCGCAATGCTTAAGCAGCCATATGCCAGCAAGGCTAACGTAATATGAATGATAAGTGCCGGCTTCAGGGCAATTTGCATCATGTGCACATCTGGAATCACAGCGCTAAGTAACACTATCAATGCGGCAAAGCCAAAGACCACGGGCATCAAAATAGCAGTAGCAAACGAGAAAGACGCCAATGTCATGGTGAAGGTTACCAACCAGGCGATCAGTGAGGCGACATTCATGATGCTCATGTTAGTGCCTTCGCCTTGTATCATGCCCTCAAAGAGCAAGTACAGATGAGCCGTCAACGCCAGGAATGCAGGGATTGCCATGAGCTTGGGGTTTGGCCCTTGATGATGGAATAAACGAGAGCCCACCCAGCCCGCAGCAAGTATATATAAGAAAACGCAGACGATTTGTATTAACACAGTGCCAAAACCTTTTAATTGAACTTGGAGAATTTGATCAGATTAGTTAGCTGAGCATAAAGTATCTGTTGCTTGATTCAGTATCAACTAAAAATAACGACTTGAATTGTTCAACATGGTTCTTATATGTATCCACATTGGGTATAATCTCGGCTAATAACACCTATGGACCAGATCAATTATGTTTGAAAACCTCACAGAACGCTTAGGCAAAACCCTGCGCGATATTAGCGGCAAAGGAAGACTGACAGAAGACAACATCAAAGATACCTTGCGCGAAGTGCGTATGGCCCTGCTAGAAGCTGATGTTGCTTTGCCAGTGGTTCGTGACTTTGTTGCACAAGTTAAGGAACGCGCAGTTGGTACAGAAGTAACCAAAAGTCTTAAGCCCGGTCAGGTGTTTATCAAAATTGTTCAATCTGAACTTGAAAGCGTCATGGGCGTCGCCAATGAATCGTTGAATTTGGCCGCGCAACCACCTGCGGTTGTTTTGATGGCAGGTTTACAAGGTGCTGGTAAAACCACCAGTGTGGGTAAGCTAGCTAAGTACTTAAAAGAACGTGAAAAGAAAAAAGTACTGGTTGTGAGTGCCGATGTATACCGACCTGCGGCGATCAAGCAACTGCAAACCCTTGCTGAAGAATTGGATGTTGGCTTTTATCCGTCAAGTAGTTTGCAGCGTCCGCTGGACATCGCGCAAGCTGCTATTGACCATGCTAAAAAACAATTTTTTGATGTACTGCTAATTGATACTGCAGGCCGTTTGCATATCGACGGTGAAATGATGGGCGAAATCAAAGCCCTGCATGAAGCAGTAAACCCAATTGAAACCTTGTTTGTGGTGGATGCCATGACAGGTCAAGACGCGGCTAACACTGCCAAAGCGTTCAATGAAGCCTTACCGTTGACCGGTGTGATACTGACCAAAACCGATGGTGATGCTCGAGGTGGGGCCGCGTTGTCTGTGCGTCATATTACTGGCAAACCGATTAAATTTATTGGTATGGGCGAAAAACTCGATGCATTAGAACCCTTCCATCCCGAACGGATCGCGTCGCGCATCCTTGGCATGGGCGATGTGCTGAGCCTCATCGAAGAAGTCGAGCGTAAAGTAGATAAAGACAAAGCCCAGAAGCTGGCTGCCAAAGTGCAAAAAGGTAAAGGTTTTGATCTTCAAGACTTTAAAGAGCAACTAGAGCAAATGCGCAATATGGGCGGCATGATGGGGCTGATGGATAAAATGCCGGGAATGGGCAACATGACAGCGCAAATCAAAGATAAAGCCAACGATAAGCAATTTAATCAAATGGAAGCGATCATCAATTCCATGACGCCTGGCGAAAGACAACGTCCCGACGTGATCAAAGGCTCGCGTAAAAAACGTATTGCCGCAGGCTCAGGCACTCAAATCCAAGACGTCAACCGCTTGTTAAAGCAGTTCATGCAAATGCAAAAGATGATGAAAAAAATGTCCGGTGGCGGCATGAAAAAAATGATGCGTAATATGAAAGGCATGATGCCTCCCGGCGGAATGGGCGGCCCTGGTGGTATGGGAGGCATGTTCCCACCCAAGCGTTAATGGCTTGTGTAAAATAACGCTACAGGTGAGCGAAGCTTGATTCGCTTACCTGTGGTCACCTTAGCGAGCCCAAAATGCCGAAGCTGCTGCTTATCATGATCGTCTGGCCATCGAATACGCAGCGCTAAGTGACACACGTAAAAAACAAAGCAATCAGTATGAAAAATTCCTTCGAAATGGCATTGATTTAACGTCTATGCTGCGAGCAGATTCGGTGTGCGATCAACAACGTGCTAACCGGTTAATGGAAAGTGGTTTTTTTGCTATTCCCCCTCCCAAAGACCCAGCCGTGTTAGATGAAATGATTTCGGCTGGAAAGATGGGTTTTATCGCTGACCCCGCGCAGCGCACACAATTGCTAAATGCGCGATATAGCCTACAAATGTTAGAAACATACTACGGGTTTCTGCGTGAAGGAATTGATGAACTTATCCCGCAGTTAAATCGTAGCACCCTTATCAATGGAATACAGCCTTTAGCAGACAACGCGCCTTTACCCCAAGAATTAATCTCCAGCCATTACGATTTTACCTGTATACAAGCCGAACCCTTGATGCAGGCCTTAATGAGCGACTGGCTGCAAAGGCTCGAAGGAACCCACAAAAATTATATTCGAACAACCGAAAAATTTGTAGGCATTGCGAAACAACTAAAAGCCTTAGCTGACAAAAAACACTAGCCCGTATTTGGCTAATTTAGCAAGCAACATTTACCCAGTTCGGCTTTGGCATTAGGCCAAGTCATTAGCTATTAAAAATATTTCATCTAACTGAAAAGTAACAATTTTTAACATTAAATTTTGTAATCAACGCAGCGATTTACTTGCAGTAAACTAAGTCATTACTGCATAGTAGTGACTGGTAAAACAGCTTTCCCACTCTGCTTCTAAACAATGCTGAGCTGGAATTAATAGGGACGTAACACATGAAACCTAATAAATTGATCACAGGATTATCCATTTTAGTTTTACAGCTAATACTTAGTTTTCAAGTATGGGCGATCACTGAAGCCCAGCCTACTGAACTACAAAAAGATAACGTCATCCTCAACCAATTAAAAACCGGTGATAACCATCTTTACTCTTTCACCTTGCCCAAAGACCAATTTATTCGTGGTGAAGCCATGCAAATTGGCGTTGACTTAATCGTTACCATCATTGATCCCACAGGCAAAGAGATCGATTCTTTTGATGGACCGGCCACGGGCAGCGAAGTTTTTCATTTTGAAAGTGACGTGGCGGGTAAATATCTATTAAAAATATCCCCGTTTAAACAAAGTGAAGGCAAATATTCACTTCAAATTACGTATTCAGAACCTATAGCGACAACACCAGAAGGCAAGATTGATCAACTGATGGGCATTTATGGTGACGGCACGCCAGGCGGTGTAGTGGCAATAGTGCGTAAAGGTAAAATTGCGTATTCCAAAGGTTATGGCATGGCGAATGTTGAGTACGACATTGCAAATACCATTGCTACGCCTTACCACATGGCCTCGGTTTCAAAGCAGTTTACCGCTTTTGCTATCGCTATGTTGGCAGAGCAAGGGAAGTTATCAATAGATGACGATGTTCATCAGTACTTACCACAGTTACCTGACTTTGGACAAAAAATTACGTTACGTCATTTATTAAATCATACCAGTGGCTTGCGGGATCATTGGAACTTATGGGCAATGAGTGGTGGACAAATGGATGATGTTATCCGCCAGCAAGACTTATTAGCTTTAATCTATCGCCAGCAGGAACTTAACTTCACGCCTGGAGACGAGTTTTTATATAGTAATACCGGTTATCTACTTTTATCAGAAGTAGTGAGTAAAGTGAGCGGAGAGCCTTTTGCCAAATGGATGCAAAGCAATGTTTTTAAACCTTTGGGCATGAATTCAACTCAGATATACGATAACCACGAACGCATCGTTAAAGGTCGTGCATATTCATATCAAAACACCGAGGAAGGCTTGTCAAAATCTGTTTTAAGCTATGCCAACAGTGGCGCAACTAGCCTGTTTACCACCGCTGAAGATTTAGCACTATGGTTGCATAATTTTCATACCGCTAAAGTAGGTGGCCCTGAGGTGATTAAAGCAATGCAGGTGCAAGGTGTGCTGAATAACGGCGAAACCATTAAATACGCCTTAGGACTTTCCATTGGAAAACACAATGGTTTGCGCAAAATCTCACATGGCGGCGCAGACGCAGGGTTTAGAACCATGTTGGCTTATTACCCTGAAATAGAATCTGGAGTGATTGTGTTAGGCAATATTGCCAGTTTTCAGCCAGGATTTATTAGCGACACAGCCGCAGAGTTATTTTTTGCACAGCATATGACAGAGCATACAAAGCAAGACAGTGAAAAATCAGAAACAGCATCTCACGCCAACTCGACAATCCCTGAGGAAGTGGCTCACGCTGTAATAGGAAAATGGTCTATCGAAAACGGTCCTGAGCTTGTTATTTCATTTGAGCAACGTGTTCTATTTGCCCAATTAGAAAATCGTCCAAAGCGGAAATTGCTACCTCTGGGGGAGCTTTTGTTTCGAGTTGATATGAATGACATGGACATTAAAATTCAATTCGAAAGTGCAGTCGAGGGCAAGATCAATCACGGGACATTACACCAAAATGGGGGCATGCCCATGAAAAGGTTACGTGGTTGGCAACCTGACACAAAACAATTAACCCAGTATACAGGCCGCTATTTCAGTGAAGAATTAGAAACCTTCTACGTAATCGAATTAGAGGATGAAAATCTCATGATCAAACACATAAGACATGGTGATTTTAAGTTAACCCCAAAAGAAAAACACAGCTTTAACGCAGGTCGTTGGTATCTGGGGGAAATTACATTTACGCAAAATGAAAGCGGCGAATTTAGTCTGATGAAAATGACCAATGGTAGAGTGAGGAATTTACTCTTTGAAAAAGTAGAGTAATTTTAAACGGTCGTAAACCTGCGGGCCAGAGTCGATGATATGTGACATTTTGCTAAAAAGAGTGTTTTATTATTCAACGCTCTGGCCGAAATCTTGAGTAATTGCAATTTTCGAATAGGCTTAGTTGTCGATTTGTTTTTCTAACAATCAACAGGTTGTGAATAAATCGATAGTCTGCTTTTGCAGTAAAATGACGTCGTTAAAAAGCTGCGTTTGGCAGAGCCAAGCAAATCGAAAAACTCAATTCTAACCAATGCCCCCTCATCGTCGTTTAACCGGCCAAAAAACTCACGAGAAAATCAGTAACCCTTTTTAGGTTAATTACAAGTTAAAAAACCAGTCGAAGGTTAGAGACTCGAAAGTCATGGTGTTTAAGTAATCGAGCTTGCCTAATTGGGTTTTCATCTCTGAATTTTTTCACTGACTCAGATTTAAGTGTCAGCTATTCTTACACATCCAAATTGGTCAATTTGTAACCAGTTGATAACTTTGGGTAAATTAAATGGCCGGAATATTGCTTGAGTAAATACTACTTACTTTATTTGAGAATCTCGAATGAAAACTAAAACTCTAGTCCAAAGTGTATTGATTATCTGTTTTACCGCTGTGTCGCACTTTGCCAGCGCGGGTATGATATTCATGGCCGATTTAAGCGGTGATCAGGAAGTCCCTGCGGTTTCAACTTCAGCGTCTGGGATGGCGATGGCGGAGTTAACCGGCACGGTTGGAGCTTACATATTGACTTATCAGATTGATTATATGGATTTAAATGCTCCAATCATCGATGCTGCTGGTGGTGGGCATTTTCATAATGCACCTCCAGGTGTGAATGGTGGTGTTGTTCACTTATTTGACACCGATCTGTTTGAATTTTTAGGAACCACATCAGGTACAATAATGGGAGATTGGCGCTTTGACGATACGAATAACCCATTAACTGATCTGTTAGCCGATGAGCTTATGGCGGGTAATATCTACATCAATTTTCATACTCAATTTTCCCCCAGTGGTGAGATCCGCGGCCAAATGACGAGGGTATCCGAGCCTTCTGTATTGATGTTAATGGGGCTTGTGCTGTTGTTAATCAGTAGAGGTCGTTTTATTCGCTAGAAATCAATTGATATTACTAGGGCGCAGTGAACAAGATTGTTAGGTGACGAATAATCGTCATATCAATACACGATAATATTCACTTTGCCCGTTCATTCAAATTCTTTCTGCGTCTTAAATCCATAGAACGATTCTTGCTTCAATAATTTCCTTCTATATTGAGTTAAGCTGAATCTCGAATAATCTGTGTCCTTCAATAAACCCGTTTTCAGTTTTCTGCGTTGAGTTTTCTAGCAATCGACTAGCTTTTACATACTAAAACTCGCCTTGTTAGTCGCTAAAGTTTGCACCATTGATAAATGTTTTTTAAGTTTCGGTTATGATTAATTCTCACTAACTTTCTGAAATAGATAGCTATTATCAATTCCTCGAGAAATTTTATTCGCAACTCAGGTTAATTAAATTGAAAACCTGTACCTCAGTACAGGTGACAAAACCACTTTCTGAATCAATAATTTAATTCTGCACTGCGTGCAGAACTGAACATTCAAATAAAAGGAAATTACCTATGATTAATAATCAGCATCAAAAAGGACTTCAAATACTAGATAACAGTGAGATAAACGCTATTACTGGCGGTGGAACTGCAGAGTGGGCCGTCTCAGTTGGGGCGGCTACCGCTTTTTTAGGTATGGCGCTTGCCGTTTCTAATCCTGTCGGGATAGGCGTCTTAGCCGCTGCTTCGATAGCGTCTTCTACACTGGCAATGTTGCATAAGCGAAATTAATCGATCATGAAGGTGCTAAGGCATCTTCAATTAAGAGGTAAACATGTTAAAATTGTATGGCTTTTCACTGGTGATTTTTACTTTTCTAGGGTTATTTTGGTTTTTTACAGGCTTTTTAGCTGAATCCCATTTGTTTGCCTTCGTGGTGACAAGCACAATGGCTTCGTGCGCTTCAATGTTGCTATATCAAAAATTTGCAACGGTGAAAAAATCTCAATAATTGGAATGATAATGAACCATTACAATTTCGCGAGTTGAGTTTGTCTTGCAAAATATTCACCGCTACATTTTCGTAAATCAGAAGTGCGACTTATTTTTCCACTGTATATATTCCAAATTGCGCGCTACCGCTTACCTTTGATTTATAAATCGGGCTTTATCCAATAAGTTAGTTTTCGAGGCGTTATAAAAAAACACCTTTGCCGTAGCTTATTAGCGCTGTTTTCATGGATAGTCGCTTTTATTTAGTCTGAAATAGCGAGTTCACTGAACGATATTGCTTGATCCAACCTATGCCATTACCCCCGTTGAAATGTCATGCAAAAGCCACCTTTGCTTTAATTTGACTATACTCGACATTGAAGTTTGTGTTTGCTTTTTAAGCGGTGGCTATTAATACTTAAACATCTGTTTTAGAAACAAAAGGGTGAGGTTTTTAATGGATCAGCTATTACAGTTTTTCAGTAATGATTATATGCCACATGGCCACTGCTATGCATGGTTGCCGAGTATTTTATGGGTCAATGTAATATCGGATCTATTAATTGCTGTCGCCTATTTCTCTATTCCAGTGGTGCTGGTTATGGTTGTAAGAGCACGCAAAGACATTAAATTTAAAGGCATTTTTATGTTGTTCGCAGCCTTCATTTTAATGTGTGGTATTACCCACTTGATTGCAATTTATACTATTTGGCATGGCTCCTATGGCTGGCATGGCGTTGCAAAATCTATTACCGCGATTGTGTCTGTGGCGACCGCATTGGTGCTGTTGGTTAACCGCAAAGCCATGGTCCGTATTCCTACTGCCTATCAGTTAGAATTGGCACTAGAAAAAGCTGAATCAGCTAATATCGCCAAACGCAATTTCTTAGCATGTATGAGCCATGAGATTAGAACTCCCATTAATGGGCTGATGGGCATGTTAAATTTGGCCATCAAAAATGAAAATAATGTTGAACAAGAAAAAAGGCTTAATATAGCCCAAAAAAGCGCCGCATCATTACTGACCGTTATTAACGATATTATTGATTTTTCTAAGGTGGAAGCGGGCAAGCTGGATATTGAAAAAGTACCTTTCAACATGATTCACTTGCTTAGCGACATTGTAAAAGCATTCTCTTTCTATCACATCGACCGCAAAGTAGAACTGTTTCTGGATTGCAAAAATATCGATGTGGAAATATTAATCGGTGACCCCAGTCGAATTCGACAAGTGATCAGTAATCTCATCAGTAATGCGGTGAAATTTACTGCTAAAGGTGAAGTCAGGGTGATTGCGAGCGTAACAAGTAACCCCACCGGAGCTTATGAGTTTAAGTGTTGTATCCAAGATACAGGCATCGGCATTCCTCAAAATAAAATTGAAAGTTTGTTTACTCCTTTCACACAAGCAGATTCCAGTACCACCCGCGAATACGGTGGAACTGGTTTGGGATTAGCTATTTGTCGTCAATTAACCCAATTGATGGGCGGTGATATCAACGTGGAGAGTCGAGAAGGCGTAGGAAGTAAGTTTTGTTTTACCATTCCAATTGAACTACCCGACACACCAGCCGAAGATAAAGGCACCTTCACGCTGGAAAATTACTACAAAACGGATCACAGTGAGACCTCCGTGCTGTTAATTAGCGCTAATCCGTCTGCCGCAGAGGTGTACAGCTCATATCTGAACAAAGCAAATTATGCCTTTATGACTTGTACTTCGATAGAAGAAGTTGTTCAACAATCTCCTGTTATGTCGTCAAGAATTGATTTGATATTACTTGACGCAGATTTGATTAAAGGCAAAAAATCTAAGGATTTGGAAGACTTTATTAAATCGTTATCTCGGCTAAAAGGATTGTGGGTAATTGATTACGATTCTGATGAACGATTTAGATCCTCTGGGCTCGATATAACCGGTTATATCGATAAACCGGTTTCTCCGTTGGATTTATTTGCAGCACTTAGCAAAGTTGGAGCGGGTGAAATCGATCAAACTCTGCAAGATATTACTAAAGATAACGAATTATACCCGCTGAATATTTTGATTGCTGAAGATAATGAAATCAATCAGGCCGTGATTGAATGCATGTTAGAAGACAACGTTGAGAGTTTTTCAACTGCGGTTAATGGCTCTGAATTACTGCGAATGCTTAAAGATTCTGAGAAAAAAGGTACTCGCAAATTCGATTTGGTATTTATGGATTGTCAAATGCCAGTAATGGATGGCTATGAAGCAACCAGAAAAATTAGGGCTGGTGAAGCGGGAGAGTTATACAAGAACATCACCATTGTGGCCATGACCGCAAACGCGATGGATGGAGACAAAGAACGTTGCTTAGAATCCGGAATGGACGATTATACAACGAAGCCCGTATCTCAAGAAAAAGTTAGGGCTATTATTGATAAAGAATACAAGCAGTTAATGGCAAATAAAACAACTTCCTAACTCAGAGGATTTGGCAGTGCCCTAGCTTAATTACTGAGGCCAGACAATAAACTTACAGGCGTTATTGTTGGGTTTGCGATTTTTAAACCGCAAAGATAGTCAACAACCTGCAATCGTATTTGCAACATAGGCGCTTCTTTGAACATAGAAAATAAGCGCCTGATGTTTAGCGCCTTTGCCAACGTTTGTGGCGATAGTAAACAACCCTGTATTGGTATCAACTTTCGTCCCTGAGCTGATTAAAAAAGCTAAAAAAGGGGGGATCTGAGTATTGGCCTTATTAGATTATCCAGCGAGTCTACGCTTCACTCTATTTATGCTGTGTTTATTTCAGCGGAAAGTGTGTCGAATAATATTCACCTAGTCCTGTTTTTAGCTCCTTTATTACTTGCAAACTAGCGGTAAACCCGTATAATCTCGCGGCCTTGATTTTCGGTGCTTTGGTATCGAAGAGCAGGGCAAACAAGTTAACAGTAACGCTATTACGAGTTTGAGGCATTTATATGGTTACTATTCGTTTACAGCGTGGTGGCGCTAAAAAGCGTCCATTTTATCAAGTAGTGGTTGCTGACAGTCGTCGTGCACGTAACGGCAAGTTCATTGAGAACATTGGCTTTTTCAACCCAACTGCACAAGGTCAAGCAGAGCGTTTGCGTTTAGATCTTGAGCGTGTTGAGCATTGGGTAGGACATGGCGCAAGTCTGTCTGAGCGCGTTGCTCGCTTGGTTAAAGATGCACAAAAAGCAGCTGCATAAGCACTGCTTTAATAAGATTGAGGTATAGATGAGTCTAGCGTCTGACACAGTAGTGATTGGCAAAATCGGCGCACCTTACGGTGTTAAAGGTTGGGTCAAAATCACTACCTATACTGATGAAATACAAGGTGTTTTCGATTATTCGCCTTGGCTTTTGGGCCAAGACAAAAAACCGTACACCGTTGATCACTGGAAAACCCACAATAAGGGCGTGGTCGCGAAACTGGTTGGGGTTGAGACTCGAGATGATGTGGAAAGCATCAAAAATCTAGAGATTTCAATAAATGCTGAACAGCTACCTGAACTGGCCGACGACGATTATTATTGGCGCGATCTAGTAGGCATGCAAGTTGTCACCGAAGGTGGCTATGACTTGGGTGTGGTAAAAGAGTTGTTTGAAACGGGTGCGAATGACGTCATGTTAGTCAAAGCCAAGTCAAAGGACGCTTTTGGTCAAAAAGAACGTATGTTGCCCTTTTTGCGAGAGCAAGTAATTAAGAAGGTCGACATACAAGGCAGAACAATCACAGTTGATTGGGATCCCGGGTTTTAATGAACCCACTAATGGCGGAGCACACGTCTGACGTAAGTGCAACACGTTGGTTTGGTGTAGTAAGTCTGTTTCCAGAAATGTTTGACAGTTTTACACAGCAAGGAGTCACAGGGCGAGCGGTGAAGAACAGATTGTTGGACGTTGAGTTTTTTAATCCTAGAGACTTTACCCACGACAAACATCGCACTGTGGATGACCGTCCTTACGGCGGTGGCCCAGGTATGCTGATGATGGTTCAGCCATTAACAGACGCAATTCATGCAGCTAAATTAGCGGCAGGAAAAAAAACTAAGGTGATTTACTTGTCACCTCAGGGTAAAAAGTTAGACCAGGCCGGCGTAAAGCAATTGTCTGAAAATGACAGTTTAATTTTTGTTGCCGGACGTTATGAAGGTATCGACGAACGAGTCATACAAGCTGAAATCGACGAGGAATGGTCGATTGGCGATTATGTACTGAGCGGCGGTGAGCTTCCAACGATGGTGTTAATGGATGCGATTTCGCGATTTGTGCCAGGTGTGTTAGGACACGAACTTTCAGCAGAACAGGATTCGTTCACTGATGGTTTATTAGATTGTCCCCATTACACTCGGCCTGAGAGCTTAAATGGTCGCAATGTTCCCGAGGTGTTGTTAAGCGGTAATCACCAAAAAATCAGGCAGTGGCGGTTACAACAGTCGTTAGGTAGAACCTGGCAACGACGCCCTGAATTGTTAAATGACCTAGCTCTGACTGAGGAGCAACAGCGACTTTTGGACGCGTTTCAAAAATCGCTGTCGCAGCAAGATGACAGTTAATCTAGGATGAGAGGATATGATGAGAAAAATCAATCAAGATATCATCAAGAAAATTGAACAAGAACAGTTAAAAACTGATCTTCCGGTCTTCGGCCCGGGCGACACAGTTATTGTTAAAGTACGAGTTAAAGAAGGCGACAAAGAGCGTCTTCAGGCTTACGAAGGCGTTGTAATCGCTAAGCGTAACCGTGGCCTACACTCTGCATTCACTGTACGTAAGATCTCTAACGGCGAAGGTGTTGAACGTGTTTTCCAAACACACAGCCCTGCTGTCGCTTCTATTGAAGTGAAACGTCGTGGTGCGGTACGTCGAGCTAAGCTTTATTATCTTCGTGAACGTTCAGGTAAGTCTGCACGTATCACAGAGAAGCTTAACTAAGATTTTAATTATTGCGTTATTGTTAACTTGTGAAAACCCGCGAAAGCGGGTTTTTTTATGCATTTTTAATATTCCAGTATATCGGTACTATTAACTCAGCAAATTTCATGGCCATTACATGACTAGGTGTAAGCCAACTTGAAACATAGTTACTCATTTCTCCGTATTTTTCGTATTCGTGCTGTGCATTATTCACTATTGATTGAAATTAGCAGGGGATAAAGTGTCAGCTTTTTTTACGTACCTGTTCAAAAAATAATCGATTGAATTTTAACTTGCTGATTAATCTATGATTCTTATTCTGGCTTATTTTATGCTTTCCTAAAGTGTGGCAACCATTGCAGTATAAATTGCTACTACAATTCAAATTAATGACCTTCAAGGATATAAGTCATGATAAAAAAGATTAGAAACGTAGTTTTAGGTAGTACTCTAGTAATAATGAGCTCTGCCGCTTTTGCTGCGCCAATTACTTATATTGGTGCAGATGATGCTGTAAGCTCCATTGCACAAATGGTTAATTCCAATGCGGCAGCTGCTGATTTTCTCAATGTCACAGGAAATATAGGTGTATATGATTTTGAGTCTGCCATTCCAGCAAATTTGACCATCACTGGCGGTACGACTGTTAATACTAATTGTGGATCCTTATGTGGTTTTAATACCACTGCTGGCGGTTCTTTCTGGCGTGAAGTTGTAGGTGGTTCTGTCACTTTTACATTTGTAAATCCAGTTGATGCCTTTGGCTTTTTTGTTAATGGTTTACAAACCGATCTTGTACCACAACAAACCATAGAGTATGTCGATGGCTCACTATCTCAGCAAATTATCAATATGCCGTCGTCTACCGGTGGTGGCGGTGCGTTTATTGGTTTTATTGACTTCGGTCAGCTGATCTCAAGTGTTACTTTTAATGCCACAAGCGATATTTTAGGGTTTGATGATCTCCGCTTCGGTCGCTCTCAAAATGATCCGGGTGATCCTAATGGTATTCCGGCACCTGCGACTTTATTGCTATTTGTAGCTGGTCTATTGGGCTTGAGGTTACGAAGCCGCAAGTAAATGGTTTACGCTGTAGATTAGTCAGCCGCCATCTTTAAATATAAAAATCGATAAACCGTGTTTATCGATTTTTTTATGCCGTAACGAAACTGTCCAATATTTTCAATCCCACCCGTAAAATACACCTGCTCAATTTTTCAATTTGTTTGGCTTACAGCAACCTCACTCTTATATCCCTTTACAATAAAGGGGATGGGGCATCCGACTTAGATAAATTCATTCGGCATGCTTTGTGCTTAGACTAGTACTAAGTACGGTATTTTTTTGAATTAAGAAAATACGCATTGAACGGTTTTTAGGTAAATGGAGATGTATATGAAAAAATCAATTGTGGCTCTTTCTGTGTCGTTTCTTATCGTATCTGGTTGCGCTAGTAACGCCAGCAATACGCAAAAAGGAGCTGGAATAGGCGCTGTTATAGGTGCAATCGCAGGTAAAGGTACAGGCGATAACGATAAAAGTCGTTACGTCTGGGGGGCGGCCTTGGGCGCACTTGCTGGCGGTGCAATTGGTGCCTACATGGATAAACAAGAAGAGGAATTTCGAAAGGAGTTGAGCAACAGTGGTGTGGAGGTGTATCGAGAAGGGGACACTATTAGATTGTCTATTCCTGGCAATATTACCTTCGCCACAGGTAAAGCTAACATAGTGACTGATTTTTACCCGGTATTGAATGATGTTGCTAAAGTATTAAACCGCTATGAAAAAACCAAGCTAAGTATCGAGGGCCATACTGACTCGGTAGGTGACGCAGACTATAACCAAACACTGTCCACTCAGCGTGCTAATAGTGTTGCGGCTTACCTTGAATCAACTGGCACTGCTTCAGCTCGACTACAAACCCTTGGCTTTGGTGAATCTCAACCCGTGGCATCAAATGATACTGCGCAAGGTCGTCAGCAAAACAGACGTGTAGAATTACGTGTGCTGCCATTAAAAGGCTAGCCTTTTTACTCAGGGGCTGCAGTGTTATTCTGTGCCCCTGTTAATCCTACTGTTGTTAAAGAACTGTGTATCTAGACAAAAACTGGCGAGTGCTTACCATTGGTGATGGTGATCTCTCGTTTTCACTCAGCCTGTTCAAAGATCAGGGCATCGAACATCTGAGTGCTAGCGTTCTCGATGAAAAAGACACCTTAAACTGCAAATACGCTATTAATGCCATCACCTCTTTACAACGTTATAGTATCCCCTTGTTTTTTGGGCTTGACGTTACCAATCCAGATAGCTTCAGCACCAAGCTAAGGCAACAATTTGATCTCATTATCTTTCAGTTTCCACTGATCCCGCAATACAGAAATCTGCAAGCCTACGAGCACAATCGACACCTTGGTAACAATGTTTTGAATCGGCAACTACTGTGTCAATTTTTAGATCAGAGCTTCAACTACTTTTGCGATCCATCTGGTGCAGGGTTAGCTTATATCACGTCGAAAAATGTAAAACCTTATAGCCACTGGAATATTGAGAATTTATACGATAAACAAAACGCCCACTACCTTGGTGAAATGCCTTTTAACATAGAGGATTTTCCACGATATCAATTGCGAAATGTGGATAGAGACAAAGTGGTTAAAAGCACCCAGTCAACGACCTATGTGTGGGGTACAAATCCGCCCGCTGAGTTACAATCACAATTAAAGCAATCGATTAAACACCTACCGGATCATTGCAATCTGTGTGGCAAAGGGCCCTTTGATAGTGAATCGCAGCGCGCTGCTCATCAACAGTCGGCAATGCATCTAAAGTTGAGCAACTATGAAATGGCATGGCAAGAGGCAAAAGCCAAGGGCTTAGTAAATTGATAGCTTCTACAAAGTGAGGCTAGCGAGTCCAAAGCTTAACAATGAGCTCAACCATCACCAAGCTGAGATAGGAAAAATAAGAGAGTGATTGATTCTGAAGAAAAAATGAAGATGCTGACTGAACAAGAGTACTTTCCCAGTAACAAGCAATTGCAACAAGAGCGCATGCACGCCAAAACAATTTGTCATCAATTTAATCAATTGCCGCCGACAGATGTTAAAGCGGGAATGAAATTGCTCAAAGGCTTATTTGGACAATCTCGGTACTTTTGGATTGAGCCGCAATTCTATTGTGACTATGGCTACAATATCTCTATCGGCAAAGGCTTTTACGCAAATCATGGCTGTGTGATTTTAGATGCCGCGCCGGTGTCCATTGGTGATGATGTTTTACTTGCCCCTGGCGTGTTGATCTCAACGGCGACGCACCCGCTAGATCCCCAAAAACGTCGAAAAGGCATTGAGATAGCCCATCCAATTACCATTGGAAATAATGTGTGGGTTGGCATGGGAGCGAAAATATTGCCCGGTGTGACTATCGGTAATAATGCTGTTATAGGGGCAGGGGCAGTCGTCACCAAAAATGTCGAGGCTGATGTCGTTGTTGCCGGCGTGCCAGCAGTACCCATTAACTGAAATTTAAGCTTCAATGCTTAGCCCATTTTCTAGCCATTAAATTTTCGTATTGAAGACAGCTTAAGGAGCATTAGGACGCGGTTTCGAATGGTTTAATGTTGACGCCTAACTTAAACGGAGGTTACCTAATCTTTACTCAACCTAACAGGCTATGGCAAGATAGTTTCTGTCTGATTAAATCATTATGGAGTTAGTATGGCGTCTCAGTCTAGCTGGACAATGCGTGCCCTTGATAAAGTAGAAAGAGTAGGTAATAAACTACCCGATCCGGCTATCATTTTTGCATTTTGTTTGTTTACCGTGTGGATCCTTTCCGCCATTTTCTCAAACTTTACGTTTTCTGCGATAGACCCCAGAAATGGTGAGGCTGTGGTAGTCAACAATCTGTTAACTGGCGAAAACCTCGCGGATTTCTTGTCTAGAATGGTGACTATTTTCACCGGATTTGCGCCCTTAGGTGTGGTACTTGTGGCCATGCTAGGTGTTGGCGTTGCCGAACACTCTGGGTTCATCAGTGCAGGACTAAAGCGTATTTTGGACCGCACGCCAAAGTCTATGTTGACGCCTATGGTTGTGCTAGTTGCTATCATAAGCCATACCGCCACCGATGCGGGTTATGTGTTAGTGATCCCGCTAGCAGGGGTGATTTTCTATGCCATGGGGCGACACCCATTGGCTGGTATTGCTGCCGCGTTTGCGGGGGTAAGCGGTGGGTTTTGTGCCAACTTCATTCCAAGCGCCATCGATCCACTGTTGCAAAGTTTTACCCAAAGTGCAGCGCAATTAATTGATCCAGCGATTCAAATCAATCCGCTCAACAATTGGTTTTTTAATTCGGCATCCACTCTGCTCATTGTCGGTATAGGTTGGTATTTAACTGACAAAGTCGTTGAGCCACGCTTAAAGGACGTTGAGGTTGACGGTGATCCTGCTGAGATCCCTAAGTTTGATGAGTTAACACAAAGGCAAGCAAAAGCGCTTCGCTATGCATCTCTAACCATGCTAGCAGGCATTGTTGCCTTGGTTGCGATTTTATTGCCTGAATCGTCTCCAATGCGTGCGCCTGATGGTCAGCTTACCTCCTTTGCCGCACCCGTAATGCAATCTATTGTGCCCTTGATATTCTTACTGTTCCTGCTGCCTGGTGTTGTTTATGGCTTTATGTCAGGCACTTTTTCCAGTACCAAAGACATGATTGATACCATGACCAAGGCCATGCAAGGCATGAGTTATTATATTGTGATGGCTTTTTTCTGTGCGTTATTTATCGACGCTTTTGGTAAGTCTAACTTGGGTGCTTTGCTTGCTATTGAAGGCGCTCAATTGCTTAAATCTCTTGCGCTTCCAAGCATGGTAACTATTGTCGGAATCATCTTCTTAACCGCGTTCGTCAATTTATTTGTAGGCTCATCCTCAGCAAAATGGGCCTTGCTCGGACCTATATTTGTGCCCATGCTAATGCAACTGAACATCTCTCCTGATCTAACTCAGGCGGCTTATCGGTTAGGGGATTCTTCGTCGAATATTATCACTCCTTTAATGCCCTATTTTCCGTTAGTGGTGGTCTATTGCCAACGTTATGTGAGATCAACGGGGATAGGGACGTTATTGTCGATGATGCTACCGTTTACCATTACCATTTTGATTTTATGGACGCTATTTCTATTAGGTTATTGGGCATTAGGAATTCCACTTGGAATACAAGCTAGTTATGTTTATCCCGCAGGCTAAGAGAGGAGTAAGAATTTCGCTAGCTTTCACCTTAACTGCTGAATATGTCAGTTAAACCCGAGCTATTAGAAGCACTAGAAGAAATATTCGTAATACAGCGACAGTCGCTTAGCGAGTACAATTTGATTGGCCTGTTGCAACGGGAGCCATACTGGTTATTGGCACCCGAAGCTTTGCGTGAATCATTAGCATTGTTCCAATGCCACTTTGTGTTATTTCATCACCTTTATATGTTGCAAGATAGATGCTTTGCACGCGGACTTGGTGTGTTAACCATCCATGCTACCGGTATTTCGCTTTCAGAATCGGAACATGAGCTCAGCAAACAGGCGTTAATGCAAGACGACCCCATGCGTGCTTACTACTTGGATTGGACTCACTTTGATAATACTCAGAAGCAAGATGTGGATAAGTTAATTGATTCTTTCTGGAAAAGTATGGATCGATTTAGCCCCGTAAATGACGATGATAAACGACGTGCATTGGCCCTGTTTTCGTTACCTGAAAGCTATGATTTAAAACAACTTAAAGCGCAATACCGAAACCTTCAGCACCAATGCCATCCTGACAAAGGCGGCACTGTGCAACAAAGCCAAGAACTGCAGATGGCGTTTAATCTGTTGAAGAAAGCATTAAATTGAACCTAACCTGAAGATGCTTGCGCTTGTAAGTGTCTTACTTAGGGTAAAGGTTGTTTTTGATGCAAGAAGTCGACAAAAAAATCTTCTTCTAAGGGTTTACTGTACCAATAGCCCTGAATTTCATCGCAGCCTATGCTTTTCAGACTATCCAATTGTGATTGGTTTTCCACCCCTTCGGCAATCAACGTGATGCCGAGGTTTTTGCCTAAATTCACTATGGTTCTGACAATTGATTGATCCGCAGGATCGGTGTGCATGTTGCGAACAAACGACTGGTCGATCTTTATCTTATCAATCGGGAAGTCTTTTAAGTAGCTTAAACTCGAATAGCCA
This sequence comes from Aliiglaciecola litoralis, assembly GCF_039523355.1. Taxonomy (NCBI): domain Bacteria; kingdom Pseudomonadati; phylum Pseudomonadota; class Gammaproteobacteria; order Alteromonadales; family Alteromonadaceae; genus Aliiglaciecola; species Aliiglaciecola litoralis. Next base: position 729,445 of record NZ_BAAAFD010000001.1, on the reverse strand, counting down.
GTACCAAAGTCGTCGATAGCTAACTTCACTCCCATTTTTCTTAATTTTTGCAGAGAATCTAATGTACCGTAATCGTTGTTAAACAAGACGCCTTCGGTGATCTCTAACTCTAAATTATGAGCCGGTAAACCACTATCGCTAAGTGCGGCAACGACTTTATCGACGAAGTTTGGCGCAGTAAACTGTTTAGGAGAAATGTTCACTGCGGTGACCAGCTCCGTATAGCCCAACTTAACTAAGTGCTGAGCTTTGATACATGCTTGAGCGAGGATCCAATCTCCCAGTTGCAAAATGAACCCTGAGCGTTCAGCCAAGGGAATAAGCTCGGCGGGTTGGATCCATTGTCCATCGAGTTGCCAGCGAAGAAGCACTTCTGCCCCAATGATGTTGTTTTTGAGTAGTGACAATTGTGGTTGAAAGTAGAGTTGAAAATGTTGCGCTTCAAGTGCTTTGCGCATTGCAATATGAAGTGTATTTTGCCGGGCGATGGTTTCACCGAGTTGGTCATCAAAAATGAGATAGTCTGAATGCGCTAAACTTGCCGAGGTATCAAGTGCGATACGGGTATTGCGTTTGATGGCTTCTAAGTTATCGCCATCTTTGGGAAAACTTGCGAATCCAAAATCCAGCTCTACATGGTGCTGATCGGTAAACTGAGTAAATTTAATTGCCTTATTGATACTAGTGACCAGATCAGCCACGGTTTCTTCACATTCTGTTTTGGGGATGAGCACCGCAAAGTTCTTATCTCCAATATGGAACAGCCTGATATTATCTGGCATGTCATGGCAGACCTTATCTAACACCGCGGCTAATTCCATAATGACTTGCTGGCTTTTGTTAAAGGCATTGTCTGCCAGTAGCCGACTAAAAGAGCGAATTTCGATTTGACCATGAGTAAATGGCTCGCCGAGTTTAACCCATTGCGCAACAACCTCATTAAATCGGTATTGATTTTCCAGGCTGGTTTGAGGGTGATGATAAGCCTGAAATTGCACTTTTAATTCTGTGTTTTTGCGTACCGTAATATCTTGAAGATACAAATACCAATTAGCTGATTTATTAAGCCAATATAATTCGCATTCTACTAACTTATTGCCTAATGCGTACTCGAAAACCAGATAGGGTTTTGAATTATCGAGCAGTACTGATTGCATTCTTTGCAAATTATTTGGTAGCAGGCTTTTTGTGTTAGTTTGTTCGATATTCAAACTGGCCAGCAACTGTTGTGCAGCCCGATTGTGATAGGTTGAGCGATTTTCTTTGTCTAAGATAATTATTGGATTACGGGAATGCTCTAACAATTGCCACATGCTGCTATTTAGTTGCTTGCTCCCACGATTGACAAACAACAGAGTTAAACCAATAGAGGTGACTATTATTATCAGTAATGCCAGCGCGAAAATTAATCCATGAATGCGTAATGCGCCTGTTTGGGTGTGTAATTCGATTTGCTGAATTTGAGCTGGTTTGCTAACAATAGTGGCTGGCAAGGTTATCGTTAATCTTGGTACTAGTTGGTATGGAAACGCTCGTTTTAGTAATAACGTAGCGAATGACGTTGCCAAATGGGCCTGCCAGTTATTGTTAGTGCGTTGACTGTTGCTCAATATGGCTAACTGAATATTTAGCTGTGACGGGAGAGGTGCCTCAGTTTGTATTAACGCTAGCGAATCATTTGCCTTAATTAGCTTATCAGCGAGTTTGTCGGTAAATGGCTCTGCAATGCTATTTAAGGAAGCATTAACAGGAGATATCATTAGACCAAAAATGAGAAACAATACTCCAGCAATCGTCACCTTTGTGACAATATCCCTTGGTGGTTTCTCCGACATGGCATTGATTCCTATCTGCGTGTTTCCGTTCCCCTTTAAAAATAAACCATAGAGGCTAGAACGTCGAGTTTTAGCTTATTTTTTAACCTAAATTAAATGAATTAATATACTTGTTGTAACTGACTTTAAAGGCTGGTAAAAAGTCAAGTCAGCCGCTGTAAAAAGGTTTATTTTAACTGTAACATATAATTTACAATTGTCTGGGCATATCCCGTCGTGTCGCAGTCGATTGTTATCCAATTAGAGAGAAGTATGCTTAAAGATCCCGTTAATAACGTTCACGTTAGTTCCGAACAAGTCATTATTACGCCAGAACAACTGGCAAAAGAGTTGCCAGTAAATGATAAGGCCTTAAAAGTGATAGAAGCGTCGCGTCAGGTCATCGCCGATATCATTCATCGACGAGATCATCGGTTGCTGGTTATCGCAGGTCCATGTTCGATACACGATATTGAGTCAGCCAAGGAATATGCGCTGAAATTAAAAGAGCTGCATGAGTCATGTAAGGATACTTTATATATTGTTATGCGAGTCTACTTTGAAAAGCCACGTACCACAGTAGGGTGGAAGGGCCTTATCAATGATCCCCATCTTGACGGCACGTTCGATATTGAAGCTGGATTGCGAAAAGCCAGAGAGTTGCTGATTTGGTTGGCAGAATTAGAGCTTCCGATTGCCACCGAAGCACTTGATCCCATTAGTCCACAATATTTGGCTGAGTTGTTTAGTTGGTCTGCGATAGGCGCAAGAACCTCAGAATCACAAACTCACCGTGAAATGGCAAGTGGTCTGTCAATGCCTGTAGGATTTAAAAACGGTACCGATGGGAGTCTAGGTAACGCCATCAACGCACTGCAATCAGCCGCCTCCGGTCACAGCTTTATGGGCATTAATAAAATTGGTCAGGTGAGCGTGATCAAAACTCAGGGTAATCCTGATGGACACATCATTTTGCGCGGTGGCAAACAACCAAATTATGATTCGGTTTGTGTGTCAGACTGTGAAGTTGAATTGAGTAAAGCCAATCTTTCTGCTGGATTGGTAGTCGATTGTAGCCATGCCAATTCGAGTAAAGACTATCGTCGTCAACCGTTAGTGGCGAAAAATGTGGTCAATCAAATACTCGAGGGCAACCAGTCTATCATTGGTATCATGCTAGAAAGTCATTTGAACGCAGGTAATCAATCCAGTGACGGAAAACGTTTAGATGAGCTAGACTATGGCGTATCTATTACAGACGGTTGTATTAACTGGCAAGACACCGATGACTTGATCAATCAATCCAGAGAAAAACTCATCACTGTATTGCCAATGCGCCTCAATAAATTAAAAGATTCAGCATAAGGTATTACTATGCCCGAAACGCCACTCTCCTTGGACGAATTGCGCCAGCAAATCGATTGTCTAGATAGCCAGTTGGTAGATATTTTAGCAAAACGCGCCAAGCTGACTACCCAAGTTGGAGAATATAAAAGTCGTACGGGCATGCCCATTTACGTGCCCAGTCGCGAAGCTGAATTAATCGCTAAACGGCGAGAGGAAGCTGAAAATAAAGGGGTTTCCGCTAGCCTCATCGAAGATTTATTGCGGCGTATAATGCGCGAGTCTTATCAAACCCAAAATAGTCAGTATTTGTGCGTCGCCCCGCAAGTAAAAAAGATCATAGTCGTAGGTGGCCGAGGTGCCTTGGGGCGCATATTTGTTGATATGTTCTCACGCAGTGGATACTCAGTGGACATTCTTGAGCAACATGATTGGGACAATGCGCAAAATATCTTGGCAGACAGCGATTTAGTTTTAGTTGCTGTACCGATCAAAATGACCGAATCCATAATCGAAAAATTAGCCCCCATGCTGCCCAAGCATTGCGTGTTAGCCGATGTCACCAGTACCAAACAAAAACCGTTAGATGCGATGTTAAAATATCACAGCGGTCCAGTAGTAGGGCTGCATCCCATGTTTGGTCCGGATATTGTTAGTTTAGTGAAACAGGTAGTTGTGGTGTGCGAGGGAAGGCAAGCCCAAAGCTACCAATGGTTAGTGGAACAAATACGAGTATGGGGAGCGATAGTGCAAACCAGCAGTGCCAAGCAACACGATGATGCAATGGCATTTATTCAAGTCATGCGGCACTTTAGTAGTTTTGTTTATGGTGCTCATTTAGCCGGTGAAGATCCCGATCTTGAGCTATTAGTGGCCTTTAGTTCCCCAATTTATCGCTTGGAGCTTGCGATGGTGGGCAGGCTATTTGCCCAAGATCCAGAGCTTTATGCCGATATCATTTTTAATAACGCTGAAAGTATCAATTTATTGAAACGTTTTCGAGACCGCTTCGATTGTGCACTGGAATTGCTCGAAACGGGTAACAAAGGTGAATTTGTTAAACAGTTTTTCACCATTGGCCACTGGTTTGGGCCCTACGCCAAACAATGTTTGGTAAGTAGCAAAAAACTGTTACTCAAAGCCGACGATGACCGAGTACTGAAATCGCAATAACAGCTAAGATGCAGATTTAATCAGCAAGCGCGTTAACGGCAGCGACTTTAGTAGGGCTAATTTCTTCACTGGGGTAACAGCCAAGAACTTTGAAATAACGGGTGGTCGCCTGTAATTCCTCTAGCGCCTGTTGCATAGGCCCATCTTGCACGTTGCCTTCTACATCAATGTAAAACATTTCTTCCCACGGGTTGCCAGTGATAGGGCGTGATTCAAGCTTGGTCATATTGATATTGTTATTTTTGAGCACTAACAAAGCTTCTACCAAAGCACCGGGCTTTTGTACCGTAGACATTACCAATGCCGTTTTAGCCGGAACCTGCAAAGGCACTTTTACCGCGTTTCGGGCAACCACAATAAAACGGCTGTGATTTTCTTTCTGATTGGCTAAATTGGATTTTATTGCCGTTAAGCCATATAAGGCACCGCCTGCTTCGCTGCCTATAGCGGCTACGGACTTGCTGGCCAACTCATTGACCGTAATCATCGCAGCTGAGGTACTGTCGCAAGGTTTAACTTCGACATTGCCAAGCTCAGCCAAAAAGTGACTGCATTGGGCAAAAACCTGTGGGTGTGCATAGAGTGTGCGAATGTGACTTAGCTCAGTGTCAGCTCCAACCAACATTGCATGTTTTATTGGATGGGTTAATTCACCGATAACAGATAGGCTAGTGTGCTGCAGCTGATCATAGACTTCGTTGATACTGCCTGAAGAGGTATTTTCAATCGGCAAAACCGCATAGTCAGCTTCGTTGGTTTCCACTTTTTTGATGATCTCAGAAAAGCTTTTACAACCAATTTCCATCAATTCGCCCGGGCGTCTAGAAAAATATTTTTGGGTTGCTAAATAACTGTATGAACCGCGATCACCTAGAAAGGCAACTCGATTTAACGGTAAGCTGCTGCCCGGATTAGCTCTATCAGCCAACAGGGCTTGTTGGTTTAGCACCGAGTCTTCTATGATGACGTGAAATATTTGCGTCACATAGTGAGGATCGAGTCCGTATTCCTGACCTTTTTTAATTAAGCGGATCAGTAATTGCTCTTCACGAGTGTGATCGCGAACCGGTATGTGATTACGAATTTTAGTTTCTGCGACACTATTAGTGAATTGCTGTCGTTGCGCCAATAGGCTCAATAACTCACTGTCTAAAGCCGTTATTTTTTCTCTTAATTGTTGTAATTCCTGAGTCGACATTTTGCTCACTTTCATCGCTTTAAAAGCACAAAACCTCCAGTAGTAGGAGGTTTTGCGGAAGTGTTAGACACTCAACGCTGACCTCCATTATGGGGGCGTAAAAAACATAAACAGTGCGTTGGGTACTTGATACATGACTTGAATCTATAAATTCGAGCCTAGCTTGTCAATCATTAGTTGAAAAAATACCGCCTACCCGCTAATACGGGCACAAAAGCCGGTTTTTTCTGGTGGTCAGAGAAGCTCGATAGTGCCTTAACTGCCCAGTAAGGTTGCGAGCATTCGACGCACTTCATTGGCTTCGAATGGTTTGTCACACAAGGCGTTAACCCCAGTTTGCTGAATATTTGCCATATGTGCACTGTCTGCGGCTTCTGAGGTCACCATAATAATCGGGATGTGCGAGGTTTGTGGGTTAAAGCGAATGAATTCGGAAAGCTCACGTCCGTCCATTTCTGGCATGTTGTAGTCAGTGACAACCAAATTAAAGGTATCGTCTTTTAAATAGGTAAGGGCCATTGCGCCATTTTCAGCTTCCTGAATGTGCTTTAGTCCCATGCCTTCTAAAACACGCCTGATGTGATTTCTGGCAAGTTTGCTATCGTCAACCAATAACACGCGTACGGCTTGAATATCAAAGGTATCAAGATCGAGCTCTTCGGTGTTAATCAAATCCAATGTGGCATTGAGAGCACGGGATAAATGTACGGGTTTGAAAGGTTTGGGCAATATTGCTGCAACACCTGCTTGTTTAAATTCTTCTAATTTAACAACTCGGTTTTCGCTACTCACCAACATAAAGGGAATCGATGCGGTTTCTTCATTGCTTTTAATGTGCTTAAGTAAATCGATGCCTGTGCCATCGGCAAAATACATCGCGCTTACCACTACATCACTGCCGTGAGCTTGTAGTGCTGCTTTAGCTTCTTCCAGCGTCGAAACTGCATCTACCTCGCCGACTTTTTCTTTAATCAGTAATGAGGTAATAATTTTACGTTGCGTATCAGAGGGTTCTATTAGCAATACGTTGAGTTCAGACAGTGGAATATGGTTCATAAGGTTTCCTAGTTAATGTGAAACAGCCGCGCATGGAGAGAGGTTTGCTTATCCCCCTGCCAATTTAACCTTAAAGCCGCTAGCTTCTAATTTTAGTTTGATCTTTTCCCTGTTGTCGCCCTGTATCTCAATCACTCCCTGTTTAACCGCACCTCCAGTGCCACACATCTTTTTTAGATCGGTACACAGCTTTTTCAGCTCATCAGGGCTCAAGTCCAACCCATCTACTAAGGTTACGCCTTTTCCTTTCCTGCCTTTGGTTTCACGTCGGATCCTGACGATCCCGTCTTTTGACGCTGCGCGCTTTGGCTCTGGCTTTGCTGCATTTATTCGTCCAAGGCCCGTGCTATATACAAGATTGTTATCGTTCATAATGGTTAAGATATGCTACGAATCGATTAGTCATGTATGGGATAATACCGCACATAAACTTGATTGAAATAGTGTTCAATATAATAATTTGTCAAATCACATCAATCTTAGCTAGTTTTTTGCCCATCATTGATAAAAATGGTTGCCAAAAATCCCTTATGTGCCAAAGTATAACAGATTGAATGATAAACAAATGATGGAGAAATCAATGAGCTTGGAAACCCAACTTTCCACAGATGAGAAAATCTTGACAATTCACATGGAAGAGAAATTTGATTTTGGTAAAGTTCAGGATTTTCGGGACGCTTATTTAAATGTACCAGATTCGGTAGATACGATAGTAGTCGACCTGGCGAATACTGAATATATGGATAGTTCTGCTTTAGGCATGCTGCTGAATATGCAAAAAACCATGGCTGACAGAATCGGTCAGTTTAGAATCGTTCATAGTCGTCCACAAGTGGCCAAGATCCTCAAAATATCCCGCTTCGACAAAAAATTTGATATGAGCTAAGCCGAGCATTTCCCGTGCGAATTCTGGTTATCGATGACGAATCGCTGAACCGATTCTTACTTATCCACATGTTGGAGGAAGCTGGTTACACCGATTGTTTTGAAGCGGAAACCGGTCGTGAAGCACTGCAACTAGCGAAAAAAATCAAGCCAGACCTGATCCTGCTTGATGTGATCATGCCCGACACAGATGGCTATGAAATAGCCCCGCTTTTGAAAAAAATGGCGGGTGATATCTACTTACCCATAATTTTCATCACGGCCATGGACGACCAAGTTGCTTTAGCTCGATGTCTAGAGGTCGGTGGGGACGACTTTACCTCCAAACCTTTTGACAAAATCATACTTACTGCCAAGATTCGAGCACATGCCAGAACCCGCTTGTTAAGCAAACGTGCCTATGTTCAAAACAAAGAATTAAATTATTTTCGTAATGGTGTTGAAAGAGAGCATGCCATTGTCGAGCATATTTTCGCGAATGCGTTAAATATTAACAAATCTGTTGCCCATTTTTTTGATTATAGATTAGCACCAGCAAGTAATTTTAATGGTGATCTATTTCTTGTTGAACCCAGCCCATCAGGCGGCATGTATTTTTTGATGGGGGATTTTACGGGTCACGGTCTCGCCTCGGCAATAGGTGCATTACCGGTCGCCAAAGCATTCCAAGCAATGGCTGAAAAAGGATTGTCAGTGGCCGAGATGGCCTCCACGATAAACCATACTTTGTTGTCATTATTGCCCGGTGATATGTTTTTTGCTGCGGTCCTAACCGAAATTTCTAGTAGCGGTCGACAATTTAGTGTGTGGAATGGCGGTATGCCTGATCTCACCGTAATTTCCAAAGAAGGGGAAGTTACCAAACGTTTTTGTTCACAACACATGGCACTGGGTATTTTAGAGCCGCATGAGTTTGAAGAAAATGTAGAACATCATGATGCTAATTTTGGCGATCGAATGATTGGCTACTCTGATGGGGTGATTGAATTAACTAACATCGAAGAAGAGATGCTAGGCGAAGAAGCGGTAATGCATTGGTTGTCCGAGGACCCAAGTATTCCAGTTGAGGACATCAGCCATAAAGTTGAAAAATTTCGAGGCAAAGCACAACAGCTCGATGATATCACTTTCGTATCTTATACCTGTCAGAGTCTAGATGAGCTAAAACCTGAATATTCCGTAACCCAATTGCCTTTTGAAATTGTGGTGGAGATGGATGTGGAGAAGCTAAAATCCTTTGATCCCACATTCGAGTTAGTGGTGATGGTGTGCAGTCAACTGGGCATGCAGAGTGTTCGTTCCGATCTATCAACCGTATTGAGTGAGCTGTTTAATAATTCGCTTGATCATGGGATCTTACGTTTAGATTCAACCGTAAAAAGAACCACCGATGGCTTTTTTGAGTACTTTGAGCAGCGCGTTGAACGGTTGGCTGTATTAGAGCAAGGCCACATTAGTATTAAAGTGCAATTTGAACCAACAACACATACGCTCACCGTCACCGTGAGTGATTCTGGTGACGGTTTTGATTACGAACATATAGCCGTTAGCAATGATAACGAAGCATTTGGCCGCGGCCTTCCGCTGATTCGTGAACTATGTAGCGACTTAACATATTATGAGGGCGGTACGGTCGCGAAGGCCACCTTCCATTTAAACATTTGAGTAAATTACGTGAATATTAGACGGGCTGAACAACAAGACTTAACGGCATTGGTTGAGTTTAATCAAGCAATGGCAATGGAAACAGAAAACAAGCAGCTGGATCAGCAAACCCTTACCGCAGGGGTGAGGGCATTGCTTGAAGACAGCAATAAAGGATTTTACTTGGTCGCTGAGCTACAAGATAAACAAATCGCCGGCAGTTTAATGGTGACCTATGAATGGAGTGATTGGCGCAACAGCCAGTTTTGGTGGATCCAAAGTGTTTATGTTAAACCGCAAAATCGCCGCACAGGTGTTTATGCAGGCTTATATAACAAGGTTAAAGAACTTGCTAGCGAAACGAGTGGCGTCTGTGGCTTCCGTTTATACGTTGAAAAAGATAACTTGATAGCCCAACGCACATACGAGTCTCTGGGTATGCATTCAAGTCATTACTATATGTACGAGACAGAGGAATAAGCCTCAAAGTGGTAGATATTTGACCTGCTAAATGGCTCTCAATTCAGAGCATCCACCTAATTCAGATCCAATCTTACATTCAAATTTCTAATTGCTATTGAGAATTATTATCAATAGCGTTAAGATTTGGCTACAATTCACTAATCCGTTATGGCTATGATAAAGACAGTAAAATTTTTCGTAATTGCGGCAATTTCAATATCTGCATGTATGGTCAACGCAGCAGAAGTTAACGTGTATTCTGCGCGTAAAGAAGCCCTGATCAAACCTGCACTGGATGACTTTGCAAAACAAACCGGTATTCAAGTGAACTTAATCACCGGAAACGCTGATGCATTGATAAGCCGCATCAAAAGTGAAGGGAAATTCAGCCCTGCAGATATATTGTTGACCACCGATGCTGGTCGCTTGGTTAGAGCAAAACAGCTGGGATTAACTCAAGGCTATACCTCAGACACGGTTAAAAATGTGGTCCCTAGCGCGCTTCGCGATACGCAAGGACATTGGTTTGCTTTGACTATGAGGGCGCGTCCAATCATGGTCATCAAAGGGTCGCAACAAGCAACTCAACAAATAGATTATGAAACACTCGCAAAGCCTGATTTAAACGGCAAAGTGTGCGTGCGATCTTCATCTAATATCTACAATCAATCAATGCTATCTGCTCGTATTCATCAGTTAGGTGCGGAGTCAACCGAACAGTTTGTCAAAGGTCTAGTGCGCAATTTTGCAAGACCGCCTAAAGGGGGAGATAGAGATCAGATTAAAGCAATGGTTGCAGGTCAATGCCAGTATGCTATTGCCAATACGTATTATTTAGCGGGTATGCTAGAAAGCAACGATCCAGCGGAAGTGAAAGTGGCCGAACAGGTCAAAGTCTTATGGCCAAATCAAGACAATCGTGGCACACATGTGAACATCTCTGGCGCGGCATTAATGCAATATGCACCCAACACAGAAGCAGCTAAGCAATTATTGGACTTCTTATTGAGCGAGAAGAGTCAGTCGTGGTATGCCGAAGTGAACCATGAATATCCAGTGCGTGATGGCGTGGCTTGGAGTCAAGTTCTAACAGACATGGGCCAATTTAAAAGTGAAGTTGTGCCACTTGAAAAAGTTGGTGAACTTAACGCCGATGCCGTGAAATTGATGGATAGAGCTGGCTGGAAATAATTGTCACATTTTAATATTGCCGCAATGTCATTGCGGCGATTCATGCCCACGCGGCTCAATGTAAGTATGATGCTGGTAAGTTCTTTACTGGCATTGCCTGTGATCGTGGTGTTTGCGAGTTGGTCAACACCACAGTTACAAATCTGGCAACATCTAGCCCAAACCGTGCTATCTGATTATGTGTTTAATTCCCTTATTTTGGCTTTTAGCGTGGGTATTGGCTGTTTAATTATAGGAACCACTTTGGCATGGTGTGTTGTTAAGTATGAGTTTTGGGGACGACGACTTTTACAGTGGTTGTTCATTTTGCCGCTGGCTATGCCAGCTTATATTATTGCCTATACCTACACTGGTCTTTTAGATTTTGCAGGTCCTGTACAAACAGCGCTTCGAGACTACTTTCAATTATCTTACGGCCAATACTGGTTTCCTGAAATACGCTCTTTGGGCGGTGCTGTTAGCGTCATGGTGCTGGTTCTCTATCCCTATGTGTATATTTTAGCTCGAACAGCATTTACCGAACAGTCAAGAAATCTTAAAGAGGCGAGCGGTAGCTTAGGCGTGTCGTCGTTTAACTATTTTCGCAAAGTTGCGTGGCCGCTTGCTCGTCCTGCGCTCCTGACCGGGTCAGCACTGGCCATGATGGAAGCGTTTGCGGATTATGGTACTGTGCAGTATTTTGGTGTGAGCACTTTCACAACCGGTATTTTTCGTACTTGGTTTGGTTTAGATAATCAGCTTGCCGCGTCTCAATTGGCCGCATTGTTGTGCACCTTTGTGTTAGTGGTTTTGTTATTAGAAAAGTGGTCTCGCCGACAAATTCGTTATTATCAAAGTGGTCAATCACATCAGCCCATAATGCGTAAAAAGCTCAGCCTTAGTCGGTCAGTATTGATGTTTCTCTTGTGCCTTACCGTTCCATTTTTTGGCTTTATTTTGCCCGTCGGGCAATTGTTGATTTGGGCGTTAAGCTATACCGAAATGGGTTTGGATAGCGCATTTTTTACCTTAATGTGGAATTCGTTTTGGCTAGCAGCAGTCACTGCATGCTTAGTGGTATTGATTGCGCTTTTATATGGATTTGCCAAGCGACTTAGCCCTACACCGATGATGACTTGGCAAGTTCAAGGAGTCAGCCTTGGGTATGCGATCCCAGGAACCGTCATTGCGGTTGGGGTACTGGTGCCGTTAAGTTGGGCAGATCATCAATTTAATCAAATTACCGCCTTACTATTTAATCTCACACCTGGTTTGATATTCTCGGGCACAGTGTTTGCCTTGATCCTGGCATACACAGTGCGCTTTTTAGCGGTTGCATTACAAAGTGTCGAAGCGGGACTAGGCAGAGTTACGCCCGCTATGGATGAAGCTGCGCGTTGTTTAGGTGCTTCCCCAAGACAGGTACTTTGGCGAGTGCATTTACCTATCATGCGAGCGAGTATTTTAAGTGCTGCGCTGTTGGTTTTTGTTGATGTACTTAAAGAGCTTCCGGCAACATTAATACTTCGGCCATTTAACTTTGATACGCTTGCGGTAAGTGCATTTCAATATGCTTCCGATGAGCGTCTTATTGATGCGGCCTTGCCAGCATTGGCAATAGTGTTGGCAGGTTTGCTGCCGGTGATCCTTCTATCTAGAGCGATGGATAAACATGCTTGATGTAACTAATATAGACGTATTCTATGATAAAACCCAAGCTGTAAACCACACCAGTTTACACTTGAAAAAAGGCCAAATTGGCTGTTTGCTTGGGCCTTCAGGCTGCGGTAAAACTTCTATTTTACGCGCAATAGCGGGATTTGAGCCGATTAAAAACGGCGAAATCACTGTGACCGGCAATATACTGAGTAGCGAGCATTTCACGTTAGTGCCAGAAAAGCGCAACATAGCCGTGGTTTTCCAAGATTTCGCGTTGTTTCCCCACTTATCTGTCGCGCAAAATATAACCTTTGGCTTATCTCATTTAAGTCATCAACAACAGCGCGATCGGGTTAACGAATTAGTTGAACTGGTAAGTTTACAAGGTACGGAGGATAAGTTTCCGCATCAATTATCCGGTGGTCAAAAACAGCGAGTTGCGCTTGCCAGAGCGATGGCACCAAAGCCGCAACTACTATTAATGGATGAACCCTTTGCCAATCTAGATGCTGATTTACGCGATGAGTTAGCTAAAGATGTGCGACAAATATTGAATCATGAACAAACGACAGCATTAATGGTCACACATGATCAGCAAGAGGCTTTTGCCATGGCAGATGTGATTGGCGTGATGCATCAAGGCGCGATCCATCAATGGGGCAGTGCCTATGATCTATATCACCGACCAGCCACGCGATTTGTCGCCGACTTCATCGGTGAAGGCGTTTTCATTCCTGCTATCATCCGCGAAGATAAATATTTAACCACCACCTTGGCTGAATTTGTTTTGCCGGCAAAATACAACTTTACCGTGGGCACAGAAGTGGATGTATTGGTAAGGCCAGATGATATTATTCACGATGATATGAGTCCATTTTCGGCAAAGGTAGTCGCCAAGTCTTTTCGTGGCGCACATATTTTATACGAACTACAACTGCCTGATCCTAAGATCCAAAAGGTACTTTGTTTAGCGCCTAGCCATCATGATCATACTCTAGGTGAGTCCATTGGTATCAAACTTGATTTGCAACATATAGTCGTTTTTAATCGTTAAATGTTGTTTGTCGGAAGATTTCGAGATGTTATCTTAAGTTCGATTGCAGAGACTCCTTTGAACTGGCTTACTGTATCGCATCTGGTGGCTCCCCGTTATCCCAATGAAAAAGTGTGAGGTCATATGTTTAAAAGCTTATCCGCTTGGTTTCAAGAACAATTACAGCAATCCCACCAACCCACTCAAACGCATACGGTTGAGTTAGCTACTGCGGTTCTTTTATACGAAGTTATGCGAGCGGATCATACGGTTAAACAAGCCGAGCAGGACACCTTTGAAAATATCATAGAAACCGAATTCTCATTGAGCGAGATTGAGAAAGATCAACTTTTATCCTCATCAAAAAAACACGCGGACCACGCCGTAGATTTTCATCAGTTTACGTCAGTCATCAATCAACATTGTAACGCTGAAGAAAAACGAGCAATCCTTGAGTCACTTTGGAAAATAGCGTTTGCGGACGAGCATATTGATGTGCATGAAACTCACCTCATTCGTCGTATATCAGACTTGCTGCATTTGCCTCATAGTGAATTTATTCAAGCTAAATTAAAGGTTACCGAAGCACCCTAGATGGCACGATTCCGTGTGGTTGTCAGTAAATGAATACAGGCTAAGTATCTGAAAACATTACACATACACTAAATCAACGGGTTGGTGTTTCTAATCGGAGACAGTTGAGCGTTTAAACGGCCGTGTTTTTGCTTACCAATATGGCTAACTGTTTGATAATTATAATAACTTTAAAAATGGCATGGTTAGTGTATTAGTCTCACTGTAATTGTGACTAGCTGTACTGGTTCCTACGGCTAAGTAAGGACGACACAATGAAGAAAGCTTGCAATAACACCTTGTTATAGGCTGCGATGGCGTTTGCACCTAACTGTAAGCTCTTCTGAATGCGAAAGTCGCATTACACGGCACGGATGCCATATTTTCCCTAATGTTCAAAAGGAGATTGTTGTATGAAAAAATCAATTGCGATGGGATGTCTCATTTTTACCGCTGGCGCTTTTCATGTTTTCGTTAGTTTCAATTCAATGGCGCAATCTGACATCTTGACTCAAATGGATCTAGATGAAGACGGCATGATCAGTATACGAGAAGCGGTAGCCGACCCCGTTTTATTGGCTTCTTTTGGTAAAATTGACACTGATGGTGATGGAAAAATCAGTGCTCAAGAATTAGCAGAGTCACAAATAATGGCGAATAAAGAAAAACAGGCATAATGGGGCAACCGGACAGGCTCTTCATCTGTACCACAGCAAATCATTGCTTTTTAGCGATTGATTAGCTTTCAATAGTTTCAATTCAATCACGGTCATAGGATACTTTCAACTTGCTAGCAGTTTTCCAAGGGTTGAAAATGCAAATTGGGTCATTAAGACAACTTACGCTGATCAGTTTTTTAATTGCGCTGGTTCCGTTAGCCGTATTGCTTTGGCACAGTCAAAGTACATTGACTAAAATGGCGCAAATTGCGGCAAGCGAAGCGCAATTTTCAGTCAACATGGCTCGGCAAGTTGGTGATATGGAAAATATCGCTATTGATGCTGAAAGGCTCATTCGGCAATACCATGTCATTAAAAAAGACGAGCTCAAGCAACTTTCTGATAATTACCTAACGAGATTGCAAGAAAAGCGCATTATTGTCTGCCAAGAGCTCACCGAAGCATTTATCTGTGAGGCACTAGAAGGACGGATTCAGTGGTTCTTAATGAACACTGAAATTGAGGACCAGTTGCTTCTTGATGCGCAGCTTGCGGAATTTCGTCGTTCGATTGCAGAGTTACACCAACAAGTAGATACATTGTTGGACAATCGCATTCAACAGCAAAGGGATTATGTCGACTCAGTGCAACAAACCCAAGCCTGGTTGACGGCGTTATTAGTCACCTTCTCGTTGATTCTGATTGTTTTTGCAACCCAGTTGATACTTGCACCCGTCGCCAAAATTGAGCGTGTGATTAAGGAAATTGCTGCGCAATCAGAAAGCCTTCCCAAAATATCGACGTCGGGCCCCAAAGAATTGATCGAAGTCGAACACAAATTACATAGATTAGCGGATCGACTAAACCAATTAGAGCACTTGAGACACGCGCTGCTAAGGCATGCGTCACACGAACTGAAAACCCCCTTGGCGAGCATCAAAGAAGGTTGTTCGCTATTATCCGAAAGTGTAGTAGGTCCGCTTAATGCACAACAAAAAGAAGTCGTTAGCTTACTCACCAGTAGCACTGAGAGACTGAACCTGTTAATTGAGCAATTACTTGACTACAACCTGTTATTGCAACAGGCTAAGCCTGTGTATGAAAAAACAGACATGAACAGGTTATTTAGCGCAGCCTTAACCGATAATGCACTGGCTATTAAGCAAAATAGCAATGCTGTAAGCACTGATATACAGGTGCCTTTTATGCACGTAGATCCCAACTTGTTTAGACGCATTATTGATAACTTACTGTCTAATGCACTGGCCCACGGAACTATCGGTAGGCCGATTGATATAAAGCTTTATAAACAAAGAGATATGTTAATTTTGGATGTCGCAAATCGTGGTCGAAAAATCCCTCTAGAGCAACGAAAAATGCTGTTCGAACCCTTTAAACGTGGAGAGCATAGACGCAATGACAGAGTCATAGGTTCTGGTTTGGGTTTATCCATCGTTGCCGATTGTGCACGAATGATGCATGGCAGTGTTGAAATCGTCGATGTTGATTATGCAGATGTATGTATGCGGGTCATCTTGCCCGCCGAGGACTCGACGATATGATAGTACGTGTTTTAACAGTGATAATAGCGGTTTGGAGTGTATCTGGTTGTGCTTTGATCGAGTCTTTAATCAACACCGACGTTGAACAAAACAAAACGGCAGAAACTGCCAACAGTGAACGCTTGTGCTGGGTTGATGAGCAGAGCTCATCCATCACAATGGATAATAACTGCGACTTGGATTATTGGTTGCAATATTGGGTTGAAGTGGATGCGTTGTCTTGGCCTAAGCGGCGGACACTAATCGATGAGTTAGGTGAGAATGCTACCAGCAAATTGCGCAAAATATTCCTAAGCCAAAGTCGAGGAACGCCCTATCAGGCGAGGTTGAGAGCACAAAGTTGGGCTGATGAATTGATGCCCCATTTGACGTCTTCAATGCGTTCTTTGTTATCGGTTTTGGTTTATAAGCCTAGTCAGGAAATGCTCGAGTTTGAGTCTGCGTTGACCATTTTATCGCAGATCAATACCAACCAATCTAAAGAGCTCGATGAACAACGACAGCGACTTCAAGAGCAACAACAACAAATCGACCAGTTGTTAAAAATAGAGGCTTCAATGATGGAAAAAAGAGAGGGGATTAGTCAATGAGCAAATCTGATCAAAGCAGTTTACCACGCATTTTGTTGGTGGATGATGATGAGAATTTATTACGCTTGATGACAATTAGATTGCAAGGCGAAGGATATCAGGTTGATACCGCTGAAGGCGGAAAAGAAGCTTTAAAGCAACTCAACACGCAAAGTTTTGACGTGGTGCTTAGTGACTTACGTATGCCAGGCTTAGATGGCTTGAGTTTGTTCGAAGAAATAGTCGCGTTGCGCAGAGACATCCCCGTGATCTTAATGACTGCCCACGGCACTATTCAAGATGCCGTTGAGGCAACGCAAAGAGGAGTGTTTGGATTTCTGACCAAGCCGATCGATCACGAAGCATTGCGAAACTTACTTGCGAAAGCGGTCAGCCAAAGCCATGGTGCGCAAAAAGGCGCTTGGAGTGAGGAAATCATCACGCGCTCTATGCAAATGGAGCAACTGTTAGATCAAGCATTCAGAGTAGCTCAACGAGACGTGAGTGTGCTGATAAGTGGCGCAAGCGGCACAGGTAAAGAATTACTTGCCAAGGCGTTACACAAAGCCAGCCATCGCAATGCCAAGCCTTTTGTTGCGATCAACTGTGGCGCTTTACCCGAAAATCTATTGGAATCAGAGTTGTTCGGTCACGCTAAAGGTGCATTTACCGGCGCGGTAAATGAGCATCAAGGTCTGTTTCGCGAAGCCGATGGCGGGACACTCTTTTTAGACGAAATTGGCGATATGCCAGTTTCATTGCAAGTTAAGTTATTGAGAGCATTGCAAGAGCAACAAATCCGCCCGGTGGGCAGTAGCAAACAGATCCCTGTTAACGTGCGAGTGATTTCAGCAACTCACAAAGATCTGACCAAAGAAATGCACGCACAAAACTTCCGTGAAGATCTGTATTACCGCCTTAATGTGGTTAACCTTACCTTGCCCTCTTTGCGAGAACGTTCTGAAGATATTCCTCTGTTGGCACGTTATCTACTTGCTAAAAGTGCGGAACGTCACAACGTAGATGTAAGTCGATTCTCAGATGACGCCATGCAACTATTAGCAACAGCGCCATGGCCAGGTAACGTAAGACAGCTGGTTAATGTCGTTGAACAGTGTGTGGCCCTGACTCAAACGTCTGTCATTGCGACGCATTTGGTTGAGCAGGCACTGTCTGCATCAGAGCAAAAATGGCCCACTTTGACTGAAGCGCGAGACGCATTCGAACAAAACTATCTCCTTAAATTACTGAAAATGACCGATGGCAATGTTACTCGTGCAGCCGAATTAGCCGGTCGAAATCGCACTGATATGCATAAGTTAATGAAAAAGCACGACTTGCATTCTAGCGATTTTAAACCTGAAACCGCCTGATGGCGGTTTCGCAGCTATCAATTGAAGTATTAAAAAATACTCAGTTGTTGATTTCCTATTACTGGAATATCGAGCCCAGATGTTAGCAGCTCTGGATGAGCGATTTTTAACTCTTCAAAAAACAATGCTGCTAGCCACGGCGCTTGGGCGTTGTCGGGCATGTGAAAAAACACATACGGCTGCAAATCTTGCGCCAGCCACTGAGCAATTTTATCAACCCAAGGTGCAAGAAACTCGCGATTCTTAGCCAAAGTCGGGTGGCCAACAAAGCGAACTATCGGGCGATTGGATGTGGCCACTGCGTGAGTAGGGAGTTTGGGCTTTTTGGTTTGCACTTCCATGACTAAGGTATCTTGCGGTGTTTTACACGCGAACAATCCGCGCGTATCAAGAATAACGCGGTTCACGCCGTGGCTTTCCAACAGACGATTTAACCAACGCTCGTTTTGCCCTTTATCGAACCAATCTAGGTGCCGCATTTCAATTGCATAGTGAAATTCTTTTGGTAGTTGACCAACAAAGTGCTCTAATTCCTTCGCGCGCCGCGCAGAAAAACCTGGTGGCAGTTGTAACATCAAGCAACCTAGTTGTTCTTCAAACATACCAAAACGTTGATAACTGCTGCGTAAAAGTTCAACTTGGGAGTTAATATCAGCAGCGTGACTAATTTCTCGGGGAAACTTAAAGGTGAAAGAAAAATCCGCCGGGACCTGCTCACGCCAGTTTTGAACCGAAGATTCATTGGGCAGCTGATAAAAACTGGTATTGCCTTCGACGCTATTAAAAAAACGCGCATAGGCGTTTAATCCTGATGCTTTTGGGGTTGTTGAAGGGACTAAGGTCCCAAACCATTTTGGGTGACTCCACATGGGGCAACCGAATTTGAGCGGCAGGTGAGGGAATTGCATTTTCAGGTTTCCGATTAATCTTTGTTTTCTATTAAGTGCTAGGCAGCAGTTTTTACACAAATCTATGTATCAACAGTGTCCTTTATTAAGGATTTGTTTATACTATGCGGCTTTCAAATTAACCACTATTTTAAACTCGTCGCGATAAGATTCGCAGTACGAGGAATCGAGGCTATACATGCGTACAGACTACTGCGGCAACATTAACGCAAGTTTTATTGGACAAGAAGTCACTCTTTGTGGCTGGGTGAATAAGCGACGTGATTTGGGCGGCGTTATCTTTTTAGACCTTCGTGACCGCGAGGGCATTGTTCAAGTGGTGTATGATCCCGACCTAAACGAACTATTTGAACTTGCCAATAGCGTGCGCAGCGAGTTTTGTGTGCAAATTACCGGTCTTGTAAGAGCGCGGCCTGCAGGGCAAGTCAATAAAGATATGTCTACTGGCGAAATAGAAATCCTCGGTAAGGCCTTGACGGTGTTAAATAAATCACCCGCATTGCCACTGGATTGGAATCAAGAAAACTCTGAAGAACAGCGCTTAAAGTATCGATATTTGGATTTGCGTCGTCCTATCATGAGCGACCGTATTAAATTTCGAGCAAAGGTAACCAGCGCCGTTCGTCAATACCTTGAAGCAGATGGATTTTTAGATATCGAAACGCCAATTCTTACCAAGGCAACCCCAGAGGGTGCTCGAGATTACTTAGTGCCTAGCCGCACTCACAAAGGCGAATTTTTTGCTTTGCCGCAATCTCCGCAACTGTTTAAACAATTGCTGATGATGTCGGGTATGGATCGCTATTACCAAATTGTGAAGTGCTTCCGAGATGAAGACTTACGCGCCGACAGACAACCTGAATTTACTCAAATCGATATCGAAACCACCTTTCTAGATGCTTCTGGGGTAATGAAGATCACGGAAGGTTTGATACGCGATCTGTTCCAGAAAATGCTAAACGTCGATCTAGGCGAATTCCCGCACATGACCTTTGCTGATGCGATGCGTCGCTATGGCAGTGACAAACCAGATCTACGTAACCCGCTAGAATTGGTTGATGTAGCTGACTTAGTCAAAGACGTTGAATTTAAAGTGTTTGCAGGTCCGGCCAATGATCCTAAAGGTCGCGTAGCCGTTATCAAAGTTCCTGGTGGTGCAACCTTGTCACGTAAGAATATTGATGATTACGGTAGCTTTGTCGGAATTTACGGCGCTAAAGGCTTGGCTTGGATGAAAGTCAATGATCTCGATAAAGGCGTTGAAGGTATTCAATCGCCAATTCTCAAGTTCCTAGGCGAAGAAGTGGCAATGGGGATTGTTAACCGTACTGGTGCACAAAGTGGCGATATTATTTTATTCGGTGCGGACAGTGCCAATGTCGTTACCGAAGCCATGGGGGCGTTGCGCTTGAAGTTAGGTGAAGACTTGGATCTGCTAGAAGGTGAGTGGAAACCGCTTTGGGTTGTCGATTTCCCTATGTTCGAAGAAGTAGATGGGCATTTTCACGCACTACATCATCCCTTTACCGCGCCACGTGATATGACACCACAGGAGCTAGCTGAAAATCCAGCAACGGCGATTTCAAATGCCTACGACATGGTTCTCAATGGCGTCGAATTAGGTGGTGGCTCGGTTCGTATCCACGATCAACAGATGCAATCGCAAGTGTTTAAGTTGTTGGGTATTTCAGATGATGAAGCACAACTCAAGTTCGGATTTCTGCTAGAAGCACTCAAATTTGGTGCGCCACCGCATGCTGGTCTTGCTTTTGGCTTAGACCGATTAGTGATGTTAATGACCGGAGCTACGTCGATTCGAGATGTGATGGCGTTCCCCAAAACGACCACCGCAGCCTGTCCGTTAACCGATGCGCCAAGTGCAGCTAATCCAGATCAGCTTAAAGAATTATCCATCGCCACGGTGATCGAGAAAAAAGCGGATTAGAATGGCCTTTAGGCGTCCAGAATCAGCCCTGATTGTGATCTACGATCAGGATAATCGGGTGTTGCTTTTGCAACGCCAAGATGATGCTAATTTCTGGCAAAGTGTTACCGGAACCTTAGAGGTTGATGAGGACGCCATGCAAACCGCTATTAGAGAAGTCAAAGAAGAGACTGGCATCGATATTCAAGCTGGTGGATTGGAACTCGTAGACTGCCGCAGCACCAATCAGTACGTTATCCGTGAAGCCTGGCAACATCGCTATCCGCCGGGAAACAAGATTAACACCGAATACGTGTTTGCTTGGCAGGTTAAAGGGGATGAGCGAATTATTCTTACCGAACATACAAGTTATATTTGGTTGGATAAAGCTTCGGCTATCGACAAAGCTTGGTCTCCTTCTAATCAGCAAGCCATCGCGCAGTTTGTGCCGGATAATAAGGGTAACTAATGTCAATTATTCTAGGCATTGATCCGGGGTCAAGAATTACAGGTTATGGGGTAATTAAACAGCAAGGTAATACCTTTAGTTATCTCGGCAGCGGTTGTATTCGAGTCCAAGGTGATGAACTGGCCTCACGTCTGAATCAAATCTATAAAGGCGTGACTGAGATTATTTTACAGTTTCAGCCGCAGTTTTTTGCTATTGAGCAAGTGTTTATGGCCAAAAACCCAGACTCAGCACTGAAGTTAGGACAGGCACGGGGCGCTGCAATTGTGGCCGCAACCAATGCCGAACTGCCGGTGTCGGAGTTTTCTGCCAGACAAATCAAACAAAGTGTCGTGGGCAAGGGGTCCGCGGAAAAAACGCAGGTTCAGCACATGGTAACCTATTTGTTGAAACTATCAGCAACGCCTCAGGCAGACGCTGCAGATGCACTGGCTGTGGCATTGTGTCACGGCCACACTCAACAAAGTTTAATTAAACTTGCGGGGCAAGCGAGCAAAACGGTGCGTGGCCGATTACGCAAATAATAAATAACGTAAATAACGTGGACACCCACCGTAAATAACGTGGACAGTCACTAATTAACGTGGACACCCACTGTAAATAACGTAAATAACGTGGACACCCACCGTAATTAACGAGGACAGTCATCGCAAATAACGTGGACAGTCACCGTAAATAACGAGGACACCCACCGTAAATAACGTGGACACCCACCGTAAATAACGTGGACAGTCATCGCAAATAACGTGGACAGTCACCGTAAATAACGAGGACAGTCACCGTAAATAACGAGGACACCCACTGTAATTAACGTGGACAGTCATCGCAAATAACGTGGACAGTCACCGCAAATAACGAGGACACCCACTGTAAATAACGAGGACAGTCATCGTAATTAGTCATCGTAATTAACGTGGACAGTCACCATAAATAGTGTGGACACCCACTATAAATAACCCAGACAAGCACGACAAAAGGACAAATTGATGATTGGTTTAATACGCGGTCAACTTATCGAAAAACAACCGCCTGAGATATTGATAGATGCCGGCGGTGTGGGTTATGAAGTGCAACTCCCGATGACCAGTTTTTATCAATTACCCGAGGTTGGTCAGCAAGCCACCGTCTATATCCATTTTGTGGTGCGCGAAGATGCCCAATTGTTATTCGGCTTTGCCGATAAATCGGAGCGCGCCTTGTTTCGAGAACTGATTAAAGTGAATGGCGTGGGGCCTAAATTAGCCTTGACCATCTTATCGGGCATGTCTGCCGCACAATTTATCCAGTGCGTGAGTCATGACGATTATACTGGTTTAGTAAAATTACCCGGCGTCGGTAAAAAAACCGCCGAGCGCTTAGTGATAGAAATGCGTGATCGCTTGAAGAAACTTGCAGAGCAAGGTGACAGCAGTACCCATCTTCCAGCTATGTCAGTTCAAACTGATGGATCAACTTTAGTGGCTAACAATGACGTCAAAGAAGATGCATTGAGTGCACTGGTCGCATTAGGTTATAAACCTGCTCAAGCGGCAAAAGTCGTGAATGCGGTATATCAAGAAGGTGCCTCAAGCGAGACACTGATCCGCGAAGCTTTGCGCTCCATGGCGTAGTTTTCAAGTTATCAATACGCTAGGCTGTACACTGCTAGTATTTTACTGTATAAAAAAACACTATTAAAAGACTAACGACAATTTCATGATAGAAGCTGATCGACTGATACAACCCACCGCTAGCAATGAAGACGAAGCCGTCGACAGAGCGATACGTCCGAAACTTTTGGCTGATTATACTGGCCAGGATCACGTGTGTGAGCAAATGGATATATTTATTCAGGCTGCACGCAAACGACAAGACGCGCTAGATCACTTATTAATATTTGGTCCTCCTGGATTAGGTAAAACCACGCTTGCTAATATTGTCGCCAACGAGATGGGTGTCAATATCAAAACAACTTCCGGGCCGGTGTTGGAAAAAGCTGGCGATTTGGCTGCTTTGCTAACTAACCTTGAAGAGCATGATGTGCTTTTTATTGACGAAATACATCGTTTGAGTCCAGTAGTCGAAGAAATCCTTTATCCCGCCATGGAAGATTATCAACTTGATATCATGATTGGAGAAGGACCCGCCGCTCGATCGATCAAATTGGAACTACCACCTTTTACACTTATTGGGGCTACTACCCGTGCAGGGTCATTGACCTCGCCGTTGCGCGATCGTTTTGGCATCGTCCAGCGACTCGAATTTTATAATTTACGTGATCTCACGCAAATCGTGAAACGGTCGGCAAGTTATTTGAATTTGAAACTGGATGAGCAGGGCGCGGTTGAAATAGCCAAACGTTCCCGAGGTACACCGCGAATTTCTAATCGGTTGTTACGTAGAGTACGAGATTTTGCCGAGATCCGTGCCGATGGTGATATTACACAAGATATTTCCTCGCAAGCGTTAGATATGCTCGATGTCGACAAGGAAGGCTTTGATTATATGGATCGCAAACTGTTATTGACTATCATTGACAAGTTTATGGGCGGGCCCGTTGGATTGGACAATCTTGCTGCGGCAATCGGCGAGGAAAAAGACACGATTGAAGATGTGATTGAACCATTTTTGATCCAGCAAGGATTTCTGCAACGTACCCCTCGGGGCCGGATCGCATCGCAACGCGCTTTCTTGCATTTCTCAAGAGATTACACCGCCCCAAAGTAAGTAATTAACCTGAACTCGGGCACTATCCACTTTATTTCAAGACTAAATTGCAGACAAAAAAAAGCCCGCGAAATTCGCGGGCAAAGCAACAAGTGTTGGAAGGAAAATTCCAGGGAACAAATCTGTCAATAAATGATTGACCACATAATCTGACTATCGCTTAGAACGAATCTTCGCGCCAGTCCAGAGAACGATGCGTATTCTAGTCATTTTTAATCTTACGACAACTGAAAAAAATTTATTTTCAGATTAGAAAATCTAATGATTATTGAATGTCCCGCTTGAAGTGTGATTTTGTAATCCTTATGTTAACAGGCGTGGGAGCTTTATGTGAATTTCCCTGTTGCATTTTTGAACACGCGTTTAATGAAAAATACTTGTGTGAATACCTTTGATTTTGACGCTTTATGCGTGGAAAATGCATGTTTGATTAAATAACACGAAAGAAATGCTGGTTTTCAGTGGTTGTCCGTTAAGATCGCGGCAATTCAGCACATAGTTATGCAAGCTATCGAATTCATCTTGAAAATGAGCGTGAGTGGACACATTCTGTTGAGGAATAAACGTATGCAACAACCTATAACACCTTTTACTGTGCGTGTGTATTATGAAGATACCGACGCTGGTGGGATCGTGTATTACGCGAATTATCTTAAGTTCTTAGAGCGCGCTAGAACAGAGTGGTTGAGAAGTTTTGGCATTGAACAACATACTTTATTGGAACAATCTATCGGTTTTGTCGTCAAACGGGTGGAAATGGATAATATTGCAGCGGCGAAATTCGATGATTTACTGACAATTAACAGTGAATTAATTGAGATAAAACGTGCTAGCATGATATTCCAACAAACAATAATAAATGCCAGCAATATATGTTTGGTAAAGGCGCAAATTCGGGTAGCCTGTGTTGATCTTAATAAAATGAAACCAGTGGCAATACCGAGTCGTATTTTAGGGGAAATTTCACGTGTCATCTAATCTGTCTTTCTTCGACTTGTTTTTACAAGCAAGTCTGTTGGTCCAATTGGTTATGTTATTGCTTTTGGGTATTTCGGTAGTGTCTTGGGCCTTTATTTTCCAGCGCGCAAAAATACTTAGAAATGCCAAGAGTGAAACCAAAAAATTTGAAGATAAGTTTTGGTCTGGAGTAGATCTAAATAAACTCTATCAAGAGTTATCTGCACGACAAAGTGTGCATGGGATGGCGAGTTTATTTTGTGCTGGCTTCAAAGAATATATGCGTCTTCGTAAAGCCAATGTCGGGTCTTCAGAGGCTATTATGGATGGCACCTATCGCGCGATGCGAGTGTCCCTGTCTCGGGAAGTCGATCATCTGGAAGCCAATCTATCCTTTTTGGCCACAGCCGGCTCCATCAGTCCTTACATCGGTTTATTCGGTACGGTTTGGGGGATTATGAATTCGTTCATTGCCCTTGGCGAAGTCCAACAGGCTACTTTGGCCATGGTCGCGCCAGGTATCGCCGAAGCGCTAATCGCTACCGCCATGGGTTTGTTTGCCGCTATTCCGGCGGTCATTGCTTATAACCGATTTAGCAATCAGGTTGAAAAGCTCGAAAACAGCTATGGTAACTTTATGGAAGAGTTCTCAAGCATCTTGCATCGCCAGACATTGGCTCAACGCACTGAAAGCGCGTAGGACGTTTTATGTACGAAAGAAAGCGACGTCGTCCCGTATCTGAAATCAACGTAGTGCCCTACATTGACGTGATGTTAGTGCTATTGATTATTTTTATGGTGACCGCTCCTTTGGTCACTCAAGGGGTGAAAGTAGATTTGCCCAAAGCGCAAGCTGAGTCATTGTCAGAAGAAGCGCAACCGCCAATCATTGCCTCCGTCAACGCAGCAGGTGAATACTTTATTAACGTAGGTGATAACCAAGAAACCCCGATGTCAGCGGCTGACTTGGCTGTGATCGTTGCACAACAAATTAAGAAAGAGCCCAATACGCCAGTCGTCGTCAAGGGTGATGGTGCCGTGCCCTATAATAACGTGGTGCAATTAATGGTGTTGTTGCAACGCGCGGGTGTGCCTTCGGTAGGCCTGATGACTGAGTCACCTGAGCAGTAGGAATATTGATGCTTAAGTTCGGTCCTGAGGTGTTCATTTCAATTGGCTTGCATGTGCTGATTGGCGGCTTGTTATTAGTGAGTATGAATTTTTCATCACCGGTAATACCCGTCCATGCGCCGATGCCAAATTTCACGCCGATTGAAGCTGTGGTGGTGGACGCAAAAACCATCAATGATCAGCTGCAACGAATTGAAGACAAAAAACAAGCTGAGCGTGACAAAATATTGCAACAGCAACGTGACGAACAGCGTCGCAAAGAAGAAGCCATTAAGCGCAAGCAAGAGCAAGAACGCAAACGAGTGGCAGAAGTTAAGCGCCGCGAGCAGGCGAAAAAAGAAGAAGAACAGCGCCAGCAACGGGAACTGGAGCGCAGAGCTGCTGAAGAGCGAGAACGTAAAGCGCAACAAAAACGTGAAGCTGAACAACGCGCCAAGCAAGAAGCGCAACGCAAAGAGCAAGAACGTAAAGAAATGGAGCGATTGATGCAGGAGCAATTGCAAGCGGAACAGGCCGAACTTAGTCTTCGAGCCCGACAACGCCAGCAGTACGTGCTGACGGAAACACAAAAGTATCAGGCGATGATCGAAGCTAGAATTATACAAAACTGGTACAAAGACGATTCCATGATTGGTAAAACATGTCGAATACAAATTCGTTTGTCCTCGACAGGGTTTGTGATTTCGGTACGATCCCTTGGTGGTGATAAAAATGTGTGTGTTTCCGGTGAGCAAGCTGTAAGGCGGGCGGGGGAAATGCCCATGTCAAAAGACCCCAGTGTATACAATGAACTTAAAGATATAACTTTCTTATTTAAACTGTGAGAATAATGAAAAAAATAAAGACCTTTTTAACAATTATCATGTTGGCAACTGTTTCTTTTGGTAGCACAGCGACCCTAGAAATTGTCATCACCGAAGGTGTTAACAACGCTCGGCCGATAGGCATAGTGCCTTTTCATGTGTCTCCAGGTAGTTTGCCACCAAGTAGCTTGGATGCTGTAGTCGCGGCAGATTTAACCCGCAGCGGCAAGTTTTATGCGTTACGCGAAGAACAACTGCCACAACACCCTAAAAACGACAATGAAGTTGACTACAGTGGTTGGGCAAATGCGGGAGCAGAAGCAATACTAATTGGTCATTTGCAACAACAAAGTGCAGATGAGTTTAAGGTGACTTTGCAATTGATTGACGTGATCCGTGGGCAAATTACCGGTGGCCAAACTCAAGTCATGAATGACGGACGCTTAGTCAGTAATCGAGATCATATCCTGGATGAGTGGAGTGTCGTTATCCGCAGCGATGAGTTTCGCAAATACGCACACCGAATAAGTGACATTGTTTACGAAAAATTGACCGGTGAAAAAGGAGCGTTTCTAACCCAAATCGCCTATGTCATTGTGCGTGATTCTGATCCCGACGGAAAGCCTTTCCATTTAGTAGTGGCAGATTATGACGGTGAAAACGAGTCAATATTATTGCGCTCTAACGAACCTTTAATGTCTCCCTCTTGGTCTCCTGATGGACGAAAATTGGCGTATGTGTCTTTTGAAAATAAGCGTTCGCAAATATTTATCCAAGATATCTACACCTCTAGCCGGACCTTGATCACCGATTTCTCTGGCATAAACAGTGCACCAGCGTTTTCACCGGACGGCAAACAATTGGCCATGGTGTTATCAAAAGATGGCAACCCCGAGGTGTATGTGATGGAGTTGGCCAGCAAACGGTTACGTCAAATTACCCGAAATCGAGCGATTGATACCGAACCGAGTTGGTCACCAGACGGTAAACATTTGATTTTTAGTTCAGAACGGGGTGGTAAACCTCAGATTTATCGAGTAAATTTAGCATCAGGCAAGACTCGACGCATTACGTTTGAGGGGGAAATGAATCTGGGGGGAACTTACACGCCAGACGGAAACCAAATGGTAATGGTGAATCGGACTCGCGGAAACTATCATATTGCAAAACAGGGTGTAGACTCAGGTGATATGTTAGTGTTAACCAAGACGTTTCTTGATGAATCGCCGAGTATTGCGCCAAATGGCAGTATGATTATTTACAGTACCTTGCATGACGGAAAGCAGGTATTATCATTAGTGTCACTTGATGGAAGGTTTAAGGCAAGATTGCCGGTGTCAGACGGGCAGGTTAAGTCACCTAGCTGGTCACCATTTTTGTAGTACAACGATAATAATTAATAAAGATATCGAAAAAGATAAGGATTAATGAAAATGCAACTTAAAAAAGTATTCAAAGGTATATTGATCGCAGTGCCAGTGGTGACCATGATGGCATGTTCATCAACTCCTGAGGGTCCAAGCGAAGAGCAACTTAAGCAGCAAGCAGAAATGCAAGCTCAAAAAGATATGGAAGCTAAGCGTGCGGCTGAAGCACAAGCGCTAACTCAAGCACGTGAACAAGAAGAAATGAGAAAGCGCGAAATGCGTAATCAAATGGAAAGCTTGGTTCAAGATTCAGTGGTTTATTTCGATTTCGATACCTCTAATCTTAGCTCGTCAGCGTCCAGCACTTTACGCGCACATGCTAACTTCTTAGCTAGCAACCCAGGTCAATCTATTGTGATCGAAGGGCACTGTGACCGTCGTGGCACGCCAGAGTACAACATTGCTTTGGGTGAGCGTCGTGCTAAGTCAGTTGAAACATATCTTCTAAACGCTGGTGTAAGCTCATCGCAAATCAGTATCGTGTCTTACGGTGAAGAAAAGCCTGTAGCAACTGGTACAACTGAGTCTGCATTTGCTCAAAATCGCCGTGGCGTTTTAGTTTATCAATAAGATTGAGTATCCATGATTAATCACAAGTTAGCGATTAGTCTAATGCTAGTGTTCGGAGCCGCAGCAAATGCGGCTCCTGCGCCTGTGACAGACGTAAATGACAGCTCATTAGAAAGACGATTAGAAACTATCGAACGCGTGCTTGAGTCTCGTACAGACATGCAGCATCGACTCCAGCAACAATTGGATGAAATGCAAAGTGATGTGCAAGAAATGCGCGGTACCTTAGAGCTGCATAATCATCAACTGGAAAAAGTACTCGAGCGACAGCGTGAATTGTATTTAGAAATTGATCGCAGAATTGAATCGGTCAGTTCGCCAACGACAACCACACCTACAGCGGTCGCTGGTAACGCGAATTCAGCACAACAACCTGCCACCGGAGCGATTGTTGCAACACAGACTGCAGATTTGAGCGAAAGCGATGCGTACGATAAAGCGGTTAATCTGATTTTAAGGGACAAGCAATACGATTTAGCTATTCCTCAATTTCAGTCGTTCCTTAAAACGTATCCAAACTCTAGCTATGCACCTAATGCACATTATTGGTTAGGCCAACTGTTGTTCAACAAGCAAGAATGGGTGAGTGCAGGGGAGCAGTTTGAAACGTTGGTGAAACGTTATCCAGACTCATCTAAACGTGCCGATGCATTGTTTAAATTAGGTGTAGTTGAGCAAAGACGAGACAATTTGGCCAAGGCCAAACAACTTTTCCAACAAGTTATGACGGAATACCCCGATTCTTCATCCAGCAGACTGGCAGATGCTAGACTCAAGGCAATGAATTAATTGGTCCTTTATTGAACATTAAGGTTAATCATTAGTTAATCAATGTTTAACCTTGTTTAGTTTTTCCGCAAAAACGCAATTAGTTTGAAATAAACTCCACTTTTAGGTTGCGCAACAAAGATATTTGGGTATTATATGCCGCCGTTGCAGCAGGACTGTAACGGAATTGAAAAGGGTCGTTAGCTCAGTTGGTAGAGCAGTTGACTTTTAATCAATTGGTCGCTGGTTCGAATCCAGCACGACCCACCATTTTCAATTAACTAAGTAAGCTTCTGGCTGAAAAGTGACAGGACATGATGTCCAAAATGCTATTTTAAAAGAATAGGCCAGCACAACATTGCTGGGAGTAATAAAGCTTCAATTAGATGGGTCGTTAGCTCAGTTGGTAGAGCAGTTGACTTTTAATCAATTGGTCGCTGGTTCGAATCCAGCACGACCCACCATCTTCTTAAATACTTTCGAAACCAATCCAAACTTCAATACTTTAAATACACTATGATCTTGTCGTGGAAATAAACTACCTCAACCTGTTCATGAGATCCCCACTAACAACATGTGGGGATGACGAAGAAGATAATGGGGATGACGAAGAATACGTGTCATCCCCGCAACGCTCATCAAATAGTCGTCATCCCCGCAGCGCTCTTGGGCGGGGACCTTCTGAACTCCTGTTTGTAGTTAACTACGTCAACCTGTTCATGAGATCCCCACTAACAACATGTGGGGATGACGAAGAAGATAGTGGGGATGACGAAGAATACTTGTCATCCCCGCAGTGCTCTTGGGCGGGGACCTTCTGAACTCCTGTATGTAGTTAACTACGTCAACCTGTTCATGAGATCCCCACTAACAACATGTGGGGATGACGCAGAATACGTGTCATCCCGCATGCTCATCAAATAGTCGTCATCCCCGCAGTGCTCTTGAGCGGGGACCTTCTGAACTCCTGTATGTAGTTAACTACGTCAACCTGTTCATGAGATCCCCACTAACAACATGTGGGGATGACGCAGAAGATAATGGGGATGACGAAGAATACTTGTCATCCCCGCAGTGCTCTTGGGCGGGGACCTTCTGAACTCCTGTATGAAGTTAACTACGTCAACCTGTTCATGAGATCCCCACTAACAACATGTGGGGAAGACGCAGAAGATAGTAGGATGACGCAGAGGGCAGGTGCCATCCCCGCAGCGCTATAAGCGCGATTTGAGATCGTCTTTATAGCGTCTTGAAATCGTTAATTCTTGACCCGAAAGTAATGTCACTATGCCGTCTCCACTCGGCTGATACTGGATATTATCAATAAAGGCTAAATTAACGCCGTAGCTGCGATGTAAGCGACTAAATCCTGATGGTGCTAATCTGTCAATGGTGTCGCTAAGCGTGCCTCTGAGGGGATAGATACGGCCAGCTTTGTGCAAATTGACATAGTTGCCTGCACTTTCTAACCATTCAATGTCGGATACTTTAACTAAGAATTCTTTATCCAGTTTTTTGACGAGCAAAAAGTCAGGGGCAGGGGATTTGCCGTCATCCCTGTTGGTCGTTTGTGTTTGCCTATCTGCTTCGTCCAAATTACCTTGCTGACCTACTAAACTGGCTTCTCCTTTGAGACGCTTGTATAGCGCCGTTGCAACGTGATAGACGAATAGCCAGAAAACATAGCCCCAAGCGTCCTTTCGATATTCGTACCAAATCTCTCTAAGCCAAGGTGAAAACTGATAATCTTCCCCCATAAACCAATAAACCCCTTCACGCATGGCGACCATTAACCCTACATGGGCCAAGCTAAATAGAATAGATGCCAAAAGGTGCACGGCAATTTGCTTGGGCAGTTGGTTAAAGGTCAATGGCATTTTGCGAAACAGCAGGAAAAACAGCGGAAGGATCAACAGTATCGCCAGTGCGCTGGAGTACTCCCATACATAGGGCTCCCAAAGTTGTATATTGGGATGGCCGTCTCGATTCTCCTCCATCCACACACTAGAGGCATTGATGCTGTTATTGATAAATAAATACAGCGCTATTAACGCATATGTATAGAATCCTCGGTGCTGATCAAAACGATCGAACACATTTATAATCTTTTTATCCCCAGAATCCACCTGTTATCCCTAATTATGGCCTTTTACCTATCAAGCACTTTAAACGTGCCGTGTGAGAGGTAAATCTATCACAAGCTAAATGGATATACAGAGGTAAAATTAACATGTTAGAAATTCAAGATTCGCGACGATACGATGTGGATTGGTTACGCACTTTAGCTTTTTTATTACTCATCCTGTACCACATTGGTATGTATTACGTGCAGGATTGGGGGTGGCACATTAAAAGTGAGCATACCTTTGCTTGGTTGCAAGAACTCATGATCTTAACCAACAGGTGGCGGATGTCACTGTTGTTTTTTATCAGTGCGATGGCGTTGTCTTTGGTGGTCAAGCGTTATTCAAACATGACCTTATTAAAGCTTAGAACCAACCGATTATTGGTTCCGTTAATATTTGGCATGTTTGTCATCGTATTTCCACAGGTCTATGTGGAAGCCATCAGTCAAAACCTAATCACACCGGGCGTTTTGTCATTTTGGTTGGAATATATCAATCCCAATACATCACTATTGCGTGATCATCATTCTCCTATCGGATTATTGACCTGGAATCACTTATGGTTTTTACCTTATTTGTGGGTTTACAGCGTGATTGTCATTTTGAGTCATCAAGTGCTGGATCGATTTATCGCTTCAATCGGGCCGCGAATTCCCTTTGCCGTGATGTTTGGGTTACTTTGTTTGGCACTGATTGGTTGTTGGTATTGGTTAGCCCAAAGCTATCCTGTGACACATGCCCTTGTGGATGATTGGTATAATCACAGCAAATATTTCTTGGTGTTCATTACCGGGTATACGTTCGCGCGAGTCGACACTTGGTGGCAATACGTTATCGCCAAGCGCAGTTGGTTGTTAGGCATTGCGCTGCTTGGATATAGCTTCATTGTGGCCGACAGAAATGGCGGTTTTCCTTGGCTAGCCGCTCAATATGAGGACTCTTTTGCGGTACAAATGCTATATGGCATTTTCTTTACCGCAAATCATTGGGCATGGATATTCGCGCTTATCGGATTTGCTGGAGCTTACTTAACTAAACCCACGCCATTTTTGCTATACGCTAACAAAGCGATACTGCCTTGGTATATGTTTCACCAAACGGTGATCATCGTCGTTGCGTGGAATTTAAAAGAATTTGCTCTGCCAGCCGCGATAGAATTTCCCCTGATTCTTGGCTCAACGGTGTTAACTTGCCTAATCGGCTACGAAATAGTGCGAAGAACCCCGCTAACACGATGGTTATTTGGTTTAAAACAGCAAAATAAGCGAGGTTTTTAGCTTGCTCGTTTTTAAACTTCGATTGGCTAGGGTATAATACTCGGACGTTTAAATCCTGTTTACAAGAGATGTAGCATGACGCAGGTGAATCGCATTGATTCGATTGATTATCCGTTCCCCGCAAAACCCGCGGTTTTGTCGACGGCAAAGCAGACGTTTTATACCCAAGAGATAAAACGTTTGTTGGTTGAGCGTAACGCTGCATTGGTGGCGCATTACTACACCGATCCCGAGATCCAAGCATTGACCGAAGAAACGGGCGGTTTTATTTCCGACTCCCTTGAAATGGCACGCTACGGACGAGATTGTGACGCGCAAACGCTGATTGTTGCTGGCGTTAAGTTCATGGGCGAAACCGCCAAAATACTCAGTCCTGAAAAAACCGTATTGATGCCTACCTTAGAAGCGACTTGCTCACTAGATTTAGGCTGTCCAATTGATCAGTTCAGTGCGTTTTGCGATGAGCATCCGGATCACACTGTCGTGGTCTATGCCAATACATCAGCTGCCGTTAAAGCCAGAGCTGATTGGGTAGTGACATCCAGTATTGCTTTGGAAATTGTCGATCATCTTGATGCTCAAGGTAAGAAAATTATTTGGGGACCGGATCGTCATTTAGGTGCGTATATTGCCAAGCAAACCGGCGCCGATATGCTGATGTGGCAAGGTGAATGTATTGTTCATGACGAATTTTCTGCCAAAGCACTACGTGACATGAAGCATCTGCACCCTGATGCGGCGGTGCTAGTGCATCCTGAGTCACCAGCAAGTGTGGTTGAGATGGCCGATGCCGTTGGCTCAACTTCGCAGTTAATAAAAGCGTCGCAGGACTTACCGAATGAGAAGTTCATCGTGGCGACCGACAGAGGCATTTTCTATAAAATGCAGCAACTGGCGCCAAACAAGACGTTTCTTGAAGCGCCAACCGGCGGTAACGGCGCAACCTGTAAAAGTTGTGCTCATTGTCCTTGGATGGCAATGAACGGCTTAAAAGCGATTTACGATGCGTTAAATGATGGTTCTGGCCATGAGATCCATGTTGCTGATGATTTACGTGAAAAAGCACTGATCCCCCTAAATCGAATGCTGGATTTTTCAGCACAGTTAAAAGCGCAAGCCAACGCTAATAGCTAAAACAAAGATTATTATAGGATTATGGCTTTTTCGGCTTGATTCGTATCGGGGAATTACCTACTATACGCCGCGCTCGCCAAGCATGTATTTTTTAGCGAAGGGCGAAAGACAAAGTTAGTAGAAAGTTTCGGAGAGGTGGCTGAGTGGCTGAAGGCGCACGCCTGGAAAGTGTGTTTAGGGTTAAACCTAACGAGGGTTCGAATCCCTCTCTCTCCGCCAAATAAGAAAAACCCGCACAAGTAGCGGGTTTTTTGCATATAGCATTCGAAGAAAAATAGAGAGAGGGTGAGAAGCCTCGCGGTTCGACTAATTGTCTGGAACAATTTGTACCGCCGCAGGCGCCCGAAGGGTCAGGTACATGGATGTACCTGAGGACATCCCTCTCTCTCCGCCAAATAAGAAAAACCCGCACAAGTAGCGGGTTTTTTGCATTTAGCATTCGAAGAAAAATAGAGAGAGGGTGAGAAGCCTCGCGGTTCGACTAATTGTCTGGAACAATTTGTACCGCCGCAGGCGCCCGAAGGGTCAGGTACATGGATGTACCTGAGGACATCCCTCTCTCTCCGCCAAATAAGAAAAACCCGCACAAGTTGCGGTTTTTTTGCATTTAGCATTCGAAGAAAAATAGAGAGAGGGTGAGAAGCCTCGCGGTTCGACAAATTGTCTGGAACAATTTGTACCGCCGTAGGCGCCCGAAGGGTCAGGTGCATGGATGTACCTGAGGACATCCCTCTCTTTCCCCCAAATTAAGGTTCAATAAGGACCAATTAAGCCGGGCCAAAGCACTGCTTTAGCGGGTTTCTTAATTCCAGTCGAGTTTATGTAATATTCTATTACCGGTGTAATGCTAACCCCCCTTATTTTTTGCTCTCATGGTCTTTAGTAATTGTCTGTTCTATAACTCTGAACGTGACGATATTAGGCCTCGTTGAATAAGTTAGTTTTGTGGTTTATTCTTCTAAAGCGTGAGGAGCTGAGTTTCAACTAAATGCATCTGAGCACCTACATTGCTATATCGCGCAATAGGAATTAGAAAAATACTTAAATGAAGTAGTAGTAAAAAATGGACATACTTGTAGTAACAACTTCGTACCCTCTAAGAAAAGGTTCAGTTAGCGGGGTTTTTGTAAAGAAGCTGGCGGTACAGCTCAGTAAATTTGCTCGCATTACAGTAGTAACTCCAGCAGATGACAACACTGTTGTTGATAGCAATATAAAAGTAGCTAGATACGCGCCTCTGCGCATGCAAAAGCTAGCGCATGGTCCCGGAGGAATACCAGTAGCTTTAAAAAGCAGCTTTTTTGCATGGACATTATTGTTGCCCCTTATTTTTAGCATGCTTTTCCAATGTATAATCCATTGTCGAAATAAAGATGCTGTACTCGCAAACTGGTCAGTCAACGGTCTTCTCGCTGGCTTAGCGGCTAGATTATTCGGTGTGCCAGTAATAACGGTGTTACGAGGAAGCGATGTTCATCCTAATCAATCCAAGGGTGAAAAAAGTTTGATACTGCATATGGCGATTAAATTGAGTTCTAAAGTCGTCTGCGTAAGTGAGCGTTTTTATCAGTTGTTATCAGCTAATTACCCTAAGTACCAGCATAAGTTTGTAGTAATTTCTAATGGAGTAGATGGTGAATATCTCGATCTTAACTCTGCGCGTTCTATTGATTCCTCGATACCCGTATTAACTACAGTAGGAAATTTGAATCCGAAAAAAGGTGTGCAAGATATCTTAGAGGCCTGTTCGATTCTTCACCAACGTCGTGTACCTTTTGCTTTCAATATTATTGGAGATGGGCCCGACAAGAATAGATTGAAAGAACAAGCTGAAAGGCTGGGAATAGCCGAAAGTGTGAATTTTATAGGCTCAGTTCCTAACGAGCAAATTGCAACCTATTTAGAAAGTTCGACTATTTTTGTTTTTGCCAGTTACTCAGAGGGGAGGGCGAATGTTTTATTAGAAGCAATGGCTTCAGGCTTACCCATTGTTGCCAGCCACATTGATGCCAATCGGGAGTTAATCACTGATACTGAAAACGGTGTTCTGTTCGAAACCGGAAATCCAATTGATTTGGCCGAAAAATTAACAGAATTAATAAACGACAATTTAGTAAGAAAGCGTTTAGCCGGTTCAGCACGAAAATTTATTATAATTAATGGATTGAGTTGGGAGTCTACCGGTGAAAAGTATCAAAAGTTGCTGATTTCTTGTATCGAGAATGCAAAATGTGTGGCGTAAGCTTTATATGGAATAAGCGTGCTGAAAAGCAAGTTTTGCAATCAAAAATTAAGACTTCACTCGAAAAACTGGCTCACAGAGGCCCTGACTCAAGCTGCTTTGCACCATTAGCGAATGGATTTATCGGGCATACACGACTATCGATTATTGATTTAGACGCAAGCCAACAGCCAATGTTAAGTCCTTGTGGGCGCTATTCTTTGGCGTTTAATGGTGAAATTTATAATTATAAGGAACAACGAGAAAAGCTTCAAAACTTGTGGTCGTTCAAAACAAACGGCGATACAGAGGTCTTGCTCGCTGGGCTCGTGTTATTTGGTGTGAAATACCTTGAGCAGCTTGAAGGGATGTGGGGCTTTGTTTTTTGGGATGAACAAGACGGCGTTCTATTTCTAGGTCGCGATAGAATGGGAAAAAAACCCCTATATTATCAAGATACTATTGATACTTTCTCATGTTGCTCAGAATTACCAGCGTTATCCGTTTTGTCTGACGATAAATGGACGGAAGATTTATCCAGTACCGCAGATTATTTTCGGTACGGTTTCTACTTACCTGGTTTTACTGCTTATGAACAGGTAAAAGAAGTAAAGCCCGGCCATATATTACGTTGGACCCCAGGAGTCAAAGCCGCAGAAGAACCGTATTGGCGGCTTAAAGTTAGTAAATACCAAGGAACTAAGAGCAATGCGGTTGAAGACTTGAGAAATGCATTGGATTATTCTGTAAAACGTCGACTAGTTAGTGACGTAGATGTTGGTAGTTTCCTCTCGGGTGGGGTGGACTCTTCAATAATTACCGCATTAGGTTCTAGACATCATATAGAAGGTTTCAAGACTTTCACGGTAGGGTTTGATTCTAAAAGCTATGATGAGCGTAAATATGCACGTCAAGTATCAGAGCATCTAAAAACTGATCTTTACGAATATGTTTTAGAAAGCTTTTCACGGGAAGACATTGAAAAGCTACTTGGTGTTCATATTGGTCAACCTTTTTTCGATTCTTCTATTTTACCTACCTCAAAAGTAGCTGAGCTTGCCTCTCAGCATGTAAAGGTTGCGCTCTCCGGTGATGGTGGAGATGAATTATTTTGTGGTTATCAGCGTTATAAAGCGAGAGCACTCATCAATCACTATAAAAAATTACCTAAACTATTGCAGCAGCAAGTCGCGAGGATGATTCGATTGATGCCAGAACCTTCGGCACACCATAGTGGCAGTTTGTTAAAAAAAGCGCATATGTTTCTTGATGTTGTTGATCGCCAAGGATCCGAAACCCCCTTTGTGAGTGCACGTTTTTTTACCGAGCATCAGTTCAATGATTTGTTACCGGGGCTATCTTCAATTGGTCATCATGATGACCGATTAATTGAGGATGCCAAACCAAACGAAGTTGTTGCAATGATGTTCAATGATGCTCATATTTACTTACCTCAAGATATTCATACCAAAGTAGATCGGGCATCTATGAGTCACTCCCTAGAAACAAGAGCGCCTTTCATGGATCAAAAAGTTGTTGAGTTAGCCTTTTCTTTTCCGTTGGAGTGGCAGCTTTCATGGAAAACGAATAAACCAATTCTGTATGAAGCGTTCCGAGATCTGTTACCTGAAAACATTTGGAAACGGCGTAAACAAGGTTTTGCCGTGCCCATCGGTGAATGGTTTCGTGGCGATATGGGGTTACAGTTTATTGAGCTGCTTGAAGGGAGCGAATCTCAATTCATAAATATTGATGCGCTCAAAGCCCTTTATCATCAACATTTGTCTGGAGTGAAAGATAACGGGCACCGACTCTGGTTGTTTTATGTTTATTTATTGTGGCGAAAAACTTGCCCTTGGTTGGCTTGAACGAATACTTTGGATTGACTATAGACCGTTTTCCATTAACGGGAGGCAAAAACCTAAGCGATAGATTATCCGTTTTTATATTGAGTAATGAACAAAGGTCCTAATGTAAAGTGAAAATAAAGTGAAGAAAAAAAGTACCATGGGTGTGTTATGGAGCTCAGGCTCCCTAATATTTTCACAAGTTATAAATATTCTTTTGTTTTTTTATTTAGCAAGAATATTGGACGTGAATACTTTTGGTAAATTAGCCATCGCACTCTTTCTACTTGATATCTTTTTTGTATTTAGTACGGTAGGTTTTAATGCTTATTTATTGAAAACAAAAGAGTTTACAAGCGCCAAAGCAAACTCAAGTTTTACTGCATCATTTATCTTAGTTTGTATTTTTATAGCACTAATTGTTGCAAGTAATTATGTTTTTAGCCATGAATATCAAGGAACTCAAACTCACTATTTATTGGCACTTTGTCCTATTTTAATCATTAATTCCTTCAGTATCGTTGCCGATTCGAAAATACAACGTGAGTTTAATTATCATATTATTGCCAAAATCACGGTCGCGAGCTCTTTTATATCGGGTATATCAGCTGTGATGTTTGCAGTCTATGGCTTTGAAGAATGGTCTATTATTTTTGGTCGTTTAATTCATTCTTTTTTACTGTCTACATTGTTAGTGATAAATGCTCAGTTCCTTCCTCGTTTTCGAATAGATAAATATGAATTAAAGGAAATGTATACGTTTATCAAGCCTTTATTCTTATCCCAGTTTTTAACTTTTACTACTGATCGAGCTAACCAAATTATGGTTGCTTCTTTTCTAGGCGCTAATTTTTTTGCTCTACTATCTTTAGCTAAGCGGCCTTATATGGAAATTCAACACCTCACGTTGGGGCAGATTAATAAAGTTTTGGTTAACACGTTGTCTCGTTCACAAGATAATCACGCCACTGTTTGCTACCGATTAGCGTCATTGGTCGCTGTTTTTATTATTCCAATATTCCTTGGGCTATCTGCAATTTCAGACGTTTTCTTAGTGGGAATTCTGGGAAGTAAATGGCAGGAATCCGTTCTTTTGATGTCCTTATTTGGTTTTGAAGTATTGGCACTTGTTTTTGCTTGGTTTATGAATAGCTTTTTCATTGCAAATGGTCAACCTCAGTTGATTTATAAGGTTGTGAAAGTAGGATTTTTGATTAGAGTGTTGGCAAGTCTTATAGCTGTTCAATACGGTATTTTATACTTGGTTTTAACGAATATTGCCGTAAGTTTTATAATGATACCAATCCACTATTTTTACTTTGCTAGAGTTGTTAACGTTTCGTTCTTTATTTTATTTAAAAGTTTATATCCAGCAATAGTTGCTGGTTTAATCATGTTTGGAGTTGTGTCCTTCTACTTATCCTTTTTTACCCAATATTTAACTAATCCTTATTTATTATTAATATCAGCAATAATGGCTGGATCAGTTATTTATATAAGCACATTTTATTTCATGTTCCCTAAAAGCTTTAAAATGACTGTAAATGAAATTCGGACTCTTACTAAGGGGTAACCCATGAGCAAATACTTTATTCTTCCGAAGCTTTGTTGTAGGTCAAATAAGCCGCGTTTTAAAACGAAAAAATTGAGTCATATTGTAAGAATGTGAGCGACCATCGAACAATGTGAGGCAGGGGCGATTTAATATCTGCGCGACTCTAAGCGCTGCACATCCGCAACTGTAAAACTTACAAAAGGGTGAAATATTTTTAGGCACACGAGGTGCTTAGAGTACTCATATTTATACTCCCATACGCTCTCTTTAGAGAGTTTACTATGTTAACTATTATCTAACGCTTTCAACTGAAACACGCTGCGACTTTGAATTTAGTTAATCAGTGGCCCTTTATCTTTTCTAACTCGGCATGGTTGACCGTCTCTACCTTGGTTGCGTTTTGGGTCTTGAGCAGGTGACTAACTTTGCTTACTTCTTGCTCAGTACATTCGACACAAAGCAAGGCGCCATTTTTTTCTAATTCATCGATTATTTTTTGTTGCTCACTATCCGGCATGACCGTGCCCAATACTGCGCCAAGCATGCCTCCGCCGCCTGCACCAAAGGCGCCGCCGGTTAAGGCTGCAACTATGGGGCCTGATGCTAATAATCCTACACCACCCGTGGCAACAGAGCCTACTGCTGCAAGTCCTCCCACTATCAAGCCTAGCGCACCACCTGCTGCCGCACCGGTGCCAACTGCTTCGGGAAGTTTGGTGTTGGTGGTGATCTCAAAAGAGTCTTTATCAATGTTGTCTGCTGTGATCAAGCTCATCTGCTGGGCGTTTAACCCCATGCTTTCTAATTGGTGAATGCTAGCACTCACTTGTTTTGTATTATTAAAAAGTCCAATTACGGTCGTTTTCATCTCAGTATCTCCCATCTTGGGTTGATTGAAATTTAGTCTCAATTTTATCCAAGTAAAAGCAATGCACATGCCAATGCTATTTAGGTTTCAGAGATGGATATTTTTGGAAACATGTAAAACGGCCAATCATCCAAGGCTTGGCATAGAAGCTGCTTTAACCTTAAAACAAACGGTTAAATGGCAGCCGTGTTATTTACTGAACAACACGCAGACGGCTCCTATCGACACATCTCAAACGAGCGAATAAACAAACGGAAAAGATTATTTATGAAGTCAAACCCCAAGCCTGATATTGCAGTCACAGGCCCTAATACAGGCGGCACCACTGCTTGGCTATTTACCGCGTTAAGCGTGAAGTTAGCTGGCGGCAAAGCTGTGCGAGTTACGCCAGAAAAGTTTGACGGTAAGCTGGATTATGACGGCATCATCATTGGTGGTGGCTCCAATATTCATCCAGACAATTTTGAACAAGAAGACGCGCCTGAAGTAGAACGCTCTTTATTTTTACGCTTTAAAGAAAACCTATTTTATCCCATGGAGTTTTTTACTGGTTGGTCAAAGCCGGTTTACGATAAAGACCGTGACGAAATGGAAATGCAATTTATTGACTATGCACTAGTCAACAAAAAGCCCATTTTGGGCATTTGCCGAGGCCATCAACTGCTGAACGCCAGTTTAGGCGGCACCATGTATGAATCGACCTTACCTTTGCTAAAAAACAAGATGCGAATACGCAGTCCATTTGCTCGTAAAACCGTTATTTATACTCAAGATGATTCGTTGATCGCTGAAATAGCGGGGGACGATCCTATCGAAGTTAATGCTATTCATTCTCAAGCAGTTGGCAAGCCCGCCGACGATTTGGAAGTGACAGCCAAGGAAGAAGCAGGGATCACTCAGGTACTCGAGAAAAAAGGCAGTGATGTGGTGCTAGGAGTGCAATGGCACCCAGAATATCTATTTTATTTAACAGTGCACAGAAATATCTTTAAATGGTTAGTTAATAAGGCGGCGAAAACAGCATGAATTACAAAAAAATCGCAATAGTAGCAGTGGTCATTTGTGTCATAGCAGGTTTGTATTTTTTAACTCCGCTGCGAGATTATTTGTCCATCGATAAAATCACTGAAGTGACCAATGAGGTGCCTGAATCCTTTTCAACCGCGCTGATATTTTTAGCTGTGTTTACGGTTGGCGGCGCGTTACTTGTGCCGATTCCGTTAATCGCGTTTGCAGTGAGTTTAGTCTTTAATATCTGGGTCAGCTTGTTGATTGTCTTCCCTGGGTTCTTATTAGCAAGCCTTAGTGGTTATGGCGTAGGCAGACTGATCGACACCAGCTTTTTCGGTAAAAAAGTTGAAAACAATATTGATAAAATCAAGTCCAAGTTAGACGACAAAGGGGCCTGGGCTGTGATGGCCTTAAGGCTTGCACCCACGCCGCCATTTACGATTACCAGCATGATTTGTGGCACCATGAAGTTGAATATTGTCAAATACGCCATTGGCTCAGCGATAGGTATTGCGCCCTTAAGTCTCAGTGCGATGTTTTTTGGCAAAGGTGCGTTAGAGATGATTAAAGAGCCCTCCGGCATTGCCTTGTCATCCTTAGTTGCAGCCGTTATTTTGTATGCAGTGTATTTTGTGATCAAACGCCAGCAGGGTAATGATGAACAAACAGCTGAGGGCTAGAAGATGCGCTGATGAACATCAGTGGTTGTATACTTTTTTGTAACTTGAGCTCTGGATGAGCTGTGTCGGGTTGACCTATCTCCGAGATTAGTACCATTCTCTCGATGAGATTCTTCACACATCGACCGGTCCTTATTTTTATTAGAGCGGGGTATTAAGTGCAAATTAACGCAATAATGTCTTTTTCTACCAACATTTTCTAAAGCTATAATTAACGAGGTATTGGCACATAAATCAATCTGCGGTTATTTGGAGCCAAATCATTTCACTGTTATGTGAAATTACAGTTCAATTTGATAACTAAAATAGGCATCAAAAAATGAATATCACTCCATTATTTCTAACCTTAGTTTTATTATTCATGTGCGGGTATCTAAATGCGGAAGAAAAACCTTTGGTTATCTCTCATAAGGATGAAGCACTTAAATGGGGCCCATGTC
The DNA here is from genome assembly GCF_039523355.1 of Aliiglaciecola litoralis. Lineage (NCBI taxonomy): Bacteria > Pseudomonadati > Pseudomonadota > Gammaproteobacteria > Alteromonadales > Alteromonadaceae > Aliiglaciecola > Aliiglaciecola litoralis. The sequence goes on along the minus strand of NZ_BAAAFD010000001.1, from coordinate 686,449 downwards.
CAGACTTCATACCTAAAGGCTGCGAAATTGCCGTCTTGCAAGGCAACCCTGCCGATAATAACCTGGATATCTACTTTAAGGTGATTGGTGACTTTGAAATACCTCATCACTTGCACACCTCTCAGGAGCGTATGGTACTAGTTTCAGGAACTCTTGATGTCAAATATGACAATCATGAAAAGGCAACAATAAATACAGGGGAGTATGCATATGGTCCAGCCAAATTGCCCCATTCAGCATATTGTCATAAAGGTGAGGCTTGTGTTTTGTATATCGGTTTTGTAGGGCCTCTTGATGCAATGCCTATTAAAAACACAAAAAATAAATAGCTCTCACATAACAACCATAGCATTGGACTGTCAAAAGCATCCCTTAAATTGTTTACGCAATAGCGTGTCATATTTGCCAACCAATGCTTGTGGCGATACAGATTGAATTCACAATTCAAAGCCGCGCTTGGGGGTAGGTTTAAACCCCAGCAAAAAACCGGTCCGCTCACAGCGCTTAGTTAGATGACTGATATGCGGATGTTAAGGCTGCTCAGGCCACCTTACTTAGACTCTCCAGGTTGTGGGACATCGTCTTTACTTACATCTTGTTCTTCAGCTATTTCTTTTGACCATTGATGGTCAGACGCATCTGAGTCTAATCCTTCTTGACCAGCTCCTTTTATAGGAGAAAATGTCAATTTAGTCAGTAAGGCAAAATGGTCAGAACCGATCGAAGGTAATCGTTTGATGGAGTTTAACGTAAAATGTTGGCTGTGAAATAGGTGATCCAATGGCCACCGCAGAAAAGGAATGTCAGCATGAAAAGTGTTGAACATACCACGGCCTACTCGCGGATCTAATAAGCCACTAATTTTACGGAAAAGCCGTGTTGTAGCTGACCAAGCTACGTCATTAAGATCGCCTGTTACTATGACGGGTTTATCACTTTCGGCAACACTGCGAGCCACTATTACTAACTCAGCGTCTCGCTCAGCTGATTCTGGATTTTCAGTCGGACTAGGAGGAGCAGGGTGAACGAAATGCATGCGAACTGTAGTGCCTGAGCGCAACTTAATCGTTGTGTGTATGGAGGGGACATCTTTCTCGACCAAGAAAGAGATTTCCTGTTCATCTAAAGGTAACCTTGAAAAAATATGCATGCCGTAAAGGTTATCTAGCGGGCATTTTATGGTGTGGGGCATGTCTGTTTCCAGAACTTTGAGCTGATCTTCCCACCACTGGTCTGATTCCAAAGTGACCAGTACATCTGGCTTGTGCTCTCGTACTAATTGAATTAACCGGTTAGCTTTTCGGTTAGGTGTCAACACATTGGCCGTCAAAATACTTATTTGATTCTCAAAACAACTATTGGTTGCTTTTTGAACTTCCTTACGCCACAAACACGTGTAGGGCAAAATCCACCACAACTGCCAAATTAGGCACAAAGTAGCGATTGAGATTAGCAGCCAAGTGAAAGCCGATTGTAGATTGAGGAACATAAACTCTGCGATGAGCAGAGCAGCGATGAAAATAGCGAATTGTAGACGTGGAAAGTCCATTCCTCTGATAATCCAGTGCGGATGACGAGAAAGAGGAAGTAACGTCAACAGTAAGATTAACACTGAGCATAGGGTAAGTACTGATATCATGTGTAAGGCCTATTATTCTTTAATTTCTAAATCTGGTTCAGCGTTGATTCCGCACTGTTTGCAACACCCCTAACAATCGCAATGTCTTCTTCGATATCAAGCACTTTACATGCCCGCTTTAAAGCTAAATTTCTGTGATATCGAGCGGCTTTTCGAATTTCACCATTGCCAAGTGACTCAAGGGAATTAAGAGCCTTTTGTAAACGGACGCATACCTCTACCGCCCCTGCGCCATCTCGGGCAATGGATGTAAAAGCGTCGTCGAACATATCAGATACCGAGATCTCTGGTACCGCTATCCGGTCATATTCGGGTTGATTCCGATTACCTGTAACACTAGGCTCGTTGATAAGCGAAAATAAACGGACAAATGTTCCAATTACTTTTATCGCGGTACCAGGGTCGTTGACCGCTGGTGAGAGCGCTCTGGCGGCAATTTCAGATAAGGCGACAAGACCGAATCGAGGATCATCTTCGAACGTACGGTCGTTTCCAATTTGGAACGACTTGATTAGGTCAGTGCTGTCAAAGTTCGGTTGTTCGCCTGAGGAAATACTTACGTAGGCTAATACCCGATCGGGTGAAGCAAAAGTGCCGGGTAATGCAGACACCACTACTTGCGCGTTAACATCATCTGCCCAACGTTGAAGAGCAGCCATATCAATATGCTGTACATAACCAATTTCAGATGCATACACGGCTAACCCTGACACCGATGGTCCCGATATTGTTATACCGCCAAGAGTCGGTTTATCTAACCTTCTTATCAAAGCACTTTCGGTTGCTCTTTCTACCTTTTCAATCGTCGAGCCAATTCGGCCCAGTCGCGCAATTTTGTCTACCCAACGTACAAATGTCACTATCACCATAGCGAATACAATCACAGTCAGAACAAAAAGGACAAAGAGGCCAGCTCTGTCAAAGAAAGCATTTTTCACGGCAGTGAGTGCAACTACACTAAAAATGAAGGCGCCGACAAAGGTAGAAAGCGCATTTTGTGATACGTCGTCGGAAAGTACGAGGGTGAAAGAGCGAGGTGTCGCCGAACTGCTTGCCGCGGCGTATGCTGATACCATAGATGCCACTGAAAAGGTGGCGATTACCAACATGCTGGCTGCCATAAGGGAAAGCAAGGTTACCACAGAGTCTTGTGCAACTGCGGGTGCAAGGTTCGCTAACTTAAAACCATCAATGAGCTTCGCTGCAAAGACCGCAGCAATGGACAGTAAACATACCGCCAGTGGACGAACCCAAAGGCGCTCACCAAAACGATTAAACAGGAATCGGAGGCGGTCTAACGAAATTAACGAAGTCATAATGATTTCCTTTGTTCTGTCTAACCATTTTAATAGTGCGCACGGCGCGCGTATTTCAATTAGGACATCGCCTATTTCCCTCTTAGTATTAGTAACAGATTGTCCAATAAATGCCTAGCAAAGCGTTGAAAAATACACCTGAAATTCAGCTGACAAAAATATATCAATCTAGTGTGTCTGATACATCAGGATCATTTCGTTAATAAATGACACTCTAAAAGGTTAATGAACGTTATTGCACGGCATGGAATTGCTCATTAAATCAATAGGGCAACGTTAAAGTGATAGCTCGACTAGTTGTCCGTAGCACTTCGTAGCGCGCAGACGCCCGCCGGGATAAGTGCATGGAGGCAGCACAGAGTATCGCTTGCTTTACTCCATATTGAAAAAACCGCTCAAGTCGCGGTTTTTTGTGTTTATTTTTTCAGGTGCCTAATATAAAAAACAAAATCAAACTTTCGAACGTTGAAACTCACTGGGTTACACACGCTTTTGGAGGATTTCTTGATAGCGCTGCCGATAATAATTTTGACGAGCTGAAGCGTAACGAGCAGGGACAAAGGTCACCATATAGGTGCGTCTTGCGTTATTGCTAATATTATAATCACTGCAATGGGGCACTAAGCCATCAAATAAAATCGCATCACCGGCTTCTAATAACGGCATTAATTTATGGTTTTCGTTTAGTTTAGCAATGTCGATATCTCTGGGCTCATTCTTTGGCGCAGATAATTCAGCAAGCCGAGATTCAGGGTAAAGGATAATTGCGCCATTTTGTTCAGTCGTCGTGTCTAAGGCAACGGAAATGGAAATCATCTCACTTCCTTTGGCACCAGAGCTTGCGAAATAAGGTTCGTCACGATGAACACCGTAACCAGATGTGCCTGGCCACTTAAATATCAATTTTTCTTTCATGACGATAGCTTCTTCTGCAAGCGCTTCTTGAGCTAAATGCACTAACCGATTATCTGCATTCATGTTGGCAAAAATAGGTGATATGTCTGCCACAGGGTCGAGCCTTTCTAGAACCTGTTTACCGGTTTTTGCTTGTCTGTATCCAGCCCTAAGATCAAACGATGTGGACGATTGATAAAGCTCCCAAAGTCGTTGTGATTCTGCAACAAAATTAAAAATTTCTTGTTGAGAAAACAACCCCCGAGAAATGCAATATCCGCTTGCATGAAAATTACTGATACTTTCATTCACAGTTGTCCAACTCCTTCCACTTGGCTTATGCAAGGGCGTAATCCGCAACTCGAATATAGTCGCTGAGATATCCCTCCTTGCAGGGCATAGGTGCCAAATACTTCTGCTCCTTGCTCTTTTGCGATTGTCATCAATCCCGTTACCAAGGGTTTACCACTTCCTTGACCTCGATACTTGGGGTGAATATAGAGGTTTTTTAATCGAGCAAAACGACCTTCTAAAGCAAGCGATACCGTGCCTTTCAACCGATTATTATGATAATACAGATAACTAGACATGTAGCCAGAGTTACACTTCACTTGCTCATAATCAGCAAACACCCCATTTTGCATTTGGTGGCCATCTGCTCCAACTTCACATTCTTGATAGAGTTTTCTTTTTAGCGAAAGTGCTCTATCATCATCAATAAGTACCAGTTCACCAGCATCATGGAAATCCGCATTCCCAATATCTTCTAAATGACCTAGCATGCCCAATTCTACCGTTACTTGTAATCCAAATTGCTTGAGACGTTCAATGTGGGAGTCATCAAATTGCGTTAAGTAAAACCGGTATTGGGACGCCCCTAAACGGCTAAACAGCGTTTTAACCCGATCAAGCCACTCAACCTCAGCTAACGCGCGTGTCCCATTTACATTGTGTAAAATCGTTGCCGCTGAGATTTGATTAAACTCCTCTAACCAACACAATTGGCCATGCGAGATGTCTTTGACCTTACTACCGGCTCTGAAATAATTTAACTCGCTTAGTAATAAGCTTGCTTTTTCTTGCTTAGTTATTATTTTTGGCATCACAATCGATTCTACGCTGCTTAATATCTATTTGTATCGTATCCCGTATTTCGTAAAGTGTTGTAGCAACCTCGTCATAGGAATTCCCTTTAACAATGGCAAAGCCTATATAGCCACTGCTATCTGGCGGCGGGTGAACTTTATCACCGGGTTGAACAAACACGACAATTTCGTCGACATTTGGTAGTTTTCTTAAGGTTTCAAGATTACTGATACCATTAAAAAAGCCCGCTGTTTCAGGATTAATACAAAGATTTCCTGCAAAACAAGTTGGCCCAATAGTATCCGCTAACTTTGCTTTAAAATGTTGTTCAATCGTTAATTTTACAATATCTAAACCGGTGGATAACTTTAATAAGCGAGGGAATCCAATCCTAGCGCCTATTTCGATGACATTTACTATATCTTGGTCGATTCTTGCTTCCAAGTGAAATGGTCCATTAACTAACCCAACCGCAGCAACACTGGATTTTGTGGCAATTATTAGTTGGTTTTTTGCGTTATCATCTATGTTAGCCGGAGAGATATGAACAGAATCGGGAAAATAAGGACCATTAGAAACATCTGGTTTGTCAATTATTTGCAGTATCTGCGCTTCTCCATCGACCACAATGCCATCCACAGCGTATTCTTTGCCCGTAGCAAATGATTCTACTAAGACTTTATTTACATCCTCGGGGCAAAATAAATTATAAAACGACGATAAAACAAACGCATTATCGCGATTAATTCGACGTATAGCCTTAACCAATTCTTCTCTATTGTCTGCGCGGATAACCCCCTTACTTGCAAAGCCAAGCAAGGGCTTACAAATTAATGGGTATTCACCACACGCATTTTCAGTGTCAGTTAGGCTTGAATGAGTTTGATAAAGATGGAATTTCGGGACGCTAACATTTGCCTTTGATAGTGCCATGCGCATTGTGTGCTTATTTCGGCAGGCTAAAGCGGTATTGATAGTATTACCCTTTATCCCTGCTTTTTGAGTCAGGTAAGCTGCGGGTAGTACGCCAATCTCACTTAATCCAAACACGGCGCTAATTGTAAACTCGTTCTCAATTTTCGCTAGTGTTTGGTCAAGGGGTGTTTGTTGATGAAAATTTGTGTGAAAAATAGCGTTATAACTAAGCCTATCCGTTGGCGTCGGCAATTCGTGCTCTTGAATGAGTAACAATTTAGAACTGCCATGCAGATTTGCCGTAGTGAGTGAACTGGTTAGCTTGAATGGTAGCTTTCCTACAAACAAAATCGCCTGCTGTTTTGTACTTCTCGCCATCTTTACATCCAATAATGGAAAACCCAACGTATTGTTTCATAGTAATTCATTAAGAGCGGTGATGATACTAACAGGCCAAAGCAATAAAACCGTCTATCTTACAAGGCCATACTGGCGGAAGTTCATGAGCCTAGTCGTCACCTAAACGATGACATGTGGGTGACGATAAGATATGCCGATATCTATCACAATACGCTTAAGCAAAGGCATATAGAAAGCAGCACAGAAATTTAATCGAATTTAAACTAAGTTACTGCTTAGAGCTCATAAATTAATCTGCTTCTATTGTTGCTGATCTATATCGCTGTTATTCTTTAGTTTCAGATTCAGTGGTATTGCCTATGTCAGAAACCGACGATTCGTCCGCAGTCGATGAAATAACCCATTTTCGCGCCAAGCGTTTGCGGCAACTGCTGTATATCACATTAGTCTGTTTGAATTTGGGATTAGTCGTAATCTACATAACGGCTTACCACCTGCCCACGCTATTAACCCTTGCGGGTTGTGATGTCATGATGCTGTATGCGCTGCGCTCTTTATCTTCTAATCAAGTCGATAAAGCCGCATCCATTTTGCTGTGGTCGATCGCAGTAGGATTGTCAATCGCGGTAATGCTAAATTCCGGGTTGCGTGACCCTGCTGTCATTTCTTTTCCTGCCATCCTTTTTTTTGCGGCATTGATGTGTTCTCGTCGCGAGTTTACTTTGCTTTACGTATTCTTCTGTTGCGTGACCCTGTTGATTGGTTTTACCCACATCAGTGGATGGCGTAATGAAGGCTACGATCCAGTCAATATTCCGAATATTGTCATCGTCCTTCTAATTTTAACTGCCGCTAGCTATAGCATAAGAACGTTCTCTCATGATTTACGCAACGCATTACAAAAGCTAGAAAAAGGCAATCAAAAACTTAAGGATTCTGAGGAAAAGGCTCAATACATGGCACACTACGATGACTTGACGGGGTTGCCAAACCGCACGCTTTGCCAAGATCGGTTTAACTATCAAATGAAACTGCTTGAACGGCATGGCGGACAATTAGCCTTTTTGTTTATCGACTTGGATAATTTCAAAACGATAAATGATTCTCTCGGTCATACCGTGGGTGATCAAGTGTTACTAATAGTGGCTGAAAATATTTCTAAAAGTTTACGAAGTATGGACACTGCAAGTCGATTTGGCGGAGATGAATTTATCGTTTTATTGACCGAGGTTAAACACATAAAAGACGTTGAAAAAACCTGTAATAAAATTCTTGATGCGGTAAATCAGAGTATCCTTTTGGATAGTTATCATATCCAAATATCTGCTTCTATCGGAATTGCTATGGCCCCACACGATGGCGCTGATTTTGATAGTTATTGTAAAAAAGCAGATATTGCGATGTATAAAGCCAAAGCTGATGGCAAAAACTTATATCGTTTTTTTGATGCCAGTATGAACAGTCTCAGTGAAGAGCGTTTTGTGTTGATAAAGGATTTACGCGATGCTTTAAAGCGCCAAGAACTCATACTTTTTTATCAACCCAAAGTAGATTTACGCTCTGGAAAATTGGTAGGGGCAGAAGCGCTCATACGCTGGCAGCATCCTGAACGTGGGTTGATGGCGCCGGGCCAGTTTATTGAATTAGCAGAAGAAACTGGATTAATCGTCGAAATAGGAGACTGGGTGTTGGAGGAGGCCTGCCGTCGTTGCAAGTCATGGCATCAAGCGGGATATGTCGATTTTGAAATCGCGGTAAATCTTTCATCTGTTCAATTCGCGCGGGGTAATCTTACTGCACAAGTTGAAAAAGCGTTACGTCAATCTGGACTTGAAGGAAAGTACCTAGAGTTGGAATTAACCGAGTCGCTGTTACTCGGCGAAGGTGAAAATATCCAGTCGCAACTTAATGACATTAAAAAGCATGGTGTTAGCTTCTCAATTGACGATTTTGGTACAGGTTATTCCAACCTTGGTTATCTGAGTAAATACCCCTTAGACGCATTGAAAATTGATCAGTCTTTCGTGCGCAAAATACATGACTCAAAACAAGACCTAAATATTATTATTGCCATCATCAATATTGCAAAAAGTCTTGATTTAACCGTTATTGCTGAAGGTATAGAAACTCACGAAAATTTGCAGCAATTGACTCAATTAGGTTGTCAGTTTGGTCAAGGTTTCCATTGGGCAAAACCCCAGTCACCAGAAGACTTCTTAACATACGTCGCACGCAATATTGATGCAAAATAAAATTGGCCTGAACCGCTCAGTGTCACTAAGAGTTATCATTGTGCAATCCGTGTGTTTTTTGACTTCTCTAAATTTTATCTGCACGTTCAGCCCGTAAAATAACAGTCAAATTATAAGTGATCCCTTTGTGCAAAGTTGATTTTTGAACATGACAAACTTTGTTGTCCACGGTATCCTGCGGGCGCTCATTTAAAAGTTAACATTGAGCCTTTTTTAAATATCTAAATTAAATAATGCAAAAATAAAAACAATAATAAAAACAACAGATTAACCTCTATACCCAACTACACCAAGGAAACTACAAACATGAGTGCTTTGCGAGAGTCACTAGACAATGGTCAGGAAAAGATCATTGATTTGTCTGTTTTAGGCATCACCGACACCTCAGAAATCCTATATAACCCAAGCTATGAACAATTATTTGCTGAAGAAACTGATCCTAGTTTGAGCGGTTATGAAAAAGGCCATTTGACCGATTCAGGAGCGATCTCGGTGGATACGGGGATCTTTACCGGCCGTTCGCCTAAAGACAAGTACATTGTGTTAGATGACACCACTCGCGACACTATCTGGTGGTCTGATCAAGGTAAAAATGACAATAAAGCGATGTCGACTGAGACCTGGTCACATCTCAAAGGGTTAGTCACTAAACAACTCTCAAACAAGCGCCTTTTCATCATCGATGCCTACTGTGGCGCTAACGAAGATACCCGTTTGTGCGTACGTTTCGTGACAGAAGTGGCGTGGCAAGCGCACTTTGTGAAAAACATGTTTATTCGTCCTAGTGACGATGAGTTGGCAACCTTCGAACCAGACTTTGTGGTGATGAATGGCGCCAAAGTGGTGAACGATAAATGGCAAGAGCAAGGCTTAAATTCAGAAAATTTTGTCGCCTTTAACCTTACCGAAAAAATTCAGATCATTGGCGGTACTTGGTACGGTGGCGAAATGAAGAAGGGCATGTTCTCAATGATGAACTACTTCTTGCCATTGCGCGGTATTGCTTCTATGCATTGTAGTGCAAATGTCGGTAAAGACGGTGACGTGGCGATCTTTTTTGGATTGTCCGGAACGGGTAAAACAACCCTATCAACGGATCCGAAACGTCAACTCATTGGTGATGACGAGCACGGTTGGGACGACAACGGTATTTTCAATTTTGAAGGTGGTTGTTATGCCAAAACCATTAACCTGAGTGCCGAAAATGAGCCGGATATTTATCAAGCTATTCGCCGTGATGCATTGCTAGAGAATGTCGTGGTCGGTGAAAATGGTAAAATTGATTTTGATGACAATTCAAAAACTGAAAATACCCGAGTGTCTTATCCGCTTTATCATATCGATAACATTGTTAAACCGGTCTCTAGGGCAGGGCATGCCAATAAAGTTATCTTTTTAACAGCTGATGCATTTGGTGTACTACCGCCAGTGGCTAAGCTTTCTGCACAACAAGCAGAATATTATTTCTTATCTGGCTTTACCGCAAAATTAGCAGGTACTGAGCGTGGGATCACAGAGCCTAAACCCACTTTTTCTAGTTGTTTTGGCGCTGCATTCTTAAGTTTGCATCCCACTCAGTATGCTGAGGTGTTGCGCAAACGAATGCAAGATTCTGGTGCTCAGGCCTACTTAGTCAATACTGGCTGGAATGGCACAGGTAAACGTATTTCAATCAAAGATACGCGCGCCATTATAGATGCCATATTGGATGATTCTATCGATCAACAACCAATGACCAATTTACCCATATTCAACTTAACCATTCCCACCCAACTAAACGGTGTGAGCGCACAGGTATTAGATCCTCGTAATACTTATGCACAATCGGATGAATGGCAGGTGAAAGCCGTTGATTTAGCTCAGCAATTTGTGAGTAACTTCACCAAATTTACCGATGTACCAGATGGTGAAGCACTGGTTTCGGCTGGACCTCAATTAGAGGGGTAATTCCGTAGAAGTATATTGCCAGTCAGTTACGCTGACTGGCAATTTTCATAAATGCACGATATCACTAGGCTATTTCATACAAATGAGACTTTGTGACGATTACCGATGTCGGGCATTTTGTGCAAGTCTTCGGGAATATTGGTAACAGTGTCGTTGATTTCTTGGAAAAACATATGTGAATGACTGGGCGATTCAAACGCAATCATCAAACCTTCCTCCTCTGACAACCCCGTAAAAGCATGTACACGATTGGCTGGTACTAACGCATAGTCTCCTTTGGTCAGCGTGTGAACATCATCGTCAAGTCGTAGTTCTATTTCACCTTTCAATACGTAAAACGCCTCGTCCCAAGGATGAAAGTGCGGTGGTGCGCCCGTGCCTTTGGGGACGGTATTGAGCATGCTTGAATAGCGGTTATTAGTATCAGTACTGTCGCACAAAAATTTAATTTCCATGCCCAATACCTTGAGCCAATCGCCGTCTGTAGAGTGTTTGATTATGGCTTTCGTTTGCATTGCTTGCTCCCTTCACAAAGTTAATCAATTATTGTTATTGTGAATTTAGTGTAGTCAACAGTCTATGGTTGTGTCAAACTGTCATGCATTATGACTATTGATATTTTTGATGGAGGCTAGGTGAGTAGCTTACAAGAGAAAAAAGCGGCCTTTACTCGTGATTTGATCATGCAGTCGGCAATCGAATTAGCGCAAGAGTGTGATATTGGCGATATGAGTTTCAAGCGCGTGTCAGAAAATGCCAATATTTCCGAGCGAACTATGTTTCGTTATTACACTACCCGTGATGCTTTTTTAGATGAGCTAACACTGAGGTTACACGCATTACTTGAGCTACCTGCGTTGCCCGAAGATGCATCTTTACTATCCGGTTTTCTTGTTGATCTATATGAAAAGCTCGATGCCCAACCGCGTATTGTCGAAGTGTTATTTACCTCAGATCTATTCGACCGCGTATTACACACCACCGCCAAAGATCGTTACTTACAGCTGATCACACTGCTTGAGAAGTCTTATCCTCATTGCTCTAACGATATGATCAAAAAGTCTGCAGCCAATATTCGTTATATATTGAGTGCTTCTTCCTGGCGCTACTATCGGTTGGCATTTGGATTTGATTTGAAAACCAGTATTGAATCGGCGGACATGCTTGTCAGTCAATCTCTCTTACAATTGAAACAGGGTGGATGACACCGTTAAGCTTCAATGGTTTAGTTACATGTAGGGAAGGGGGCTACTTTTAAATTAATGGAAAATAGTAACTTTCTTTACTATTTACAGGCAGTAGCTCATATCTGGGGGGACAGACAGCTTCGAGCGAATTGCGGATCTAAAAAAATTCTCTGTACGTATGTCAAAACTGCTCAAAACCAAAAAACCAAAAAACCAAGACACCCACCTTTAACATATAATCTAATGTTACCTAGCTTTACAAAAACCAAGACACCCACCTTTAACATATAATCTAATGTTACCTAGCTTTATAAAAATTCGTGACATTTCTTAGTCTCAAAACGCGCTTAGTTTGGCTGTTTTTATATTTTGGTTGAGGTATATGCTGAAAATCGGCTTATTTCTCAAATGGCAGGCAGCCGGATTTAGCAACATTGAGTTGATGGGTGTTTATTTTGGATTGGATTGTTTCTAGGCGTGTTGCAATAAGGCTCTGGCCTTTGCCATCCCTCGTATGCGTTGATGCTTGGTGTGTTGTTTGAATTGTTGAAGCATGTGTTCATTGCCTACAGCTGTGTAAAAGTGTTGTTCAAACTCGGTCGTTAGGGTTAACCACTGTTCTGCATTAAGACCAAGACTGTTTAGAATGGAGCTGTGTTGCGGCTTGATATGACCGGCTTTATCCTGACGAATACACTTGCCCGTGCTCTCAATCAGCTCACAGTAATCAATTAGGTTATACGCGATACCTTTGGGCATCTCTTTTCTGTGATTGCCTACAAAGTGCATTAAGGTGCGGGGCTGTTCACCTTTGATAAGCGCGTGAATACGCCTTTGAATGCTGGTGTGTTTTGAGGTTTCAGGAGTGCTGTCCATGTTGGCTCGAATAGGGTTTAAGTCGACATAGGCCATACAGGCTACTAGCGCACTTTCATCTAACAAAGCTTGGGATTTAAAGCGTCCTTCCCAAAATCGCCCCGTACAGTCATCTTCTTTGTTCGCCTCACGGGCGATGTGCTCGTTCAGATAAAAACCAAGACACCCACCTTTAAGATATAATCTAAAACAAAAAACAAGACACCCACCTTTAAGATATAGTCTAATGTTACCTAGCTTTATAAAGATTCGTGGCGTTTGTTAGTCTTAAAACGCACTTAAATTAGCTGTTTACATATTTAGTTTTAGATTAATGCTGAAAATCGGCTTATTTCTCAAATAGCAGGCAGCCGGATTTAGCAACATTGAGTTGATGGGTGTTTATTTTGGATTGGATTGTTTCTAGGCGTGTTGCAATAAGGCTCTGGCCTTTGCCATCCCTCGTATGCGTTGATGCTTGGTGTGTTGTTTGAATTGTTGAAGCATGTGTTCATTGCCTACAGCTGTGTAAAAGTGTTGTTCAAACTCGGTCGTTAGGGTTAACCACTGTTCTGCATTAAGACCAAGACTGTTTAGAATGGAGCTGTGTTGCGGCTTGATATGACCTGCTTTATTCTGACGAATACACTTGCCCGTGCTCTCAATCAGCTCACAGTAATCAATTAGGCTATACGCGATACCTTTAGGCATGTCTTTTTTGTGATTGCCTACAAAGTGCATTAAGGTGCGGGGCTGTTCACCTTTGATAAGCGCGTGAATACGCCTTTGAATACTGGTGTGTTTTGAGGTTTCAGGAGTGCTGTCCATGTTGGCTCGAATGGGGTTTAAGTCCACATAAGCCATACAGGCTATCAGTGCACTTTCATCTAGCAAGGCTTGGGATTTAAAGCGTCCTTCCCAAAATCGCCCCGTACAGTCATCTTCTTTGTTCGCCTCACGGGCGATGTGCTCGTTCAGATTGCGCATCAGCCAACTGATGTCGTATAAACGTTGACGGTAAATAGTGACCGTTTGCTCCAGACTTACAAGCTCAGCGTCACTGAGCGGCTCACCTTTGTGATATTGTTGACTCAACAGAGTGCCTTGATACAGCTGATGCCATCGCCTAATCACCTCAGTCATCGACCAGCTATCTGCGACGTCTTTATCCACACACAGCACCACATGGGTATGATTGCTCATCACCGCATACGCACAAATATCAATGGCGAACACTGACGCTAAAAATAACAAACGTTTCTCTACCCACCCCCGGCGATGTTCAAAGCTTTGTCCCGTGAAGCTATCTTCACCACACAAAAACGAGCGACGAACACAGCGTGAAACACAATGGTAGTAAGGGGTGTCAATTAAACTGATTTGGTTTTTACGTGGTTGGGGCATAACAGACCATCCTTGGTTGTTTGGTTACCCTAAAGCATAGTACAAAATGGCGATTTAATCTTTCATAACATGGGTGTCTCAGTAAAACGTCACTAGAAAGTAGCCTGAGGTGGGGAGAATAAATACCCATCAATAACCCATTTTTTCGCTTATTTGCGTTTTACTTATCTTCACTAACTCTATGAAATGTGTGTGTAATATTGAATTACTCGACTCACCTTATCTCAAGTTCAGGCTTAGTATCCCAACCTCTACCTTTTTCCAAGTCAGCTTTCAAAAATAGGGGGAACCCCCTATAGGAACTATAAGTGGGTTTGGCTAACATGACTGTCACTTTAATGGGAGTCAGTAATGCGTCGTGTAATCAGTTTCTTTTTCTTAGTCGTTTTTAGTCAAGGGATCGCGAGTGCGGCGGTAATTGAGTATGAATTTGATACCCTAACCTTTACTGATAACCATCAAATCAACGGCGCGTTTACCTATAACACGTTAGAAGACAGACTCATCGCCCTTTCTGTTTCGTTATTCGGACCTGTTTACAATATTGATTTTAATATTGATGATCTCGCCAGCCCAGATGCATTTTCAATTGAGTTTAGCAATTCAATCTTTGGTGATTCTGCCAATGAGGGCTTTCAGTTATTCAAAGACGATGTGCTTGTTGCCACCGGCCAATATGGAGTTGGTGTTAATGACACTTGTTACTTTGACCCTGAAACCTGTTCAGACTCTTTGTTCAACTTATATTCGAATTCTCAGGTTGTGGATGCGCCTCAACCTTCATATTTGCTAGTGCTTGGTTTAGCACTATTGTTTAGACGTAAGATTTTCCAATAGCCTAACCCTTTCCTTTGTTAGCGTTGCCCTGTTTCCCGGGGCTTTTTTTTGCCTGCAATTCGAGAACAAAATTCAGAACAAGATTAGCTTTGCTGACCAGTGCAGGTCATCTCAATAAGTGCATCACTGATCAAACGAAGGGGCAGGGGAACCTTAAGAAGTTCGAACAAAATTTATGGGAGGAATGCTATTCTAACAAACCGGCTTTTCCGGCTAACCTGACTAACTCAGCAGAGCTGTTAACTTGCAATTTTTTATAGATATTACTGCGATGATTTTCGGCAGTCTTTAAACTCATATCCAGTAATTCAGCTACTTTCTTACTGGTATTGCCCGCCGTCACCAAAAAGAATACTTCTCGCTCTCTACGCGTGAGTACTGAGATAGGATTAACGTACTTTGTTTGTGACACTTCCGCTTGCGTAGCATCAGTGGAGGTAGGGAAGACACGTTTTCCCGCAGCCACAGCTTTAATGGCCGCTATTAGTTGATCGCTGGATGTCTCTTTTAATACGTAACCGGCGGCACCTGCGTCGCGCATGGCTTCGACATATTCCAACTCATCGTGCATAGAAAGGACTAAAATACGACTTTCTGGACGTTGTGCAATCAACTTATCAATCGCAACGAGACCGCTCATGCGTGGCATCGAAATATCCATGATCACTACATCAGGTGAGAGTTTTATGACTTGGTTTATTAACTCAATCCCATCTCCACACTCGCCAATGACATTGATGTCTTGGTCAGCTCTAAGGACCTGGATTAAACCCTGGCGCATAAGAACATGATCGTCAGCAATGACGATGGAAATACTCATATTTGAACCGTCAATGTCACTCTAGAACCCTTATCGATTTTGGAGTAGATAATTAAATCAGCATTAAATGCCTGTGCTCTGTCTTTCATACTATTCAGGCCAATACCTTTTTCAATACCTTTATGCTCAAAGCCAACCCCATTGTCAATGATATCTAAGCGAATTGTTTGATGATGACAGGACAACATTATTTTTGCCTGTGACGCGTCTGCGTGTTTGATGATATTGACTAAGGCTTCTTGAACAATTCTAAATATCAAAATACTAATATCTTGCGGAATAGGCAAGGGGCAATCGAATTCACATTCATATTTGCAGCTTTCGTGTTCAAACAGACTTCTACATAACCACTTAATTGCAGGCACCAGTCCTAAATCATCCAATATGGTAGGACTCATCAGTCGCGACAGTTGCCGCACGTCAGATAACGCCATTTCTGCTAACTGCGCTAGATCGTAAAGTTCAGGTTGAGTAGAGCTGAGAGTTTGCAATCGTCGAGTTAAACCGGTGAGTAGTTGCCCAACACCGTCATGCAATTCTCTTGAAAGCTTGGCTTTTTCCGATTCTTGTTGCGCCCATAAACGTTTCGCCAACATATTAAGGTTATGCTGCTCTTCATTTAATCGCGCCTGTAATAGTGCTTGTTGACGTTGAATTTCTGCCAGTAGCTCTTTGTTACTGGTGGTCAAAATATCGCTCCCGATATAATTTAGCTTGCTCCTCATTAAGTTGCATCATCCACTCTTGTGAAAGTGATTGTTGTTTTTGCTGTGCCTTGGCGTCGTCGTATATTCGGTAATATATATGGTTTCGCCAATACTTGGGATGCAAATTGAGTTGCTCTCGTAGCGCTTTTTTGGCTTCCGGCTGAGACGATTTGAGAAACAGTAAATTCATGTGTTGCTGATAGTAAATTGGTTTAATAATTTGCTCTAATCTCTGCATGGTCTGACTATTTAACGGAAGCTGCAATCTTTCTTGAATATCCAACAGTATTTTCATCTCTGTGAGCACCGGGATATTTGCGGTTTTTATTTTTTCGACGAAGTCGATAGGTTCATCCGAGCCTAACTCAGACATTTCTGCATTATAACTAAAGGTTAGCCAATTCAGTAATGCTTGTTGTTCGATCATAGCTTTAGAGGCACTATTTTGGGCCTTATCTATTTGTGTCTGCAAGCAGTCCAAGTCAAAGATTTTTAAACAAACTTCTCCATGCCAAAGGTAGACTTCCGTTAATGCTCGGGCGTCTTCAGTGTCCCTGGCCAAACGCTCTGCCTCAGCCATGTTACTCAGCGCACTTTTTAGTGCACCTTCGGCAAAGTTTAAGTAGCTAAATAACAGCTTGTTGATCATTTGTTCTTGTTTTTGGGTTGAATCTAACTGAGCTGATACTTGAGTTAAGGTCCTGCTGGCAGTTAAATGATCGCCTTTTGCAAGACTCAGCTGAGCGATGTTTTGCTTGGTGCGTTGTAGATGAAGTTGTTCATTATTCTTGCTAAATAATGCTTTGGCTTGTTGCCAGTATATATCTGCCAGCGAATAATCACCGATGAGAAAGTGCATATAGGCCACGTTACTCATACTTTGTGCTTGTTCGCGACTTCCGCCATCGACACTTAAAATATCTAACCCACGTTTATAGTAATTCAGCGCCTGACTATATAATCCTTGTTCCTCATGGATAAATCCTAGGGTATCCAAAACATGTGCTTGACGTCCCTTATCGCCAACACCTTCAAGAATTTGTGACGCTTCTTCCAAGGCTTCTTTGGCTTCAAGGTGTTTGCCATTTAAGGAGTCTACATTGGCTAAATTGGCTAGCGATTTCGCTCTTTCAAGTGGATGTTCCTTTGGATCTAAAAGTGCTAAAGCATCTTTTAAATACTTTTCCGCTGTTTCGTATTCTGCCAATCTTAAATGCGCCACGCCGAAGGCGTTTAATACCAATACTTCGCCAGCCGCGTCTTTGCTTTTCCGGTAAATAAGTAGTGCTCGGGTTAATTCATTGTCAATCGCACTTTGCGTTTCTCCTGACAGGATTTTAAGACGCGCTAACTTAAATAAAATGTCTGCGTTGTTAGGAGATAACTCAGAAGCCTGTTGATAATCCGCAAGGGCTAATTGCATCTCATTTGCCCATTCGTATATCTCTGCCCGTTTGGCTAATAAATCAGGTCGTTGTGGATAGCCTTCATTGAGCTTTTCAATTGCTTGCAGTGCTAACTCAACATCATCATTCATCTCAGCTTGCAGCAGTCTTCCGCTAAGCAACCAATAGGATGAATGACTTTGTAATTCAAAAAGCGTTTGCAGGTTTTCTTGAGCAGTTTGAATATCGCCTTGTTGCCACGCTTGCATTGCCGCTTGATACCATGCGCCCGCATACTTAGGGGCTAGTTTTGCTAGGGATGTATGCTCGGTTGCCTGTGCAGATTGGTCTTTTGAGCCTGCATTTGAGGTCAGTAGACTTAAACTCGGTAATAGAGCGTCTGCTTCGGATTGATCAAATTGCTGTGAAAGTTGGATTTCTAGTTTATCGAACAACGCAGTGGCAAAATCAGCAAGATCCGATTCAAGTGTATTTGCATTGATACTTCTGGTTAGCTCGCCAATGCTGATGTTTGCTGGCATCGAGGCGATGCTTGCGCGGATCAAAAAATCATCAGCTTGGATGCGATCAATGGTCAGTATTATCATCGCATCTAAACTGAACATGGTGGCTAAATTGACTCGATCTTGGGCAACAGAAATCGGGTTTAAGGCTAGGTTGTTAGTTGTTTCTTGGAGCCTATTGCCAGCCACAAGTGCTAGTTTTTGATTGGTAAGTAGAGGCATTTCCAAGAGTTCAGCAAGACCCGTTAAAAGAGGCGCGTTTGGATCATGCAGGATTGCGAGTTGAATCGTACCCGTTGGCAAGGTTTCTGTCGTAGAGCTTCCCATTTGTTTCCAAAGCACCACAACTAAGATACACAGTGCCACGCCTACTCCTAATAATCCAAGCTTGTAACGGGATGTAGCACGGTTATGTTGAGCATGATAAAAGTCGTTTGCTTGGGCCAACGATGGGCGTTTTCGTTGATTGGGATGACTCAACAGAGTCGCAAACTTCGAGTGCTTGGCTTGCCACCATCGAGCGGTGATGGATATCTTGTTGATGTCGACATTCGCGAGCATTAATTGAATTATTTTGCCGGCGCTAAAAAGTTCTGACTGAACGCTGGATTGCCCCGAATAAATCACCTCTGGGGCAGAGAAATCTTGATGACCACTGGTTTGCAATGTGTCACTGTGGTGCTGACCGATGCCGAAGTCGATGAGTCTAAGGTTGTTGTTCTCATCAATTAGAATGTTGTCGGGCTTAATATCACCATGTTTGATTAGCGCTGCTTCGCAGGCACTTAGTGCACTGAATAATTGTTGTGTCCAACGTTCAAATTCATCGCGGCTGATAGGCTTTTCTAGACGCTTGATAAGGGCCACACCGGCAATGAGTTCCATGGTAAAAAAGACCAAACCTTGATCTTCGAATACGTCATGAATACGAATAATATTTTGATGCTGTAATTGACGCGCTATCAGCACTTCATTACGGATCACGTCTAACTGAGATGGATCCTCTAATGAGGTTTCTACCACTTTTATCGCAACATCTGTTTCCAATAATTGATCATAGGCATGGTAAACATTGCCTTGAGCACCACTGCCTAGCGGCTCGATGATGCTAAAACGCTGAACCAGTATAGTGTCTTTGGCAAGTTGCGATGCCGATCGCAATGGTTGAGTTGCCAAATTAATGCCATTAGAAGGATTTTGGATGTGATCGCTCAACTAGCACTCCAGTAGATTTTTCACCAATTTATGTATTAGTGATTACAAGCTAAGGAGATATTATGTTCTATAGATTGAAATAACAAACGCAATGATAAAATATTGGCAAACGACTCGACAAATTTCACATCGGTTTCTGTAAAGAATTGACGACCCTGAGTATTATCGGCATATAGCACGCCGATTATTTGAGAGTCAGATTTGATAGGAACGCACAGTGCAGCTTGAATGTTATTACGTACAATACTGCGCTGAGACGCTAAGCTGGGTTGATGTTGAATATTGCCAATGGCCAGAGCGCGCTGTTCATCAATACAACGACGAATGATCGTTTTACTACCGCTGAAACTGTGCTCGGCCATCCATGCTTGGTAGCCTAGGCATTGTTGCAGGTTCTTGTTTTGATCAACCAAGATCAATGCTGCTCTCTCACAGCCCAAGGTTTGCATTAGACATTGACGTGCTGATTCCAATAATGCCGTGCTCGACTCACATTGGGTAAATTGCTTCGACAGTTGCATGGTTTGCTGTCGACGCCAAATGTTTTGGTTGTCTAAAGCGGTTAATTGATGATGGTTTAAGTGTCTAAATTGACAAGATACCGGACCTAATCGCAATGTTTGCAGATCGGTAATAGGTAGCGACTTGACGCGTTTACCTTGATGAAAACATCCCGCGCTGCTGGTGTCTTTCAAACACCAAATGTTATCATCATTAGCGCTGAGCGTGGCGTGTGCCCGAGATATTTGTGGATGATTGATCAGTACATCGGAAGTGTCTGCTCGGCCAATGCTATAGTCATTCCCTTCGAACAAAATGTGTTCAGCCATCCAGCCTGAATCGAGTGAGACATTAACATGCATTGGCACGGCAAATTTCCTTTAAACGTATCGAAAAACGACGTTACATGACCCGAAGGGTGTAACGTAATGTTTTAAGGCGAGTCAATAATTCACCTTGCATATTGACCAAGTCGTTGGTCGAACGCCACACGGTGCTCATTTGCTCGTTACTGGCATTTTCAACTAGCGAAATTAAACTTTCAGTCGCGACAAGCGCAGCGCTGTAATTTGCAGTAAATAAAGCACTATTCAATGTGTCCAAGCTTGTTTGAAGCGATGTCGCTAACACAGGCGTAACTAAATCGCTGTGTTGAGCAAATAATTGACTGAGCTGAGTAAACGTATCATTTAACATTTCAGCATCACTACGTTGATCAAGCAAAATCATGAAGTCTGAAAAGCTGCCAGTATTGCCTCGCGCACGGATGCTGCCCGCAGATACCATAGAAGTAATATCTTCAAAGTCTCCATTGGCGTGAGATCTAAACAGTCTCGCAGGCATGGCGGCGTTGTAGTCAACGGCCTTGGTATAAATCTCTACTGATGCCAAACCTTCAAAACCAAAGCCGCCACTGGCTTTAGGACTGATTGAGATTATCACTGGAAATGATGGCAACACATTGATATCGGTTGAGTTTAAACGGTTTAAAACGGTGCTAGCGTTAACGTCAACTAAGGTTGCGCTGATGTCTATATTGTCGGCACTTAGGCCAATACTATTTTCAAACTCAACGACCAAATCCACTTCTATAGTGTTGGAGACATTAAGTTTTGCTTGTAACTTATTGTCATTAATCGAAACACTCGACGGGGTGATACTTTGAGCAATGGATGCACTGCAAAACATCGCAATACACAAAAAATAAAAAACTTGAGTTAATTTAAGTGTCATTACCTTGTACCTTTTTATTGGTTATTTTAAATGCAACTTAACTTATTCGGGCCGCTACATCAATAGCGCCCCATAAGTTACAAAGGGTTATTGTAAATAATTAAAATATAATCGTGACGCAAGCTCAGCGTAATGAGCTCTTGATATGCTAGTTGCTGGCTCAAAGCGCGCTGTTAAAGTGGGAACCAAGTCAAACGGACCTTGTTCAACGCCATAAACGACATTTATTAATGACAAATTAATCGCTAATTGCACATAACCTTTCATATCATCAGCAATGTTATCTTGATCCGCTAACACAATTTGCTGGCCTTTATAGTCAACTACAATGTCATCTTGCGGATCAAAGCTTTGAGCCGCGCTTTGAGCGCCTAGCAACTGCACTAAACTATAAACCATATCGAGTTTGGTCATTTTAGTGAAAGGACTGGCACTGCCATTCACCGGCAAAAGGATAGGGGCTTGAGTACGAGTTGCATCTTTTAACGCACCACCAGATACAGAAACTGACTCAATAAACGCTTTGTCTAAGGTCGATACACCGCTTAGCGTTGGACGTTCTTCGTTGAGTAGATCGCGATACTGTCTAACGGCACCGCCCATGACCGCGTAACGTGCAAAGTCTTTGCGACGTAAAGCGCTATCTGGAGAAAAACGATTTCTACTCAAGCCGTCCATCAACCTTTCGTTAATCGCAAATTCGATAATCCCTTGTTGTGGATGATCAATAACATCATCTAAGCCTTCAAAACCGTCACTAAGTTCAAAACCAACGGTGACGTCGAAAAACTCAGGGGCACCAGGACCATTGGTTAATCCAAGTGGATCAGCTTCAACACCTGATAACGAGGTCAACCCATAAACGTAAATCCCCCAAGTGCCCGCTGAAGCAGGTGCGGAAACGCGCATTCCTTCCGTCAATACTGGCGTTGATAGATTACCAAAGTACTCAGTGCCATCTGGTGCGACAAGCACTAATTTAGTTAAATTAGCGAGGGTGTCAGTTGACGCTTTTACCACTATGGCGTCTTCACTTACTTCAAAGTACTTGATCTCCGGTTCACCAACAGGGGTATAGAAAATCTCTATTTCTTTTTGTAGCTCGCTGGTGCGAATATTGGCATTCGCGTTGAACTGCTTTTTTGCGAGATTATTCACCGTCACACTGTGATTGCTATCAAAATTAAGGGCTGCAGCAACCGCAGCACGTGCGTTGACGTAGCCTGCGCCCACTTCCCATCTTTCATAACCAGGCATATTGGTTGCGGTTTCTTGCAACAATCGTTTTATTGTCAGGTTATCAAGGCTTGGGTTTGCTTCAAGCATTAAGGCGATAATGCCTGATACATGAGGGGTTGCCATTGAGGTACCCGAAATCATCGTATAAAAAGGTAAGTTTTCAGGCTCTATTACTTCTACGTCCGCATCTCCGCCATTGGCGGCTAGGTTAGTTGAAGCGCGGGTAGAGATAATATCTACACCAGGTGCGACTATGCTGACTTCGTTAGCGTATGTCCAAGTGGTCCCGTCGGGCATAGTGAAATCACCACTTTCAGATTTTAAACCGCGCGAAGAAAAGTCGGCTAATTTACCATATTTGTCACCAGCACCTACGGATAAGCCCCACGGGATTTGTGAATAAGGGTTATTGGTGTCTTCTCCTGAGCCACTATTGCCCGCCGCGAAAACACTGATGATTCCAAGCTTATGTGCTTTGTAAGTCGCTAATGAAACCGGGCCCTTTGGCTCATATTTACCGCTAGATCCCCACGAGTTACTGATGATTTTTATTGGGCTGTTATAGCTGTAGATATTATTAATCGCAAAGTCGAAACCACCGATGGTATCTAACAGAAATAATCCACCACCGGAGCCGTAGCCAATTAAGTCTGCATCGGGAGCTGCACCGACATACTTGCCATTTGACAAGGCGCCATTGCCCGCAATGGTGCCCGCAACGTGAGTACCATGACCAGAATTGCTATCGGTATTAATTTGACCTTTCAGGGTAGCTCCGTCTGTCACGCCGGTCAGGCTAATCGCAGAGGCATGGGTCAACGCTTGGACGTTTTCTACCACCGTCTCACCAAAGAAAATATCTTGATGAGCGGCATCTATTCCAGAGTCGTTAACCATGATGGTCACACCCTTACCTGTGTATTTAACGCCATTACGTTGCTCAAAACCAGTTGTTTGCAGGTCTGCTACACCGGTAATTTGTCTGGCATCGGCATTGAAATACTGCATTTTTCGATTGGCGAAAATTGAACGAACATCAGACAATTTTGATAGGGCATCGATTTGCTGTTTGTTGGCCAGTACACCAATAATAGGTAAAGACTTAAATTGCACACCTTGTTCAATTCCCAGAGAAAGAATTTGGCTTAGCTGCGCTTCGGTGAGGGGATCTAATTGGTCGTAGGTTACCACGGCCATTATGGATTGAGAGTCAGTTAATGTTGTCAACGACTGTGATAGTTGTTCGCCAATTAAGGCGTCTGCTTTTACGGCACCAGATAAGCTTAGCATCGCTGCGGCAATGGCGGTCAGCGTGCGTTTTTTAATAACAGTGTTGGACATAATCTTTTCCCTTGTTTAATCAATGCACGCTTATAGTGACTGTACTTTTAATGAACGAATATAGGGGGATCACCCTATATTTGGTCATAAACGAAAAAGGACTGAATAGTCAGGCCTTATGAGTCGATGCTAAATAATTTTTGGGGGCTAGTTCTTCATTAGCTCATCGACTTCCTTCTCTGCTTGTTCTTTTGATTTTCCATAGGCTTTTTGGATTTTACCGACCAGTTCGGTTCTGCGACCCTCAATTTGGTCTAGATCACCATCGGTAAGTTTGCCCCATTTCTGCTGGGCTTTACCTTTTAATTCTTTCCAATTACCTTCTAAAATATCGTTATTCATTTGATTCTCCTTTTTAGGTGATTACACGCCGTTTATCTAAAGCGTGATTAAACTCAATGACTAAGGAGCAAAGTTCAGACCAATTTGGGGTACGGCTTTGTTTTTACTCTTGCGGTTAGGGTAAGGAGTTGATTATATTTGTTTTTTTGTAGTTGGAGATGGGCTGTTGATATTGGCTAGATTGGAATCCACGCTAATTAAAAACCATAGCAGGTAATTTTTACAGTCGATTTAGAACGAACTTGTAGTTGTTACCAACCAGCTAGTCATCCGGTCTGATATTTATTGACCAGCTGGAAACACTAGTTACTCAATATCGAGCGCCTTTACACGAGATAGGATCTCATCGCTTAATTCACTGATCAGTACTCTAAGTTGTGATACTGAGTGGGGAAATCCATCTTGTTCAAGTGGTTTTGAGAAGTGAAAACGCGTGAGTTGTTTGGTCATTTGCTTATCATTGTTGGGCTGTAACCAGTAGTAGCCAGCCATCACTACCATCGACTCGTGAGTCGCAACAAAGTGATCGACTTGTATGCCAATGGTTACATCCGGTGCGTGTGCCATAGCGCTGCGAGTGTTAACAAATGCGAATTCGGAAGTCGCGGCATTTAGATCTTTTAATAATGCTTTTTGGATCCCTTTTTGTAGCGGCTCAGCCCATAAATGTTGTTTCGAATAGTACAATTGATGACTGGCCAATTGGATTGCCAAATTAGCTTGGGTGAGATAATCCGCAAGACCAATGTCTTGAATGGTAATGGTCACTCTCGGTATGTTTTGCTTAGAATGCGTGGCTTTAGGCTCAGCATTGTCTAATAAATAGTAGTCAAGGATGGCCACCGGTTTCGTTGAGCAACCGGCTAAAACCAACAATAATCCGATAATAACTGTCTTAATCATTAGCTTTCTCCTTGGCTTTTGGCTCAATAACGGGTTGGGTTCCATCAGCGAATATTAAACTATTGGGTGTTTGGTTCAGTTGTTGCAGCAGTGGTGTAAGCTGCTGCAAGGTTAATTGGAATGTATGCAGTGTAGACATCAATTCATCATGACTTTGCGAGCCTGCGGAGTAATCTTTGAGTAAGGCATCAACTGACTCAATTGCCTGATCAATTTTGGCGGTTGTTTGGCGGTCTTGAACGTCATTTAGTAAACCTTCTAATGAACTGGCTGTTTGTTTAAATGACAGCGCAGTTTGATTGAGCGTGGTTAATAGTGCATTCGCGTTATTCGCCATATCCTCGAAAGGAATACCATTGATCTTATCGAGCATATTAGTGACCTTTTCGGTAATTTGGGCGAATTCACCACTGGTTGTGGGGATCATGTCGTAGCCTAAAAATGTGTCAGCTGGAGGGGGAGGAAGACCTTCGTAGTGCTGCAGGTCAACGTATAAACCACCGGTTAATATATTGCCAATTTTTAATGATGCCCGCAGACCTTGTTCAACCCAATGCAATATTTGTGCTCTGACGAATTCGACGCCTTGACGGCTATCCGGTTGCTGTACTCTGCTGGGTTGAATCGTAATTAATATTGGGATCGCATAACCCTCATCTAACAAACGGTCATTGGCAGGGCTTGGCAGGTTAATATCTAACACCTTACCAATTTCTAGACCTCGGTATTCAACCGGTGCGCCAACTGTTAGGCCGCGTATTGTGTCTTTGATCAATACCACAAAGTTGACGCCTAGCTTGTAGCGTTCATTTGAGGCACTTTCGTAATCACGGTAGATGTCAAAATACGCACGTTCGGTAATTTGTTTTCCGGCTGCCATTCCCTGTGGAATACCAAAGGTGACCCCGTTGGTCAGCATGGTTTCCAAGCTACCTGTTTGTACTTCAATACCGTTAGCGGCTAATTCAAACCTTACGCCACTGGTATTCCAAAACTTTGTGTTTTCAGTGATTAAGCGGTGATAAGGCGCCTCGATAAACGCATTGTAATATACAATTCGCTCTTCTAAATTGAAGTAAATGTCTTCAAACTCACCGACTTTTAGTCCTTTATAAATTATCGGATCGCCGGCTTTGAAGGCGAATTCAGCGTTGCTATTTAAGGTAATTTGTAAACCTGGGGTACCCGCGGGAGTGACTGGCGGGTTGTCCAAGGCGACAAATTGAGTAACAGGATCGCCATTTCCACAAGACCGCTGCTTGGCACAGTTCGTTTCTTTGGCACTGGCTTCCATTGTGATATAAGGACCTGACAACAGTGTGCTGAGACCTGATACGCCGCTTAGGGATACGCGGGGTCTGACCAACCAAAAATTACTGTCGGCTTTTAGCAAATGTGCAGAATTTGGCTCAATTCGCGCGGTCACTATAACCCCACTTAAGTCATCTTTGAGTGCCACTTTTTTCACCATGCCAATTTTGACATCTTTGGTTTTAATGGCGGTTTTATCTGCTTCTATGCCGGTTGCCGAAGTAAATTCAATGGTAATCAGGGGGCCTTGATTAGACCATTGGTAATACACCATCCATATGCCAATAGACAGGGCCAAAAATGGGATCAGCCAAATACGCGATATCTTCTGTGAATTTTCGATAACAGCATCTTGCGGCTCTGATTTTTGTGTCGTACTTTCGTTCATACTGAACCCACCGAATTTCTCCAAATTAAACGCGTATCAAATGTCATCGCTGCGAGCATGGTTAAAACAACGACCCCACAAAAGGCAATCGCAGCGGGGCCAGGAAGTATGCTCATGGTATTACCCAGCTGAATTAAGCTGACCAACACGGCCACAACAAACACATCGACCATTGACCAGCGACCAATAAACTCAGTCACTCGATACCAAAAAATGCGTTCATTGTGTTTGCTATCTATATTGCGCTGCACTGAATAATTAAGCCAAGTCAGTATTACCAGCTTACCCACCGGTACCACTACACTGGCAATAAAAATGATCGCCGCAATGGGGTAGGATCCTGACTGCCATAATAAAATCACGCCCCCCAAAATAGTACTGGGTTCTTCGCTACCAAGAAATCGGGTGTTCATTATTGGTAACAGATTAGCTGGAATATATAGGAGCATTGATGTGATCAACAATGCCCATGTCCGTTGAATACTGTTTGATGGTCGAATAGGGGGAGTCCCTAACTTTTGTTCAGCTACTGTTAGAAACAGCTGATGTTTGTCGGTATACACAAAGGTGGCGCTCATACAAAGGGTGAATCCGATATAAGCGTAAAACGACAAGCCCACACTAATATCGGCCATTGAACTGATTTTTATTAAACTGACCAAAACACCAATGAGAAAAATTTCTGCCATGCTCCAAGGGATCAAAGCAAATATTATGGTTAATATACTTTTGCTGTTGGCAAGTCGAAAGCCAAGCTGAATCGGCACTAAAGCCAGCAGAAGGCCAAATAATACAATCGCTGGAAACACCACTATGGATAACATTTGAATGATTGCGAGAAACATATAGTCATGTTCAATCAACACATCTAAACCAGAGATAATACCAATTGACTGTTGTTGCCCGTTCGCGCTGAAGCCTAAAAATTCAAAGGGCAGTGAAAATCCCAAAAAAATCAGCGCGCTAAGCGCAAACGCGATCACCCGTGGAATTGCTTGATTGTTGTGTCGAGTAAGCACAAATCCACAGCGCGGGCATTTGGCTTTTTGGCGGTTTTCTAGCTGCGGCACGCAAACCTTATTCTCACATTCATGACACACCACAGTGCTTTCATGTTGTTGGTGGGGGGCGAGGCTAGCCATGTTAAGATACTGTCCTTCGTGTGGTTTAGGTGTTGTGTCGAGCTTTTACAAAAGTGTCAACCGCAACATCGATATCATTTTCCGTGGTTGCCCAAGAGCAAATACTGACACGGATCACATCATCACCTTGCCATTTTGCCGGGCCACACCATGTAACGCCAGATTGCTGAATGTTAACTAACGTTTGTTGGGTCTGCTGATCGTTATCACAGCGCAATAATACCTGATTAAACTCCACATCGTTAATTACCCTGAACCCGCCTAAACGGATTTTTTTAGCGAAATATAAGGCTCTATGGTGCAACAACTCGACGAGTTCAGCAATGCCTTGGCGACCTAGATAGGCCATGCAGGCCCACAATTCGACGCCCCTAGCCCGGCGAGACATATCGGGCGTAAACATCATGCTATCGCGATCACCACTATGTTGAATATAGGAGCCTTGCTGATGCAATGCATGGGTTATTGCCGGCTGGTCGTCGCATAATACAATGCCACAATCATAAGGTGTATTCAGGGTTTTATGGCCATCCACTGACCATGAATTGGCGTGTTCTACGCCATCTGTTAGCCTAGCAAATTCAGGCGACGCAGCAGCCCACAAGCCAAAGGCTCCGTCTACGTGTACCCAAGCGTTGGCTCTTTTGGCAATTGGCATGATCTGCTTAAAATGATCAAATGTGCCGGTACAGACATTGCCAGCTTGTAACACCAGAATACAGCTAGCATCTAATTCCGGTAGGTTATCAACCTGCATTCGGCCTTGTTGATCACAGTCAATCCATTCAATATTTTGTTGCCCAAAGCCTAATAAATTCAACATTTTGATGACGGTACCGTGCGTTTGCCGACCCAGTATAATACGTAGTTTGGGTGCACCAAATACACCATGGTTTTCGATATCCCAATTTAACCGGGTTAATTGTCGATAGCGTGCCGCTGCTAGCCCACATAAGCTGGCAACTGAGGTGCCTGTAACTAATCCGGCGACTGTTCCTGCGGGTAAATTAAACAGCTGCTTGAGCCATTTTTCGCATTGGGCTTCTAATGTTGCAGCAATAGGTGACATGACATACAACGCGGCGTTTTGATCCCATGTATCAGCTAACCAGCGAGCAGCTCTACCAATGGGTAAAACGCCACCGTTGACGAATCCGTAATAGCGCCCACCACCGTAATGCACGGTATTTGGGCCTCCTTTTAATGCCAGTTGATTGAGAATATGTTCTGCATCACCGGTTTTGTCTGGTAAGTCATGCTCAAACGCACTGAGCAAATCCAATGCACTTTGTTTTGGAAACGCCGGTGCTTGCGGTGCTTGCTGTAAATATTGATAGGAAAAGTCGGCCGCTTGCCTTAGCAGTTTGCCGTTTTGTTGCTGCAAAAATAATTGGCGTTGAAGTTCAGACATGGTGTTCATTTTTAAAAATACCTAATGTTACGTTAGCATCAATGTCTATTTTTAGGCATAAAAAAAGCCATCTTTTTGATGGCTTTTTTGATTTGGTAACGGCAGTTGGTTTAGTAGTTTGCATTTCCTGGTGTGCGAGGGAAGGGGATCACATCGCGCACGTTTTGCATACCAGTAACATAGGCAACTAGACGTTCAAAGCCCAGTCCAAAACCGGCGTGTGGCACAGTACCATAACGACGTAAGTCTCTATACCAACTGTAATCTTCTTTATCCAATCCCATGGCTTCTAAACGCTGATCGAAGACATCAAGACGTTCTTCACGTTGCGAACCGCCAATGATTTCACCAATGCCAGGGGCTAACACATCCATTGCTGCGACGGTTTTTCCGTCATCGTTAATGCGCATGTAAAATGCTTTAATGTCTTTAGGATAGTTCTGCATAATGATCGGTGCACCAATGTGCTCTTCAGCTAAGTAACGTTCGTGCTCAGAAGACAAATCAACGCCCCATTCCACAGGGAATTCGAATTTCTTACCGCAGTTTTTTAGGATCTCAATGGCGTCAGTGTAATTCATTCTAACGAAATCTTGAGAAATCACCTTTTCAAGACGCTCCACGGCACCTTTATTGACATGTTGTGCAAAAAACTTCATGTCATCCGCGCGTTCTTCCAACACGGCTTTGAGCACGTATTTAAGCAAGTCTTCAGCAAGCTGAGCGATATCAGACAAATCGGCAAAAGCCACTTCCGGCTCGATCATCCAAAATTCAGCCAAGTGACGGCTGGTATTTGAATTCTCTGCTCTAAAGGTAGGGCCAAAGGTATACACCTTAGACAGGGCGGTACAATAGGTTTCAACGTTCAATTGGCCTGAAACCGTAAGGTAGGTCTCTTTACCGAAGAAATCTTCGGAGTAGTCCACTTCACCTTTATCAGTCTTCGGAATGTTAGTCATATCTAAGGTCGAAACACGAAACATTTCGCCAGCACCTTCAGTATCACTAGCAGTCAAAATAGGCGTGCTGATCCAAAAATAACCTTGTTCGTGGAAGAAGCGATGAATTGCCTGGGACAAACAGTTTCTGACCCGAGTTACGGCGCCGATAATGTTAGTGCGCGGACGTAAATGGGCATGTTCGCGCAAATATTCAATGCTGTGGCGCTTAGGGGACATAGGGTAGGTGTCTGGATTTTCAACCCAGCCAAGAATATCGATATTAATCGCTTGAATTTCGATTGCTTGGCCTTGACCCTGAGACTCTTTTACTTCTCCGGTTACCGCAATTGAGCATCCGGTAGTCAGTTTTTGAACGTCAGCGTAGTTTGCGATGTCATTGAGTGCCACAACTTGAATTGCATCGAAGCAACTTCCGTCATGCAAATTGATAAACGACAATCCAGCCTTAGAATCTCGTCTCGTTCTTACCCAACCTTTGATAACTAGCTTCTCTCCAATCGGAAATTTGCCAGCTAAAACGTCAACTACTGGGGCGTGCGCCATTGATATTCTCCACTACTGCAGGGGGTGCCTGCGTTCTTTTAATTGATAAAACACCCTATAACTGTAGACACTACATTGTACTCGCTAGATGAAATAGCGTTAATGCTCTACAGTAGGTATTGTATGTAACTATGTTGTCATCGTTTACCGCTACTTTGACAAAGTGTGTAATCTTACTTGGCTACGGTAGAGACTCAAGTAAAAATAGGTGTTAAAGCGACATTATGACCGAACAATTACCTTGGCAAGGCGAAAATCGCCGAAAAACTCGCCGAAGTCACGATAAATTTTATCAAATTGTGTTGATATTGAATATTGTTGCTTGGGTTGTTTTTATCGCTGCACTGGTAGTATTCCATTATGCACGCCCTGAGCTCATCTCTGGAGTTCAGCAATTTTGGGGGATGGATGGGCGTCAAGATTGGTCTCAATCGTTGAGTTTTTACCTATTGATACTGTTGAGTCTGTGCACATCACTCAGCCTTTGCGTTTTAGTATTGCGGCGTTTGCGAAATCGCCGACAAAACGATTACTTTGGTATTAATGTGGTGATCCTGCTGGTGATCAGCATCACTGTACTTATTTGGATACTATCCGATATGCAAATTTAGCATTTTGCGGAGCCTTGTATTGCATCTAATCCCAATTTAATCGCATCAATCAGCCTGATCAGCTGTGCTGGCTCAATGATAAACGGCGGCATTATGTAAATCAGTTTGCCAAAGGGGCGGATCCACACCCCTTGCTCAACGAAGATTTTTTGTAGTTTCGCCACATTAACCGCTTGCTTACATTCAACGACGCCGATGGCACCCAAGACGCGCGTATCCTGTACCGCGGGATGTGACTTTAATGCTAGCAAGTTTTGCTTTAAAACGGTTTCAATCTCGCTGACTTGCGCTGGCCAATGGTTTTTTTCAATCAACTCGATACTTGCAATGGCCACTGAACAGGCCAAAGGATTACCCATATAGGTTGGTCCATGCATAAACACACCGGGGTCGCCGGCACACACACCTAAGGCCACATCCTCGCTGCATAAGGTTGCCGCCAGTGTCAGGTACCCCCCCGTCAACGCTTTGCCAAGACACATGATGTCAGGACTAATATGTGCATGATCGCAGGCAAATAATTTACCAGTTCGGCCAAAGCCCGTGGCAATTTCATCACAGATCAACAAGATATTGTGTTCATCACATAACTGGCGGCAGCGCTTAAGATACTCAGGATGATATATGCGCATGCCGCCAGCACCTTGCACTATGGGTTCAATGATCAACGCTGCCACTTCGTGTTTATGGGCGATGATCAGCTCGATAAGTGGAGCAATGTCGTCTTCGTTCCAAGGCTGATCAAAGCGAGTCTGAGGCGCAGGAGCGAATAATTGCGTACTTAACACAGAGTTAAATAGACTGTGCATGCCATTGACGGGATCACATACCGACATGGCTGCGAAAGTATCACCGTGATAACCATTACGTGGTGAAATGAAGCGATGCTTTTCAGGGCTGCCCTGACAAGCCCAATATTGCACCGCCATTTTCATTGCAACTTCAACTGCAACCGAACCTGAGTCGGCTAAAAAGACACGTTCAAGTCCAGCAGGCGTCATATCGACTAGCTTTCGACATAAATCAATCGCCGGAGCGTGGGTTAAGCCACCGAACATCACATGCGACATTTTGCTCAGTTGCTGAGTTGCAGCTGTATTTAAATGAGGGTGGTTATAGCCATGAATTGCTGCCCACCAAGATGACATTCCATCAATCAACTGCCTACCATCTGTGAGTTCCAACATAACACCCTCAGCCCGCTCTACCTCGTAACAAGGCAATGGGTTGACTGCGGATGTATAAGGATGCCAGATATGTTTTTGGTCAAATGCGAGATTAGGTAACTCTTTGCTGTTCAAAAAATGCTCACTTGTAAGTCTGTTGAAGTGGTACGAGTTGACAATGGGTGATTGCGGCTTAGACTAAGCCAACAAAATTAGATAGTAAAGGATCATATATGACGAGCGAAGCAGTTTCACCATCCCTAGGAAAGGTTAGGCACGATTGGACATTAAGCCAAGTAAATGCTCTTTTTGATATGCCTTTCAACGATTTATTGTTTAAAGCCCAAGTCGTTCATCGCCAGCATTTTGATCCTAACTACGTGCAAGTCAGCACCTTACTGTCGATTAAAACCGGTGCCTGCCCGGAAGATTGTAAATATTGTCCACAGAGCGCGCGCTACGACACGGGGTTGGAAAAAGAACGCTTGTTGGAAATTGAAAAAGTTATTCAAAGAGCCAAAGAAGCCAAAGCCACAGGTTCAACACGTTTTTGTATGGGCGCCGCATGGCGTAATCCGAAAGACCGAGACCTACCCTATGTGATTGATATGGTGAAAGAAGTTAAAAAGCTTGGACTTGAAACCTGCATGACGCTAGGTATGTTAACCCGTGATCAGGCGATTGCACTTAAACAAGCGGGTCTTGATTACTACAATCACAATCTAGACACCTCCCCAGAATATTACGGTGATGTGATCACCACACGGACTTACCAAGATCGCTTGGATACCTTGCAAAACGTGCGTGACGCGGGAATGAACGTATGTTCAGGTGGTATAGTCGGAATGGGCGAAAATGCCGCAGATCGTTCTGGATTGTTGATGCAATTAGCCAATTTAGAGCATCACCCTGAAAGTGTGCCGATCAATATGTTGGTTAAAGTCAAAGGCACACCGATGGAAAACGTCGATGACCTAGAGCCATTCGAATTTGTCCGCACTATTGCTGTGGCACGCATCATGATGCCAAAATCCTTTGTGCGTCTGTCTGCGGGAAGAGAAGCAATGAACGAACAGATGCAAGCAATGTGTTTTATGGCAGGCGCTAATTCTATTTTTTACGGCTGTAAACTGCTTACTACCTCTAACCCAGAAACCCATGAAGACGTGATGTTGTTTAAAAAGTTGGGCATCAACTCCAAGCAAACTCGTGAGTTTTCCGATGAAGCACATGAAGCGGCGCTGTTGGAGGAAATTCAGTCGGAGCAAAGTGCGGAACCTGAGCTGTTTTACGATGCCAGTAAAGCATCAACTAATGTTGCTGAAACGACGCGTTAAGCAGTGGCGTTTGAGTTTATACCGCGTTCGTTAGAGCAACGTAGACAACAACATTTATTACGAAACCCGGTGATGGTTGACTCTTCTGTGGGCGCAATTATCACTGTGCAAAACCGACATTATCTGAATTTCTCAAGTAATGATTATTTAGGCCAAAGGCAAAGCCAACAGGTAATGCAGGCCTGGGTTGAAGGGATTGCTGAATATGGTGTCGGCAGTGGCTCTTCGCCGCTGGTGACCGGGCACACCAAGTCACATCAACAACTCGAAGATTATCTCGCAGACCAATTGAACCGAGATAGAGCCTTGTTATTCAGTTCAGGGTTTGCCGCTAATCAAGCGATTACGCAAGCGCTCTTGCACAAAGATGCGGATGTGATCAGTGACAAACTTATGCATGCCTCTTTTATCGATGGTGCAATGCATAGTGATGCGCGGTTTCGTCGATTTAGGCACAACGATTTAGATCATCTTGATGGGCTATTAGGCGCCAAACAACACGACACACTGGTCGCCACTGAAGGCGTATTTAGTATGGACGGTGACGACGGCGAATTAGCTAAGATAAGTCAACGTTGTGTCGAACATGATGCTTGGTTGATGGTAGATGATGCGCATGGCATAGGTGTTAGGGGAAAAACGGGATTAGGTAGCATCCAAGATAGTGGATTGAGTCAACATCAGGTGCCGATTGTGATGGGGACCTTTGGCAAGGCCATTGGCACTGCGGGTGCTTTTATCGCAGGCTCGGATGATCTGATTAGCTATTTGATCAATTTTGCCAAGCACTACATCTACAGTACGGCGATGCCGCCAGCGCTAGCACATGCGACCTTAGTCAGTTTTCAGCAAATTGCCGACGCACAACAACAACAAAAACTAATGAGTCACATTGCACGTTTTCAACGCTTGTGCAATCAAGCGAAGATCCCCGTGATGGCATCAAATAGTGCTATTCAGCCGGTTATCATCGGTGATCCACAACGCTGTACGCAAGTTAGTGAAAAACTAAAACAATTGGGAATTTGGGTCTCGCCGATCCGCTATCCAACCGTGTCTAAACATACCGATCGCTTACGAATAACGCTCAGCGCCAGTCATCATGATGCTGATATTGACGCACTCGTGGATGGTCTAGCGTTAGCATTGACTCCCACTAGCCAGAGTCAGTGAGCAATATGGTATTAACTAGAAAACAGCGGATCGCCCAACAATTTGGTAAATCTGCCAAACGATACGACCATGCTGCGCAGGTGCAAGCTGATATTGGCTTTGATGCCTTACAAAACGTACCTATGCAAGGAAATCGAGCACTAGATATTGGTTGTGGTACTGGACGTTTAACTAAGATCCTCGCTCAACGGTTTCAATCTGTGTGTGCCATTGACTTATCTGCTGGGATGATAGAGCAGGCGAGTATTAATAATGCTGCAAGTACGAATATAGACTTTAGCGTCGCTGATGCTGAGTCAATTCCATTTGGCGATAGTCATTTTGATTTCGTGTTTTCAAGTATGGTATTGCAATGGTGTGATCCTATATCTAACAGTTTTCAACAAGCTTATCGTGTCCTCAAGCCCGGCGGTAGAGGCGTCATCGCATTACTCAGTGAAGGCTCTATGCATGAACTAAAGTCAGTTTGGCATGCGCTTGGCGAATCAAAACGGGTCAATACGTTTTACCATCACCAGCATTTGGTTGATGAGATCCAGCAGGTGGGTTTTGTCCTTGAACATCAGCAAAAGCGTTATATAACCTATCATGCCGATACGATGTCGCTGCTCAACAGTGTTCGCCATGTGGGAGCCAGTGCAATTCCTAAAGAGACGGGAGGGGCGATGTTAACGCGCGAGAGTATCCGCCAAATGGACAAGGTGTTCGTCGCTAATTTTGGTCATCATCAAGCATTACCCTTAACTTACAATGTCAGCTTTCTGAGAGTGACTAAACCATCATGACCCAATCACTGTTTATTACTGCAACCGATACCGATGCTGGGAAGACCTTGATCGCTCAGAGTATTCTGCGCTTAGCTAACGCTAAAGGGAAAACGACCTTAGGCTACAAACCAATATCTGCGGGCTGTCAGCAAACGGCCAATGGTTTGCGCAATGAAGATGCGGAGATTTTGCAGCAACAAGCGACCTTGTCAGTGGCATACGAGCAAGTGAATCCGATTGCGTTTGTTGACCCCGTGGCACCGCACTTAGCTGCGCAAAAATGTGGTGAAACGATTGAACTGTCGCAAATTCAAAGAGGTTATCAGAGTTTATTTGAGCTTGGCGCTGATTTATTAGTTGTAGAAGGCGCTGGTGGTTGGCGCTTACCCTTAGGTCAAGGGATGTTTCTGTCAGACTTTGTGCGTGACGCACAAATCCCTGTTGTGTTGGTCGTTGGTTTGAAGTTGGGATGTTTAAATCATGCTTTGCTGACATATCAAGCGCTGTTGCATGATGGCGTCAACGTGGTTGGCTGGATTGCTAATCAGATTGATCCAGATATGTTGTATTTGCAGAGCAACATAGATGCTCTGCATGATTTGATCGGCGTGCCTTGTTTAGGTGTCGTTCCCTACCTTAAGTCGTCGCAGTCACCGGATAGCTATATCAATATCAATATGCTCTTCGAAGACTAGTTCTGTTGAGTTAGTAGGTTGGCAAGATCGTCATCTTTACTAATCTCAGTGACTGTCTTGCCTAAAAATACCACTGCTTTGTGTTCACCGATTAATGACAAAATGCCGTTTTGATAAAGCAACGCACTGCCTTCTCGAATGCCGACCACTGGGGTGGTGGGGTTTAACACACAAAACTCGGTGATCCGTTGTGCCCGAGTTTCACCATTGTGTCCTGGCGGTTGATAATCAGAATAATGCGGATTCAATTGGATAGGTAAAAAACCCATTGCAGCAAAAGATTGAGGTTCAATAATAGGCATGTCGTTGGTGGTTTTAATCGACAAACCACAAATATTAGAGCCCGCGCTCCAGCCAATGTACGGACAACCTCGTTGCACGACGTCTTGGATCGCAGGCAATATTTGCTGAACCTGTAATTGATAAAGGAGATTAAAAGTATTACCACCGCCTACTAAAATAGCGTCTGCTGATTGTACTGCTTCGATGGGATCGGCAAAAGTATGGATACCGGTAACATTTAACGCAGGTAACGCTTGTTGCACTTTGTCAGTGTATTCATCCCACGACATGGTCACGCCGGCATAGGGAACAAAAAGTACGGACTTGATATCGTCTAAAAAAGGTAAAATTCGGTGTTTTGCTCCTTCAAGATAGTCTTCATCATGACTTCGAGAGCTACTGAGCATTAAAATTCGTTTATCTGACATTTTTTTTTCAATTTCCAAATTATCGCTAGACGCAGCAACATTGCTGGTTAGAATGGTGTGTAGGATAAGAGAATAAAAATAGGGTTACAACTTAATGGCTGAAACAATTCGTTCTGTTCTGTTTGTGTGCTTAGGCAATATTTGTCGCTCCCCCAGCGCCGAGGCTGTGTTTCGCCATAAAGCTGATCAACAACGACTTTTTATTGAAATTGATTCTGCTGGCACACAAGGATATCACACTGGTAGCCCGCCAGATGAGCGCTCTGTTGCAGCTGGCCAGTCGCGGGGATATAGTTTTGAAGGTATAACCTGTCGCAAAGTGACTAAACAGGACTTCGAATATTTTGATTTGATCATAGCTATGGACGAAGTCAATCTGCGCCATTTGCAAAGTGAATCACCTGATGATTACCATCATAAAATTCATATGTTTATGTCCTTTTCAAGTTTCGAAGAAGAAACCGTTCCGGATCCCTATTATGGCGGGAAAAAAGGATTTGAATACGTGCTTGATCTTATTGAGGACGCATCTGATGGGCTGATTAAACATATAACGTCCAAATAGCAACAGTAAACAGCTTGTTTAATCTTGCGTTAGTCCATACAGGCATAGGATAGCGCGTAAAACGATTGATCATTGCGCTTATTCCCCGTACCTTTCCAGAGATAGCAGTTTTATTTTCAACCATTCGCATTTAAGTAAAAGTAAGGAATCAGAGTGAGTCAATGGCAACCCGATAGCTGGAGAGAAAAACCCATCCAGCAACAGCCCACTTATCAAGATCAGGCATTGTTGAGAAACGTTGAAAATACCTTACAACACTATCCACCTTTGGTATTTGCACAAGAAACGCGCCAGCTCTACAAGCAGTTAGGAGATGTTGCAGAAGGTAAAGGTTTTTTGTTGCAAGGCGGCGATTGTGCCGAGTCGTTCAACGAATTTAATGCCCCCAAGATCCGTGATACTTTTAAAGTCATACTGCAAATGGCAATAGTCCTGACCTACGCCGGTAAGTGTCCGGTAACTAAGGTTGCCAGAATGGCAGGACAATACGCAAAACCGCGCTCTAGCGATATGGAAACGATTGATGGTGTGTCTTTGCCCAGCTACCGCGGAGACATTATTAATAGTTTTGAATTTACCCCTGAAGCGAGACACCCTGATCCTAACCGCATGATCGAGGCATACCATAGAGGCGCATCAACACTGAATTTATTGCGTGCCTTTGCTCAAGGTGGATTAGCTGATTTGCATCAGGTTAATCGCTGGAAT
This sequence comes from Aliiglaciecola litoralis, assembly GCF_039523355.1. NCBI lineage: Bacteria > Pseudomonadati > Pseudomonadota > Gammaproteobacteria > Alteromonadales > Alteromonadaceae > Aliiglaciecola > Aliiglaciecola litoralis. The sequence goes on along the minus strand of NZ_BAAAFD010000001.1, from coordinate 648,055 downwards.
ATGACCTTTTTAGAGAACAATCCGCTGCGTGAGCGTTATGAAGACATTGCCAATCGACTGCAAGATACATTGGAGTTTATGGATGTGATTGGAATTAATCACGCCAATAATGCTACTTTGCATGAAACTCATTTGTTTACCTCTCACGAAGCGTTGTTACTCAACTATGAGCAGGCGTTGACGCGCACCGACACCCTAACTGGGAAGCCTTATAATTGTTCAGCGCACATGGTGTGGATAGGCGAGCGTACTCGACAGTTAGATCATGCGCATATCGAATTTTTCCGTGGCATTCATAATCCCGTTGGGGTCAAGATTGGGCCGAGCATGGAAGAAGATGAATTGATTCGCCTTATTGATGTGTTAAACCCACAAAACGAAGCGGGCCGTTTGACCTTCATTACACGCATGGGCGCAGACAATCTTGAACAGAAGTTACCTAAATTGTTGCGTCGCGTGAAAGCTGAAGGGCGAAAAGTGGTGTGGAGTTCAGATCCCATGCACGGCAACACTAAAAAAGCCTCAAGCGGCTATAAAACCCGTAACTTTGACGATATTTTGCGCGAGATCCAGCAATTCTTCTCAGCCCATAACGCAGAAGGGACCCACGCCGGGGGAATTCATCTTGAGATGACTGGCCAGCACGTTACAGAGTGCACGGGCGGTGCTTATCAGATCAGCGATGATGATTTAGCACAGGCGTATAAAACCCAATGTGATCCTAGACTGAATGCCGATCAAGTATTAGAAATGGCATTTCTAGTCGCCGATCACTTAAAAGCGGCAAAGAAGTAGTGACGAATTGAAAATATCGGCTTAGTTTTCGATCGTTGCTCATTACCAAATGAGCAACACAAAACAGAGTCAAACCTTAAAAAGTCAACCAAGTGGTTGGCTTTTTTATTTCTGCTTCATGCCGCCGCGCTTTGCAATTCTCAACAATGTAATCTCACGTTGATGTGCGTTAGCGGCGCTCGGTTCTTGTGTACGCAAAGATAAGCTCAGTTTAAAATCGCTTAATCGAAAAATTACTCTAAACGCGAGCGTTAATCTGTGTCTTTGTTATTGCTGACAAGGTATACACAGACCGGCTTTTTTAGGCTTTGCGTTTATCCATCTCAACGACTTCGGCTTTTTCTTGCTCTAATACGGTGTTTGCATCAGTGCCTTTTAATAATTTACTGACCACGTCTTTGTTCTTAGATAGCAAGATAGTGAGTTCTTCAGTGACGTCTTTGCCAAGCTTGATGCCTTTTGCTTCGATATACGTGGCCAGGTTGTCGGCCACATCCAACATCTTGTCATATTGGTCAGCTGCTTTTTTATCAGTTGTCACTAGCTTCTCTTCTCCATTATGCTCAACGACATATTTCACGATAATCGCCATATCAAACCCTCTTTAATTAGTGTGAGATATCAATGTAGATTATTGCTGTATGAAAGTACAGTAATAATGTGGAGTTTTCTTAATAGCGAATGAATACTTACTTGAGAAAGGGAGAGTCAGCGTCAATGGTGATGTGATTGTCGGTAAATTCAAGCAGTGAGCGAGCCGTTAATGCCGGAACGCTCACCACTGTCGTTGTGAGGTTGTTTTTGCTTTTGACATGTTCTAGCAGCATACCAAAATCGCCATCACCGCTTAACAATATGACCTCATCAAGGACAGGGGCTTGATCTATGATATCAATGGTGATCCCCACATCCCAGTCGCCTTTTGCGGTGCCGTCATTACGTTGAATAAAGGGTTTAAGTTTGACATTAAAGCCGATGTGCCTAAGCGCATCCTGGAACTTAATTTGTTGATCGTCTCTTCTGGCAATGGCATACGCATTAGCGACAGTGATATCGCCACGCTCACTAAGATAAGACCACAGAGCACGATAGTTAAACGACGCTTGATGCTGCTGTCGGCAGGTATAGTAGATATTTTGTACATCGACAAATATGCCTAAACGCTTCATCTATGTTATCTCCGTGGTCATGTTTAAAGTAGTGACTAGGCGCGTGTTTTTTGGGCCAAGTAGTCTTCGTAGTTGCCTTTGAAGTCCACTATGCCTTGTTCAGTTATTTCCATGATCCTAGTTGCCAATGAAGATACAAATTCTCTATCGTGGCTGACAAAAAACAAGGTGCCTGGATAGTTTTCTAAGGCTAAATTAAGCGATTCAATGGATTCCATATCCAAGTGATTGGTTGGCTCATCCATTAACAAGATATTGGGGTTCTGCAGCATCAATTTGCCAAATATCATGCGGCCTTGCTCCCCACCCGATATGACTTTAACCGATTTGTTTATTTCCTTTTGAGAAAACAACAAGCGTCCTAAGGTACCACGAATAACCTGCTCGTCATCACCTTCATTGGCCCATTGATACATCCATTCTAGCAATGACATATCTTGTTCAAATTCGTGTGCGTGATCCTGGGCGTAGTAACCGATATTGGCATTTTCAGACCATTTTATCTCACCTGTATCTGCGGCTAAGTCGCCATATAAACAGCGTAGCAAACTGGTTTTACCCGCACCATTTGGACCGATAATGGCAACGCGTTCTCCCACTTCAACCATAAAATCTAAATCTTTAAACAGCGTGTGTTCGAATGATTTGCTCAAGCCTTCTACTTCGAGCGCCAAGCGGTGTAGCTTTTTCGTCTGTTCAAAGCGAATAAACGGGTTCTGACGACTTGACGGTTTGACTTCGTCGAGCTGAATTTTATCTATTTGTTTGGCCCGTGACGTGGCTTGCTTCGATTTAGACGCATTGGCTGAGAAGCGACTAACAAAGGTTCTCAGCTCCGCAATTTGCGCTTTTTTCTTGGCGTTTTCGGACAATAAGCGTTCTCTGGATTGTGTCGCTGCTGTCATGTATTCATCGTAGTTGCCTGGAAACAAACGCAACTCACCATAATCAAGATCTGCCATGTGAGTACAGACGCTGTTTAAAAAGTGACGATCGTGAGAAATGATGATCATGGTGCAGTTACGCGCATTGAGCGTGTCTTCCAACCAACGGATAGTGTCGATATCCAAGTTGTTGGTCGGCTCGTCTAACAGCATGATATCGGGATCGGAGAACAAGACTTGCGCCAATAACACGCGCAGTTTCCAGCCCGGTGCGACTTCGCTCATCGGGCCATAATGTAAGGCTTCTTCTATACCCACAGCAATAAGTAACTCGGCGGCGCGTGATTCCGCCGTGTAGCCGTCCATCTCGGCAAATTCTGACTCCAACTCAGCAGCACGAATACCGTCTGCTTCAGTCATCTCTGGATTAGCGTAGATAGCATCACGTTCTTGTTTAACGGCCCATAGCTCTTCGTGACCCATGATCACCGTGTCGATGACAGAGTATTGCTCAAAGGCGAACTGGTCTTGTTTTAATTTACCAATACGTTCGTTCGGATCTTTTGAAATATTGCCTGCAGAGGGCTCTAAATCACCACCCAATATTTTCATAAAGGTTGATTTACCGCAGCCATTAGCGCCAATCAGGCCGTATCGGTTTCCTTCACCGAATTTAACTGAAACGTTTTCAAACAGGGGTTTTGCACCAAACTGCATGGTGATATTGGCTGAAACTAACAAGATGATTTTCCTAACAAAAAGTGCTGTGCATAGCAGTGGATTAAATTTAGCGGCGGATTATGCCACAGATCCGACGTGAACCCCATATTAACCTGAACGATAGAATGGCCAAGCCTTGCTATTTTACTGTGTTTCGTTAATCTGAGATTGACTTGCCAAAGCAACGGCTTCAGCCACCCGAATGCCATCGATCCCTGCTGACCATATTCCGCCAGCATAGCCAGCCCCTTCGCCTGCAGGATACAATCCTTGGACATTGATACTTTGATAATTTTCATCACGTTTTATACAGATGGGGGAGGAAGTACGGGTTTCTACGCCAGTTAATAAACCGTCAGCTTTGGCAAAGCCATTGATTTGTCGATCAAAAGCCGGGATTGCTTCGCGAATGGCCTGAGTGACATAGTCTGGCACCACTTTACTTAAATCCGTTAATGTTACGCCTGGCGTATAAGAGGGCGAAACGTCACCTAGCTGCGCGCTTGGTTTTCCGACCAAGAAGTCGCCAATTAACTGTGCCGGCGCGTGGTAATTTTCACCGCCTGCGCTAAACGCGAGTTCTTCTAGTTGACGCTGCAGTTCAATCCCTGCTAATGGATGATCTGGATAATCCTGCTCCGGGGTAATACCCACAACAATGGCGCTATTGGCATTACGTTCGTGACGAGAATACTGACTCATACCGTTGGTGACTACGCGGCCTGGTTCAGAAGCTGCAGCTACAACGGTACCTCCTGGGCACATACAAAAACTGTAAACCGTTCGTCCGTTTTTACAGTGGTGGACCAGTTTGTAGTCGGCAGCGCCTAAAATGGGATTTCCGGCGTTATCGCCAAAGCGACATTGATCAATCATGCTTTGCTCATGTTCAATGCGAAAGCCTACTGAAAAAGGCTTTGCTTCAATGTAAACGCCTTGTTGATATAGAGATGCAAAGGTATCACGAGCACTGTGACCAACGGCTAGTATAACCTGCTTACAGCTTAAGTATTCGTCTCCTGATAAATGTAACCCTTTGATCTTGTAATTACTTTGGTCGCCTTCCAAGTCCAATTTTTCGACTCTTGTGCTGAAACGAATTTCACCGCCAAGCGCGATTATTTGCTCGCGCATCTTTTCCACCATATTGACTAACTTAAAGGTGCCAATATGGGGTTTGCTGACATACATTATCTCTTCGGGGGCACCAGCAGCGACAAATTCATGTAATACCTTACGACCATAATGTTTACGATCTTTGACCTGACTATAGAGTTTGCCATCGGAAAACGTACCGGCACCACCTTCGCCAAATTGCACATTTGATTCAGGGTTTAGAGGTTGTTTTCGCCAGAAGCCAAACGTGTCTTTTGTGCGCTCACGTACCGCCTTGCCTCGTTCTAACACAATGGGCTTGAACCCCATCTGAGCTAAAATTAAAGCCGCAAATAAGCCGCACGGTCCTAGGCCAACCACGACTGGTCGGTGTTTAAGCTCTGTGGGCGCTTGTGCAACAAATTTATAGCGCATATCGGGCGTGACTCGCACCCTAGGATCGCGCTCAAATTGTTGTAGTAGTGCAGTTTGGTCCTTAACTTCAACATCGAGTGTATAGATAAGTTGAATGTTTTTATTATTACGTGCGTCATAACCGCGCTTAAATAAGTCAAAGGAGATCAGTTGACTCTTATCGATATTGAGTTTCGTTAAAATGGCAAGTTCAAGTGCCTGTTCATCATGATCAAGGGGTAATTTAATATCGGTTAAACGCAGCATAACATTGTTACTCTTTTATCGCCGGACAGCCTTTCTGTCAGGGCGAGGTATTTTAAATCAGCTATGGTTTTATAGATAGCCCTGTTTAGACAGTTATAGCGGCAAATTGCGCGACTGAAATCATAAAGTAACTTGTGTTTTGACCGCGCTACTTTAAAATGCGTCAGCATGCCGAATCTTCAATTAATTAGCCCAACATGACCTTTGTAGTAACCGACAATTGCATTAAATGTAAATACACGGATTGTGTTGCCGTTTGCCCAGTAGATGCTTTTTTCGAAGGGCCCAATTTTTTGGTGATTGACCCCATCATTTGTATCGACTGCGCCTTGTGCGTTCCTGAATGCCCAGCTGACGCTATTTTTCAAGATACTGAGCTGCCAGCCGAACAAGTGCATTATTTAGAAATTAACGCGCAATTGTGCCAAGAATGGCCAAATATTACTGAGTTAAAAGCCGCACCAGCCGATGCCGATAAATGGAACGGAGTAGCGGAAAAATTGCCCTTATTAGAGCGATAGCGTCAACATAAAAGCAGCTAGCCTTTAAACCCTTTGGCAACGATATAAACTTCGCGGGAACGGGGACGAGAAGCCGCAGGTTTACGTATTAACACCTTATTAAACGACGTTTTGACATCTTTTACATATTCTTCGTAGCCCACACCTTGGAACACTTTAGCGCAAAAGCTGCCACCGGGTTTGAGTACGTTACGTGCCATATCTAGGGCTAATTCCACCAGATAAATTGAGCCGTATTGATCGGCGGCATTCACACCGCTGATGTTGGGTGCCATATCAGAGATGACCACATCGGCTTTTTCATTATTCAAAGTTTCGAGTATTTGCTCGTAAACTGCTTCTTCGGTGAAATCACCTTGGATAAAGGTAACGCCAACAATTCCGTCCATAGGCAAAATATCCGAAGCGATAACGCGTCCTTTATCGCCTACCCAAGGGGCAACAATTTGTGACCATCCACCAGGAGCAGAACCGAGATCCATCACGGTATTACCCGCGCGGATTAACTTATCTTTTTCGTTGATTTCAATCAGTTTGTAACTGGCACGAGAACGATAGCCATCGGCTTGGGCTTTCTTTACGTATGGGTCGTTGACGTGTTCGTCTAACCATTTCTTGCTGGTTTTTGATCGTGCCATAAAGTGAATCTGCTATTGGTATTACTAAAACGGCGCTTATTGTAAGCTGGCCCACTGGATTTGCAAATTCCTTCTGAGTTTAAGTTGTTAATTTAACCTGAACCGCTCTTTTTAGAGAACTTTTTGTCTAACTTAAATTTGCAAAGTGTTACCATTAGTTGCTTTCAAAAAGATTAATTACATTGAATATATTCTCCAGCCGACGTAGCAAACACGAGTTGTGTGAAATTGCTGGTTGTGCGATTTGTTTTATTAAGATCAAGACGTTAAAGGTTAGCTGATATGAAACTTGATGATGTTAAAAAGCTGCATCAGAAGAAATACCGCACACAATTCGGCCATTATTTGGTCGAAGGCGAACACCTTATTCTTGAGTTGCAAAAAGCCGCGAAGTCACAAGTCAATTTAGCCAATACCACTTTGTACGTGACCCAAGAATATCAAGATTGGGCAAACCAGTTAGATATGAATGCTAACATAGTCACGATTAATCAAAAGCAAATGAGCCAGATCAGCAATACCAAAACGCCACAGGGTATTATTGCCTGTGTACCCTTGCCAGATCTATCAGCAACTCAAGTTCCCGCAAAGCGGTTGCTCAACGAACGCTGCATCTACTTGCACGAAGTTCAAGACCCGGGCAATTTAGGCACGATATTGAGAACCCTCGCATGGTTTGGTCACTTTCGACTTTTACTAAGTGCCAATAGTGTGGATCCATTCAATCCCAAAGTGGTGCGGGCCAGCATGGGCGCAATTTTTCATGTCTCGATTGAACAAGATGTCGAGTTAAGCGACTTACAAAACCGATTTAACAAATTTGCTTATTTAGATATGCAAGGAACGCCAGTAAATTCTGCGCAGTTTGCTGATCACGAATGTTACTTATTTGGTAACGAAGCACGAGGTGTGCCCAGTGAAGCCTTGTCAGCGTGTAAAGCAGATGCATTTACTATCAAGGGAAATGGCAGCATTGATTCACTTAATTTAGCCAGTGCGGTAAATATATGCGTCTACCAATTGTCTATTTGATTTTCCACAAGTTTGCCTAACTCGTGTAAATAATAGCTTGTTAATCACACCGTAAAATCATCATCCAGTGACAAGAGATTTACTTGGATTAACTGAAAGCTTCCGTAGGTATTTAATTATAGTGAGTGACTGACAAGTACAAGTCGTATCGCTTTTCTTACTTGCCAGATCACACTTACCTAAGACGTTACTCGTCTAGTGGCGTATTGAAGTCTTCTGAGAGCTCGAAATCACCTGTGACGCTAGCCACTCTGTCTTCTTTAAACTCAATAATGAGTTCTTTACGGAAGTCTTCGCCACGCTTGCGCATGCCGCGTTTCATTTCGTAGACATAGTACCAGGTGTCATGATCAAACGAGTCTTGAACTACGGGCCTACCAAGAACATATATAACTTGTTCTTTGGTCATTTCGATACGCAGTTGATCAACATCCTTTTGTTGCAAAAAGTTTCCTTGCGGAACGTCAATACGATAAATCCAATCGACACAACCGGATAAAAACAAACTAGTGCATAGGATTATTAACAGACTTTTATACTTCATCGACTCATTCATTGTTAAAGATTAATTGTTCGAAAGCTTCTTCAGCTCATTCAAGAGGTGCATGCTAACCTACCAAGCATTGGTCAATCAATCTTTAATCGGTATTACTGGTAGCTTCCAAGCAGTTCTTTTGCGTTGGCCAATGCGGTTTCAGTCATGGTATCTCCAGCTAGTAGACGTGCTAACTCCTCAATTCGTTCAATTTCATTTAAACAAATCATATGTGTTTCAGTGGTCTTCTTATCAGAGAACTTGGTAACAAACATCTGTTGATGCCCACTGGCTGCCACTTGAGGTAAGTGAGTCACACATATGACCTGACAAGAATGACCTAGTTTGCGTAACAATTTACCGACTACAGAAGCGGTAGGACCGCTAATGCCTGTGTCTACTTCATCAAAGATCATGGTTGGAATTTCATTGCCATTGGCACTGATCACTTGCAAGGCTAATCCGACTCTGGAAAGCTCGCCCCCCGAGACAACTTTGTCCAACACATCAGCGGTCATGCCAGGGTTGGTGGAGATTAAAAACTGAACTTTATCTAATCCATTAGCGTTTGCGTGCGCGTGTTCGTCAAATTTGACATCTACTGCAAACTTAGCGTTAACCATGTTCATTGAATGAATATGTTTTTCCACTTCTTTGGCTAATCGTTTAGCCGCGCTAAGTCTTGATTGGCTGAGTTTACTCGCCAGCTTTATATAATCTTTTGAATATTCATCTAGCGATTGTTGTAGCTCATCAAGTGATTCGTCATCAGACGATAATTGGTTTAACTCATTTGCCAATCCTTGGTGATATTCAAACAACTCTTCTGGCCGTACATTGTGTTTACGTGCAAGAGCCAACGCCTGAGAGAATCGTTGCTCAACGTGATGCAAGCGCATAGGGTCAATCTCTAAACCCTCGGTATAAGAGCGCAACTGACCTGAGGCTTCATCGATATTAATAAGCGCTTCGTTAAGGATAGCGACAATAGGAGACAACTCTGCGTCGTGCTCTTCGAGTTCACTTAGCATATCGATACTTGACTGTACTGCATTCAACGCGCAACTTTCGTCGGCATCAAATAACTTATAAAAACTTTTTTGGGCGCTTTCGAGTAATGCTTGGCTGTTACTCAAACGCTTATGTTCTATCTCTAACTCAGAAAATTCGTTTTCTTCAAGGTTGAACTCATTTAGCTCTTTGACTTGGTAGGTTAATAAGCTTTTTCTATCCGCCCGCTGTTGCTGACCAGCCATAAGTGCTTCGAGCTGTTTTTCCACATCATGCAAACGCTTAAAGGCTGTTTTAACGTTTTTAAGCAGGGTGGGGTGCTCTGCGTAGTTATCCAGTACATTTCGTTGTACATCACTTTTTAGTAGTTGTTGATGGGCATGTTGACCGTGGATACTGACCAACTGGCTGCCTAGTGAACGAAGTTGCTGTAACGACACCGCAATGCCATTGATGTAGGCTTTTGAGCGACCTTCAGCAGAAATGATCCGCCGTATCACGAGTTCAGATTGCAAATCATCATCTTCGAGCAGATCATGTTCAACTAACCAACGTGAGGCGTTATTAAGTTTACTCAGGTCAAAAGTGGCGCAGACATCGGCTTTATCACTGTTTGCTCTAACCATTCCTGCATCGGCTCTATCCCCCAAGCAAAGTCCCAGCGCATCAATTGCTATTGATTTTCCGGCACCCGTTTCGCCAGTAATGACACTTAATCCGCCATTAAAATCGATATCGAGCGCTTTAACAACGGCGAGGTTTTTGATTGAAAGATGAAGTAGCATAGAGCCCACATATGTTTATATATACAGTAACTGTAAATATATACATTAAATTTCATGTGTAAAGTAAAAATTGTGAAAAATACGTCTCGTTTTTGACTACTGTTGAATTAACAAATGCTTAGTAGAGTTTTGAGCCCCAACCGAGCTTGGTGCGCAGCACATTAAAATAGTTGTAATCTTTAGGGTGAATGAGCGATAGCCGATCTTTGTTCTTACGGATCCGTATTTCATCACCCGGCAGCACAGTAAGTGCGATGTGGCTATCACAGCTAACTTGTAAGTTGTCGGTGTTGTCAAATGAGACTTTGGTGCGAATAACCGAGTTTGCATCAACCACAATGGGACGACTACTCAGTGTGTGTGGGAACATAGGAACCAACGTGACCGCATCTAGATTCGGCGTCAATATTGGTCCACCACCTGACAAGGAGTAAGCGGTTGAACCGGTTGGCGTTGCTACAATCAGGCCATCCGAGCGTTGACTGAAAACGAAGTTATCATCGATATATACCTCAAACTCCATCATGTGCGCCACTTTACCGTGATGCAAAACCACTTCATTTATCGCCGAGTTTGAGCTTTGTTGTGCGCCGTCACGGTACACTTCAACTTGCAAAATAAAACGTTGCTCACGAACACACTCGCCTTGGAATATAGACTCCAATTGACGTTCAATGTCATCTGGGTTGATATCTGTTAAGAATCCAAGGTTGCCGCGGTTTACTCCCACTACGGCGACATCATGTTTGGCTAATATTCGTGCTGCACCTAACATGTTGCCATCACCGCCAACCACAATCGCTAAGTCAGCCTGAAGTCCAATCTCTTCCAAATCAGCGGCCTCAAAGCCATTGCCATGCAGCATGCTGGTCACTTTGCTTTCGACCAAAATGCGACAGCCTTTTTGCTTTAAAAACTGCAAAATAGCGTTAAGGCTTTTGTTCGCGCCTTCATGGGCAGGCTTGCCGATTAGACCGATGGTTTTAAATGGCATAGGGTTTGTTTGACAATCACGGTTGCGTTAAGTGAAATGCAGTATAACCATGCTTTTTGCTTAAAACCAAGAGCAAAAGTCAATGTCGACTATCTTGCTGTCCAACCACCGTCTATCACAATCGCTTGAGCGGTGATATTTCGCGCCGCATCACTGATCAAAAATTCCGCACTGGCGGCCAATTCATCCACCTCAATGAACGCCTTTTTAGGCATGGGTTCAAGCATGATTTTGTTGATCACATCATCCTCGCTGATACCATTCTCAACTGCCTGAGCCGCAATCTGTTGCTCTACCAATGGCGTTTTTACATAAGCTGGACATAGGGTATTGACCGTTACATTACAATCGCCTGTTTCTAATGCCAAGGTCTTGGCAAAGCCCAATAATCCATGTTTGGCCGCGACATAAGCGGATTTGTACGGAGAGGCGACGATAGAATGCAACGAGCCAACATTGATAATACGGCCGAAATTCTGGGCGCGCATGCCAGGTAGAAATGCTTTGGATAGCAGGGCAGGGCCAACCAACATTATATTAATCAGCATTTGCCATTTTTGCGCTGGAAAGTCCTCCAACTTTGACACATGTTGTACCCCTGCATTGTTGATGAGAACGTCAATTGGCGCCCCCAATTTATCTGGCAGGGCCTCAATTTGAGTGACGTTGCTGACATCCAACTGGACATGTTCAACTGTTATACCAAGCGCTGCTAACTTGGCACAGGCGTGTTCACACGCCTGTGGATTGATATCGGCAATGATGATGTGATGACCTTGGGAGCCCAGATGCTGAGCAATACCCAGCCCTATACCACTGGCTCCACCAGTGATGAGAATTCGACGACTTTGCATAATTTCTCTCTTAGTTGACTTACTTTGATGCTGGTTGAGCGATTGATAACAGCATATTTTTTACTGCGCGGATTTGTTCGCCATCCGCGGTGGCGTAGTCCTCACCTGTATATCCCCACCAATCCCAACATCCTTGCGGATTTAATGGCATCATCATTGATGACTTAGTTTGTGGGTAGAGCACCACCAAATTATTGGTGTCAGCCCATTGGTTCAAGCCATTGTGCTGTACAAATTGTTGGCCAACAGCCTCGGCATTTTGATTACAGCCGTGAAAACTAACATGGACTTCACATTGTTCCTTATCAGCACATTGGGCAGGAACATAGGCATAGCCTAAATCCGCTAATGACGATGCGTCTTTACCGCCGAGCTGTTGTTGATCAAAGGTCACTACTTTGCCTGATAAAGTGGTTGCCTTAGGATTGAGTTCTGTTTTTAAAAACGTCAAAAATTCACCAGCAGCATCATAATTACAATTACCAATGAAAGGCGACTCTGAGGTGTCACAAGCACTACCGAAGTTGGTGGTGGGGAGCAAATGCGCCATTGCTTTATCGTCGACGTAACGAATTTGTGCTTCTGGCACCCAGGTTTTGTATTGTTGATATAATGCTTGAGTGACGGGCTCGACTATTTTGCTGTCCAAGGTGCCGTGGAACAGCCAAACACGGCTGTTTTTTAAATTGTCTGTCGAGGCTATCTTTGCCTGTTGCTGATAATTTTGAATTTGCTTTTGCAGCTGTTCTAACGATAATTCATCGCTGGTTTTATTCACACACAAAGTCAAAGCAGTACTAATTGAGCCTTGTGCACAATAGTAAGGACCGGCAGCAAGAATAGCTGCGCCATCAACCCAGTCTGAATGGGCCAAATGGAATTGGTTTGCCATATATCCGCCACTAGATAATCCAGATACCGTGATTTTGTCGATATTGATATTTAGCTCTGGCAAGGCGGCATGAATTGAAAAACTGCATAGTCCAAGCGCGAGGGGGGCGATGATTTTCATGACTATTTCCTTATTGGTCTTGCAAAAATGTGCGAATAGATTGTGCGTGGCGTTCAATGCCAACCACCCCTTCTAGATGTCCAAGATCGCCGTCAACTACCACCAATTGTGAGTTTTTGTTGAGCTTCTCCAGTTGTGCATGGGTGTCTTTAGCGTGATATGGCATTAACAATAAATCTGAACTTGCGGTTACAAACAGGGTTTTAGCTTTGATTTTATTTAGGGCATGCTCAATGTTATCGCCATGTCCGGCGATGAATAATTGACAAGCACGAACTAAATACAACAAATGGTTGGCATCCATCGAAGTCGCGCGCTGTTTAGCACGAGAACGCAACCAATCAACAATGCTGTGAGATTGTCTGATATCTGCAAGAGGAGAAGATTCTTGGGCTGAATAATTCATTTCACCGCTTCCGACTTGATTAAAAAACGCGGGTGTTAAGGCATTTTGCGTGATCAACATCAATGAGGCAGCTAATCCATCGAGCGGAGCCGATGAGTCGTAATAATTTCCTTGTTGCCAGTTTGCATCAAGCTTTATCGGTGTCGCCCAATGCTCCAAATAAGCGGTAGTCCAAGCATCAGATTGGCTAGAGCCTATGACCGATACCATCCGTTGTACCCACTCAGGATAAGCAACTGCCCATTCAATCGCCTGCATTGAGCCCATTGAGGGACCAACAACGGCAAACAATTGTTGAATGCCGAGTGACTCCAATACGGCTTTTTGCACGTTGACAAAATCTCGTATGGTGACAACCGGAAAATCTAAACCATAAGGTTTGCCGGTATCGGGGTTGATTGACGCCGGCCCCGTGGTGATCACATACGGATCATGAACGCCAAGATTTGCCAAACTATCTACACTGATGACGAAGAAGCGGTTAGTATCAATGGCCTTTCCTGGACCAATGAGAGCATCCCAGTATCCACTTGCCTTATCGTCAGCTCGATACTTTCCGGCCGCATGGGAGTTACCGGTAAAATAGTGAGTTACCAATATGACATTGGATTTATCGGCATTGAGTTCACCATAACTTTCCCAGCCAACGGTAACTTGCTTGATTGTTTTGCCTGCAAAGGTCTCAAAGTTGTCCATGCTAAAAGCTTGCTTTGTGACTAACAACTGCGCATTTGCGCTAAGTGCTAGTAAGGTTAACAGGGCGAATAATAGTCTATGCATTTGCAATCTTTTTCCTTAGAACCAGTTAAATAGCGCAATCGCCAAGCACAAGCCTAACAACGGAATAACAACCGTTAATGCACCCACGGCCCAATAAGCACGTTGGTGAGTTTCATGGCAAATGGCACGGATAGTGGTTACTACGTAGCCATTGTGTGGCAGAGAATCTAGTGCGCCAGACGAGATGGACACGATGCGATGTAATTGTTCTGGATCAACGCCTTGATCCATATAATGTGGACCAACAAGGGGCAGGGCAATAGCTTGGCCGCCAGACGCTGAACCGGTTAAGCCCGCAATAACGCTAACCGCAATAGCTGCGCCAATTAATTCATTGCCTGGAATGCTGGTCATCACTAAAACCGCTTGTTGAAAGGCTTCGGTAGATTTGGCAATAGTGCCAAAACCGACCACCGCAGCGGTGTTACCGATGGCAACTAACGCGCCCGTTGTGCCTAAACTTACTGCCGTTTTAATATCATGAAAGTATTTATAATTAATGATCATCAAGGTCAATACACCGCCACCTAAGGCAATGATTAAGGCCATTTGTTGTAACGATTCGTGAAAGGTAAATGACAACACCAGTACCACTAATAGCGGAATTAACCCCGTAATAGGATGAGGGTAGTCTCGCTCTGGAATAACGGGATCATGATCTTTGACTTCAAAGCGCTCGCCAGCAGCTAAGGCTTTGTTGATCATCTTTCTTATCCACCAAAAACCCAACGATGCCATAAAGATAGCCACGACTAAACTGACCTCCCAGCCTGCAAAAGGAGAGGTGCCAAGGTACTTAATTGGGATCCAGTTTTGGATCTCGGGTGAACCTGCGGATGTCATGGTAAAGGTCACCGAGCCAAAAGCTAAGGCTGCTGGGATAAAACGTCTAGGTAAATCGGCGTCTTTAAAAAGACTCAGGGCCATGGGGTAGACAGAGAAGGCCACTACGAACACACTTACGCCGCCGTAGGTCAAAATGGCACAGGCAATAACCACCGCCGCGACGGCATGTTGCTTACCCAGTTTATTGATAATGGCTCTAGCAACCGCATCAGCAGCCCCCGTATCTTCCATGAATTTGCCAAACAAGCTGCCGAGCAAAAACATAAAAAACCATGCTGCGACAAAGCCAGCAAACCCTTGCATATAGGTTTCGACAAAATTTAGCTCACCAACAAACACCGGTAACCCACTGGTCATTGCAACAATTAAAGCGCACAGTGGAGCGGCAATAAAGAGGTTCATTCCTCTAATCGTGAGGATAATGAGAAGCACCAAGCCGCCAATTAAACCAATAAGACTGAGCATGTTCTTTCCTTTGTTATTACGTCATGATCAAACACTCTGTGACCGCAGGTGATTACATCATACCTATAGTGTTCATGTTTTTTGTCCGCTGGGACATAGTACTATGGTACTAAGGCAATCTGTTGAGTTCTCGATTAGAGTATGACTCTCTTGCTGTGACCGCAGTTGTTCTACACAACAAATATAAAAAACGAAACTGTGTAAAAAAGGACACCATAATGAAAACTACCAAAACACACGCGCATCCACATCGATTCAAGCTATCTACCTTAGCTTGTGCAGTGGCTTTATCAAGTATGTCTGCCAACCTGCTGGCTCAAGAAACAAAAGGTGGCTTAGAAAAAATTGAAGTGACTGCCCGTAAAACGGTGGAAACATTACAAGAAGTGCCTATTGCGGTGACTTCTGTCGGGGCGGCTAAACTCGAAGAAATCGGTGCATCGGTTATCACTGAAATCGCACAGTTCTCGCCAAACACGACCTTGCAAACCAGTCGCGGTACCAACTCAACATTAACCGCCTTTATTCGTGGTGTTGGCCAACAAGATCCGCTGTGGGGTTATGAGCCTGGCGTCGGGATTTATATCGACGATGTTTACGTGGCACGTCCTCAAGGTGCAGTACTTGACCTGTTGAATGTTGAGCGAGTCGAAGTATTACGCGGTCCACAAGGTACGCTATATGGTAAAAATACCATTGGTGGTGCGATTAAATACGTAACCAAAGCAATGACGGGTGATCCAACATTGAACGTCCGCGCCACTGTGGGCAGCTACGGACAAAAAGATCTCAAAGTCACCGGCCAACTGCCGTTGGTTGATAACAAACTCTACATCGGTGCTGGTTTTGCCAGCTTAAACCGCGACGGATTTGGGACTTTTTTACAATCTGCCGTGCCAAATCAAGATACCGAGAACTACAACAAAGACGTTACCGCTGCGCGCTTAACATTGGAATTCACTCCAACAGATGATTGGTTTTTCCGATTAGGCTGGGATAAAACCAAAGATACTTCTAATTCTAAAGGTGGCTTCAGGTTGCTTCCTAGTGTGTTAACTGACGCGCCTGTACCAGATAGCGTATATGACTCTTACACTAGCTTACCCACTGAAAACTTGGTGGAATTGGAAGGCATTAGCTTCATGGCACAGTGGACAGTGACGGATTCGTTGTCGCTGAAATACATAGGTTCATCCAGAGAAAGCTACTCTCCGACCAACATTGATTTTGATAACACGGCCATCGATATCTTTGATGTGCCTGCTATCTACGAAGATGAAAATACCACGCATGAGTTACAAGCCTTTTACGGTGGCGATAGTTTTTCACTTGTGAGTGGCCTGTACTATTATGACGGTGAGTCTTGTGGGCAATTTGAAGCTATCTTAGGTTTCCTCGGACGCGCTGCATTTGGCGTACCTGGCCTAACGCGCGAAGTTAGCGGTTGTAACAACAGTGAAAGCGTCGCAGTTTATGCACAAGCATCAATTGACTTGTCTGAAGACTTATCGATGACCCTTGGTGCGCGTTACACCGACGAAGAAAAACAAGCCTATGTTAATAACGGTTTGATATTCGACAACGTGTATCCTGAAACCAATTGGATCCCAGGTTATGTGCGCCCAGATGGCCAACTAGTGCCACAAGTGTTGGGTTCTGATAGTGATGGTGATGGTACGTTAGATGCGCCAGCGTCAAAAAGCTGGAGTCGTTTTACGCCTAGAATTGGCCTAGAGTATCAAGCTAATGATGACATGATGTTATTTGCTAGTTTCTCGCAAGGATTCAAATCGGGTACTTTCAACCCTAGAGCGACAGTAAATGAGCCTGCGGTTGATCCAGAAATTGTAGATTCTTTCGAAGTAGGGATGAAAGCCGATTGGTCAGACACTCTGCGTACCAACTTGACATTTTTTGCTCTGGACCACAAAGACCGTCAATACATTTCAGTGTTACCGGGCGAAAGCTCAACGGACCTAAATCAATTTTTAGGGAACGTGGGTAAATCGAATTCAAAGGGCTTGGAAGCTGAGATCACCTATGCCGCTTCTGATAACTTAACCTTTGATATTGCTTTAGGTTTTATCGACCCTGAGTTTGAAGAGGTGCTTGAGCAAACAGTTGATGGCCCTATCAATATTGCAGATAGCTTTTCAATTTCTAATACACCTAAAACCACCGCTAATTTTGCCATGAACTATGTGATGGAAACCGGCAGTGGTGATGTAGTATTTAATGCCAATTATTACTACCGCGGAGACTATAGCTTGTTTGAACAAGATAACTTGTTGAATCAAGAAAGCTATGGTCTGCTTAATTTGAGTGTGGTTTGGTACAGCGATGATGGTCATTGGAATGTGGGATTACATGGTAAGAACCTCACCGATGAACAATATCTTGTGGGCGGCTACCAATTTGTAACGCCTGATCCAAGCGACCCCAGTGATATCAGTAAGTACACCCCCGGTTTAGGTGGTGATAACACGCTGATCGGTTATTACGGTGATCCAAGAACGGTTCATTTGACCGTGGGTTACTCTTTCTAAGTTCTATTGTGTTGTGTGTCTTGTGTTTTGGGCGGCTCTGCCGCCCTTTTTTATGTTTACCACAATAACAACTTGAGGTTATCCATTGCCTCTTTTATGCTCTTTACTTCCTTTTCTGTTAGGTTTGAAAAAGTGGTTCCATGTCTGTAAAAGCGCTTATCGCCGATGATCATCCATTATTTCGTGTGGCTCTTAAGCAAGCCATCAGTACCTTGCTTGATGATGATATTAAAGAAAGCGCCAGCCTGACTGAAACCCTTAATATGCTGCAAGCCAATAGCGATATTGAGCTGGTGTTCCTCGATCTGAATATGCCGGGCAACGATGGTTTATTTGGCTTAAGTCAAATCCGCTTGCGTCACCCCGATGTATTGGTGGTGATTGTCTCTGGCGAGGAAAAGCTACAGATAATTCAAAATGCCATGAACCTTGGTGCCAGTGGTTTTATTCCCAAATCCAGCTCGTTGGAAGATATTGCCGATGCCATAGAGAAGGTGTTGGACGGAAGACAGTGGTTACCCGAACATCTTGCTGAACGCGTTAAGGCAGAATTGCCCAGTGAAGAGTCAGAGTTTGCCAAAAATCTAGAACAACTCACACCTCAGCAATTTGTGGTGCTTAAAATGATGGCCGACGGTCTGTTAAATAAGCAAATTGCTTATGAGCTAGGCATAAAAGAAACTACCATTAAACAGCACGGTTCAGCCATTTTGAAAAAGCTAAATTTGAACAACCGCACGCAAGCCGGTGTGTTATTCAAGCAATTGATGAATCAGTCTTAAAAATACTGTCATCCGAGTGCGAAAAATCCATCATGCCCGAGTGTAAGGAGCACCGTCACCCGACCGCGCAAAATACCGTCATGCCCGAGTGCTCTTGTCGGGTATCTGTGTGGCATTTCTGTGTAGTTGAACGAGATCCCCACTAACTACATGTGGGGATGACAGGGATAGGGATGCGAAAAATCCGTCATGCCCGAGTGCTCTTGTCGGGTATCTGCTTGATATCACTGTGTAGTTGAACGAGATCCCCACTAACTACATGTGGGGATGACAGGGATAGGGATGCGAAATACACCGTCATGCCCGAGCGTGCAAAACGCACCGTCACCCGAGCGCGCAAAATACCGTCATGCCCGAGTGCTCTTGTCGGGTATCTGTGTGGCATTTCTGTGTAGTTGAACGAGATCCCCACTAACTACATGTGGGGATGACAGGGATAGGGATGCGAAATACACCGTCATGCCCGAGTGTAAGGAGCACCGTCATGCCCGAGTGCTCTTGTCGGGTTTCTGCATGATATCACTGTGTAGTTGAACGAGATCCCCACTAACTACATGTGGGGATGACGGGGATAAGGAAGTGGGGATGACAGGGATAATGATGTGGGGATGACGAGGAGCGAGACGTGGAACTAACGGCAGTTACAACCGAGCGCAAAACGCACCGTCATGCCCGAGCGCGCAAAATACCGTCATGCCCGAGTGCTCTTGTCGGGTATCTGCATGATATCACTGTGTAGTTGAACGAGATCCCCACTAACTACATGTGGGGATGACGGGGATAGGGAAGTGGGGATGACAGGGGATAAGAAGTGGGGATGACGGGGATAAGAAGTGGGGATGACGGGGATAAGGAAGTGGGGATGACGGGGATAATGATGTGGGGATGACAGGGATAACGATGTGGAGATGACGGGCCGGTCGGGTAGGTAGACCGAGCGTACTAACTTTTAGAAAGTTAATCTTGGCTAACCACTTTTGATTGTCGCAACATGCGTTTTAGTGCGGCGCTTTTAAGTGGTTTGGGCAAAAACAGCAATTCGTTTTCTAATGCTTGTGTGCGAATTTCGTCACTGCGATCTGATGAGTTTAGGATCCCTATGATGGTCGATTGTGCATTGTTTTGCCGACCTCGCTGTAGAGAAACAACTCTCCGAACTTCATTGGCAATATCAATCCCCGTTTGATTTTCATCTAAATGGTAATCTAGGATCATCAAATCAATGTTAACGTCTCGGATCTTCTCTTCGATTTCCTCAACTCGAGTGATGCTAATAACAAGCGCGCCCCAACTGGTCAATAATTGGCTAACGGCCTCGCACGTTTGCGGGTCATTCTCCGCCAGAAGAATGGTTTTGCCTTGTAATATGAGTTGATTCAGCGCCATCTCTTTCTTGAAGTGGACTGCGGTTTTTATCGATTTAACGATGGGCACTTGGATTGAAAAGTGACTACCTTTGCCTAATTGAGACTTCACCGTGATAGGGTGGTCGAGCAAAGAGGCCAATTTATCCACTATGGTTAAACCCAGTCCTAAGCCAATGCTGGTATGCTGTTCACCCAATTGTTTAAACTCTTCGAATATATGCTTTTGGTCTTGATTTGAGATCCCCAGACCGGTATCCAACACACTGATTTTTAAACTGCCAGCTTGTCGCTTGCAACCTAGGACAATTTTACCTTGCTGGGTATAACGTACGGCATTTGACAATAGATTCTGAACTATCCGGCGCAATAAGGTTTTATCAGAGCGCACACTCAAACTCGATTTCACATAATGCAGCTCGATACCTTTTTGTTCCGCAATGATGGCAAACTCATTGGCCAACCCACTGAGTACTTCATCAATACAAAAGTCTTGAACGTGAGTTTGCAAGACGCCAGATTCTAATTTAGTCATATCCAATAACAAAGACAGTAACTCTTCGGCGCTGACTAGAGAGTCGTTTAGTGATTGACTGAGTTGTTTTATCTCTGGATCCGTGGATTTTTGTTGGATCATTTCGCCAAACAAGCTGGCCGCATTAAAGGGCTGCATTAAATCGTGGCCGGCTGCGGCAAGAAACTTGGTTTTGCTGTCGTTAGCTTGTTCGGCTTGTAATTTCGCGATGGAGAGGGCTTGATTGGATTGATTAAGCTCTTTAGTGCGCTGTGCAACTCTAAGTTCTAATTGTGACTTAGCCTGTTCCAGTTGATCTTGGATCCTAATGTATTCCGATATATCACTGTAAGTCGTGACATAACCTCCACCGGGAAGCGGACTGCCGTTCAATTCAATTACCTTGCCGTTAGGCTGCTTGCGCACATGTTTGTATAAGCTACCTTGGCGAATGTAGTCAATGCGCTTTTCTATTTCTTGCGGGCTATCTTGTTTACCACCTAGCAAACCGCGCTTGGCATTAAATTCCAACAATTCACGCATCGACAATCCGGCTTTAATAAAGTCAGCAGGGTAGTCGAATAATTCAATATAACGTTGGTTCCAAGCAATTAATTTCAAATCGGGATCGATCACGCTGATCCCTTGATGAATATGCTGAACGCTGGATTGTAATATCTCGTGATTGAATTGAAATGTTTGGGTGGCTTCTTCCATCCATCCCACTAGTTCTGGCAGCGGCACCTGATCTTGCTCTGATATCGCTGAAATTAGTATCCGAGCACTGGCACCACCAATTTTGCTAGCAAGGGCGTTTTCGATATCGTTGATAAGCGCCAAGCTAGCGTAACTTTGCGAGCTTAGCAATGCGGGTTGAATGTTTAAGCTTTGCCTTTCTTTTTCACTAAGTACGTTTTGCGTGAGGGCTAACAGTCTATCTATTTTTATTACTCTTACCGAGTTATTGGTTACTGAGTCTGTGGGGGAAGCAACGTTTTTATTCTTATACGCCAGCACCATGGCAACGATTGCATAGCAACATATATTTGCCAGCAAGCTGAACACAAATCCTTTACCTAAATCTAAATCTGTTGGTTTAGGATCAAAGTAATAACTGGAGGTAATACTGGGCCATAACAGCCAGATAAGCCATCCTGTGGCACCAACAAATAATCCAAGCAGCGCCGCATACCTATTGGCTCGCGACCAATATAGGCCAAGCAGCATCATCGGTAAGGTTTGCGCCAGCAAGGCCATCGCGATAATACCGCTGTTGACCAATGGTGTACCAGAGCTCACATCCCGATGATACAAATAGGAAACAGCCAGCACAGAAGCAATGGTAATTCGGCGGATCCACAATATGACCTTTGGTGTTAATGCGTCTTGGCGCTGATTGACGATACGCATTTTCAACCACAATGGAGTGACCAGATTGTTGGAGATCATGATACCTACCGCTAAACAGGCGACTACCACCATACTGGTTGCGGCAGCCAATCCGCCAATAAAACTGGCCAGCGCAATACCGGTTTGATTAGCAAATAATGGGATCGCCAACGCATAACTATCTGTCGATACTTGCTGCTCAGAAAAAAGTATGTGCCCAGCGATACCAATGGGCAGCACAAACGCGGTCATCATCACCAGATAAGCAGGTAAAAGCCACCGAGCAGTATGTAATTCGGTATCAGATTTGTTTTCAACAAAGTTGACATGGAATTGTCGCGGTAGACAGAACATCGCACAAATACCTAACAATACATGACTTAAGTAAACCCACACTGCAGGCTCGGCTTTGATAATTGTGTTGGCCGCTGGATTCGTTTGCGCCTGACCGAGTAGGTCAAACACGCCGTCAAATACCACGTAACACACATACAGCCCAACACTGACTAATGTGATCAGTTTCAATAGTGAGGCAAAGGCAATCGTTAACATCAAACCTGGCTTTTTACCTACCAGTTCAAATGACCTTGCTCCAAGGAAAATCGCTAGGATCGCCAGGGTCATTGCAACATATAAACCCATATTCGTAGAGGATTCATTGGTCAGCAGCTTTAAGCCATCTACTACTGAGTCCAGCTGTAAGGCGACGTAAGGAACAACACCGAAGAAACATAAAATGGTGACGCTGGTCGTTAATAGAATAGAGTGTTGGTATTGCATGCCAATAAAATCGGCCAGTGAACTGACATTATGTTGCTGTGATAAGCGCGCAATTTTTTTCACCACAGTGAAACCGAACAGCATTACAAAAATGACGCCTAAATACGTCGGCACGAATGCCCAGCCATATTGCGTTGCTTGTGTGGTAGTGCCAAAAAATGCCCAAGAAGTACAGTGCACTCCCAAAGCAAGACTATAAATAAAGGGGTGAGGCTTAGACTTATCCAAGAATCGATCACCTAAGTAACCGATCAAAAATAAAATAAGTAGATAACAAAAAATAACCGCTGATACGGAAAATACACTTAACATCAGTTTTAAGATTTCGCGTAATAAAAGGCTCAGCCAATAACTTTAACGCGTAAAAACCCAAGTTAATAGCGAAAAACCATGTCCAAATTAGGGTTTTTTGCCGATTCCTTAAAAAAACTGTTGTTTTGGCCCTTGAAGCCCAACAAAGCAACCCCATTAAACAAAGCAATTCAACAAATCCCAGTTCAAATGCAGTAATTAAGGTAATGGAGCAAGGCATGAGCAAAGAGCAGCAGCCGCAAGACGTAAATGAGCAACAAGCAGAGCACTCTGAAGAAAATGAGCAGACTCTTGATAATGAAGCGCAGCAATCGGCAGGTGAAAGTGAAGAGCAAGCACTGATCGCAGAATTGCAAGCGGCTTTGGCTAAATCTGAAGCCACGGTTTTAGAACAACGAGATTCCGTTTTACGTGCTAAAGCGGAAATGGAAAATGCTCGTCGCCGCGCTGAAGGTGAAGTTGAAAAAGCTCGGAAATTTGCTTTAGAGCGTTTTGCTGGCGAGTTATTGCCTGTTGCAGACAATCTAGAGCGAGCATTGCAGTTATCGGATCCCGAAAACGAAGCAATCAAGCCAATGATGGAAGGCGTCGACATTACCCTCAAATCTTTTATTTCGACAATTGAGAAGTTCGGATTAAAGGTTATTGACCCACAGGGTGAAGCGTTTAATCCAGAGTTGCATCAAGCAATGTCAATGCAAGAAAGTGCTGACGTGCCGCCAAACACAGTAATGGCGGTGATGCAAAAAGGTTACGAGATCAACGGCAGACTATTGCGTCCTGCCATGGTGATGGTGTCTAGAGCGGCTGAAGGCGGCGTGGATATCGAAGCTTAAACGGTTTTTTGGGGAGTTTTTTTGAATTTTAGTATTGAAAAAATTCAGAATAACCCCACAAAAGGTACAGACTTTAGTTTTACAAAATTTATGGAGACACGCTAATGGGTAAGATCATTGGTATCGACTTAGGTACAACAAATTCATGTGTCGCGGTATTAGAAGGCGACAAGGTTAAAATTTTAGAAAATGCTGAGGGTGATCGCACAACCCCATCGATCATTGCATTTAGCAATGACGGTGAGACATTGGTTGGTGCACCAGCAAAACGTCAAGCTGTGACAAATCCACAGAACACGCTGTTCGCTATCAAACGCTTAATTGGTCGTCGTTGGGAAGACAAAGAAGTCCAGCGCGATATCGACATTATGCCATTCAACATTGTTAAAGCTGACAATGGTGATGCATGGGTTGAAGTAAAAGGCGAGAAAATGGCGCCACCGCAAATCTCTGCAGAAGTCTTAAAGAAAATGAAAAAGACAGCAGAAGATTATTTGGGCGAGAAAGTAACAGAAGCGGTTATTACCGTACCCGCTTACTTTAACGACTCTCAACGTCAAGCGACTAAAGATGCAGGAAAAATTGCAGGCCTAGACGTTAAGCGTATTATCAACGAGCCAACGGCTGCAGCACTCGCCTATGGTATGGACAAGAAGAAAGGTGACAGCGTTGTTGCCGTCTACGACTTAGGTGGTGGTACCTTCGATATTTCAATCATCGAGATTGATGAAGCTGAAGGTGAGCATACTTTTGAAGTACTAGCGACCAACGGTGACACTCACTTAGGTGGTGAAGATTTCGATAACCGTGTAATCAACTACCTTGTTGACGAATTCAAGAAAGACCAAGGCGTTGACTTGCGCAAAGATCCACTTGCCATGCAGCGTCTAAAAGAAGCGGGTGAGAAGGCCAAAATTGAATTGTCTTCGGCACAACAAACCGAAGTGAATTTGCCTTACATCACTGCTGATGCATCTGGTCCTAAGCACCTTACAATCAAAGTGTCTCGCGCTAAGCTTGAATCTTTGGTTGAAGATATGGTGAAAGAGACGCTTGAGCCGGTTAAAAAAGCCCTTGCTGATGCTGACTTATCTGTAAGTGACATCAACGACATCATCCTTGTTGGTGGACAAACACGTATGCCATTAGTGCAAAAATACGTGACTGAATTTTTCGGTAAAGAGCCACGCAAAGATGTTAACCCTGATGAAGCCGTTGCAGCGGGTGCTGCTATCCAAGGTGGTGTACTTGCCGGTGACGTTACTGACGTGTTGCTACTCGATGTAACACCATTGTCATTGGGTATCGAAACTATGGGCGGCGTGATGACCGCGCTTATTGAGAAAAACTCAACGATCCCAACCAAGAAAGGACAAACCTTCTCTACTGCTGAAGATAATCAATCTGCGGTAACGGTTCATGTACTTCAAGGTGAGCGTAAACAAGCGCAAGGTAACAAGTCATTAGGTCAATTTAATCTTGAAGGTATTCGCCCAGCACCACGCGGCGTACCGCAAATCGAAGTGACCTTCGACATTGACGCTGACGGTATCTTGCACGTATCTGCGAAAGACAAAGATACAGGTAAAGAGCAGAAGATCACCATCAAAGCCTCATCTGGCTTGAGTGAAGCTGAGATCGAAAAAATGGTTGCCGATGCAGAAGCCAACAAAGACGCTGACGCAAAATTTGAAGAAATGGTGCAGGCACGTAACCAAGCTGACGGCTTGATCCACGGTACCAAGAAGCAAATCGAAGAAGCCGGTGATGACTTGCCAGCAGACGACAAAGCCACAATCGAAGCGGCAATTGAAGCACTTGAAACAGCAGTGAAGAGTGAAGACAAAGCTGAAATCGAAGCGAAAACGCAAGAATTGATTCAAGCATCTGCTAAATTAATGGAAATTGCGCAAGCTAAAGCGGCCGCCGATGGTGCTGCTGCTGGGGCTGAACAATCTTCTGGTGAGCAAAGTTCTGCACCTGAAGATGACGTTGTTGACGCTGAGTTCGAAGAAGTCAAAGACGACAAAAAATAGTCAGTTAGAATGCTCGAATAGGGCACTCTAGTCTGAAATCGGGCGCAGAAGTTTATCTTACTGCGCCCTTTTAAATATATAAAGGTCAAGTTCAAGCACAGCATTAACGTGTTTGGCATCACAGAGGATAAACAAGCGATATGTCGAAGCGAGACTATTATGAAGTGCTTGGAGTCAGCAAAGGTGCTGAAGAGCGTGAAATAAAAAAGGCCTATAAGCGCCTTGCCATGAAATATCACCCTGATAGAACTAAGGGTGATAAAGCAATGGAAGAAAAATTTAAAGAAGTTCAAGAAGCACACGAAGTACTGACCGACTCCAAAAAGCGCGCTGCCTATGATCAATATGGTCATGCAGGCGTCGATCCAAACCGAGGTGGCGCTGGCTTCGGCGGCGGTGGTGCTGATTTTGGTGATATCTTCGGTGACGTGTTTGGCGATATTTTTGGCGGTGGTGGCCGTGGTGGGCGCCAGTCCCGCGCTCGACAAGGATCTGATCTACGCTATAACTTAGAGCTTAGCTTGGAAGAGGCGGTTCGAGGCAAAAGCGTTGAGATACGTGTACCTACGTTAGTTGAATGTGAGCCTTGCGATGGCTCTGGTGCTAAGAAAGGTAGCAAGCCTACAACCTGTCCTACTTGCCATGGTAATGGTCAAGTACAGATGCGTCAGGGCTTCTTTGCGGTACAACAAACATGCCCAACCTGTTCAGGACGAGGCAAGATCATCAGTGATCCTTGTAATGAATGTCATGGCCATGGTCGTAAGGAAAAAACCAAAACATTGTCCGTTAAAGTGCCCGCTGGTGTAGATACCGGTGATCGAATTCGCCTAACCGGCGAAGGTGAAGCAGGTGAACACGGTGCTCCTCCTGGCGATTTATACGTTCAAGTGCATGTTAAAGAGCACAACATATTCACACGCGACAGCAATAACCTGTACTGCGAAGTACCCATCAGCTTTACCCGAGCTGCGCTAGGTGGAGATGTTGAGGTTCCGACCTTAGACGGTAAAGTTAAGCTGAAAATCACCCCAGAAACGCAAACTGGCAAGATGTTCAGATTGCGTGGAAAAGGCGTTAAATCGGTACGCAGTGGCAGTGTCGGTGACTTGATGTGCCGTGTTGTCGTTGAAACGCCGGTAAACTTAAACGCCAAGCAAAAAGAGTTACTCGATGAGCTTGAAAATTCAATGGGTAAAGGCGACGAGGCGAGAAAATACCGACCGAAGGAAAAAGGTTTCTTCGACGGGGTAAAAAAGTTCTTTGACGACCTAACCAGCTAAGCGATTTATAGTGTTAAAAGCGTTCTTCGGAACGCTTTTTTTTTGCTAGAAGATAAAGATTCCGCTATTCAAGTGATTATCTCTATGATTCACCTAGGTATAACACGTCAACCCCGCCAGTATGCTTAGTCATTTCTATGTGAATGACTCGTCACTCCCACACGTATCAGCCGTCAATATCAGTGGCAATTATGTCGATATCTTTAACATCCAATAACTCCCCAAAGCTACCCATAGACTTTGCTGCAGAATACGTGGCGTAAACCGTGACAAACTTTAAATTGAGATACTCACTAGCGGCTTTATAGTCTTGTTCTGGCAGTAGAATAAGGATTGATTGATCGCGCCTAAATAGATTTAAACTGGATTTAGAGTGAAATAATCGAACCGATTGATCAGCGCCAGCATCAATAAACTTTATCCAGCCTGTAATTTTAATTTTTCGGCCATCTAGCCGTTTTTCGTTTGCAGCCAGAGTGAAGAAATTAACCGCTATTTCTTCGACAGGTTTATTCGCGACTGCGTGCATTGAACATACTAAGAAACACACCAGAGCTAAACGCTTCAACAGACTCTCCGTGACACATAAGATTTAATAAAGCCGCCTTTAAGAGCGGACTACTGCATTCTAGATTCTTTCGTTATCGCAACACAATTATGTCGTCTCAAATCCAGCACAGCATATCTGTCTATGCTAAGCGTTAATCTAACGCTCTGTTGCGTTGCAGTTTTTCAATGGGTATGAAGTCAAAATCAAAACCAAAGTGCCGCGGTCCCATCAGCGCAATACCTTTTTCGCTGCGCCATTGTGCATGTGCGGCGACACCAAGTATCACAACTTCTTTAGTTAATGGATATCCGCCAATACTGCCACCCTCTGGAGTCGACTCCCCCGTTTTGGGGTCAAGATTATATATATAATCTGGGGAAATTGCGTCCAATTTTCCATCTAGCCAGCCAACGATGTTTTCATTCTTTACAAATATTTTATAACTATGGCCAGCGAACTCCTTAGTTCCTGTAAGTTGCACATCTACCCAATTAAATCCGCGGTCGCCTTTTTCATCTGATTTAGTCACGATTCCTTGAAACAATTTATAGCCATTAGTGACTTTTAATAATGCGTCAATGGGATCATTGCTCATTTCCTTTGCTTGACGAACCGTCTTACCGAGCAGTATCGCTTCTGACAGATTACCAGCAATGATCCCTTTTTCTAGCTCTTTACCCGACATTGGTGTCATCGTAATCGTTGCTGCACCGCCACTGGCCACCGCTATGGCGCGACCAATGTCCTCGACTCTGTATTCATCTAAGGCGTGCTTGATAATTATTTCATCACCCCACTGGGTGACTATAGCAGTGGGAATGGAAGCAATCCCATTGATCCAAGGAATTGATTGCTGCACTTCAGGCACTGCTCGCCCTGTTATACCCGCATCTAATACTGGAATGCCCTTTTCTGAAGAGACCATGAGTGCCGTTAAAGTCGCGTCTGCTGCTTCGGAGCGTATCAGTGCTTTGACTTCTCTGCCCATATAGTTACTGAGCAAATCTATTACTAAACTGTTTTGTTGAGAAAGGCTAATGGTGCCGACTTGTTGTTTTTCTGTTCGTTCAGTTACGTATTGCCACGCACCCCCTCCGCCAAGCCCTTGCACTGCTGCGACTAATCCGGTCTCAGGAAAATCATCAGGGGAGACCATTCTGAACACCTGACCTGCCTTTAGCGCTGCGTTAACTTGTTTGATTAGAGGCGCAGAATCACAACCTCGAGTCGATTGAATACATGATCCAACTAACATGTCGGCCAATTCCTGCTGACTCAATAGTCTGCCCATTGGCTCCTCCTGAGCCGATGACATGAAGCTCCAAAGGGCGCTGAGCAATATCAGTTTCCAGCATGCGGTTCTTATGAGTGAACTCACGATCTTAGTTATCATTTTTGCTTCTAACTGTTTTGTTTAGGTATTATGAGTTAAGCACATGAAATGGCTATAGTCAGGGTGCTCTTTGATAAACTGGCTCGGATAAAAGTCTTACTTTTTGTTTAACAGCTATTTTGTATCATTATACCGTCAGTAAGTTAGGCAATGACTGTATCGATTAGCGAAAAACAAAAAGCCAATTACAAACCAAGTTTGAGCTACTGTACACGGTAAGATATACAGGTGTTTCGACCACTATTCTTTGCTTGATAAAGGGCGCTGTCAGCGTGCTCCATAAGACTTATCAATTCGTATTCGTCGTTATCTAGGGTCGCAATGCCAATACTCACCGTAATAGAAATATCACGAGTCGAGGTGTGAATTGGGATATTGGAAATTTCATTTCTGATACGCTCTGCCAAATACATTGATGATTCGGTGTCTGCAAAAGGGGAGAGTAGAACAAACTCTTCTCCGCCAAATCTGCCTAAAATATCAGTTTCTCTAATATTACGACTAATTCTCGCTGCCGCCTCTTTGAGCACCAGATCGCCCGTTACATGACCATAAGAATCATTAACGCTTTTGAAATGATCAAGGTCGATAAAAAGTAGCGCAAGAGGATAGTGATTACGCTTGGCTATTTTTAACTCTGCAACTGCCAGCTCAGTGAACCACTCACGTCTGTGAACCGCCGTCAGAGCATCAGTATGATTTCTCTGTTCCAATTCACGTTTAGTTACCTCTAGCTCTTCGATAGTCCTTCGCAAATGGGCGTTACTCGACTCTAGTGCTTCAGTACGCTGCTCAATAATGGTGTGCAGGTCATGTTCTATTTTAAAACGCTCGTACTCAGCGGTAATGCGTTGTGCTAAAAATTCAACAAGAGGACTCAATTGCTCACCATTGTGCATAGGCTTGTCATCGGCCAGCACAAGTAAGCCAAGTAATTCTCCTCTTGGTGATATCGTTGGAGAGCCAGCATAAGATCGAATTCCCATTTCTTGGAGCAAAGCATCGTTGGGAAATTTTTCGAAAACCATATCTTCGTGAACACATACGCGTTGTCCACTCATGACTTTCTTGCAAGGTGTGTCCATCAACTCATAATCAAAGTTAGGTTGCAACGCCCCGTTCTTGTAAACGACATCGGTTTCGATCGTATTTGGCCGATTAGGGTTTGTATGTCCAATAAAGACGTATTTAAAGCCTAACTCTTTTGCAATGTTACTCAGTAGTACCTTTAAGTATTCGATGCCTGAGAGGTTTTGCTCTACATTGAGAATATGACGAATAGCATTGACGGTATTCAGTTCGGACGTAGAGCTTGCAGTAAGTGACATCTTTTCAATCCTCCAATTAACCCAACGATAGATCGTTTAGCGAGCACATTTCTGCAAAAGTGATATCTATCGGGCTTTAATCAGACAGAGAAGGGATCAGCTTATTTAAGTTTAGATATGAACGATGAAAATTTCCAACCATAGGGCTGTTTTTAATCGTTAACCTGAACTGAAGAATAAGATGTGTCGAGCAAACAAATATTACTTAACAATTTCAGAGTGTTAATGAGGATAAGTTAAAACGAAACTTCAAAAATACACATCAATGATGCCATTTTGCGATTAGCAAGACGAGTTTTTGTCCGTAATAGCTGGCCTATTGCGAGAAGACTCAACGCAGATAAGCGTAAAAAGGGCGTTATTGAAGGGCACTTTTTATCTTAGAGTTCAGGTTACGTAGCAAAGCGTGGCTGCCTTGCGGTAGTGAACGATAGTCCGATACTGAATGTTTCCACAGAATTTTGCGCCAAAACGAATTTAAAGGTATTTTTACTGCCTCTATTTAAACGAGCTACCACATAGGTAAGATTACTAGCCTCAATTGACATCGAACTGCGCTGGTCTAAACTTATTTTAGAATCGAAAGAACCACGCAAAGTTGTTCCAGATATGGAAATTGCATCCTGCTTCCGCTTTTATCGTACTTTACCCAATTCTGATGTTATCGACCGTTAGCTAGAAACCAAAACACGTTGTCTGCTTGGCAAGCGCTATTTTAAAGCCTGTTGATTGCTGGGTTATAAGCGGTGCACAGATCTAACAAACATTGCATGAAATAGCCCTTTTCAAGCAATACGAAATAACAGGAATTAGTGATGTACATGGTGGCTTGGCTCTTAGCCTAAAAGGCTGAAAAAGAGCTCTCGTCAACTCAATTTAGTATTTCAAGGTAACTCTATATGGGTCAACAACTCCCGATGCAGAAAAAGATTTACCACAAGGAGCGGATCATGACTTATTTTATGCGAACACTGCTATGTTTTTTGCTCATTGCTGTCAGCGGCTGCGGTACGACCGTATTTCGTGCGGGCTTCAACGAGCAGTCTAACGGACCTTTTAGTAGTCAATACAACGATATCTATTTTCCGCCGGAGAATCCTAAGCAAGATCGCATTCACGGTGAAGATTTAAGTATTCAGACTGTTACGTTTTCGTCCAATCCGTCTTTAGGATACGGTACAACTTTGATGATCCAGCCGATTACGCCGGCAAAACGAACAAATAGTTCGCTTTCGTTTGAGTCTATCGACATACCTTCATCGCACAATAAATACAGCATGGCCTGGAGTGGACGCAAACAAGGTAATAATATAATAGATTGTCATTTTGGCTGGGCTTCAGATACCGATTCTGCACCAGAGGAGACCTACGGGTTTACCATACGATTTGGCGATGGCAAGGTTTTCCTCTTTTACTTTAATGGCACACCGATGGAGCTAGGCGCTCTGCCTAACGATGCGGAGCATCGCGTGTTTGTAACGGTTCGGCCCGATTCAGACAATTTTTCCGTGTATGTAAGTAATGCGAATATCCCGGGAATTGAAAAGAAAATGGACATGAGCCCGGGAAGATTCGAAAATGTCGACGAACTTCGTGTTAAATGCAGTTATGACGGCAGTGCGCCAGCCCAATCAAATCATTATCTTTTCGACAAAATGGAGTTCAAAAGTTCGAAAGCGTAAAGTGTCAATGCCGCTGATTATGAAATAACTGCTTGATCCATGCCATGCTATAACGTTAAATCTGTTTATATGAACTAACAGGGCTGTGTAGCTCAATACATTTTTAATTTTGGGGAAAGCATGAAAAAAACAGTGTTAGCAGTAATATTCGGCGCAATGACGACTTTTGTGGCATTAACGGCCAGTGCAGTGGAGCCAGCACAATCGGAGAAGCAGGCTGAAAGTGCGATGAAATTTCGTCAAGCAACCTTGCAATTGATCCGCAGTAATGTCGGGGCGTTAGGGGCTATGGCCAAAGATAAGATCCCGATGGATGCGCAAACGATTGAGAAAAACGCCATGCGCATTGAGCAGTTATCTCTGATGATGGATGACTACTTTTCGGTAGACACTCGTAAGTTTGATCTGAACACGGATGCACTTCCAGTGATTTGGCAAGACTATACCGATTTTCAAAGTAAAATTAATAACTTAACCCAAGCGGCAGGGGATTTGAAAGTGGCGGCGCAGCAAAATGATGGCGATGCATTTAAAGGTAAAATTGGCGCCCTGTTGAAAAGCTGTAAAGGCTGTCATGATACCTATAAAGCAGAATAGTCTGCTTTATAGGCTCTAAGTAAACGGTTTATACATCAAAAATAAAACGCTTCAGGTACCGGGGCCAGTGCAATTAGTGCGTAAATTGCGGCCCCAATACAGGCAGCAATTAAAACGGCTAACAACACGTTTGATGAGCTGATCCCGCTGTTGTACTCACCTTGTTTCTTACCAGTGAACATCGCCTTAATAATATGATGCTTGGCAATAAACTTATGCCACAGTATTGCGACTAAGTGAACTACAATAATGACCGTAATAATATCAAAAGTTGTGTGATGAATTTCATTCAACAGTGCTTGAACCTCAGCGCTAACCATTGAAATATAAGGCCCTGAATGCAGTACATCATCAGTCGCAAATAATCCGCTAACAGTTTGTATACCAATCACAATTATCACCAATGGAACAAGGAGTCCGCCTAATGGGTTATGCCCTACATAGTGGTGTTTTTGTGGGTTACGAAGTGATTTCAGATACTGCCAATACGCTTTAGGAGAGACTAAAAATTGGCTGAATCTTGAATAACGTGGGCCAACAAAGCCCCAAATCAATCGAAATAAAATCAGCCCTAAAGTGAAATAACCAATGTAAAAATGCCAGTCCATAGCGTCATCAAGCAGCTCAGCTGTTACCCATTGTGCGACTATCGCGCCAACCAATAACCAGTGAAAAAGGCGTACAGGTAAATCCCAAACTAATATTTTATTTTCTTTTTGCATGACGCTTTCTCTTTCAATCACATTAGTAACGGTTAAGTAACCTGAAATTGGGATAAAAGTATTTCCAGTTCAGATTTGTTCACATCCAAGAACGCCTTTGTTCACTCACATGTGACAAGGTTTCGTTTAACCAAATATTGGCGGTCGTTTGTGCAACAAAGGGCACCGAGAGTGAACCAGAAGCCAACACAAAATGCATGTTTGCTAAGCCATTTCGTCGCATGAAATAACTTTGCACGTATTGAGTTTGTTGCACTTTGTAAATCGGGAAACAATAATAATCGACCCCAAAAATTCCTTTTCGAATATAAATATAATCCTTGTCTTTCGCATATCCCCAACGCTTCCAACAGCAACATACGGCAATGAATAACAATAATGACACTGCAACAACCAGCCACAATGCATTTAAAGAAAAATGGTTAAAAGCAACGGTTGCGGCAATAGCAGTCAGGGGCATAAGCCACACTAGACATTGTCGTGTAATAAAACGGCGACTTATGGCGTTAAAGTGTACTTTTCGTAATGCATTTATAGCAAACGCATCTTCCAATAACGCCAGAGCTTGATCGGGGCGAATAGAGGGCACCAAAATTTTGCTACTGTTTTGCGCTTGGTTTTCAGCTTGAGTGCCTGAGTTACTTTGTTTTAACTCGAGGTTCACTCGTTTGAGTAGCACATCCAACCAGTCTTGTTTTAATGCGATGACTTGGATCCTAGACAATCGCATGGTGGTTTCTTGTTTGGTAAATAAGCCACTACGACGAACATAACGCCCGTTGATTTTACTTAAGGTAAAGTCATAAAAAATAACAATTGAACCTATTATTGAGACCAAGGTTACCAGTAGAAAAATACCCGCGACTATGGCAAAGAAAGCCAAACCAAGTTGCCAAAGAGCTTGCGCCTGCGTGTCAAAATAACGTTGATATTCGACCCCCAACGAATCCAAGTGGCTACTTATATATCTGGCGATATCATCGTATAACGGTGCTAAGAAACCAATGATGATCCAAACTCGATTGTTAGTAAAACCGTGGATGATGAGATCGCTCAGACTGCGTTGGTTCAACAGCACTTCTTGTTCTTGATCTTGCTCAAGGTTGAGGTGGCTTTCGTTGTTGTCATTGTGTCGCGTGCCGGTAATGTTACTCGACTGACTGTTCTTTTCCGCTAACACTTGCTGCTTGAGTTGTTTTGCAAAGGCATGGGGTAGGGCGACAATTTTCGCTTCTTGTTGCGAAGAACCGGCGGTATCGAGGATAACGCACACCAGATCATGCAGTCGGTAATAAAGCGGTTGCTCTAGCGTGACGTTTTGGATCCTCGAAAAGGGTAAATTGAGATATTTTTTGGCGATTATTCCCGATCGGATCTCAATATTGTTGCTGCTCAATTTGAACGTGAAAAACAGGTATTCAAGCGCCGCATTAACCACGAAAAAACCGAGCACGACTGCGAGTATAACAAGCCAGGTAATTGGGCTGTCCTTAATTGAGGAATAGCTGATGGCAAATGCAGGGATCAGGTAAATCAGATTGCTGATCAGTTTTTTCACGTTACTTGCAGCAAAATACAATATTGCAATAGGAGCTAATCGTTGCCAATCCAGCTCCTGAATTTCGCCTTCTTGCGGAACCTTATCCATTCTGTAGCGTGTCTTTGTGAGTTAACAGAAAGTACCTGATCCGGTCAGCCGTCTCTTTATTTAAACCGGGTATTTCGAAAGTATGGGAAGCGCCGCCAGCACTGAATACTTGTAGCGTTGCTAAGTTAAAGAGACGTTCAATTGGTCCTCTTTTTAATTCAACATGTTGAATACGTAGGATCGGCTGGCTAACTATTTTTCGAAACACGAGACCACTTGCAAAGTGCAAATCATGCTCCCTCAAACAATATCGTTTGTAGGGTAAGGTGATAAATTGCACACAGCATACAAGGCATGTGAGCCCAAACAGGATTAACAGAATTGCCAAGTAAAATTCCTCTAATAACGGAGGAACGGGAAAAAAGGGCTGAAGGCGGTACACACTCATTACAACCGTAAACATCAAAAAGCTAGCCACTGTGCTAAGTATGACTGAAGTGCGATAACGCGGCGGCAAAGACTCAAAATTGATAATACTCGGGTCGGGCAACTGGTCGGAAACTAACACGTTATTTTCGAATTCCATTTTATTCACCATTGATACAACGAGGTTAATTTATATGATCGGGCAGTGGATTCAACTGTTATGTTTTTTGATGATAAACAATTACCGATTAATTACTGACTATATTGAACTAAATACTGCATCAATATGATAGATGTTGCACAATAATCCTAAGGTGAAAAAACAACAAGAGCAGTTAACATGAACATTGGGATCGGCATTCTAGGTGCCAACGGAAGAATGGGCAGGGCACTAATAGAGGCCTGCGATCTAGATGATAAACTAACATTAAAGGGCGCATCGGTGCGTGCCGATTCTCAATGGATAGGCATGGATGTCGGTGAGTTAGCTGGTATAGGCAAGCGCAATCTTGCAGTTCAAGGTAACTTAGATAGTGTCAAAAACGATATTGATGTGGTTATTGACTTCACATTGCCTGCCGCACTTAAAGAAAATCTGCAATGGTGTGTGGACAATAACAAAGCGATGGTGATTGGGACCACGGGCTTGAACGACGAACTAAAGTCGCTGTTACAAGAATCCGCACAATCTATTCCTATTGTGTTTGCGGCGAACTTTAGTATTGGTGTTAACTTGATGCTTAATCTAGTGCGGCAAACGGCCCGAGTCATGGGGCACTCCGCCGATATCGAAATTATTGAAACACACCATAGGTTTAAAAAAGACGCACCATCAGGTACGGCGGTCGCCATTGGCGAAGCCATTGCTGATGAGCTTGAACGTGATCTTGGGCAATGTGCAGTGTATGGCAGAGAAGGTGATACCGGCGAGCGAGATCAACACACTATCGGTTTTGCCACCGTGAGGGGCGGCGATGTTGTAGGCGATCATACGGCGTTATTTGCCGATCTCGGTGAGCGACTGGAAATCACCCATAAAGCGTCGAGTCGTTTGACCTTTGCGAAGGGCGCGATGAGTGCCGCAAAGTGGCTTAAAACCAGACCATCTGGTCTATATTCGATGGAACATGTGCTAGGCTTCAAGTCATAGTTTTAGGTGCTTGGCCATGAAATTGCTATTAGACAGGCATTTCTATTAATTTTCTATATTCTATTGGACCTATTTCAGAATCCCATGTATGATCTCATGAATTTGCCAAATTTTCGTGATGTTGGGCTTCTAACTCACGTAAATCCTTATGGTGATGAATGTAAACGGGATGTAAATCAAGTGTTTACGCCCGTTTTTGTAGGGATTTAACGCGTAGCATGCGTAATTCCCTTGGGTTGTCCTTATTCAGGAGGTTGACTTGGCTATTTCCGCCCTTTTGGTGCTCGAAGACGGTTCAGTTTTCAAAGGCACGTCAATAGGTGCTTCTGGTGTTTCTGTCGGTGAAGTTGTTTTTAATACATCGATGACAGGATATCAGGAGATTCTTACAGATCCCTCTTACGCAGAACAAATAATTACACTAACTTATCCGCATATTGGCAATACCGGCACTAATACTGAGGATGTTGAATCGGATCAGATATGGGCCAAAGGCCTAATCATCCGCGACTTACCTCTCATTGCGAGTAACTTCCGAAATCAACAATCCCTTTGTGACTACTTAAAAGAAAACAATATATTGGGTATCGCCGAAATCGATACTCGAAGATTGACGCGTATTTTAAGAGACAAAGGTGCACAGCGTGGCTGTATAGTGACGGTTGATGAGTATAGTCAAAAAGCAGTGGATGAAGCTCTATCAGCAGCGAAAGCCTTCCCAGGCCTAAAAGGCATGGATTTGGCTAAGGTGGTTTCTACGTCACAGAAGTACCAATGGACAGGTTCAGTGTGGACGCTTGAAGACGGCTATCAAGATGGATCGCAAGACGCACCATTTCATGTGGTAGCCTACGATTTTGGTGCCAAGCACAACATATTACGAATGTTGGTCTCCAGAGGCTGTAAGTTAACGGTCGTTCCGGCGCAAACGAGTGCGCAAGAAGTTCTCGCACTTAACCCTGATGGAATTTTCTTATCAAACGGTCCAGGCGATCCAGAACCCTGCGACTATGCGATAGATGCGATTAAAACGCTGTTAGACACTGACATTCCCATTTTTGGTATCTGTTTAGGGCACCAATTGTTAGCGCTTGCCAACGGTGCCAAAACCTTAAAAATGAAATTTGGCCATCATGGTGCTAACCATCCGGTAAAAGATCTACAGCGAAATGTGGTAATGATCACCAGTCAAAACCATGGTTTTGCCGTGGATGAAACGACTTTACCTGATAACGTCGAGGTAACCCATGTTTCTTTATTCGACAAGTCGTTGCAGGGAATTCATTTGAAAAACAAACCCGCGTTTAGTTTTCAAGGTCACCCTGAAGCAAGCCCTGGGCCTCATGATGCGGCACCGCTATTTGATCATTTTATCGAGTTAATGCAAGCCAGAACTCAATAAGTAACGCCTGATAAAGAGAAACGATTACTATGCCAAAACGTACCGACTTAAAAAGCATACTGATTCTGGGCGCAGGCCCAATTGTCATTGGACAGGCATGCGAATTCGATTACTCAGGCGCGCAAGCCTGTAAAGCGCTTCGAGAAGAGGGATATCGTGTCATTTTAGTGAATTCCAATCCAGCCACTATTATGACGGATCCGGAAATGGCGGATGCGACTTATATCGAGCCAATACATTGGGAAGTCGTTGCCAAAATTATTGAAAAAGAACGTCCAGACGCCGTGTTACCTACAATGGGCGGTCAAACTGCTCTGAACTGTGCTTTGGATTTGAATAAGCACGGTGTCTTGCAGAAGTTTGGTGTTGAGATGATTGGCGCTACCGCTGATGCCATCGACAAAGCCGAAGATCGTGAGCGCTTTGACAAAGCAATGAAATCCATCGGATTAGCCTGTCCTCATGCAGAAATTGCGCATACCATTGAACAAGCCCACGATGTACTCAGCCGAATTGGTTTTCCGTGTATTATTCGTCCGTCATTCACCATGGGCGGAACCGGCGGCGGTATTGCCTATAACAAAGACGAGTTTGACGAAATATGCCGTCGCGGTCTGGACTTATCACCAACCAGTGAATTGCTCATTGATGAATCATTAATTGGCTGGAAAGAATATGAAATGGAAGTGGTGCGTGACAAAAATGATAATTGCATCATTGTCTGTACTATCGAAAACTTCGACCCTATGGGCGTGCATACCGGTGATTCAATCACCGTTGCACCGGCGCAAACTCTGACTGATAAAGAGTATCAGATCATGCGTAATGCGGCCATGGCGGTGTTACGTGAGATTGGCGTTGAAACCGGTGGTTCAAATGTTCAATTCGGTGTTGATCCGAAAACCGGTCGTATGGTTATTATTGAAATGAACCCTCGGGTATCTCGCTCATCCGCATTAGCTTCTAAAGCGACCGGTTTCCCGATTGCCAAAGTTGCAGCAAAGCTTGCGGTGGGTTACACCCTTGATGAATTAGCTAATGACATCACCGGTGGCCTGACGCCAGCGTCTTTTGAGCCTGCAATCGACTATGTGGTAACTAAAATCCCACGGTTTAATTTTGAGAAATTTGCCGGTGCAAACGATCGCCTGACTACTCAAATGAAATCAGTGGGCGAGGTCATGGCAATTGGCCGCAACCAACAAGAGTCATTGCAAAAAGCATTGCGTGGCTTAGAGGTTGGTGCCAATGGTTTAAATCCAATCATCGATATTAACGACCCCGAAGCTGAAAATATCATTATCCGCGAATTACGAGAGCCTGGTGCAGAGCGGATCTGGTATATCGCAGATGCCATCCGGATGGGCATGTCGGTCGAAGAATTATTTCATTTAACCAATATTGATCGTTGGTATTTGGTGCAGATTGAAGAGTTAATCCATTTAGAAGCCCAAGTCGCCGAACTGGGTTTATCCGGGATCGATCAAGACTTTATGCGTACGCTCAAACGCAAAGGCTTCGCCGATGCACGACTGGCGGAATTAACCAGTGTGGCTGAAAGCGATGTGCGAGAAGTGCGTCGAGAATTAAATGTACAACCGGTATATAAACGCGTTGATACCTGTGCTGCTGAGTTCTCTACCAGTACTGCGTATATGTACTCTTGTTATGATGAAGAGTGTGAAGCTAATCCATCAGACAAAGACAAAATCATGGTTTTGGGTGGCGGACCAAATCGCATTGGCCAAGGCATTGAATTTGATTATTGCTGTGTGCACGCTGCGCTAGCGATGCGTGAGGATGGTTATGAGACCATCATGGTCAATTGTAATCCTGAAACGGTGTCAACAGACTATGACACCTCTGATCGCTTGTATTTTGAACCTGTGACCCTCGAAGACGTGTTAGAGATCGTGCGCGTTGAAAAGCCCAAAGGTGTCATTGTGCAATATGGCGGACAAACGCCACTTAAACTTGCCCGCGCACTCGAAGCTGCAGGTGTACCTATTGTGGGTACCTCGCCTGACGCCATCGACAGAGCGGAAGATCGTGAACGCTTCCAGCAGATGGTTAACAAGCTTAATCTAAAACAACCAGCCAATGCGACCGTGAAAAACATGGAGCAAGCGTTGGAGCAAGCCAAGATCATTGGTTTCCCGCTGGTGGTACGTCCGTCTTACGTATTAGGCGGAAGAGCGATGGAAATTGTTTACGATCTTAAAGATCTTAAGCGCTACTTGAACGAAGCCGTTAAAGTATCCAATGATTCGCCGGTGTTACTTGATCGTTTCCTAGACGATGCCATTGAAGTCGATATAGACGCCATGTGTGATGGTGAAAATGTGGTGATTGGCGGGATCATGGAGCACATCGAACAAGCGGGTGTGCATTCAGGAGATTCAGCCTGTTCTTTACCGCCGTATTCACTGAGTGCTGAAATCTGTGATGTGATGCGCAAGCAAGTCACCGATATGGCAATTGAGTTAGGCGTTGTTGGCTTGATGAACACGCAGTTTGCTGTCAAAGACGGTGAAGTGTATCTGATAGAAGTGAACCCGAGAGCGGCACGGACGGTTCCTTTTGTGTCAAAAGCCACTGGTCGTCCGTTAGCTAAAATTGGTGCTCGCGCTATGGTCGGGCAGTCATTGTCATCGCAAAATGTGCTAAATGAAATTATCCCACCGTTTTATTCAGTCAAAGAAGTGGTGTTGCCCTTCGCTAAATTCCAAGGTGTCGATCCGCTATTAGGACCAGAAATGCGTTCAACCGGCGAGGTAATGGGAGTAGGGGATACCTTTGAAGAAGCGTATGCAAAAGCTAATTTAGGCGCAGGCGCACCTATTCCAGGCAAAGGAAAAGCACTGATTTCGGTTAGACAAAACGATAAAGCTCGGGTTGTGTCATTGGCCAAAAAGATGATCGACAAAGGATTTACCTTGGAAGCCACTGCAGGTACAGCTCTGCATTTACATAACGCTGGTGTTGCTTGCTCGGTAGTGAATAAACTCACTGAAGGGCGACCTAATATTGTCGATGCGATAAAAAATGGTGAGTACTGCTATATCGTGAATACCACCGAAGGCCGTAAGGCGATTGTCGACTCTGTGTATATTCGCCGAGAAGCATTACTTAACAAAGTAGCTTACACCACTACCTTAAACGCGGCATTTGCCACTGTAAACGCGCAAGAAGCGGAAGACCGCGCAAGAGTAACTTCAGTTCAAGCACTTCACCAAAGGCTTAACTGACGCAAAAGTTGTGGTAAACTAAGCCAAAGTTAATGATAAAAAGTGCGCACACAGTGCGCACTTTCTTGTTTGCAAACAAACATATTCATCAAGATAAAATTAAAACAAGCGAGTTTCAATTAATGAACCAATATCCAATGACGGCAAAAGGCGCAGACATGCTGCGCGCGGAACTTAACGAATTAAAATCGGTTAAACGTCCGCAAATTATTCAGGCTATCGCAGAAGCTCGTGAGCATGGTGATCTAAAAGAGAATGCCGAGTATCACGCAGCCAGAGAGCAACAAAGCTTTTGTGAAGGGCGTATTCAAGACATTGAAGGCAAATTATCTAACGCGCAAATTATTGATGTCACCAAGATGACCAATAACGGTAAGGTCATTTTTGGTACCACTGTGACTATTCTCAATTTAAATACCGAAGAAGAAACCACCTATAAGATCGTCGGTGATGATGAAGCAGACATTAAAAGTAATATGATTTCCGTTAACTCACCCATTGCCCGTGGATTAATTGGTAAAGAAATCGATGACATCGTTAATATTCAAACCCCCTCAGGTTCGGTCGAGTTTGAAATCATTGAAGTAGAATACATTTAGTCAATTTCAAAATGGGTCTGTAAAGCCGCGTCTTATAAAAATGCCGTTTGTGCGAACAAACGGCATTTTTTGATTCTTAGGCCAGCGTTAACCTCTCAGTTTTGCAAAAATCAACCTTATGGATTTTTATTTTTATTTTTGTTCGCAAATGACGGATTGTCTTTATTTATATAAAACGATTGGTTTGAAAATCCAATGCGAGTGCATTCGCCATCATCGTTCCAACTGTACGTTATAAACGAGTTGTCAGCCATAGACTTCATACTTTCAAGTAATACCGCATCTTGGGTTTGACAATATGCCAGTTCTCCATCGTCATCTTGTGCCTGACAAAAGCCGAAAACAAACCCGCCTTGATAGTGACGAATGCCGCAGCCGATGAAGGTGTCATCACCTTTGGTCCAGCGAGCGGTCATCATATCCCCATAGGCAATATTGTTATCTAAATCAATTATTACTGGAGCAGGTTGTGTGTAGCCAGCGTGGACTAAAAATGGCAAGCTAAACACGATTAAACACATTAATTTGGTTATAGATTTCATCTTAATTTCCTTTTATTGGTACTTAGTTTCACAATCTGCCTTCTAACTCGCCAGAATTTAGTGCTCTAACAAGTTTTCTTAGCATTTCTTTACGATTCTGTTGGTCTAGTTTGGCTATTTTTGATTGAAAAATTGCCATGTTGAGATCCGAAATCTGACCATCTGACAAATAGTAATCAAAATCGGACTGAACTTCGGATAAGTATTCCTGATCTACTTCCGGCGGTGGATTAGCCGCATATGGCTTTGCGGATGGGGTAGTCGCAAGCTTCGCTGTTTGGTTTTCCCTCAACGATGCGGTGATTTCCTCGTGGATGACGCCGCGTAAAAAATCAGCATGTTCATTTAATGCATCATCAACGAATAATGTGTTAGCGTCTAAATTTGCGTTATGAGAGTGTTCAGAAATAGAAGGTGAAGGCTCAGTCTGTTGTGCGACTATTTGTGATTCTAAATTAAACAACTTCGTTAAGATGAAGCCAATAAAAACCAGCTGCAATATATTTAAGCAAACCAGCACTTTCATACTAATTCCTTTTATCCATTAATTTATATCCATCAATCGTTATAATTTCAATTTGATAAGGTCGCATCAATTCCAATTTATAAGGACCATGTTGAATGTTTAGGATATCAATATAGTACATTAAATGAACTGCACCATAATTTCCGATAAGGAAGTCCTAAAGCAAATGTAAATTAAATGTTACTTTGACTAAAAAGCAGGTTGAGAATACTGAGATAGGCTTTTTCGCTGTTTCTATCACACCGTCTTATAAAGCATTGCATAAAGAGCGTGCTTTATGGCGTAAAACGACATGTGAAAACTGGCAATTGTTGCTATCGGGTAATAAACTGATTCTGTAGGATTAATATCATCTGGCACATCATCTTGTTGATGAGGTGTGTTTTTCGAGCAAATTGAGAGTGAAAGTGTATGCATTACCGCAAACAAGCTAACGGGTTTACCTTAATAGAACTAATCATTGTGATTGTCATTTTGGGCATTTTGAGTGCTGTGGCGTTACCTAAGTTTGTTAATTTTAGCTCAGATGCTAGAGCTGCAACGCTTTCAGGTTTATTAGGTGCGGTAAAGTCTGCTAACTCAATGGCTGTCAGTTATGCGCAACTTAAACGTGTAGAGGATAAATTAAATCAAGATGTGACGTTTCCCGATGGTAGCGTCGTCAGGTTTGACTACGGACAGTTAGAACATAGTTGGGAAACAGCGTGGCAATATTTGCTTGAGGGAACCTTTACCTTGAAGACCTCAGGCGGACTTTGTGATGCACCTACAGATTGGTGTGTTGATAGCGATTTTAATATCGGCGCTGATGTGACTGTGGCGGGATCAAGTAGTGCGGTGGTATTTTGGCCAAAAGGCACCAATACATCTGATAATTGTTATGTTTACTATGCGTATAGTGCCTCCAGTCGTGGAAATGAGCCTAGTATTGGGGAAATTAATACGGGCTGTTAACTTACTTTGTATCAACAATCCATTAATTCAATTTCTCGAGCAGTTATCCCAATATTTCGATAATGTCGTCGTTATTAGGGGATGGTGGTGGTCACTTTGACTCTCTTTTTTCAATTTTGTCTTTGTTAAGATAATTGCTCCACCTAAACCGTAACAGTTTCTTGTTATTTTGCCGATTACATTATGACGACTTGTGCAGTCTGATTTTATTGAATGTTAATTAAGTCGCAGATAAACGTTTGAATTTGAATAAATTCTTTTATTGGTGTAAAAAAATACTACTTCCTTATTCTGTACCAAATTTGGGATCCTAAAATATGTGGTGGAAACGAGCTGAAAAACGTGATGCAAAACCGGTCAGAGATCCAGTTGATATCGATAATGAATCCATAGTAGCGGCATTTAAAAAGTCGATGGCTATTATTGAATTCAGTCCTGAGGGCATCATTTTAGACGCCAATGAAAAATTCTTAAATACCATGAATTATGCGATTGATGAAATAATAGGTAAGCCACATCGAATTTTTTGTCCAGAGGACTATGTTCAGTCTAAACAATATGGTGTGTTTTGGTCAGACTTGGCAAACGGTAAGCCGTTTAGTTCAGAATGTTTACGTATTGATAAAAATGGTAATCATGTGTGGTTGGCAGCAAGCTACTGTCCCGTGTTTGATGAGCACCAAAAGGTATATAAGATTATTAAAATTGCCTCCAATATAACCCAAAGTGTAGAGCTCAAGCATGAATATCAGGGACGGGTTGATTCGCTTGATCGATCCATGGCGACCATTGAGTTCAATTTGGACGGAACTGTGTTAATCGCCAACCAAAACTTCCTAGATACAATGGGCTATAGACTAGAAGAAATTCAAGGCAAGCATCATCGTATTTTTTGCCCCGCAGAGCCGACAAGTGGTGGAGAACATCGCGCTTTTTGGCAGGCGTTAAATCGTGGCGAGTTTCAACAGGGACTTTACCAACGCATAAAAAAAACTGGGGAG
Source organism: Aliiglaciecola litoralis (assembly GCF_039523355.1). Taxonomy (NCBI): domain Bacteria; kingdom Pseudomonadati; phylum Pseudomonadota; class Gammaproteobacteria; order Alteromonadales; family Alteromonadaceae; genus Aliiglaciecola; species Aliiglaciecola litoralis. The sequence continues at coordinate 603,282 of NZ_BAAAFD010000001.1, read as the reverse complement.
GATGTGTGGTTAGAAGCGTCCTATAACCCTGTTTATAACAGTCAGGGGCAACTGGTTAAAATAATGAAAATTGCCTCTGATATAACGGCAACCATAGAGAAAAGGTTGGAAACTGCCGACCTTGCGCTCAAAGCTTCCGTGGAAACCGACGACATAGCCAGTGAAGGAGATAAGCGCATCAACGAAGCGATTGACTCGATGATTAAGGTCAATCGTGAACTACAATCATCTTCTGAGAACGTGGGGCAGCTGAATGAACAGTCCCAGAAGATTTCTAAAATTGTACACACCATTCATGAAATTGCGGATCAAACCAACTTACTTGCCCTAAATGCAGCGATTGAAGCAGCCCGAGCTGGCGAACAAGGTCGTGGATTTGCAGTAGTAGCGGATGAGGTTAGGCAATTGGCCTCGCGTACGTCCGCGTCGACTAGTGAAATTGAAAAGATGGTACAAGAGAATAACCGTTTAACTAACTCTGCAGTGACGTCTATTTCCGATATTCAAAGTTGCTCGGAAAACAGCATGGAGTTAATCAAACAAGCGGGTGAAGCCATCGCCATGATCAATGACCGTACTAATGAAATGGTTGATATTGTGCGTAAAATATCATCTTAGTCTTGTGGCTCAGTATGTCTGAGTTTCTGAATTAAGCGTATCTGCTTGGATGGTGTTACCTTTTCAATTATGCTGTAACAAGAACAAGTACTTTCAACCTTGTAAGATTAAATTTACTGAAATGAAATCACTCATTCGCAGTATTAAAATAATCACTGGATGAAGATGAAACGATTACGCGCTTGGCTCAAACTGATCATCATCGCGATGCTTAATATTCAGATGCTAACGTCCTTAGCAGCTAAAGAGGTTTCTGTTGCGGTTTATGACGAGCATGACAAATACGTAGCGGTGTCAGCTGCCTACGGTGTATCTTGGAAACTGATGGAGTTGGCAGCTAAATCTCAACAGATAGTCTTGGTACCACAACAAATTTCCTGGCAAGGTGGAATGAACCGTCTTAGAACTGCAAAAGTCGATCTGGTGTTCCCAGCATTTAAAACCACAGAGCGCGAAACATGGGGATTATTTACGTTACCCTTATTGCTGACCGGTTCCGCAATATTCACCGATAATAACAATCCAATAAGTGAGTTATCACAGATAGATTTTGAAAATGCATCAGTCGGAGTATCGGCTGATTCAGTCCAGGAGTGCTTGGCCAGAGAAGTCGGGTTTAAACATGTTTATGCCATCAAAGATCGTGCGCAGCTATATTCAATGTTGCAAGAAAAAAGAATCGATTACGTTTTTTTTGCTATCGCAGCGGTAAATTATTATTGTGTCCACCAAAGCAAGTTGGGGAGTTCCAATTGTTTGAAACAAATAGGCGTTCCCTATGGTGTTAAATCGGCGCACGCTGTCAGTCTAAACTCTCCTGAATCTAAAGCCATTATAGATTTACTGAACACAGGCTTTCTTGCAATTAAAGACTCTCAAGAAGTGGCAGGTTTATTTGCTCAATATCAATATTCCGAACAGGATTTGCAGAGTTGGCGAGCTTCTCTTAATAGTCAGTAGTCTAAGCTTTTTGAGCACTTACAGCTAAATAAAAAAGAGGAGTACAAGACTCCTCTTACACTTTTTAATCGTTGTTTAGTTAACTAAACTTGCTATAAACCATAGCGATGGCAAGGTTCCTTGTAGTTAACAAGATCAAGGAAGTTTCATTTCCTGAATTTTTTCGTAGGCTATTTCAGGCGCTGTGACCACGGGTTTTTCATGCAGGTTGTCTTTTAAAATTCCTTTGCGATGGGCGAGGCCCGCTTCCAGCTTTTTAGCGGCTTTATTGATTGCAGGATACATGACTTTGTCTTTTCCAGACGCCGCGATGGCCGCGCCTTCATAATTAGTTCTAAGCTCTACTTCGTATTCGCCGTGCTCTTTAGTAATGGTGACATCGAGACTGATAAGTGACGAATACCGGTTGCTAATTTTTTCAAACTTTTCCTCTAGATCTTCTCGGATGGTGCTGTTGATTTCGATATTGTGACCAGAAGCATTTATTTTCATATTTGATCCTTTTTAGATTGTGTAACACTTATACATAATTTAGATCGTCTACATAGTAACTCTTGGGGCAACTGTATTAAAAGACAATGGTTAATACAGCTTATTTTTGAAAAGCGTGGTCGTGTCGCAACACGGATTATGGACAATTAACTGACTATTCATACTAATAGTCTATCTGTAAATATGGATTTAGCCAGTTTACCTACGCCACTTTGCGATTTTTCTTTCTCGAGTACTAACGCAATAACATATTTGCATCAAGGGTAGATGAAATCAATCAAAACTATTTTGGGCTTAGACGATAATTAAAAAAAAGCGCCAGTCAACTAAGCTGACCGGCGCTATTTTTAACGTTAAGCATATCTATCTGGCTTAAAAAGTTACCTGAGCAGTAGCAGAACATGTGCTAGAAGCCAACTCGCATACTTGATAAGAGTATGAGCCAGCGCCTTTGCGGTTTAACTCATCAGTGTAAGCACCGTCATTATTAGTGGTCATAATTAACTGACCATCACGGTAAATATCTACCTGAGACGTGGTTGCACCTTCCCAAGTTAGATTCACGTTTTGTAAACCTTTGCGCTTAAATCCGTTAGCTTGTAACGTAAAGTCGCCAGAAGGAGGTGGTGGAGGTGGCTCTACATCCCCACAAGGATTAGACGTCAAGTAATCGCTTGCCGCGGCTGCTTGCACTATACCGTAACCAAAGTACACATCTTTACCGTTGGCACCGCCATCCATTGCTGTTTGTTTAAGAGCATTTCTAATATCTTCACCTGAACAGCTTGTGTGATTTGACCAAACCAACGCAGCCACACCGGCAACGGCAGGTGTTGCCATGGAAGTTCCACTTAGGAAACCATAATCACTGGCGCCGATATTGATATCAGCGGTAGAAGCCGCCACTAGTGCTGCGCGGTCTTCTTGCGCTGCGCCTACTGCTGGAATTGACGTGGTGTTGGTTTCACCCAAAGTGCCATAAAGCATTCCAGGCTCATTGTTGATGATAATGGCGCCGATTCCGCCTGACTGCTCACAGTTATTCACTTTATCGAAAAACGAAACTACGCCGCGGTCGATCACACACACTTTACCATTGGCGCCAGCGTCTTGTGCTTCAGCTGTGCCCATGAAGTAGGTCATGCCACTGACAAAGCCAGTATTTTCCATTGCAGATGAGGAAAAAGCACTACCATCGGCGCTAAGGCTTGCCGTGGTGGCTAATCCAGCAGGGAAGGTAGATAAGGTGTCAACACCTCCAGCGGTTGCTTCTACGCAAATCGTTTCATCAGTAACAACTCTTCTACCTTTACCGGTAGTACAGGAAGGATACTGAGAGAAACTTGCAATGTTATTGTTTGCGTCATTGGCACCGATCATCATGACTGCCGAGTAGCCAGCTGGGTAAGAACGTACTGAATTACCGTCGTTACCTGCGGCAGCGACAACTAAACCGCCGGCCGCTTTAAATGCTTCAAACGCATTCTCTTCAGTGCTATTGGCACCACCGCCACCTAAGCTCATGTTGATAATGTTAGCGCCTGCTGCACTACATAATTCCGCGGCATGAGCTAGGTCAGATGAGTAGCCCCAGCCGGCTGCGTTAAATACCTTGATTATGTGCATATCAACGCCAGGTGCCATACCGACTACACCATAGGAGTTATTTGCTGCACCTATAGTTCCCGCTACGTGAGTACCGTGCTCTCCGCCGGCTTCGTTCCAATTACCCGTACCAGGATCATTGTCTCCTTTTATTTTACTCCAAATAAAATCAGGGTTGGATGCATCTAAACCAGAATCAATAACACAGACTTTAATGTTTGCATTTGGGTTAAATGCAATTTGATTCGCTTGGGATTGATATACAGCATAAGGGGTGATTTGCTGCGTCATAGGGTCGCCAAGATCATCATTGAACAGCGCCATTGGACGACGAATTTGATCTTCTTCGACTAATTTTACGTGGGGGTTATTCATGATCCCTTTGATATCACTCAAGCTTTTACCTGAGATTTCAAAAGCGATAAAGCCGTTACCTTCTACTTTAACTGTTCCGCCAGCTTGGCGTGCTAAATTCTTAACGATACCTTTACCTGGATTATCTACTTGAACGATAAAGCGATCGGCTGCGTGTGCGGTGGAGAGGCCTAGTGCGAGTAATGTTGCTGAAACTAACGGTTTTAATTTATTTTTATTCATAGGATTTTGTCCTAACTACTTGTTGTTTAAGGCTTAGTTGTGCGGAACATCCTTTTTTGCAAACATCTTTTTTAATTGTATTTATATTGCAATTTGTGTGATCCATTCCAATAGGACAAACGAAACCTACCCCATAATGAATGTAAAAACAATGTTAAGGTTAACAATGTTGAATATAAATCGGCGTTATTTTGACCGATATTTATTGCGAAATGCGCTTGTAATACCGTTGATAGAGCGAAATAACTGGGGGGGGAAATCAGTTGATAGAGCGAAATAACTGGGGGGGGGAAATCAGTTGACAGAGCGAAATAACTGGGGGGGGGAATCAGTTGATAGAGCGAAATAACTGAGGGGGAAAATCAGTTGATGCAGACTAAAAAATAATTTCGTTGTGAAAAATAGCAAAAGAACGACTCAGAATTAGCCCATCGTTACGCAATGCCAAAAATGTGATTGGGATAGGTTGCTTAAAAAATCGTTTATAAGAGGTTAATTTTTGCGGCCAACAAGGCCAGAGAATTACTCCGGCTCGTCGGCATCCTTAATGCGTTCTAATCGCTCTTGCTCTTCAGCAAAAGCGGCTTGGATTTCTGCTAATACTGAATCGACATCTGGATCCCCCTCTGGCGCTGCAAAATATCCAGTTAACTCGGTTTCAGGCGTTAATTCGCCCGCTTCGAATAAGGTCCACATTTCTTCAGCATAAGCAGTATGTGCCAGTTCGGGTGCGTATTGGGCGTAGTAATCTGTCATATTGCGCACATCACGCTGTAACATACTAAATGCATTGTTATTGGCTGCTGCATTCACCGCCTGGGGTAGATCGATGATCACAGGGCCATAATCGTCAACTAAAACATTAAATTCCGACAAATCGCCATGAATTAAACCAGCACAAAGCATCAACATTACGTAGTACATGACTTGAGTATGATCTTCTATTGCTTGTTCGCTAGACATCGACACGTCGTTTAACCGCGGAGCGACATTACCTTGCTCATCGGTGATTAACTCCATTAATAACACGCCGTCATAACAACCATAAGGTTGGGGAACGCGAACTCCTGCCTTGGATAGGGTAAACAAGGCATCGACTTCAGCATTTTGCCATGCATCTTCTAGCTGTTTGCGTCCGTAGTTCGAGCCTTTTTCCATTGCTCTGGCTCGTCGGCTGTTTTTTACTTTTCGCCCTTCTTGGTACTGAGCGGCTTTTTTGAAGCTGCGTTTCAGAGCATCTTTGTACACTTTTGCACAACAAATGTTGCCTTGACTTTTTACCACGTACACAGTGGCTTCTTTACCGCTCATCAATTGGTAAAGCACTTCATCAATGAGGCCGTCTTCGACTAGAGGTTGTAATTGTTTAGGGATTTTCATCGCGCTGTTTATACAGTAGTACGGCTTTTTATTCCAATATTTTACAGTTGCAAATAATAGCCTTTTGAAAGGTTAAGTTCTAATTTTTGGCCGATTTGTTGAGCACCGCAGCGTGATGAGGGGTAACCCACATGGACACACTGATTGTTCGACTGGGAAAATATTGAGTAATATGAATTCCATTCCAAAGCGCGCAAAGAAATGAGTATACTATTGAACGCAAAATCAAATTGAATAGTGAGCTTTTTATTGTCTGGCGGAAGTACATTTTTATTTTTTCTAAGTTGGTTGTTTGGTGGGTGTTTAATCGTTCAATCTGCCCATGCGCAGCTCAGTGATAACAGGCTTAGTGAACTTCAATCCCAAGTGAGTCAGGCTCGAAAACAGGGGGATATGGCAAACGCTGATCAGCTTGCCAAGCTGTTTATGCAACAGGCTCAGCAAAGCAAAAATACAGGCATGATCGCTAGCGCTTTGTATGAACAAGCAAGCAACAATATGGCGCGTAATCAATACGAAAGCGCTGCAGAACGGCTAAATCACGCTATTGAAGACTTTCAAACTATCGACGATCGCATTGGATTGGCCAAATCCTATCGACAATTGGGCATGGTTCATCGATATCAAGCCAATTATCCGCTGGCACTAGAGTATATGTATCTGGCGTTACAGATATATCAACAAGTACAAGATTTAAACGCTATTAGTGGTATCCACAATGGTTTGGGGGTTATCTTAGAAAAGATGGGGCAGTACGAAGAAGCCTCTCAAGCACACCACAAAGCATTACAGTTAAACCGACAATTGGATGACCAGTCTGGTGTTGCCAGTGCATTGTATAATTTAGGTGATATACGTAGAGTGATGGGCGACTACGAACTGGCTTTAACTTATTTTACCGATGCACTAAAAATGGATCTCACCGCCGGTGATGCAAAAAATATTGCATATAGTTACCACAAGATTGGTTTTGTTAACTTACAAATGGGTAACGTTGCTGTCGCTCGCCAGAATATTCAAAAAGCGCGTGATATGTTCGTTCAAATTGAGGCACCTAGAGATATTGATTGGGCGAATGCATCAATGGCTGAGTTGTTAATGACCGAAGGTAAACTGGAGGAAGCGAAACAACTCATTGAGGGTGTCATTTCTAGAGCAATTGCAAATAACTACAAAAGCTTGTTAGTGGATGCCTATCATTTGGCAGGGCAAATTGCTTTTCGAATGGATCAAACGTCACTTGCGTTGGAGCACATAGACAAAGGCATAGAGCTTGCGCAAGTTCTTAATGAGCAATTTGATCAGGCACGACTTGAAAAGTTACGGGTCAAAGTTCATTTAAAAAATGATGCCCTGGCCGAAGCATTTGCTGCCTTGCAACGTCAGAAACAACTCGATGACAAATTAATGAACTCTCGTCGTCTTGATGCCATTGCCAATGTCCAAGCACAGGTTGAATTTGTCCGTCGTGAACAGCAAATAGACTTGCTAGAAAAAGAAAAAGCATTACAACAAGCAAGCTTGCAGCAACAAGAACTTTGGCGGAATATTATCATTTCCGGCATTATCGCCGCATTTGTGTTGATCTTTTTACTTTATGGTCGTTACGTTCAACGCAGGCTAAATGCTAATTTATCTGAACAAGTGCAGCTTCGCACTCTTGAACTAGAAGCAAAAAATAAGCAACTGCAGCAGGCATACCGGGAAATGGAGGCCATCAGCTTAACAGATAAGCTTACCGGCATTAAGAATAGACGTTTCTTGGAGCAATACATAAATACTGATCTGCAAAAGAGCTACCGTACCTACACAGACTTTCACGCCGGTAAAATCGAGCAACCACTACAATCCGACATTATTGTGTTCATGATTGATATGGATAACTTCAAGGATATCAATGACAAGTATGGTCACGCATCGGGTGATTTAGTGCTTAAACAGCTCACTCAGAGGATGGCAAATGTATTTAGAGAATCTGATTATTTGGTGCGCTGGGGCGGTGAAGAATTCTTAGGAATAGTGCGATTTATTGATCGCAAGGACGCCGTAATACTGGCTCAACGAATGCTCGAAGCCGTCCGCCAAATGCCGTTTTTGTTAGCGGATAATTCCGCTATCGATCAAACGTGCTCAATCGGGTTTGTTTGCTATCCGCCGTGCCCCAATTCCTCACAAGAAACGGACTGGTTAACCTTAGTCGCGATGGCTGATGCTTGTCTTTACGCTGCAAAATATTCAGGGAAAAATTGTTGGGTTGGGATAGAGGAAGTGCTCGACTCTACAATATGCAATCAAACCGTGTCGCCTCAAGCTTTAAATCAATGGCTTGATTTTGAACAAATTCGTATTAGGCACTCAAAAGACAGTATCGATGATATTAAATGGCTAAACGAGTAAATCGACAATGACATTTCATGAGTCAGTTCATAGGTTTTATCGGAGTATTAGTTTTTTGCGGACTTGATGCGTATCTTCGCTAAGTTGGCATGTCGGGGCGTGTTTGGTTAGATATTGAGGGCGAAACGGAGCCTGCAATTGTTGAGACTCCGATTGTTAATTTTTATTATTTTACGCTATGCAAAGCACAGACTTTGTTGCCACTAGGATCACGTAGATAGGCAAGATACAGTTTTCTGCCTGCGCCTTCTCGTAAACCTGGAGGATCTTCACAATCTGTGCCGCCATTGGCTAACCCCGCAGCATGCCAAGCATCAGCCAAGTCAGGGGTTTTAGCGGCAAAACCGATAGTGGTGCCGTTGCCGTGACATGCGGGCTGACCATCAATAGGCTTACTCAACGCAAAAACCCCACTGGCAGTGAAATAAAAACAGCGGCCTTTTTCATCAATAACACCTGGTTCATAGCCTAAAGCGCCAAGAGTCGCGTCATAGAACTTCTTCGATTGCTGAATATCGTTGGCACCTAACATAATGTGGCTAAACATGGTTTTTCCTCTTTATTTTCGTTATCTAACATCGTCATTTATTTGGGGCTATTGAGTGGTGTAGCCACCGTCAATAACCTGTAATGAACCCGTAATAAACCCGGCTTGTTCGCTTGCTAAGAAATACGCTAGAGCAGCCACTTCTTCAGGTTGTCCCAAACGTCCCAAGGGTTGCAACGCCGCTTCTTCGGCATGTACTTGCTGTTTATCTGCGCCGCTACGGGCAACATAGTTGTCAATCGCGTGATGGTATAAAGGCGTTTCTATGGTGCCAGGGCAAATCGCATTCGCCCTAATGTTAAAAGAGGCGTAATCGATGGCGGTGGTTTTTGCCATTGACGCCAGTGCCGCTTTAGTTAGGTTGTAAGCAAATGAATTGGGCTTGGCAATCAGCGCCTGATCAGAGGCGATATATAAGATAACGCCAGCACCTTGGGCTTTCATTTGTGGCAATACCGCTTTGGTCACCGTAATAGCGGCATTAACATTAATATCGAATACACGTTTAAAGTCTTCATCGCTGGTTTGCTCAATGGTGCCGGAAAAATGCACCCCTGCATTGGAAACTAAAACATCGAGACGGCCGTACTTTTCAGTTATGTTTGAGATGGCATTCGTCACTGCGGCGCTATCAGTGATATCGCAATTTACATACTCAATATTTTTTGAGCCCTTGCTAACGTTTTGAATATCAAGGTTAATCACCTGGTATTCATGCTGTGAAAAGGATTCGCAGATAGCCGCACCTATACCCAAACTACCGCCGGTAACAACACATACTTTTAAATCTGTTTTGTTTGTCACAAGTTTAGTTTTCCCCAACAGCGGAGGATAGAGACACTGTGCATTGACCAAAGTTTTCGATACTGACGGTGACGTTAGATTTCTCAAAAGTCGCGGCTGCGCTTAGCATAGCGCGACCGAGGCCATCCAGTATTTGTTCGGGGGTGAGAGCCATCTCCTCACAGGAAATTATAATCGCATCCATTAATTGTTGTGACTGCTCGTCGCTAAGTTGTTCTGACATCTAATCTCCTTGTTTTTAAATACAATCCACTGGTGCCTTCGCATTAATTTTTCCGGATAAAGGCAATTTCAATTTTGCAAATAAGGATCAACAAAATAAAGCAGACAGTCATATTTAGCAATGTCGGTTTGCCAAAATAAAGCAGACAGTCATATTTAGAAAACTAATGAAGACACCCATCTTTAAAAACATACAAGTAGGAAAAATAAAGACACCCATCTTCGAATTGTCATCGGATGCTGCTTAGCTTTATAAAATTTATAACGCTTCTTACTCTTAAAACGCGCTTGGTTTGGTTGTTTTTTTTTACTTGGGATGAATACTAAAAATTTGATATTTCTCAAATGGCAGGCAGCCGAACTTAGCTGCATTGAGCCGATGGGGGGTATTTTGGAGTGGATTGTTTCTAGGCGTGTTGCAATAAGGCTCTGGCCTTTGCCATCCCTCGTATGCGTTGATGTTTGGTGTGCTGTTTGAATTGTTGAAGCATCTGTTCATTGCCTACAGCGGTGTAAAAGTGTTGTTCAAACTCGGTCGTTAGGGTTAACCACTGCTCTGCATTAAGACCAAGACTGTTTAGAATGGAGCTGTGTTGCGGCTTGATATGACCTGCTTTATCCTGACGAATACACTTGCCCGTGCTCTCAATCAGCTCACAGTAATCAATTAGGCTATACGCGATACCTTTGGGCATGTCTTTTTTGTGATTGCCTATAAACCGCATTAATGTGCGGGGCTGTTCACCCTTGATAAGCGCATGGATACGCCTTTGAATACTGGTGTGTTTTGAGGTTTCAGGAGTGCTGTCCATGTTGGCTCGAATAGGGTTTAAGTCGACATAGGCCATACAGGCTACTAGCGCACTTTCATCTAACAAGGCTTGAGATTTAAAGCGTCCTTCCCAAAACCGCCCCGTACATTCATCTTCTTTGTTCGCCTCACGGGCGATGTGCTCGTTCAGATTGCGCATCAGCCAACTGATGTCGTATAAGCGTTGACGGTAAATAGTGACCGTTTGCTCCAGACTCACAAGCTCAGCATCACTGAGCGGCTCGCCTTTATGATATTGTTGACTCAGCAAAGTACCTTGATACAACTGGTGCCAACGCCTAATCACCTCAGTCATCGACCAGCTATCCGCGGAGTCTTTATCCACACACAGCACCACATGGGTATGATTACTCATCACCGCATACGCACAAATATCAATGGCGAACACTGACGCTAAAAACAACAAACGTTTCTCTACCCACGCCCGGCGATGTTCAAAGCTTTGTCCAGTGAAAGAATCTTCACCACACAAAAAAGAGCGACGAACACAGCGTGAAACACAATGGTAGTAAGAGGTATCAATTAAACTGATTTGGTTTTTCCGTGGTTGAGGCATAACAGACCATCCTTGGTTGTTTGGTTACCCTAAACTTAGAACAAAATGGCCGTTTCGCCATTTTTAACGTGGGTGTCTTAGTAAAACTAGACGTTAGTTTTGCTATTTTTATAGTGGGTGTCTCAATTGGCCATAAAATGACTATTCATTTTTATACACAACACCGTTTTTCATTACCATTGTGACCGATTCTAAGGTTGAAATGTCGGCCAGAGGATCACCTTTAACGGCAATAATATCGGCCTGCTTACCAACTTCGATACTGCCGATCATGTGTTGTTTGTTGAGTAGGGTCGCCGCGTTGATCGTGGCCGCCTGAAGCGCTTGCATTGCGGTCATACCAAAACGCACCATGCGAGAAAGTTGCTTGGGATTATCACCATGGGGGTAAACACCTGCATCCGAGCCAAATACCATTTTTACGCCGGCTTTCACTGCTTGCGTAAAGCTTTCTCGTTGACGCGCGCCAACCGTCCGTTCTTTATCTAAACTTTCTTGTAAAATTCCGGCTTTCTCACCTTCGCCTAAAATATATTCGGTGGTGTAGATATCCATCGAAAAATAGGTACCGTGCTTTTTAGCCAGCGCGATCGCTTCATCGTCCAGAAAACTAGCGTGTTCAATTGAGCTAACGCCAGCTTTGATCGCTGCTTTGATACCATCATTGCCGTGAGCATGCGCTGCGGTAACCAATCCGCGTAACTTCGCCTCAGCAACTAACGCATCCATCTCTTCTTGCGAATATTGCTGGGCACCCACTTTTGTCCCTTTTGACAGCACTCCGCCAGTGGCACAAAACTTAATAACATCAGCGCCATACTTGATGTTTTCTCGCACTTTCGCCCGAACTTGCCAAGGTCCGTCTGCAACTCCTTGGCCTTTTGCTTGATATTCGACCGGAAGCAAGTTGTTGTCACAATGTCCGCCCGTTATTCCTAGTGAGGGACCTGATACATACATTCTAGGTCCAACTATATCTCCGTCATTTATGGCATCACGCAAAGCCACATCAGCAAATCCTGGAGCACCGACATTTCGTACCGTAGTAACGCCCGCCATTAAGGTGGCTTTGGCACTATTGACCCCATATAAGGCGCTGCGTGGCAGGGAAACGGCTAAGCGTTTGTAGCCATGAAGATTAGCATCGCTAGTAAGATGAACATGCATGTCCATTAATCCAGGAAGCAGGGTTTGACCGGCTAGATCAATATGTTCAGCGTTATTTGGTATCGTGATTTCACCTTGACTGACAACCTTAATGATTTTGTCATTTTCAATCACCACTAACGGGGATTTGATTGTTTTACCGTTTTTGACATCAATTAAATGTGCTGCAGTGAGGTATGTGGTTTTCGCAAAGACAGGTGACTGCATTAGCAATATCAATATGCCGAGTAATAGCGTTTTCATAATAATTCGCCGGTAAATAAAATGAACACCAGATTAAAAGGTTTCAGATGTTTTGCAATACTTAACCCTAAGTTTGGGTTTTTGGCTTAAATCTGCGATAAAGATTAAACAGCACATATGCGAAGGTCAGCAACCATAAAGGTCCATCGCCAATCAATCTATAAGGCGTATTGCCTTTCGTGGGGGAGATATCAGCGCTGAGCACGCCCGCTTCGAATTGCGGTAATCGACTTATGATATTGCCTTGATGATCGATAAATGCGGTGATCCCATTGTTTGTGGCTCTAAGTACCGGCACGGCAAATTCTTTAGCTCTAGCTCTGGCGATCTCAAGGTGTTGATCAGGACCATGTGAGCCGCCAAACCATGCGTCATTACTCACAGTAATAATGAAATCAGTGTCTTTTGTTAAGTTGGCGGCAATTTGCCGAGGAAACGCTATTTCGAAACATATTGCTGGCGCTAGCGACACCCCATTGGCGATCAAATTGGCTTGCAGATAGTTACCTCGGGTAAACGAAGACATAGGTAAATCGAATATCGGACCGAGCTTACGCAACCAATCTTCGAAAGGAACAAATTCGCCAAACGGCAACAAATGGTGTTTGTCATATCGATTTGCATGTAAGTAACTATAATGACCTTCAACGTCTTCGATGTGACGCTTGCCCAGTACAATTAAATTATTGAATGCCTGACGACTGTTGAAATTATAATTAACGATGCCGGTAATTAAACCGGTGTCAGCTTGTGCTGCTTTTTGGTCAAGGTTTTGCAAAAAGGATTCTGCAGTTGACTCTAATTGGGGGACGGCGGCTTCCGGCCATATAATCAAATGATTATGCCAGTGTTGATCCGTCATACGTTGGTACTTTTGCATGGTTGGCAGTTGTTGTTCTGGCGCCCAGCGTAATTCCTGCTTGATATTTCCTTGCACCATTGCAATCGAAATGGGTTGCTTAGATACGCTGACCCACTGCTGCATGCTGAGTACCCAACCCCCTACAAAGGTAGTGATCGCGATAATCAGTGGCGCAGTTAAATTTTTGCGCATAACGCCAAGCGCCATGGACATAGACAGCGCAATTAACAGCGCACTGACACCTGTTTCGCCAATTAATGGCATCCAGCCAGCCAATGGACTGTCGATCTGGCTATAACCTAAAGACAGCCAAGGAAAGCCAGTAAACAGCCAGCTTCGTATCCACTCGATCAAAAACCACAGCAAAGGCGCAGCCAATAACCAATTTCGCACAGGCATATAGCGTTTCAGCAACCAGCAAAATGTGGCTGGAAATAACGCTAAATAACTGCACAGCAAAAACATCAGCGTCAATGAGCCTGCTAACGGAATGCCGCCAAAATCGGCGATACTCACGTGGACCCATGAAATGCCCGCGCCAAACCAACCCAGGCCGAAGGCAAAGCCAATTTTAAACGGAGAGGAGGAGTGAGTTAAAAGTACAAAAAAAGCGCTGACTGCCAGCGGCAGGATCAGCCAAAGAGAAAACGGTGCATAACTGAAGGTCAACAATGCACCGCATATCAGGCTAATAAAATAATGTACTGAGGTTTTCAGAGCCTAATCGTCCTTATTAGGAAGTGTCACTTTGAGCTGTACCAATCGACGTTTGTCAGAGTTAGTAATTTTAAACGCCAATCCATCTATTTCGATTTCATCATCCGTCATTGGCATGTGTCCAAAGGCTTTAAGCACTATTCCGCCTATGGTGTCAGCTTGCTCAACATCGTATTGGGTTTCGAAAAATTGATTAAAATCCTCGATAGGAGTGAGTGCTTTGACCGAATAGGTATAGGTGTTTAACGGTCTGATATCATCTGACTCGTTATCATCTTTGTCGTGCTCATCTTCTATTTCGCCGACAATGATCTCTAAGATGTCTTCAATAGTGACCAACCCTGACACACCGCCATATTCATCAACCACTATGGCCATGTGATAGCGTTGTTGACGAAATTCTTTGAGCAGCACATCCACACGTTTACTCTCTGGCACGATCACGGCCGGACGCAACACGTCTTTTAAATGAAATTCTTTGCCTGGGATAAAGGCATAGGACAACAAATCTTTGGCTAACAAAATGCCTTCGATATGATCTTTGTCTTCATTGATTACCGGGAAACGGGAGTGAGCTGAATCTAGCATAACCGGCAGAAACTCTTCTACCGACTGATCAATATTGATGGTGATCATTTGGGCGCGGGGGATCATAATATCCCGCACTTTCATTTCATTGACACCCATTACGCCTTCAATCATTTCCCGCGTTTGTGGGTCAATGATTTCTCTTTGTTCAGCATCGGTGATAATACTGACTAAGGCTTCTTTGTTTTTCGGTTCTCCGTTAAAGGTCTGGACTAGTTTATCTAGCCAGCTCTTACTCGAAGAACCGCTTGTAGAGTAGGGATTGTCGTCGCTCATAATTTGTCTTTTTGGTTCCGTCAGTAGTAGTTTTAATGATCTTGATAGGGGTCGTCAATGCCTAATTTTGACAAAAGGCGAACTTCAAGCTGCTCCATGGCGTCAGCATCTTGATCGTTTTCGTGGTCATAGCCCAATAAATGTAAGGTGCCATGAATAACCATGTGCGCCCAATGATGATGTGGTTTTTTGTTTTGTTGATGTGCTTCAGTTCTTACTACATCGGCACAGATGACTAAATCGCCCAGTAAATCAATGGTCACTCCAGGGGGAGCTTCAAAGGGAAAGGAAAGCACATTAGTCGGCTTATCTTTACCTCTGTATTGGTGATTTAAAGCCTGACTCTCGGATTCATTGACGACACGTATGGTGACTTCTTGAGAGCCTGATTGGGTTTCTTCAAGGGCAATATCTAACCATGTCTGAAAGTCACCTTCAGTTGGCAAGTCTAGGTCTTCGACAGCGAGTTGTAGATCTAACAGGGCACTCACTTGTGGGGATTTTCCCGCAACTGATTATTTTTAGCTTCAAGCGCTTTTTCTGCTTTGACTTTTTCCTGTTCAGCTTCAAATTCTTCATAAGCTCTTACAATACGGGCAACCACCGGATGACGTACCACATCGTTTGCATTAAAAAAGTTGAAGGAAATATCCTGCACATCTTTTAGCACTTCAATGGTATGACGTAAGCCTGAACGTACGCCACGGGGCAAATCAATTTGAGTGATGTCACCCGTGATTACGGCGCGAGAGTTAAAGCCTATACGGGTCAGGAACATCTTCATTTGTTCTACTGTGGTATTTTGGCTCTCATCAAGAATTATAAAGGCGTCATTTAAGGTACGTCCGCGCATGTAAGCAAGCGGTGCGACTTCAATCACGTTGCGTTCAATTAATTTTTCGACTTTTTCAAAACCGAGCATTTCAAACAGGGCGTCATATAACGGTCTTAAATAAGGGTCCACCTTTTGCGATAGATCGCCCGGCAAAAATCCCAGCTTTTCACCCGCTTCTACCGCGGGGCGGGTTAACAATATACGGCGAATTTCTTGACGCTCAAGCGCATCCACCGCGCACGCTACTGCTAAGTATGTTTTGCCCGTTCCCGCAGGGCCCACACCAAAACTAATATCGTGGTTAACAATATTAGACACATATTGGCTTTGATTTGGATTGCGCGGCTTTATCACACCGCGCTTGGTTTTAATGTGAACTTCTTTGCCATAGTGACCCGCTTCAGCACGTTCTAAGCATTTCGCTTCTTGAATGGCTAAATGTACCTGTTCCGGCGCCAATATGGGAACTTTGCCTTTAACGGGCTGGGTTTCAATATATAAAAGTTTGAGTAATTCAGCTGCGCCGCTGGACTGTGACGGATCCCCTAACACTTTAAAATCGTTGTTGCGATAGGTGATCTCAACCCCTAAACGGCGTTCGATCTGCTTAATATTGTCATCAAGTGGCCCACATAGGCTGGAAAGCCGTTTAATGTCAGAGGGCTCTAAAGAAACTTCATTACTTACTAGGGTACTCAAAATAGATATTTACCTTTATTAATTAACCGCAGCGGGGTTGAATGTGGTTACCCCTAATTCGTTTGTCTGCGGAGCATGTTTGGTCAAAATAGATTGTGGCGTAACGCTCACTCTTAATCCCATATCGGCTTCTCTGCGAACAGCTTTACCGCGCAAGGAATTCGCAAATACATCCGTGATAAGGACATCAACAAATTCACCGATCATATCGGGCGTGCCTTCGAAATTGACCACTCGATTGTTTTCAGTACGACCGGATAACTCCATTGGATTTTTCTTAGATGGTCCTTCTACTAAAATCCGTTGTTCGGTATTAAGCATATTACGAGCCACACGCAATGCTTGTTGATTGATCCGGTTTTGTAGCAATTGTAAGCGTTGCTTTTTAGTTTGCTCGGTTACGTCATCTGGCAAATCTGCAGCAGGAGTTCCTGGGCGCGCGCTGTAGATGAAACTAAAACTCATATCAAAATCAACAGCCTGGATTAAATCCATGGTGGCTTCAAAGTCCTCATCAGACTCGCCAGGGAAGCCGATGATAAAATCAGAGGACATGCACAAGTTAGGACGCACTTTTTTCAAGCGACGGATTTTCGATTTGTACTCAATTGCTGTGTGTCCCCGTTTCATTAAATTCAAAATACGGTCCGAGCCACTTTGTACTGGCAAATGCAGGTGATCAACGAGCTCTGGAATGGATGCATAGGCATCAATTAGATCGTCGGTAAATTCCACCGGATGAGAGGTGGTATAGCGAATGCGGTCAATACCATCGATAGAAGCTATCATTTCCAGCAATTCGGCGAAATTACAAATACTACCATCATACTGTGGACCTCTGAATGCATTTACATTCTGGCCTAAAAGATTGACTTCACGTACACCTTGCTCGGCAAGTTGCGCGACCTCTAAAAGAACATCATCGACCGGTCGACTAACTTCTTCACCTCGGGTGTAAGGAACAACACAGAAACTACAGTACTTTGAGCACCCTTCCATGATTGACACAAAGGCAGATGGGCCATCGGCTCTTGGCTCAGGTAAACGGTCGAACTTCTCGATTTCGGGGAAACTCACATCAACCACCGACTTTTTACCACCTTGGATTTGGTTGATCATTTCCGGCAAGCGATGCAGGGTTTGAGGACCAAAAATCACGTCGACAAAAGGCGCGCGCTGGCGAATGGTTTCACCTTCTTGTGAGGCCACACAACCGCCAACCCCGATGATAAGTTCAGGTTTGTCTTTCTTGAGGTTTTTCCAACGACCGAGTTGGTGGAATACTTTTTCTTGCGCTTTTTCACGAATAGAACAGGTGTTAAGCAGGATCACGTCAGCATCTTCGGCCTCTTCAGCCAATTCGTAACCATGGGTGGAATCCAGCAGATCAGCCATCTTTTCTGAATCATACTCATTCATCTGGCAGCCCCAGGTTTTTATATATAACTTCTTGCTCATATGACGTTTTTAAACCCTGTTAACAAATCATGTACCATTCGTAGTTGAATGAACTACAAAAACTCAATCGAACCGCTGATTTTAACGGTTTTTGCCTTTACACACCAGCATTCTTGTACGAAAACCTCACACATCTGAAGATGCATTGAATAAAGTTAAAAAAGACTGATGTTAAGCTGCGTTTTTAAGTATGATTTAATGCACCAGATTCAATAGCTTGTGGATATTTTCATGTTTGATGTGTGTGTAGTGGGGGGCGGCATGATCGGCGCGGCGACTGCCGTGGGTTTAGCCCAGCAAGGCCGCAGTGTCGCATTGTTGGAAACTCACCTGCCACCAGCTTACTCGTCGGAGCAACCTCCGGATATGCGCGTTTCGGCATTGAATTTATTTACCCAATCGTTGCTGCAACAGTTAAATGCTTGGCAATTTATTGAGAGCAAACGGCTGTGCCCCTTCAAGCGCATGTCGGTTTGGGAAAACGAAAATGCCGCTACGCATTTTTCGGCTGATGAAGTGAATGCGCCCTATTTAGGTCATATCGTCGAGAACCGATTGGTGCAATTAGCCCTGCTGGAACAAGTCGCATTACTAGATAAGGTGACTTTGTTCGAACAAAAGCAGGTATCCCGTATTGATATGCATGATTCGGTGTCATTGACATTGGAAGGCGGCGAAATCGTCCAGTGCAAGTTGCTTGTGGGTGCCGATGGCGGTTTGTCGAGAACGCGCCAACAATTGCACATAGGCACGCAAGGTTGGCAGTATCAGCAACACGCTTTGGGCATTAACATTCAGATGCAGGATAGGGTGCAGCAAGATATTACCTGGCAAGCATTTCGCTCTTCAGGTCCATTAGCGTTTTTACCGTTATTTGATGGTTATGCATCCTTAGTGTGGTATGACTCAGCAGATACGATATCAGCTCTGAAAAAACTGAATAACAGCAAACTCAAGGCAGCAATAAAGGCCAATTTCCCTGCTCATCTAGGTGATTTTGATATTCTCAAGAGCGTGAGTTTTCCGCTAACGCGGATGCACGCAAATCAATATGTGAAAGGTAATGCGGTGTTGATTGGCGATGCCGCACATACCATTAATCCTTTGGCCGGGCAGGGGGTTAATCTTGGCTTTAAGGATGTGGCCGCGCTGCTCGATGCGGTGCAATCATGGAATGGCGAGCCTGCACAACTGCATAGCTGCTTAGCGAGTTATGAGCGAAAAAGGCGCAACCAAAATTTGTTGATGATGAGCGCTATGGATGGGATTTATACGGTGTTTAGCAACGATATTGGTCCCTTGAAGTTACTACGTAATATGGGGCTGGCTATGGCGGATAAAGCCGGTCCTATCAAACGTCAGGTAATTAAGTATGCCATGGGTATCAACTAACGCTAACCCTATGGCATACTTTATCTGTCCTATGCAGTGGACTTATTTATCCCAAATTCCCTTTTCACTTTCACCTTGGATCTCACAATCACCGGTCTGATATTCAGGTAATTCACCTTGTTTGCGCTTGTTAAAATAGTCCTGACTGATGGACACGATAGTGGGGGTCATCCAAACAATGGCAATTATGTTGATCACCGTCATCAATCCCAGCGCCATATCGGCTAATGCCCATACTTTGGGCAGCGATGCCATCGATCCCCAAAGTATCATGAGTAAGTAGCCGACAGTGTAACAACCCCGACCAATTTTATTGTCGAGTTTGAACATGTGCAGGTTACTTTCACCGTAGGCGTAATTAGCAACCACTGATGTAAAGGCAAATAAACTGATGGCCGCGGCAACAAAATCACCGCCAAAATCGCCTAAGTGACTGCTCATTGCCGTTTGGGTAAGGCGAATTCCTTCCATTTGGTCGCTTGAAGAGCCGCCAGCGAGTAAAATGACCACAGCGGTACAGGTACATAAAATCATGGTATCAATGAACACTCCAAGCATCTGCACATAACCTTGAGATACTGGGTGATTTGGGTTAGGTGTGGCACTTGCCGCGGCATGGGGCACGCTGCCTGAACCGGCTTCGTTAGAATATAAACCGCGCTGAATACCATTTTTGATTGCTGCACCTAAAGCACCGGCGCCCGCTTCTTGGAGTCCAAAGGCTGAGGTAATAATGTCATACAACAACGCCGGCACCACATCGAAATTGATGATAGTAATAACCAATGCCACTGCCACATAGGTCACCGCCATAAAGGGCACTATCCATTCGGCGAAACGAGCGATAGCGCGCAAACCGCCAACTACGATCAAGCCAGCCAGTACAATAATGACCAATCCCGAATTGAAAGTAGGGATGTTATACGCATGATTTAACGCATCGGTAATGGTATTGGCTTGCACGGCACTGAAGATGAAGCCGTAACCTAAAAATAAGCACAACGAAAATAAAATGGCCAGCCAGCGCTTATTCAACCCTTGTTGAATATAATAAGCTGGGCCACCACGATACTCACCATTAACGTCACGTACTTTATAAAGTTGTCCTAATACGCTTTCAGCAAAACCGGTGGCCATGCCAAGCAGCGCAATCATCCACATCCAGAAAATCGCACCTGAGCCGCCTAACGATATCGCCACAGCAACACCGGCTAAGTTACCCGTTCCCACACGGGCAGACAAACTGGTACACAATGCACCAAATGAACTGATCCCTGAGGCATCACTGCCAAAACTGTTTTTCATGATGCCAAACATATGGCCAAAATGACGAAACTGTAAAAAGCCTAAGCGAAAGGTGAACCAAAAACCGGCAAACACCAACATCACCGCTAATACAGGCAGGTGAAAGCTATCTGGGGACGCTTCACTTTCCCAAAAGACACTCAAGCCTCGATTCCAAAGTAAGTCGTTGATGAAATTTACAATGTCGTTAATCACGCAGTCTTCCAGCAAAGTTTTGATTTAGTTTCAACAGTTTGAATGGATTGCTTGAGTATGTAAAGTCTGAAAAGAAGGCAAAAAAAAGCCCGAGAACAATCTCGGGCCGGTATATGGCTGGGGTAGCTGGATTTGAACCAACGAATGGCGGGATCAAAACCCGCTGCCTTACCGCTTGGCTATACCCCAAGGGGCAACAAGTGCAAATGCACTTGTTACGAAAAAAATGGCTGGGGTAGCTGGATTTGAACCAACGAATGGCGGGATCAAAACCCGCTGCCTTACCGCTTGGCTATACCCCAACAAAAATGGTGCGGAAGGAGAGACTTGAACTCTCACGCCGTGAAGCACTGGAACCTAAATCCAGCGTGTCTACCAATTCCACCACTTCCGCATGCTTTTTTGTCGTACAAAAAGCGTCTTGTCTTTCAACAAGATGGTGGCTACGGCGGGACTCGAACCTGCGACCCCATCATTATGAGTGATGTGCTCTAACCAGCTGAGCTACGTAGCCACGTATTTTTGGGCACTCCGCTTTGGAGTGGCGCGTATTATGCTGATTAGGGGTAGGGTCGTCAACCCTTTTTTCGAACCTATTATTCGTTTGCTTAGATAGTGAGCAAAGCCATTAACCTCAACGCCTAAGGTTGTTTACAAAACCCACAATTTGCACCTTTTTAAGCCAACATTTAGCAAATTAGTTGCAAAACCTCCAAGTTCACAGCAATCACTACACCAATAAATAATTAAAAATAATTAAAGATAAAGCAATGAAAAAGCTTAATAACCTGAACTGTGGATAATAAGTGCCCCCCAATAACGCCCTTTTCTCGCTTATCTGCGTTGAGCTTTCTAGTAATACGCCAGCTATTTCGCACGAAAATTCGTTTGTGCTAATACTTTACTCTTCTTTTATCCGTAAAAAAGGCGTTGCAGTACACATTGTAAAAGTACAAATGGTCGTTCGCTCTACCGATTAAAATCATCTTTGCTTATTTTGGGGCTATTAAATATGGCGGCTCAGGTTGATGGGCGAGTTGGCTACAATTAAAAATGGCTACTAGAATACCCTGAGGGAAATGCATTTAAATCAACCACTCATTGTAAATGGAAGAGCAATAAGTAGCTGTAGGTTAAGAGAAAACTCATTGAGTCTTTCTAAATCATTTAAGTCTTGGTTGTTTTATATTAGCTGCAAGCTTGTTTATGCTGCCTTTTATGTTACTTAATCATTTAAGAAAATGCTTGAATATAATAAAAATGTTAATTACTATTAACAATAAGGCAACACTGTATACACCACACTAGGTCGACTAAGGACACACAAAATGATTAATACAAGACTGTTTAAGCCCGCACTACTCTCAGTTGCAGTTTCTTCGGCAATGTTTTCTGGCCATTCAATGGCTCAGGATAACGCCGCAAACAATGATGATGTGGAAGTAATTTCTGTTCAGGGTATTCGTGGCTCTCTGATCCGTGCCCAAGCGGTTAAAATGGATAGCAGCTCTATTGTTGAAGCTATCTCCGCTGAAGATATTGGTAAGCTGCCTGATTCATCTATTGCTGAATCACTAGCCCGATTGCCTGGCCTTGCCGGTGAGCGCGTCGGTGGTCGTACTTCAGGCATCTCGGTTCGTGGTTTTAAAGAAGATTTCGTTGGTACGTCGTTAAATGGTCGTGAACTCATTGGTATTGGTGATAACCGTGGTGTGGAGTATGATCTTTATCCTTCTGAAATCATGACTGGCGCAACTATATATAAAACCACCGACGCTTCATTACTTGTTCAAGGTATAGGTGGTACGGTTGATTTACAAACCGTTCGTCCACTTAATGCCAAAGAAACATTAACAGTAAATGGTGTGTATGAAATCAGCGGTAGTGATTCAGACAACCCAGAGTTTGACAATAAAGGACATCGGTTATCTTTGTCTTTTGTTGAAAAATTTGCCGATGATACTATTGGGCTAGCAGTTGCTTATGCAACAACTGAATCTCCTAACAACCAACGTAAATATGGTGTGTGGGGCTATGCTCAGAATGATGATGGTGCTTTCTTGCCAACAGGTCTAGACACCCAGTCAATCAGTACCTTGCTTGAACGAGATACATTGTCAGCCGTGTTGCAGTTCCGTCCGACAGACGACTTAGACATTGTCGTTGATTACCTTGACATTGATTACTCTGACTCTGGCGTATTGCGTGGTTTCATCGAACCTTTCGCATCTACTAATGTGACCGGTACTGGAGTAAACGCGACTGGTACACAAATCAATGCTAACCCAGTATTACGTACTGATCCGCTTCAAAAAGACGGTGACTTGAAAATATTGGGGTTAAATGTTGAATATCATCTTAATGATGATTGGAAAGCAACATTAGATGTTGCGGATAGCGAGTCGACTAAACGAGATCTACGTGGTGAATCATACGCTGGCTTGGCACGTTCAGGGACGCTAGATACGGATCAATTGGGTACTCGTCAATTTGTAATGAGCCAAGATGGCGTATTCTTTACCGGTTCTACCGGTCTTGATGCGTTTTCCGATCCTAATGCGTTACAACTGACTGGTCCTCAAGTTTGGGGTGGTGGTTTGGCAAATTTAGCAGACCAATTTGAAACAGATGTGTTGCGTCCAAATGGCGACCCGTACACCTATTTGAATGCCCAGGATGGCTTCTTAAACTTTGCTGATTTTAAAGAAGAACTCACGACCGTTAGATTTGAAGTGGAAGGCTTATTAGAAGGTGATATTTTCAGTAAAGTAACGGCTGGCGTTAATTACAGCGACCGCTTTAAAGAAAAAATTAATAAAGGGTTCTTTGCTACATCTAATGCGTACCCTCAATCTACCGCAATCCCATCTAATTATGTATATGGTTTAGCGGATCTGACTTGGGCTGGTCTTGGTCAGGTTGTTGCCTATGATGGGTTTGCACCCTATAACGATGGTACTTATATTCAAAACGACGCTGGCTTGCTAGAGCCGGATCGTTTGGGTGATACCTTTGAGATTGAAGAAGAAATCGTTACCGTTTATGCCAAGGTCGATTTTAACACTGAGTTAAATGACATGGCAGTGACCGGTAATATCGGTGTTCAATATGTACAAACCGATCAGCAATCAAACGGTTATATTGGTATCGTCGGTTCTAATTTTGCCGTATGTGATGACAATAATGATGGTCAAGTTGATGCTGCGTGTAATGTCTCTCTTGGTACAGATTACAGTCATGTTTTACCGAGCTTAAATGTGAGTTTAGAAGTTGCAGACAGCAAATTTGTGCGATTTGCAGCGAACAAAACCATCAGTCGTGCTCGTATTGATCAAATGAAAGCATCTAGCTTTGTGAAGTTCGACCAAAACATTGAATTAATCACTATTCCCAATACCCTTGCTGCGGTGCAGCAATATGGCTCACCTTGGTCTAAATCAGGTGGTAACCCAATGTTGCGCCCACTTGAAGCGAACAACTTCGACTTGGCTTATGAGCATTACTTTGAAGATGAAGGTTATTTTGCGGTTTCTTTATTCTATAAAGATTTAGTCAATTGGACGCGTGAGAGCTCAGGTGACAGTTCGATAATTAACTTTAGAAATGATGAAACCAATAATGGTGCTGATTATTTCATTGCCGGTTTCCATGACCGCGTTATTGATGTCGCAGGCAATTATGGACCGGCAGATGTATTCTACGATGCAGGTGATTTAGCTACTCCACCTGATTTTGGTACCTTTTCATTTTTTGAAGATGGCCTTGAAGGAAGTGTTAACGGTTTAGAGCTAACCGCCAACGTACCTTTCAATATGTTTGCTGATGCCCTTGATGGATTTGGGGTAGCTGCTTCAGCCACCTTTATCGATGCAGAGTTGGATAACGGCTCTAAAATAGCCGGTCAGTCAGACGAGGTTTATTCACTTACCGCATACTATGCAATGGAAGGGTTTGAGGTAAGGATTGCGGCAACCGATCGTTCGGATTTCCTGACTTATGAGCGTGGTGGTTCAAACAAAATATCAGAAGCAACGCGCTCTGGTGTGACCCTGGTTGATGCGCAGATCAGTTACGACTTCGGCGACTCTGATATTGAGTATTTACAAGGCCTGCGCATTTCATTGCAAGGTACAAACTTAACGGATGAAGATGAAGAAACCATCGACAGTAACGGCATTGTTACTACTCGTCGTCAATTTGGTCCTTCTTACTTGCTGAACTTTAACTACTCGTTCTACTAAATACAAACGTTCGAATGTATTTTAAAAGACCCTAACAATTGAAAGATTGTTGGGGTCTTTTTTTACTTTTTGATTGTTTGACTTTACAGTAGGAAATCGCGTTTCCATTTAATTGAAAAAGGCATTACTCCATGCAAAAACCTGTCAAAAAAGTTGTGATCGCCGGCGGTGGAACGGCGGGATGGATGACAGCAGCCTTGTTGCGCAAAGTGCTGCAACAAGAAATTGAGATTGAACTGGTTGAATCTGAAGATATTGGCATCGTTGGTGTGGGTGAAGCGACTATTCCGCCAATACAAATTTTTAATCAGTACTTGGGATTAGATGAAAAAGAATTTCTCCGGGAAACCAAAGCCACCATAAAACTGGCGATAAAATTTGAGAATTGGCGCGTCGATGGAGAGAGTTATTACCATACCTTTGGTGCACCGGGTGCCAATATTGGTTTTTGCGGCTTTCAACATTTTTGGATGCGCGCAAAGCAAGCTGGACTGACGAATTCCTTGTGGGACTATGATCTTAACTATTTATGCTCAGAGCAGGGCGTATTTAATAAGATCAATACTCAAAATCCAGTTTACGATTTGCAGTACGCATACCATTTTGATTCAGCGTTGTACGGTCAGTATTTAAGAAAACTATCCGAAAAAGCCGGAGTGAAACGCACAGAAGGATTAATCGAACATGTGGATGTGGACCCTGAGTCAGGTTTTATCACTGCGCTGCAACTCAAAAGTGGTCAACAAATAGAAGGCGATTTATTCATAGATTGCACGGGCATGCGAAAGCTATTGATCGGAAAGACCTTGGGGGTTGAATATGAAAGTTGGGATCATTGGCTACCCGCTGATAGCGCATTTGCGATACCGACAGAACGTTTCGACTCCACCTTGCCTTACACCCGCAGTATTGCTCACAAAGTGGGGTGGCAGTGGCGAATACCGCTGACCCATAGAAACGGCAATGGCATGGTCTACAGTTCTAAATATATCTCAGATGAAGATGCATTGAATACATTGATGTCTCATCTTGACTCAAAACCCTTGGACGAGCCGCGAAAAATAGGTTTTGAGACAGGTCGCACCGATAAACAGTGGCATAAAAATGTTATTGCAATTGGGCTCTCCAGTGGCTTTTTGGAACCGCTAGAATCTACCAGTATTCATCTGATCCAATCCGGCATAGTGCGTTTGCTGAAAATGTTCCCCAATGAGCGGATCACGCCTGCTATGACGCAATTGTACAATGCTGAATCGAAACTTGAGTTTGAAACAATCCGCGATTTTATTATTTTGCATTACCATGTGAATGAACGTGATGATTCTGACTTTTGGCGGGATATGCGCACGATGTCGATACCTGATCGTTTACAGCAAAAAATGGACGCCTTCAAAGAGACTGCGGCTATATTTAACGATAATAACGATATTTTCAGGGACGCTTCATGGTTACAGGTGATGTTAGGCCAGGGCATACAGCCGCAAGATTATCATCCAGGAGCAAAAGTGCACGGTGACCAAGAGTTACTCAATGTGATGGCAAAGATACACGACGCCAAGCGACAGCCATTGTCGAAAATGTTGACCCACGATGAGTTTTTGTCACGCTATTTAGCAACATTGGGTGACGCCTAGGCTGACGGCTCCCAAAAAGAAAATACAAAACTCAAATTGAATCCATCCATGGTAGCTCACCCAGCCAGCACGTCCTTGTGCTGTCGTGCGGCTGGGCGGCGCGGAGCGCCTAAACATACCAGCCTTACCCCGCAGCGCTCTTTTGGGGCGCACGCAGTGCGGGATCTTTTTAACTCCTGTTTGTATTTGGCTATCAAGGTGTATTGCGAGATCTCCGATCAAAAGACTTCGGAGATGACAGTATTGCTGTCATCCCGCAGCGCTCTTTTGAGGCGCACGCAGTGCGGGATCTTTTTAACACATCCCCGTCATCCCGCGGCGCTCTTAAGCGGGATCTTTTTAACTCCTGTTTGTATTTAGCTATAAAGGTGTATTGCGAGATCTCCGATCAAGAGACCTCGGAGATGACAGTATTGCTGTCATCCCGCGGCGCTCTTAAGCGGGATCTTTTTAGCATTTGTTTGTATTGGGCTATAAAGGTGTATTGCGAGATCTCCGATCAAGAGACCTCGGAGATGGCAGAGGGGAGACCTCGGAGTCGACAGTATTGCTGTCATCCCGCAGCGCTCTTAAGCGGGATCCTTTTAACACATCCCCGTCATCCCGCAGCGCTCTTAAGCGGGATCTTCTTAACATTTGTTTGTATTGGGCTATCAGGGTGTATTGCGAGATCTCCGATCAAGAGACCTCGGAGATGACAGTATTGCTGTCATCCCGCAGTGCTCTTGAGCGGGATCTTCTTAACATTTGTTTGTATTGGGCTATAAGGGTGTATTGCGAGATCTCCGATCAAGAGACCTCGGAGATGACAGAGAGGAGACCTCGGAGATGACAGGGGGGAGACCTCGGAGATGACAGTATTGCTGTCATCCCGCAACGCTCTTAAGCGGGATCTTTTTAGCATTTGTTTGTATTGGGCTATAAAGGTGTATTGCGAGATCTCCGATCAAGAGACCTCGGAGATGACAGGGGGGAGACCTCGGAGATGACAGTATTGCTGTCATCCCGCAGCGCTCTTAAGCGGGATCCTTTTAACACATCCCCGTCATCCCGCGGCGCTCTTAAGCGGGATCTTTTTAACTCCTGTTTGTATTTAGCTATCAGGGTGTATTACGAGATCTCCGATCAAAAGACCTCGGAGATGACCGGGGGGAGACCTCGGAGATGACAGGGGGGAGACCTCGGAGATAACAAAAGTGAGCCCCAGAAGACTACTGTTAGCTAACGATTTAAGTGGGTTAAAGTCGCGTTATTTCCCGCATTTTACGAATGTTGACATTGGTTGGGTTAATCGAGCTTTGTGCTACAGGCTTGAAGATGGATAATGGTTCTTCTGGGAAAATCAGTTCAGACATTGCGTATTCCCCGTTGTTGAAAAAAACTTCAACGGAACATCGGTCGATAAAGATATCCATTGTTATTGTATTGTAAGTGCGTGTCGCCTTTGCAATGTGAATACCTGAAAAGCCTTCTGCGAAATCTTGGTTTCCGCTCTTGCGTCTGTCCACATAAAATATACCGTCAGATTTACAATATCCAATGCGTGTTAACTGGCCTAAAGTGTTACTTAATTCCACGCATACGTGATCTGTTTGTGTTGTATCAAAGTCAATTTGAATGCGGCTTGCTGACAAATCTGAGCCTATATTTGTCGGTTTGTTTAGTGAAACATTGTCGAGATTAGCAAGTTCGTCGCCCACTAATTCTTTGTAAATAGGAGCCGGACAACAAGTTAAAACCAGTTCTTCGTAAAATGTCTCTAGTTTTAATTCTCGGATCATGGTCATAGTGCCACGCCATTGGTTAGTTGGTGTTTTGTAGGCGTATGTCCAATTATTCATCCAACCAATGGAAAAAACGCGATTTCCGAATGACGAATCTTGCAAGTTTGTCCAACCCACACCAGCGTAATTATCTGACCCCCAATCTAACCATTTAACATCAGTCTGCTTGGTGATAAATCTCAACTTCCCGTCAACTTCTAAAAAGTCACCAATGAAATACTGAGTACCGCTGCCGCCATTTGGTCCGCCAGGATTAACACTTACTATTAATACCCATACACAGTTATTGCTATCGCCATCAATCGGCATATAACGTAAGTCTGGACATTCCCACTCCCCTTCGTGAGCGCCATGTCCCTCTCCAAACCAGCTTTGTAATTGCCAGTCAATCAAATTTGTCGAAGACCAAAATTCAATTCTCTCAGGACCCGCCAATGCCATGATCCAAAGTGACTGTTCTTCATACCAGAATACCTTTGGATCACGAAAATCTTTAGACATTCCCGCACTGTTGGGGATAACTGGGTTATGATTATATTTACGGAATGTGCGCCCATTATCTAAGCTATAAAACATTGATTGTTGTTGTTTTGGCAGTTCAGAGGTGTAAAACCCAACTAATGTATTTTTACTCAGCCCACTGGAGTTGTTTTTATCAACTACCATGCATCCAGAGAAACACATCCCTAAATGTTCATCAGGTATTATTGCTTTTGGAAGCTCCTGCCAATGAAGCAAATCTTTAGAAACAGCATGTCCCCAAGACATTGCACCAAATACGTTGACATAGTCGTCGTGTTGATAGAATAGGTGAAACTCACCATCAAAATAGACCATTCCATTGGGATCACTTAGCCAACCTTTTCTCGCAGTATAGTGATAATGCGGGCGGTATTTCTCTGGGGATGTCGTGACAGGATCGACATCTGAAGATACATAGTGGTCTAAAGACATAAGGTTCTACCTTATTTTTATCAACAAAAGATTAGAAACTGTAATAGCCAAAGCTAAATAAAATATCTAACTAACATAGGCTGTCCTTCACACCTAAGGTTAGGCAAACTTGCAATATTATTCATTTACCATACGTGTTTCTTCACAATATACTTAATTCCTAATTAAGAAAGCTAACTTGCGTCCGTAACTTTACTTGCTGTACGTTGCTACCACTAACTTCAAGGTTTGAGATTGGCATTTCAGAAAAATACAGAGCTGTAAACGTAGTTAAACCTTGATTTATAAATACTTCGATTGACGAGACATCAAGAATTATTTTAATCTCAATACGATCCGATTCGAGCAAATGAAGGTCACCATTCATCACCGCATGAAAACCGTCGGTAGACCATTTGCAATTTCCTCTATCTAGCTGAGTTAATTGTTTTGGGAGGTCAAGCAACAAGTTCAACGATTCATTAGAGTTGGTTTTAAGCGCGATTTTAATCTTGCTTTGACTGCTAATCTCATCAAACGACAAATCTATTTCACAACAGTCTGAAATGGTAAGATTTTGCACCTTGTCCAATGTGGACGTGTGGGTAATTTGCTCTGTGGCAAGCAAATTTAAATTGGCTGCCGGCAATTGGCTGATTTGATATTGGTTATTTACATTGGTGAGCGTTAACTGCCGTGGAAGTGTCATGGCTCCACGCCATGTAGCCGTGGGGGTTTGGTTGGCATACTGCCAATTGCTCATCCAAGCAACCATTATTCGTTGATCATCTAAATCTTGTAATCCATCCCATGTGATCCCAGCGTAACAGTCGGTACCATAATCAAGCCATCGAATGAGTTCATCATCTGATGTAAAGTGATGACCATCGAATTCGCCAACGAAGTATTGCATAGCTGAACCGCCATTTGGGCCTCCTGGATTAATAGAAACCAACAGTATCCATTTACGAACGCCCGTTTTTGAACACTCTAACGGAAATAAGTCAGGACATTCCCAAACGCCATCGTGAGCCCCTTGTTGTTTGCCGAATACAGACAAAAAATGCCACTGCTTTAAATCTGCTGAAGAGTAAAAATGAATGCAGTCACCGACCGCTAGAGACATAACCCAACTACTGCTTTCTTTATGCCAAATTACTTTGGGATCGCGAAAATCGGCGAGCTGCGGATTTGGAATGACTGGGTTGCCTTCAAACGGTTGAAAGGAGTTACCGTTGTCAATACTAACGGCAATACTTTGCGACTGTCCGGTTTTATCTGAATGGTGAGTGAAGGTAGCTACGATAGGAGCGTTTTCGTTCTCTTTAAATCCTGAAGTATTGTTTTTATCGATCACCGCACCACCTGAATATATATAACCCAATCCATCAGGCTCTGCGTAAAGAGCTATGTCGTGTTGCTGCCAGTGTAATAAATCCTGAGACGTGGCATGTCCCCAGTGCATGTTTCCCCAAACACAATCCTGTGGATTCATTTGGAAAAATAAATGGAATGTTCCATCGACAAACACCAACCCATTTGGATCATTAATCCAGTTACTTGTCGTCGTAAAGTGGAATTTCGGGCGCCACCTTCTCTCTGGGGGTAATAAATGCGCATTACAGTTTTTCGACATTTTAAGTACACTCTGCTTGAAAATAGCTATTAGGAAAACCGATGTCACTCTAACTGAACAAGTAGGGCTGACAGTAAGAACAACAGGTTTAAACTAAAAAACGACACAATAACTGTCTATCGTTGGACATTATAGTGCTAGTTGCAATATAAATGTCAACTAAAAGTTCAGTTTCATGTATTATCTTAGGCTTGAGTATCACTCTAGGGGTAAATATGGCATCAATTAAAGACGTAGCGGTAAAGGCCAATGTCTCAGTAAAGACAGTGTCGCGTATTTTAAGTGGTTACCAAGGTGTCAGTGCTAAAACCAAAGACAATGTTTTGCGTGCTATGGAAGAGTTAGAATACTACCCATCGGCGGCAGCGCAAGCGTTGCGAGGTCAGGAGAAAGGTATAGTAAGTGTAATCACAGAGAAGCTTACAACAACCCCCGATGCTTTTGAAATAATTGCTGGCATCCAAGCTGAATGTGAAAAACAGGGCAAGTTATTAATGATTGGAGAGTCTGGGGGCAAACCGGCGAGTTTTGCAAAATTAGTCGATGACTTTAGGCGCCATCGTTCCCAAGCAATTATTTATGCTACTTTGTATCATCGCGAAGTTAAAATCGAACAAAGTTTTAATCATTGCCCACTCATTTTAGTAAATTGTTTCGAGAAAACGCTTAGACACCCCACTATAGTACCAGATGACAGCCAAGGCCTGTATGACGCTACTAAATCGCTTTTACAAGCAGGCCACCGTCGAATAGCTTATCTCACTTTGTTTGAAGAAATGCGAGCGACTCAGCTTCGAAAACGCGGTTTTGAAAAAGCGATGTTGGAAGCTGATGTGCCTGTTGATCCAAATCTGATAATTGAAGGTGTATGCACTGTTTCTGATGACGAATTTAGTAAACTTCCAGATGTGTTACGCAATATTATGGCCCTACAAGATAGGCCAACAGCTATATTGTGTGGGAACGATAAGATGGCTATGCGTATTTATATGTTAATTCGTCGCATGGGTTACAAAATACCAGAAACAATCTCTATTGTCGGCTACGACAATTATAAGTTGATTGCCGAAAATTTATTACCTCGTCTGACAACGGTATCTTTACCTTACTTTAGAATGGGCGAATTGGCTGCTAAATTGGCAATCGATAAAATTATTGAGCCGCGTGAAGAAATAGTTTGCGGTGATCTAATTATGCGTGATTCATTAAGCGCTCCTTATAAGGCTTAAGTTTAAAAGGCGAACTGACTTTTCAGGTTGGAGGCTAAAAGAACGACTTCTTCTATTACTCTTGGCGTTTAGGCAGATACACGTTTATTCGCCTTACTTCCCTAAGTTAATATTAAGCTTACGGTAATTCAGTAGTCCGTTTTAGTTGGCTGATGATATGGGGAATCTTCGTAATTCGCTCAAGTGACCCTCAAACTCTTAGTGTTAACTTTTAGTTAATCCTTTTAGGGCAAAGCATGTTAAAAAACCTTAGATTAAACTAGGTTCCAATAGTAAAATTGATTGTGCATCGATGGACACAAGCTCAGCAATAAATACTCAAGCTTAATAAAAGTAAACTTAAATCTAGGTTTATTCCCTGAATTTTCACCAATTCACCATGACATACCTTGGGAATTAACGTTCCGTTAAATTACCGCGATTAAAAAATAACCACGAAAGTAAAAAAAATGTTGACACAATGTAATTTTAGCGTAATGTCCTACGATAGACATTAAGGCAATGCACATAAACGGGTACATATTATGTTTAGAAAAAACTATTTTGCTATTTCAATTGCGGCTGCTCTGGTCAGTTCGCAAAATGTTGCCGCTCAGGATAATTCGGATGCTGTTGCGGATGACTCAGGGCTAGAGCGCATTATTGTGACAGGCGTAACGCGCAATACTCAAAAAATGGAAGCTACCTTTTCTATAAACACTATTACTGAAGAAGACATGAAAGTATTGGCCCCCAATGGGGCGGCAGAATTGTTGGGAAATATCCCTGGATTCTTCCCAGAAGGCGGCACAGCGGGTGAGTCTCACAACAACGTACTGGTTCGAGGATTACCTCAAGCAGGCGGTTATAGGTATGTACCAAATCTAATAGATGGCTTACCTGTATATGAAGAACCTGAAGCGCCCTTTATGAATAATGACGTATTTATCAAACCAGATTTAATGACCGTTGCTGTCGAAGCGGTAAAGGGGGGGCCTGGAGGTGTGCTTTACTCTAATGCTTTAGGGGCTGCGGTAAATTACGTGACTAGAACAGGTTCTGATGAGTTCAAAGGAGCGTACAAACTTGAAGTGGGAGACTGGGGGCATGTCAGAAACGATTTTTACATTTCTGGTCCAATTAATAACAATCTGACCTATGCGTTCGGTGGTTTTTATCGCGTTGCCGAAGGCATGCGCGACCCAGGCTATACTGGCAATAGTGGTGGGCAACTTCGTGGTAATGTTGTTTATACAAGTGATGATAGCTCTACAGAAGTTAAGGTTCAGGCTCATGTTATTAGAGATAAGACCAATTTTTATCAAAATATACCTTACTCTATAACCAATGATCGAGCGCCAGGTACACCTGACGACCCCTTCAAAATCTCTCCCTCAAGCGTTAATAATTTAGGAGTAGATTTTGGTGATGGTCAAGTTTTATCGTATCAAACGAGCTTTTATAATTTATATAATCCTGATGGTAGCCTGCTCAATCTGGATATTAGCGATGGAATTGAACCTAAGTTCGATATTTTTACTGTTGAGCTAACCAAAGACTTCGAAAATGAATGGCGCTTGCATGCCGCTGTTCGCTCTACTGCTGGCTCAAATGGGTTTAACGCCATGTTCAATGATCCTCCTACTGAGCGCACCCAACTAGAGAGCGAGCAATTCTCTCGAATTCAAGGATTTGATGGGGTTATCGGAGACTCATACGCTGACGCAGTGGCTGTAAAGGCCTTTTATAATGATACGGTAACGGGTACGGATTTGAGTTCAGCGGAACGTGCTGATGATATCCTAGCGCATAATATCCCCGTGTATGGGAAGGTTGATGCAACAAGTGCAGTGGCTGACATACGTTTGAGTCGACTTTTTACATTCGAAAAACAAGATCATGAGCTCACATTTGGCTTTTATACTAGCCATTACACATACAATGTACAGTCAGTGTTTGCTAGTGCTTGGAGTAATATCAGTGAAAGTTCACGATTAGTCGATTTGTATGCAGTAGACGCAAGTGATCAGCAAGTTGGTCCTTCCATTACACGAGGTGGGGTTGATCAACCGGCACTTTTCGGTTTGGGGGCTGATTCCACAATGCGTACTAATGCCTTATATGTGTTAGATCACATTTCACTGTTAGACGGCGACTTACAAATCGATATCGGAGGCCGTTACCAAGAGCTCGATGTTAATCGCGTCACTACAAACTCTTTCGATCCAGGGAATACGTCTAACGATTTCACACCTGCTGATGTAGTTGTAGGTTCAACAAACGACACACTTTCTGATAACTTTGTTAATGTGCCAGATGGTACACCTCGCTTTGCCTCGGAGAGCTATGATGCGTTTGGCTGGACGCTTGGTGCAAACTATCGTTTGACAGATAGCATCACAACTTACTTCAGTTATGCAGATTCTTTCCGCCTTCCAGGATTTGAGGACTACATTTTCGGTGGTCCTGCTACGAACCCTTCAACTGGTGAAATCGCACGGGGTGATTTAGTCGAAAATATAAAGCAATACGAAGGTGGACTTCGTTATGCTGGCAAAGGGTATGAGTTAAGTGCAAATGCTTTTTACATTGATTTCGAAGCCAAAGAAAACCTTGGTGCTACTTTAGATGACCTTTCTGCAACAGGTGATAATAATGTATCTTGTGCCTCCGTTCCTGCACCCGCTAATTGTCCCAAAATACGTGATAGCTTCCGTACCAGTCTTGAAAATATAGGTATTGAGGTAGAGGGTAGCTACAGCCCTAATTGGTTAGAAGGATTAAAACTGCAAGGCAGTGTTGTATGGCAAGATCCTGAGCAAGGACAAGATAATGCAATCAGAAGCGGTATTATTGAAACAGACACTAACGGAGACAATATCAATGATTTACGTAGTTACGATATTTCCAGTGGTGATAAAAGACGGCCACGTCGTCAGTCAGAATGGTTAGTTAACGTTCGTCCCTCTTATTCCTTTGGTGATATTCCGTTAACACTTTATGGTCAGGTTATGTATTTCAGCGAGCGATTTGCAGCAGACGGCAATACTAATGTGACCATTTACCCAGAGTACACGCAAATTAATGTTGGCTTTCTTTATTCTATTAGTGATGACATGGAATTTCAGTTTCACATTAGTAACTTAAATGATGCTGACTCATTTACCGAAGGTAGTTCAGTCACTGAAGGTCTTCAGTTCTCAAATGGTGATTATAGAGGTGTTGCAAGACCACTATTGGGCCGGACGATGAAAGCTTCATTAACCTTTAATTTTTAAGCCAAATTTAGTCCAAATTAACAAAGATTTGAGTTTAAAAAGCGGTGACTAAAACTCACCGCTTTTTTATGTTTCATTACTCTATTTTGGTGTAGGTCTAAGCACACCAAAGTTACTGGAGCAGACTATGAGTAAGATCGCACTTTGGTCAATATCAGTAGCCGTTGCCGGCTTCTTATTTGGGTTTGATACGGCTGTCATTTCAGGCGCAGATCAACCGATTCAAAATTTATGGCAAACAAGTCCTTTGTTTCATGGCATGTTTATCATGTCATCAGCGCTATGGGGAACCGTACTTGGAGCGCTAGCAGGGAATTATCCGTGTGATAAATTTGGGCGCAAACCTACGCTAGTATTGATTGGCTTACTTTATCTTGTATCTGCCTTGGGATCCGCGCTAGCTACAGACCCTTATACTTTTGCAATAATGCGATTTATAGGTGGGGTAGGCGTAGGGATATCATCCATTGCCGTACCCGCGTATATCTCAGAAATTGCTCCGGCTAAATATCGCGGCCGACTTGTTGCTCTTTACCAATTTCAAATTGTGTTTGGCATATTGATCGCATTTTTATCAAACTACCTGATATCCGGCATGTCCGATTTTGATTGGCGTATAATGCTAGGTATTGAAGCGCTCCCCGCGCTTGTGTACTTTTTGCTTATCCTTAAAGCCCCAGAAAGTCCGCGGTGGTTAATTTTACACGGAAATAATGTTGATAGGGCTAATCAGGTACTAATCGAACTTGGCGAAAAAAATGCACAAATTATTGTCAATGCAATACAAACTGAGCATGAACAGCACAAAAATGAAGCACTTTTTTCAAAGATTTACCAATTTCCCATAATTTTAGCTTTTTTGCTTGCTGCTTTTAATCAACTCTCTGGAATAAATTTCATTATCTACTACGCACCACGCGTGTTTGAGTTGGCAGGATTGGATGCCAGCTCCTCATTATTGTCGACCGCTGGCATCGGTATGGTCAATCTAGTGTTCACAATGCTGGGGATATTTTTGATTGATAAGGTTGGCCGTAGAACATTACTGTTAATTGGCTCCATAGGATATATCACATCGCTCGCGGTGGTTTCTTGGGCGTTTAGCAGTGGTGCTGGCGGAATCATTATTGTATTTTTCGTGTTCTCGTTTATAGCATCACATGCCATCGGACAAGGTGCCGTCATATGGGTGTTTATCGCTGAAATATTTCCTAACAGTGTGCGTTCCAAAGGCCAATCGTTGGGCTCTGGAACCCACTGGGTGTTCGCAGCATTAATCACATTGTTGATGCCGTTTGTCTTGCAGCAGTTTAGCGCAAGCAGTGTATTCTCGTTTTTTGCCTTTATGATGATTTTGCAATTAATTTTTGTATTGCGGCTCATGCCGGAAACTAAAGGAAAATCTTTAGAAGATTTGTCTTTTTTAGTCATTAATAATCGGGAAGGTTAACATGTTCTCAGTGAAGCGAAATGTGATAAGCGCTGCAATACTAGTATTAATTGCAGGATGCACCACTAAGGTTATTGTCGAAACTGCTACTGAACAGTTTCGGCCCAAATTTCATTATACTCCGCCTGCTAATTGGATGAACGACCCTAATGGCATGGTCTATTATGAGGGTGAGTATCATCTATTTTATCAATATCATCCAAACTCGACAGTGTGGGGACCGATGCATTGGGGGCATGCTGTCAGTACAAATTTGCTAGACTGGCAAACATTACCCATCGCACTCTACCCCGATGAACAAGGGACCATTTTCTCCGGTAGTGCGGTCATTGATTGGCAAAACACATCGGGTTTTGGCTCTATCGAATCCCCCCCTATGGTTGCGATCTATACATATCACGACAACATAAAAAACGGTCTAGGAAAGGACGATTTTCAAACACAAGCAATCGCCTATAGCTTAGACAAAGGACGCAGTTGGACAAAGTTTCACGGTAACCCAGTTTTAAACAATCCAGGTATCAGAGACTTTCGTGATCCTAAAGTAACTTGGCATGAACCGAGCCAGCGTTGGATCATGGTGCTCGCTCAACAGGATCATATCGGCTTTTATTCGTCCAAAAACCTTCGTCAATGGCAACCATTGAGCACTTTTGGCGAGGGGGTAGGGAGTCATGGTGGCGTATGGGAGTGTCCCGATTTACTCCGCGTAAAAATAGAGGGCACTGATGAATACAAATACATTCTAATTGTAAGTCTTATTACGGGGGCACCTAACGGTGGTTCTGGTACGCAATACTTTGTCGGTGATTTTGACGGCGAACGATTTCTGCTCGACGATGAGTTTAGTAAAAACTTGCAACCCACACCCTCGTATTTTCCGGAAGGCATGGTGTTTGAAAACTTTGAAAATGGTTTTGAAAACTGGCGTATCGAAGGTAATGCATTTAGTGACACGCCGACAACAGGAGGATACGAGGGGCAAAATTTTGTAGATGGATTTGTCGGCAAGAAATTGGCAAATTCTTATCATTTGGGGGATGGCTCAGTTGGTTCAATAACCAGCCAAGAATTTAAAATACGAAATAACTTTATCAACTTTTATATTGGTGGGGGTAGCGATCCCAAGAGGACTTCAGTCAACCTATTAATCGACGATAAAATTGTTAAATCCCAAACAGGAAGCGATCGAGAGGTGCTGTCGATAGCCAGTTGGGATGTGAGAGAATATATTGGTCAGACTGCGCAGATAAAGATTATTGACAATCACACTGGCAGCTGGGGGCATATATTGGCAGACCATATCGTATTTTCTGATGAAGCCGCTCACGAGCGCATCGAGCCTGCTATGTGGCTTGATTATGGAACTGACAACTATGCTGGTGTGACATTTTCAAATATACCTCGTAGCGATGGAAGACATCTTTTTATGGGGTGGGTAAATAATTGGACTTACGCTAATTCATTGCCTACTAAAAAATGGCGAGGCGCGATGACAGTGCCACGTGAATTATCACTTGTAAAATCTCAACATGGCTTTAGATTGAGTTCAAAGCCCGCCAGTGAATTATCTGCTCAGACTACAACATTGTTGTCGCAACCACAGTTAGTGGTTCATCAATCGCCCCTTTTATTAGCTAATAGTGAGTCTTTACCCACTGCGGCAATTAATCATTCTAGACTTACATTTAATATTAATGCTTCTCAAACGAGCCAAATTGAATTGCGTTATTCCAATCAACTTAAAGAGCAGTTGAGCATCACCTTAGATTTAAAATCACGACAACTGATACTCGACAGATCACAATCGGGCATCACTGATTTTAACCACCACTTTGCTAATATTCAAACGGCACCGTTAACCGATATTGAAGCGACAATGGATATTGATATTTTGTACGACAATTCTATCGTCGAAATTTTTGTCAATGGCGGTTCCACTGTGATGACTGTATTAGTTTTTCCAAACCAATCCTTTGATAAGATTGAGATAATGTCATCAGATGAGGTGACAATGACCGATCTGAAATTGCATGGAATAAGTAAATAATGGGCTCATCTGCCTTTGATAAAAGGCATTGCACGCAATTCGATACATCGTTGACTAAGCACTTTCTTTATAAATTAAGTAACTTGATATTTAATCGATATTAACTCTTTTGCAACAAACAGATTGCAGTTAGCTACATTTATTATTATTATCAATAACCATTGTCCATCGATAGACATAAATTAACAGTGAGATAGTAAATGCATACTAAAGTATCTAAGCGCAATTATTGGTTACTCAGCGGGGCTTTACTCACCTTTTTCTTAACTTGGTCGTTTTGCTTTTCAATTTTTTCAATTTGGCTCGAACAATTTGTAGGCTTGAATGGTGAAGAGCGTGGCATTGTTTTTGGATTAAGTGCCTTTTGCGCTTTATTTGTTCTACCCATTTACGGCTATTTACAGGACAAGTTAGGGCTTAAAAAGCACATATTATACTTTATTGCCGGACTGCTTATATTGGTCGGGCCCTTCGCGATTTACCTGTATTCGCCTTTGCTAAAGACCAACGTATGGTTAGGGGCTGCGCTTGGTGGTGTATATTTCGGCATGGCATTTAGTGCGGGGGTAGGGGTAATCGAAAGTTACGTTGATAGAGTCGGTCGGATGACGGGGTTTGAATTTGGAAGAGCGCGCATGTGGGGCTCGATTGGGTGGGCCATCGCCGCTTTCTTTACTGGTCGAATATTTAATATCAATCCAGAGCTCAATTTTTGGCTGGCAAGTCTATCTGGTTTATTGTTTTTGACTTGTGTAGCATTTGTAGTACCCGCCGCGTCACATAAAGAAGAAGAAAGGTTTGACAAGGAATCTGCAGCGTTAAACATTTCGGATGCCTTGCACCTATTCAAAAACAACAAATTTTTAGCCATGGCGGTTTATGTTATAGGCGTGGCCACTGTCTATGGAGTGTATGACCAGCAGTTTTCGACCTATTTTGCGTCGGTATTTCCTACTAAGGAAGAAGGTAACGCTATGTACGGCTATCTAAACTCGCTGCAAGTCTTGCTTGAAGCTCTAGGCATGTTCCTTGCTCCATTCTTGGTTAATAGAATCGGAGCTAAAAACGGTTTAATTTTAGCGGGGGCAATCATGGCATTGCGGATAGTTGGTTCAGGATACGCAGATGATAATTACACTATTTCATTAATGAAATTGCTTCACGCAGTTGAGTTACCTATTATGCTTGTTGCCATTTTTAAATATATTTCTGCAACTTTCGAAGCACACTTGTCGGCGACAATATATCTGGTGGGGTTCGTTTTTATGGCTCAAATCGGTGCAGCAGCTTTATCCATCGGCGTTGGGATGATGTATGATGAATTGGGCTTTCAATTATCCTATAAAATACTAGGTGCAGTGGTTGGTTTCTTTGTCTTAGTGTCGTGGCTTGTACTTACCAATGACAAGACCCAAAACAAGAAAATACAAAATTCAAATTGAATCCATCCATGGTAACTCACCTAACCAGCACGTCCTTTTGCTGTCGTGCGGCTGGGCGGCGCGGAGCGCCTAAACAAACCAGCTTTACCCCGCAGTGCTCTTTTGAGGCGCACACAGTGCGGGATCTTTTTAACACATCCCCGTCATCCCGCAGCGCTCTTGAGCGGGATCTTCTTAACATTTGTTTGTATTGAGCTATACGGGTGTATTGCGAGATCTCCGATCAAGAGACCTCGGAGATGACAGTATTGCTGTCATCCCGCAACGCTCTTAAGCGGGATCTTTTTAACTCCTGTTTGTATTTGGCTATAAGGATGTATTGCGAGATCTCCGATCAAGAAACCTCGGAGATGACAGGGGGGAGACCTCGGAGTCGACAGTATTGCTGTCGTGCGGCTGGGCGGCGCGGAGCGCCTAAACAAACCAGCCTACCCCGCAGTGCTCTTTTGGGGCGCACGCAGTGCGGGATCTTTTTCACTCCTGTTTGTATTGGGCTATAAGGGTGTATTGCGAGATCTCCGATCAAGAGACCTCGGAGATGACAGGGGGGAGACCTCGGAGTCGACAGTATTGCTGTCGTGCGGCTGGGCGGCGCGGAGCGCCTAAACATGCCAGCCTTACCCCGCAGCGCTCTTTTGGGGCGCACGCAGTGCGGGATCTTTTTAACACATCCCCGTCATCCCGCAACGCTCTTAAGCGGGATCTTCTTAACATTTGTTTGTATTGGGCTATAAGGGTGTATTGCGAGATCTCCGATCAAGAGACCTCGGAGATGACAGAGGGGAGACCTCAGAGATGACAGTATTGCTGTCATCCCGCAAAGCTCTTTTGGGGCGCACGCAGTGCGGGATCTTTTTAACACATCCTCGTCATCCCGCAGTGCTCTTGAGCGGGATCTTCTTAACATTTGTTTGTATTTGGCTATAAGGGTGTATTGCGAGATCTCCGATCAAGAGACCTCGGAGATGACAGAGAGGAGACCTCGGAGATGACAGAGAGGAGACCTCGGAGATGACAGAGAGGAGACCTCGGAGTTGACAGTATTGCTGTCATCCCGCAGCGCTCTTTTGGGGCGCACGCAGTGCGGGATCTTTTTAACATTTGTTTGCATTTAGCTATACGGGTGTATTGCGAGATCTCCGATCAAGAGACCTCGGAGATGACAGGGGGGAGACCTCGGAGATGACAGAGAGGAGACCTCGGAGATGACAGGGTTGAGACCTCGGAGTCGACAGTATTGTCGTCATCCCGCAGTGCTCTTAAGCGGGATCTTTTTAACTCCTGTTTGTATTTGGCTATAAGGGTGTATTACGAGATCTCCGATCAAAAGACCTCGGAGATGACCGGGGGGAGACCTCGGAGATGACAGGGGGGAGACCTCGGAGTCGACAGTATTGCCGTCATCCCGCAGCACTCTTATCGTCTTATGCATATACCGCGTTACTGAATTTCCAGTGCAAAATGCAAAGTGAATATATCGTGATAATTCACCTTAACCCTTTAAGTTGGGAGATAATAGTAGCTTGTTACCGATAAGGCTGACGCCATATACAATCTAGGCTGCACAGAATGATTACCAAAAATATAGTGTTAAGTGATGGTTGAATTTAGTGTAAACTATGTCCAAAGGCAATTTGGCTGGCGCGTTTTTGTTCTCGTAACAACTGTTGAATCAGCAAATAACAATATTCAGAGTCTAAGTAGGGACAATGACAATTAGGCGTCTGAAATAAACCTAGTTTGATATACAGCAAAGCTCGCGCTTGGATTAGTGTGACGCGGAATAAGTGTATTTCTTAACATCGAGTAATGATTATCAAAAAGAAATTAAATCTTAAGCAAGTATCAGCGCATTTGGGTGTGTCTACCGCGACTGTTTCTAATGCATTTAATCGACCTGATCAGCTCTCAGCTAAATTGCGCGAGCGTATTCTAAGAGAAGCCGCTGAATTGGGCTACAACGGTCCTAACTTGGCAGCTCGAACCTTGCGTCGTGGCGAATCTGAAGTCATTGGCGTTATGTTACTGGATTCTCTGAAGTACAGTTTATCCGATCCTGTGGCTAATCAATTATTACAGGGAATTGCTGAAGTATTGGTAAGCCGTAATAAACACATGTTGTTGTTATCCGGTAATATGCATGCCACGCAACAGCGAGGCGCGGAATCACTGCCTGATGGCTTTATATTGTATGGTGGTATTAACCGAGAATCCTTTGAATATATATTGAATACCGGCAAGCCAGTGGTGGTCGTCGATTTTGAATATCATGAAACCGCCTCAGTCAATATTGATAACGAAAAAGGTGCCTACACCATCGCCAAGCACGTATTACAAGGCGAAGACGTTCGTCCGGTGATTTTAGGTATAAGGCTAATTGAATCTGATCGTGTTTGCCGATTAACGACGGCTGATTTAGAGCTGGAGTCAAAGGAAATATCTCGCTCTCGATTGGACGGTTATTTAAAAGCGGCTAAAGAACAAGGTTGCGATATCGCTGCTCAACAGGTTTGGCATATACCAATCAATGATTCGGAATATGCAGAAATTGCCGCTCGGGAAGCATTAACAACTACACCACGGCCCAATGTATTGCTTTGCATGAGTGACGTAGTGGCGCTAGCGGCGTTACGGCTTGCCAAAGAACTCAATTTACGTGTTCCTGAAGATGTCCAAATTACCGGTTTTGATGATATTCCGGAATCTTCGCGAGCAGAGCCGCCATTGACTACCATTTGTCAGCAAAGTATTGAAAAAGGCCGGCTTGCGGCGCGCTTATTATTAGATAAAGCGCCTAAAGAAAATGTGGTGTTAGAAACGCGCTTGGTGTTGCGCGGAACAACCAAGAGCTGATCCTATCCAACAACACATTAGCGCAATTGATAAACTAGCCTCACCAATGTGAGGCTCATTTTTTTCCGATCTGGCTTTGTACGGCAATTAGCTTATAACGGTGAGCCTAATTGCCGATTATGAGCGATATTTTACGTTAAGCCTTAGCCGTTATCCACATCACTTGATAAGGCGCTAAGGTGACAGATTCATTTACAGCACTAAGCGCTGTATTGCCAACTAATTCAACCACGTTATGGCTACCTATGTGATCGATTATTTTGCTGTCCACTGACTGGTTGTGTTCGCTGAAATTATTGATAGCGAGTAAAACCTGTCCTTGGTCATCTCGTCTAGTAAAGGCAAACACATGCTGATTGTCTGTCATCACGATTTGAGTTTCACTTGAGCCCAACAACGGCAAGGATTTACGTAAATTTATTAAGTGTTGAAGTCCGTTTGCCACTTGATTTTCAGGGTGAGAGCCGGTCTGTGATTTTTGGATTGCGTTGTCAGTGACTGCAATGCGGTGTACCCAACGCCCATCGTGACTTTTACTGTCATCTTGTTGATAACTGTAATCATTGGTTAGTGCCAGTTCATCGCCAGAATACAGTAAAGGTACGCCGCCAATTGCCAAAATAACCGCATGGACCAATAATATACGGCCAATTGCATGCTCAATTAATTGGCTATCATCAGCAAGCATCGCCTTTTCCAGCCCCGCTAGCGATGCCAAAGAGCCGCACACTCTACAGTCGCCGGTGCTGGGGTTTTCACCAAAGGCGACCCCACTAGCAAAGCTCCCTTCAAAACGACCGGTATAAAATTGGTTAAGGAACTGGCGATGATCGTGACTGTTAATGCCTAATTGCCAAGCAACGTTGTCATCGAATGTCCAACCAATATCATCGTG
This sequence comes from Aliiglaciecola litoralis, assembly GCF_039523355.1. Lineage (NCBI taxonomy): Bacteria > Pseudomonadati > Pseudomonadota > Gammaproteobacteria > Alteromonadales > Alteromonadaceae > Aliiglaciecola > Aliiglaciecola litoralis. Next base: position 559,131 of record NZ_BAAAFD010000001.1, on the reverse strand, counting down.
GCATCGGACATAATTAACCCAAGCGCAGTTTGGTGAAATCGCAAAGCTACGTTGCATCGACTCCGTTAATAACTGGGTTTTTCGCGTGGCTAAACTTTCCCAAATTAACGCCATCAATAGTGGATTATAAGATAACTGGCATTCCTGTTCATCGATGTACTTGAGCACTTCATCTGGATGCACAATAGCCTCAGATTTAAATACAACGGCAGGTGCTGCAATTTGCAAACAACTGTTAAATGCTTGAATTAGGCGATGCGCTTTATCTTGGTTTTCGCAAGAAGTGCCCATTTCTTTCCAGATAAACGCCAGTGCATCTAATCGTAGCGCTTCGCAACCAATGTTGGCTAAAAATAGCATTTCTGAGGTAATAGCATTAAACACGGCGGGATTTGAGTAATTCAGATCCCACTGGAAATTATTGAATGTGGTCCAAACCCATTTTTGCGAGTCTTCATTCCAAGTAAAATTTCCCCGTCTCACTTGCGGAAATATTTCTCTTAGGCTTTGTTCGTATTGATCAGGTAAGGTGCGATCATCAAACATGTAATAATAGTCTTGGAATTCTTTGTCACCTTGTTTTGCAGCCATCGCCCAGCGATGTTCGTCTGAGGTATGATTGAACACAAAATCGAGCACCAAGCTGATATCTTTTTTAGCCAAGGCTGCGGCTAGGCGCTTTAAATCGTCCATATCTCCAAGTTGCTGGTTCACTTTACGGTAATCTGACACCGCATAGCCACCATCGCTGTCACCTTTGGGCGCATCGTAAAGCGGCATTAAATGCAGATAGGTGATCCCTAATGATTCAAGGTAAGGAATTTTAGCTTCGAGATTAGATAAGTCGGTGGCAAATAGGTCAACATAGCAGGCCATGCCCAGCATTTTTTCACTTTGATACCAATGAGGATCCGCGAGTCGCTTTTTATCTTTTGCTTTTAACGGTTTTGGTCGTGCTTGATACCCTTCAGCTAAAGTCTCAACAAGCTGTTGAACATAATAATAAAAGTCGTATCGATGACCGTAAATATCAATTAACAACGAAAATAGGCGCGGAAAATGACTGTGTAGACGCTGCTCAAACACCGCGCGATCAGTTTTAGCAATGCCGGATAAATCGACGCTTTCGAGTATACGAGTTAACGAGCGCTTGCTTTCTTGTTCTATATTCATAGTTTCAACCTTGCTAATGAACTGATTCGATTAAGATTCTGTCTTGCAATCAATTTTAACGTCTTATAACATGGCGATTATAACACCATTTTTACAACTGTTAACAATCATAGTAGATCTTTCTTAAACGTTACAGTAATATTTAGTGGAAAGTGTCAATCCCAAAGCTACACTTTACGTTTGGTCAACTTAATTGCATAAGGTAAACCTCAATGAAAGCATATTATGCGGCCATAGAAGCCGGTGGAACCAAGTTCAACTGCGCTATTGTCGATGCGGCTCGAAATATTATAGTTGAGCATCGCGTGGCAACCACAACGCCGCAAGAAACCTTAGCGCAGACTGTTGATTTTTTTAAAAAACAGCGAGCAGCGGGATACGATTTTGACGCCTTAGGCTTAGCGTGTTTCGGTCCTGTGGATTTACGCAAGTCTTCAGCAACTTTTGGCTACATCACCAAAACGCCCAAACCACACTGGTCAAATACACCTGTTGTGGCCATATTAGCTGAAGCGCTTGATTGCCGAATTGAATTTGATACAGACGTTAATGCGGCAGCAATCGCAGAATCTCGCTGGGGCGCGGCAAAAGATACAGAGGTATCAAACTACGTGACTGTCGGGACCGGTGTCGGCGTTGGTATTGTGGTTAATGGTAAGAGTCTTAAAGGACTGATCCATCCAGAGCTTGGACATATGCTTATCCCTGCTCCGGAAGGGATTCAAGGACAATGTCCGTTCCACGGTAATTGTGTTGAAGGTTTGGCATCAGGGCGCGCGATGTCGCAAATTTGGGGTGTCCCAGCCGAAACGCTCGATGATGATCATCAAGCTTGGGATATTCAAGCCAAAGTGCTTTCAAAACTATGTCATAATTTGTTGGTGAGTTTTAGTCCCGAAAAAATTGTCATGGGTGGCGGTGTGATGGCCAAACCTGGATTGCTCGACAAAGTATTAAGATACACTGAGGATTCTTTAGCGGGTTATTTGGTGCTTCCTGATGATCTTAGCTTAGAACACATCATCTGCTTGCCCGGTTTAGGCAGTCATTCTGGCTTGATGGGGGCGCTCGCCCTAGTGTTGGATGAACCAGTCTGACAAAATCGGTAAATTGAAGCTTTTCATTTGGCAATAGTTCCTTATCATTCAATAGATTGGTATAGTCTGCATGCGTATTACATGCAGGCTGTGTGCTTTGCAATTTAACTGAATTGAGGAGTTTAAATGAGTGGGGGTAGGGCAAAGGCACTCAACATAGAGCAGCTAACATTTCGCTACCAAAAAGACACTCCGACCATCATTGACATTCCAAAGTGGCAAGTCGATGCGGGTGATAAAATATTCGTTTCGGGCCAATCCGGCTCTGGCAAAAGTACCTTACTAAACCTTATTTGCGGCACCTTAACGCCAACCAGCGGCACCATTACCTTATTAGAGAAACCATTTTCCAGTTTATCTAGCGCCAAGCGAGATGAGTTTCGTGCCCAGCATATTGGCGTGGTGTTCCAGCAATTCAACTTAATCCCCTATTTGAGCGTCAGGCAAAATGTAGAGCTAGCCGCGTATTTTGGCAAAGGCGTGTCAAAGGAGTCTCGTGAGCTACTGCGCAATAACATGTCGATGTTGCAGTTATCGGAACAACTGCTGGAACAACGAGCCGATCAACTCAGTGTAGGGCAACAGCAGCGAGTTGCCATATTACGGGCGTTGATTAATCAGCCTGAGATTATTATTGCTGATGAGCCAACTTCAGCGTTAGATAGCCAAGCACAAGCCGGCTTTATTCAGCTGCTACTTGATAGTGTTCGACAGACACAATGTACTTTGGTGTTTGTGAGTCATGATATTGGTTTAGCACAGCATTTTGAAAAGCATATTCGATTAGATCAAATCCTTAACTCGGAACCCTCTCATGTTGCTTAAGGTTGCTCTGCATAGTCTAGCCAATAGAAAAGCAGCGGCTTGGCTAACCTTGTTGTCTATTGTGGTCAGCGTGACGTTGTTGATTGCGGTTGAACACCTTCGAGTGCAGGCAAAGCAAAGTTTCGGTCGCACGGTCTCGGGGGTAGATCTAATAGTTGGGGCGCCGACTGGTGCAACGAATTTACTGCTCTACAGCGTATTTCGCATGGGTAATCCGACTAACAGTATCCGTTGGCAAAGCTATAAAGCATTACAAAATGCCACTAGTGTTGATTGGGCCATTCCAATTTCACTGGGAGATTCCTATCAAGGATTTCGAGTGATGGGCACAACCATTGATTACCTCGAACACTTTAAATATGGCAGTCAACAGTCTTTGCGATTAGCCCAAGGTAAGGCATTCCAGTCGCCCTTTGACGCTATGCTAGGTGCGGATGTTGCCAAGCAACTTGGTTTTAAAATTGGCGATAAAATCGTCTTGTCTCACGGTTTGGGCAGTGTCAGTTTTTCTCATCATGATCACGCACCTTTTGTGGTATCAGGCATACTTGCCGCTACCGGTACACCCATAGATAAAACCATCCACATTTCTTTACAGGGGGCGGAAGTGGCGCACATGTCTCAGCAACAAGCTGAGCAGGTAATGCATCGCGTTGAAAGCGGGCAGGATGTTGATATTGAGATCAGTGCTATTAGCGCAATCTTTGTGGGATTGAAGTCCAAAGTGCACAGCTTACAAATGCAGAGCGTGGTTAATCGATATCAAGCGGAGCCACTGATGGCGATTATTCCTGGGGTAGCGCTCACCGAGCTGTGGGAGCTGGTGGGTAATCTTGAAAATATCTTGTTGGTTGTGTCAATTATGGTGCTCATATCGTCATTGCTGGGGTTAGCAACTATGCTGCTCACTTCTATTCGAGAGCGCAAAAACGAAATGGCAGTACTGCGGGCAATAGGCGCCAAACCGTGGGTTATTTTTGTCCTTATTCAAGCTGAGGCCATGTTGATTACTGTGTTTGCCAGTCTCATTGGGGTGGGGTTGGTCTGGCTTGGTTTAATGATGGGCGCCGATCTGTTAGCCCAAGAATACGGCTTATTTATTGATAGTAACGTATTTACCATAGCCACTTGGGCTCGAGTTGGACTGATTTGTTGCGCTTCTTTTGTGTTATCAGCGATGCCCGCAATTAGCGCCTATAGACACTCTTTGCAACAGGGATTAACGGCTCGATGACCAATCAACTAACGCCTAAACAAGCGATGCGCTATAGCCGCCACATCATGTTGCCTGGTTTTGATTTGGAGAAACAAGAACAACTACTGGCTTCTAGGGTGCTGTTGATTGGCGTCGGTGGCTTAGGTTGCGCGGCGGCACAATACTTAGTTGCCAGTGGCGTTGGCGAGTTGACCTTGGTCGATGATGATCTCGTGGATGCCAGTAATCTGCAACGTCAGGTGTTACATGGCGAAAGCGATGTGGGGATTTCCAAATGCGCGTCGGCAAGAGACTCACTGTCAAAGCTCAATTCAGCGACTAAACTTAACTGCGTAGAGCAACGCCTCAACGATCAAGAGTTGTTAGAACGATTGCAGCAACACGACCTGGTACTTGATTGTAGCGATAATCTAACCACGCGAAATCAGTTGAATACACTGTGTTGGAAAACCAACACTGCACTTGTTTCAGGGGCGGCAATTCGCATGGAAGGCCAGCTGTTTTGCGTGCTCCCAGCTCAACAATCGGCGTGTTATGCCTGTGTTAGCCATTTTTTTGGAGAGCAATCTTTAACCTGCAGTGAGGCGGGAGTCATGTCACCGGTGGTGGGAGTTATTGGCGCATTACAAGCGCTTGAAGCAATTAAAATATTGGTCAATTATGGCGAACCGCTGCTCAATACGCTGTTGTTATTTGATGCTGCTACTCAGCAGTGGCAGCGTTTTAACGTTCCAAAACGAGCTGATTGCCAAACCTGCGGATGTCCAGCTCAAACATAAAGTTGATGTTGTTGAATATATTGAGCCACGGTTTTAGGTACCCATTGCTCGATGCTCACTCCCTTGGCTAATGCGTCTCTGACGTAGGTGGAACGAATGTCTTTATGCTGGGGCACCACGAGTCGCTGCCAGCGAGTTAACACCTCCTCTGCTCGGTAGAACTTGTGCCAGTTGTCAAGATTATCTGGGCCAATTACGAAGGTAAGTTTATCCTTCGGATAATGCTGACGTTGCAAATAATCTAACAGATCATAGGTATAAACGGGTTTACCCTTTACGGCGATTTTATCCTCCACAGCACATACGTGAACCCGTGGATCTGCTAGCTCACGAACAAAGCATTTTAAAAGCGACACTCTTTGCTCATAGGCCAACATGGTTTTACCAAATGCGTGATGGAAGGACGGCACTAACAGCACTTTTTCGAACGGCGGGTGTTGAGACAATATTGTCTTTATCGCGTCTTGGTGCCCATAAGTGGGGGGGTTAAACGCAGAGCCAAAAACTGCAATATGCATAGTATCTATACCGAGATTAGAGTGATCAGAAAAAGGCTCGTTGGTTTGACTGAAGTCAATCAGTTGCCCTGTGAGCCTGCGGTTAATTTAATCGGGCTGTTGCACTGAAAGTCGATACATCAACAGTGCTGCCTTGTGCATGTTTTTGGTAAAACTGCTCATGTCTGCCACTTCATCTTTAGTATGGCCGCCTGAGCCCATCAAACCTAAACCATCTAATGCCATATCCACATGTTCTGCGGCAAACGAAATGTCTGCAGCCCCCGCGTTTCTTGGGTTGACCGGCTCTACTACACCGTAACCTAAGTCTTCGCTGACGGCAGAGTATTGCTTCAGCAGTGCGTAATTGCCTGGCCTCGGTGCCATTGGCGGATAACCGTCGGCAATCGTTAATTTGGCTTGGGTGTGCAACAGATGTTGTTGGGTAATTTGCTGCATAATCGCTTTTGCTTGGGTTAATTCTTGAGGTGTTAAGGCTCTTATTCCACCACGGACGGTAAGGGTTTTAGCGACAATGTTGTTTTTTCCAAACGCGTTACCTGAGGCGGTCTGCTCATCAAACTCAACTTCAGTGCCACCTAAGATCACGCCAGGGTTAAAGGTCAGATCGCCTAAGTTCGATAATTTTTCTCGAAAACTATTTAGAATACGGGCCGCTTCGAATATTGCGCCATAGCCCACCTCATCACTGAATATCTGCGATGAGTGAGCAGGTTTACCGGTGACATCTAACTGCCAGTTCACCGAGCCTCTTCTGGCCACAACCGCGGTTTCTATGTTGCCGTCACCATCTTCAAACCCCAATGCGATATCTGCCCACTTAGCAGCTTCGATGATGGCTTTTTTAGATTCACTCAGCGGACGACCGCTGCGTTCTTCATCACCAGTCATGACCACGCGCACGCTCATATTTTCAAGTAATCCGGTGTGTTTAAGTGCCCGAAGTACTTCAATCATGATCACGTCGCCACCTTTCATATCGGTAATGCCAGGGCCCGCAACGTTTTGGTTATCTCGTTTCTCGTAACGCTGAAAACCATCGTCTTTTTCAAACACCGTATCAAGATGACCAATCATTAATATTTTGGGGCCTCGAGTGCCATAATGGGCGACTAAATGACCTGCTCTATCAAAAGCCGTGCCTTTGATCCATTTTGTTTCCAAGCCAATTTCGTTTAGTTGCTGCTGATAAACTCGTCCCACTTTCTCGACACCGTCGAAATTCATTGTGCCACTGTTAATGTTGACCGTTTTTTCAAGCAGGGCATTAGCGTCAGGTAACTGCTTATTTATTTGCGTAATCAGTTGAGATTCAATCTCTGACAAAGTCGAGCTCTTGATATGAGCAAAACCTGAGACACAAAATAGAAGCGAACTAAGCAAAACAACGAATTTCATTTATAGGTACACCAAAGACACAAAAATTGTGTAATTAGCTTATGTTCTGCGCATTCTATTGTCTAGTTATGCCTGACTAATTAGGTACACAAATTGTCCGCCTAGCGAACGAAAGGCATTTATGAGCACAAGCGTAAAAATCTTCCATGTTGAAGCTGTAAAAAGCCCTGTATTTGATGTAAATTAGCGCTACTTTTCTTTTAGTTGCATTAAGCAATTAAAAACTCTCGAGCTGAATTAACTAAGGTTCGCGAGTAACAACATAGTTCAATGAGGAAAAACATGAAAACACTCTCTGATATTGCTGTGGTTGGCTTGGCCGTAATGGGTGAGAACCTGATTTTGAATATGGCAAGCAAAGGCTTTACGGTGACTGCTTACAACCGTTCCTACAGCAAGGTAGAGAATTTTTTGGCAACGCGCGCAAAAGATAAAAGCATTCGTGGAGCCGATTCAATCGAGAATTTAGTGGCGTCATTGGCAACGCCTAGAAAAATCATGTTGATGGTAAAATCCGGCCAACCCGTAGATGATTTTATTGAAAAACTCATTCCTCATCTTGAGCAAGGCGACATCATTATTGACGGTGGCAATAGTCAATTTGAAGATTCTAATCGACGCACAGCAATGCTCGCAGAAAAAGGCCTTCTTTATGTTGGAACCGGTGTGTCTGGAGGAGAAGAAGGCGCACTGTTAGGCCCGTCAATTATGCCCGGGGGGAATCCTGCGGCTTGGCCACATGTGAAACCTATCTTCCAAGCGATCTCGGCAAAGGTAAAAGATCAAAATGGCGAACTCACTATCCCCTGTTGTGATTGGGTAGGAGAGGGGGGCGCCGGTCACTTTGTGAAAATGGTCCACAATGGCATTGAATATGGCGACATGCAGATCATTTGTGAAGGTTACATTTTAATGCGTGATTTGCTTGGCATGACCACCGATGAAATGGCTGATGTGTTTACTCAGTGGAATGAAACTGAGTTATCCAGTTACCTCACCGAGATCACCGCAGAAATACTGCGATATAAAGAAAATGATGAAGCCTTAGTGGAGTCAATTTTAGATACTGCTGGACAAAAAGGCACAGGTAAATGGACCGGGATCACCGCGTTACATTTGGGGGTTCCACTGACACTTATCGGTGAAGCGGTATTTGCTCGCTGCCTGTCGGCAATTAAGGACCAAAGAGTACAGGCATCTAAGGTGATATCTGGCCCAAGCCCTCGTTTTAATGGTGATAAAACGGCATTTTTAGAGAGTCTTCGCCAAGCGTTGTTAGCCTCTAAAATCGTATCTTACGCCCAAGGGTTTTCAGTAATGCAAGAAGCGGCCAAAGAGTATAAGTGGGAACTCGATTATGGTGCTATTGCCATGATGTGGCGAGAAGGTTGTATTATCCGCTCAGTATTTTTGGACAATATAAAAGCGGCTTACGACCATCATGGTAAGTTAGATAACCTATTATTAGACGACTATTTCAATAAAGTCGTGACCGATGCTCAACAAGGCTGGCGTGAAGTAATTGCAACGGCGGCAATGCAAGGCGTTGCAATACCGTGTTTGTCGTCGGCATTGAGTTATTTTGATGGCTACCGTACCGAAAACTTACCTGCAAATCTGCTGCAAGCGCAGCGTGATTACTTTGGTGCTCACACGTACGAGCGAAAAGACAAACCAAGAGGTGAGTTCTTCCACACCAATTGGACCGGCCGTGGCGGTGACACCGCCTCAACCACCTACGACGTGTAATTCAACCGTTACTCAGAAAAGCTGCAGATTTGCAGCTTTTTTTATGCGCAAAGGCTAAGTTCTCTTACGAGGACACCCACTCTTAAAGTTCTCTTATGAGGACACCCACCTTAACAGGAGTCTCTTACGTGGACACCCACTCTTAAATTGCTTATTTGGACACCCACCTTAAAGTTGATATAAAGTGTGCAACCGCAGGTACAGCTGTTTTAAGACCTTAGCGAGTCAATTTATATGAAAGATGTGATTTTGGGGCCTGCCTATCTCAGGTAAGGTAATTTGCCGTTGGATTGGTATTGTGCGATCTTTTTTATAATCGATTTAACTCAATTAAATTGATTACCAATCTAATATTGCTTTTAGCTGTGTAGCGAAATCGTCTGCTATGTGTTGATGTTGTTGTTCTGTTGGATGAGGGTCGAGGTTATCTCCCGGATAAAACGTTGAACTCATGTAACTGACATTGGCTGAGCTAAACTGCAATACAACCTGTTTCAAATAGCTTGTTGCAATTGTTTTGTATGGCATCGTGGGATCGGTGTCGTTGAGCATGGGGCCTTCGGTGATAAAGATCATCGCTTGCGGATGAAGTTGCAAAAGCCGTTTTATAAAATTAACGTAAGTTGCAATAAACTGATCCTTATCTGGGACCCCTAAATGAAAGTCATTGGTGCCTAGCGCTATGAGTATCACATCAGCTGTGTAATTTTGATGGTTCCAGGCAATAGGTTCAATATTGCGTGGCACCGCATATTCGAAAAAATCCGGTGCTTGTAAATCCGTAGGGTTTCCATCCCAGCTGCGGGTTAACCCTCTACCACCGTATCCAATCAAATGAACTTGTGCGTCCAACATGTTGGCCATTACCATCCCGTAAGATTGCGCTGCATTTGAAAGTTGTGGGCCTTTAATGCCCTCAGTTGCACGAGTCATTAAAGCCCCGCAAGTGACTGAGTCCCCAATAATTAATAACTTTCTTTGTGGCTGTGGAAGTGGCGTAAGTATGTCCCCATTTTGTAAATGAAGTTTACTTATAGATATAACGCCATGCCAGGTTTCACCTCGATTGACGATTGTTACGCAAACCGGTCGAGACTTTAATTTTCCCAGTAGTTGATACTCTTTAAGCTTTGACGTGATAACCCATTGTTTGGTCAACTTATCGTCTAAAAATACATCAATGCGCCCCTTACCTTCGAGGCAGTGTGCAGTGATGAAGGCTTTTTCTGCATTCGTGACGAAGCTAAATGTGACACCGGGATAACTAAATACAGCAGCACGGTCTTGCCAACTTATTCTTCCCATCTTGCTGATATTTTTATTGTCTAACAAAAGTGACTGCAGCACTTATATTTCCTTATCGGTGTTATATCGAGCGTATATTGTTATTTTTGTGCGACATCCGGCCAGTATTTTGAGACAGATGGCAAGGCTTTTTTGATGCCGCCGCGATACACTATATCCCAAGCATAGAAAGTAAACTTCGAGTTGCTAAAAAATTACGCGAAATGACTTAATTATTGAGCAGTGCACATTGTTAGAGTATTGATAATTTGCGGCACTCTAATGGAACTCATTGAATTATTTATTTACACTTTTCTCTCCCCTTAATCCAGATGGTCTGGACTCCTTGCCTCACTAAATAGTGGGGCTTTTTTATGTTCAGTAGCTGCAGATGACTAATTAATCACCGAATTAAGATAAAATTTCCAAGTGTTGAAATTTCAATTAAATCAAATATCTACCGTAACTGATTCGATTAAGGTCCGCTGTTTGTATAGTCTGGACAATTTTTTGTTCCACAAGCTATGGCTAACTCGCTATTTTAAAAGAGATTTTCTACGAATAGAGTTGTTTTTTAGGCGGCAAGAGACTATAACTATACAGGTACTCAGCTACGCTTTAGGGCCCCTTTAAGTTGCAACCTTTGCTGATTACTTTGTATTGTGGCTTAAAAATATAGTGCGCAAAGCACCCAGTGAGTATCTTCAAAAATATAATAATTGGGAACAACACATGAACAAAAACTTATCAAGAATTTCAACAAGTGTTCGCTTGGGACTAGCAGCAACAGCTGCTTTTTCTCTTGCGTATGCTGCGCCTAGCATGGCGCAGGACTCGTCGAGCAAAAATGCTGACGTAGAAAAAATAGCGGTAGTAGGTAGCCGTGCAGCACCTCGCTCAATCGGTGACTCACCGGTACCAATCGATATCATTGGCGCTGAAGAACTCTCTAAAACGGGTAATTCAGACATGCTTGAAATATTAAAAGGTACCGTGCCTTCACTGAACGTACACACCAATCCAATCAGTGACGCCGCAACCTTGGTTCGCCCAGCAAACTTGCGTGGTTTGTCTGCCGATAGCACCCTAGTATTGCTTAATGGTAAACGTCGTCATCGCTCTTCAGTTATTGCATTTTTAGGCGGTGGTATCAATGATGGTGCGCAAGGCCCTGACATCTCGGTTATTCCTTCAATTGCGCTTAAACAGGTTGAAGTATTGAGAGATGGTGCGGCAGCACAGTACGGTTCAGATGCTATTGCTGGCGTAATGAACTTCGTGCTAAAAGACGCCTCTGAAGGTGGTTCCTTGCAAGTTCGTCACGGTGAGTATTACGAAGGTGACGGTACAACCACTGAAATCGCTGGTAACGTTGGTATGCCATTCACAAAAGATGGTTTTGCCAATTTAAGTTTCCAATATAAAAATGCTGACGCTACTAGCCGTAGTGTGCAGCGTCCAGATGCTGCTGCTTTTGCTGCGGCTGGATTAAACGTAGCCGACCCTGCGCAAATTTGGGGTTCTCCTGAAATCAATGATGACATCACTATCTTCGGAAACGTGGGAGTTGATTTAGGCAACGATAAAGAATTCTACATGTTCGGTAACTACTCTGAGCGTGACGTTCGTGGTGGCTTCTATTATCGTAACCCGACAACACGTCCTGGCGTGTATGGCGGCATAGTGCGTAATCTTGACGGCTCACCAAGCTACCGTCCTGGTGATGATGATCCAGATGGCCAAGCGGCTTGGGATGCAGCCCCTGCTACTATCTTAGTTGGTTCACTTGATGGCTTAGATCAACAACTGAACTGCCCAGTGGTGGAAATTGGCGACAATGGCTTGCCTGATGAAACAGCACTTAATTCATTAACGGCGGCCAACTGTTTCGCACACAACCTAGCAATTCCTGAAGGTTTTACGCCTAACTTCGGTGGTAATATCACAGATACATCACTGACGATTGGTACTAAAGGCGAAGTTAAAGAAGGCTTTGCGAAAGGGGTGTTTTATGACATCAGTGGTGCGGTTGGACGCAGTGAATCTCAGTTCTTTATCTTCAATACACTGAACTCTTCATTAGGCCCAGACACACCTCGTGATTTCTCGCCTGGTAAATACATTCAGCTTGAAAAAACCTTTAACTTTGATTTAGTCAAACGAATCGACGCTGATTTATACGACGATATCAACTTGGCTGGTGGTTTAGAATGGCGTGAAGAGTCATTTGAAGTTATCGCAGGGGATGTTGCCTCGTTCACTGATGGTCCACTATTTGACCAAGGTTTTAGCGTAGGTTCAAACGGTTTCCCAGGCTTCAAACCCTCTGATCAAGGTGTTTCAACTCGTCGCAGCGCTGCTTTGTATATCGATGCTGAAGTACCTTATACAGAAGCGTTTTTGATGGGTTACGCAGTGCGTTTCGAGGATTACGATAGCTTTGGTTCAACGGCAAACTACAAAGTCTCTGCACAATTTCACGCGACTGACGATTTATCGTTGCGCGGGTCAATCAGTACCGGCTTTAGAGCGCCTACTGTAGGGCAGGCGAACGTCAGTAACGTTCAAACTAACCTAAGTAGTGGTGTACTGGTAGATTCAGCACTGTTACCTCCAACTAACCCCATTTCGGTGCAGTTAGGTGGTACTGAACTTGAACCAGAAGAGTCACAAAGCTTTACCTTCGGTATGATCTACGAGTTGGGTGATGTGTTCATGACTATCGATTATTACAACATCGAAGTGACTGATCGTATCAGCCAATCTGAGAAGATTAATTTGACCGATGCTGACAAGCAAATTCTTAAAAATGCTGGCGTACCTAACGTTGATGGACTAGCGCAAGTAAGTTTCTTTACGAACGATTTTGATACCACCACACAAGGTATTGATGTTGTTGCAAACTACAGCACCGCTCTGTTCGATGGTTCGTCTACCTTTAGTTTAGCGTATAACTGGAACGAGACCGAAGTGGATCGTTTCTCAGAAATTACCGGTGACTTTAAAGTAAAACGTCTTGAAGAAGACTTACCGAATCACCGCGCAACGCTAACTTGGTCTCAGTCATACGACACATTCTCATTCTTTACTCGCGTAAATTACTATGGCGAGTACCAAGGTGTACATGTTGACTATGACGCAACAGCCAAGATGGCAGACGCTGCAGTGACAGTGGATTTCGAAGCGAGTTACTTCGTTAATGATGAATTCACCCTTACTGCCGGTGCTCAGAATATCTTTGACCAAGATGCTGAACGCATTGATATTCCAGCTTCAGTCGGCCTAGCGAATAACACTTGGGGTGGGGTGTTCTATGAAACCTCTCCATTTGGATTCAACGGCGGATTCTACTACTTGAAAGCGACTTATAACTTTTAAGAGGTTGTAACGTGATAAAGCCTTGTCATTGACAAGGCTTTTTTTTACCTTAAATTCAAGTCTTTAAACTTTTGGACCCAATGATGAGTATGGACATTTTATGACGCAAACGTTGATTGAAAAAGCAGAACGTCATTTCCAAGCCGGACAGCTTGAAGCGGCAAAACAAACCTATTTAGAAGCGCTAAAGCATAACGCGCAAAATGCGTTTGCATATCTTGGTTTAGGCAAGATTGCGTTTCAATTAGCCGATTATGACCGCGCGATTACGCTGCTTTCTCAAGCTTGTCAATTATCTCCCTATCCCCAAGATGCGTTGATATTGCTAGCTAATAGTTTTAATGCCGTATCATCGCCTGCAGATGCATTAACGTCACTTAACTATGCGATGAAGCAGTATCCACAAAGCAAAACCGTATTGAGCGCCCTTATCCAACAACATATTCGTATGGGCAATGTGCCATCAGCAGAGTCTTTATTAGAACAGCAGATTGCAAGTGATGATGCGCTTTTTTCTGCCTATGGATGGCTAGATAGGGTAAGGGTGTGGCATAAACCACTCAGTGATTCACAGTGGCAGCAGTTAAGGCAACTCTCTGAACAATCATCGGGTAGGGTTAAAATGCTAATAGATTATGCGTTGGGGCAAGCATATGACCGTGTTGGCGATTTTCAGCGAGCTGCCAACCATTTACGTCAGGCAAACGCGTTCCAATTAAGCTTGTGTGATTTTGCAACCAAACAGTTGGCACCCTTTTATCGCTCTATCGCCGAACACTTTCCAGCAGGCACGAACACGTCTAAAAACACAGAAAATGAAACAATAACGCCAGTTTTTATTGTCGGCTTGCCACGCACAGGGTCTACCTTATTGGAACAGATGTTAGCGAGACACTCACAAATAGACACGGTTGGCGAACAACCTTTTCTCAGTAATGTGTGTGTCCCGTTGCTCGAAAAAGCCAGTCAGAACCGTTTTCCAGCATGTTTATCTGAGGCCGCTCAATTAGACCGTGATAAGGTTGCGGCTCACTACATTAATTACCTGTCAAAGCATTCGTCGGCCAAATATGTGATCAATAAACTACCGGCAAATGTGCAAAATGTTGGACTAATCTTCGCACTGTTCGCCAATGCTAAAGTCATCATATTAAATCGGTCGATGAAGGATGTAAGCCTTTCTGTATTTAAGAACTATTTTGCGCATAACGAACCTTATTTCTGTGACCTAGCTCAGTTTGCTGAATTTGCAGATTACACAGAAGAGTTAACTAATCATTGGCGTAGTCAATTCAGTGGTCAACTTATCGATATTCACTATGAAGCGTTAGTAAGCTCACCACAGGAGCAGTTAATTGCAGTGATGGATTATTTAGGAACCTCAATGGAGTCGCAATGCCTTGACCAACATCGAACTGCCGCGGTGGTGGATACCTTGAGTGCGATTCAAGTCAGAAAGCCTATTTCACAATCAAGCGTAGGTCGTTGGCGAGATTATGCTGATATTTTGTTTAAGCCTAACTAACCTGAACTCCGGATAGTAAGTCTCCTTCGCTGATGAGCGTTTTTAATGATTCGTTTTACCGTTGTTTGCGACAAATCAAAGTAGTTAGCCCTAAAGTTTGACCTAAAGCGCGCACTTTTTAAAAAATAAATCATGTCACAGGGGATTCTTTTTGGTGAAAAATTAAGCAATTATTTTGAATGCTGCTAAATTTCAATAAGGAGTCGATTAAAAGGAATCATTATGGAACATCCTGAACCACCCAAGCTGTTAACGTTTGACTATCGGGCGTTACGATTACTGGTGGGAATTATTGCTGTTTCCATACCCGTCATAGTAACTTTGATCGCCAAACTTGAACTGCCATCCATTAGTGCGTCCTATTACACCAATGCCAGAGATGCTTTCGTTGGCTTGTTATTTGTTGTAGCTGCTTTTTTGTGGGCGTACAACGGACATACTAATTGGCAAAAGTATACGAGTAAGCTTGCCGCTATTGCGGCGATAGGTGTGGCGGTTTTCCCTACGTCCTGTGATGCCGATATATTTGAAAAAGTCTGTGATATCTATGGCGAGTCATCAACAGGAACATTGCACTATGTTTCAGCCTCTATTCTTTTTGTGGTACTTGCGATTTTTTGTTTTGTTTTTTTTCGAAATGATATTAAACACCAAGAAGGAAAGAAAAAGCGTCGTAGCCAAATCTATTTAACGTGTGGTGTGGTGATGGTGATCGCTATGGCAGTAATGTTATCGACGCTTTTTATCGATTATCAGCAATCCTTCGGGTGGACTTCGGTGGTATTTGTCGCTGAGGCTGCGGCGCTAATCGCTTTTGGCTCGGCGTGGATTGTAGCTGGCAAGGCTATTCCATGGTTAGTAAATGACAATGAAAAGCTAACCCTATTTTAGTGTTAGCTTTTCGCTCTTGTGGTGATTAACCTAGCGCTGCAAGCTTTGCGTGCTAGTGCCTTATTGGTCCTTGGGGTAGCGCGCAGCAAGCCCTTGGTATACATCTTCACTGTAACTTTGAGCATGGATATCCAGTTGGTTAAGAACATCGACTAAATGCTCATTGTCTTCGCGATTTTGCCAGATTTTAATATAACTGCCTTCTTTATAACCGTGATCCTGACGGAAGAAATTTAACACATTTTTACCAACATACTGACGATACAATTCATCTGAGGTCATCTCAGCCTGCTCTACAATTTTGATAAACAAGGGAACTGAAAAACGTTTTGCTGCGCATAGGCCAACCATTAACTCTAGGTTATCTAATATGTCTTGCTCTAGAAATAAGTATTCCACCCCGTCAAAGGTCACACTTTCGGTGTTTGCAGCGAGTTGATCCGCAATGGTTTGCGCAGATCGTTGAATATCACCATCAAAATCAATGATGATAGCGGATAGGGCAAAATGCCAAATATCGACAAGCTCCATTTGCAATTGCGCTAAGTCTTTTTGCTGTGCCTTCCACCATTTCCAACCATGATGCTCAATACCTTCAACCGCCTCGATCATCGCAGCTCTAAGATACTGATAGCCTGCAGTTAACCATTGCGGATTAACCTTTTGATTCATTTTGTCTTGCAAAGTAAGCATGGTGTTAAGTTGGGCAGATGAAAGCATGGTGATCCTTAGACACAATTTCAAAGGGCACAAGTTTACTGAGTTTACGGTGATGCACAATAGTCGAGATGTTTAAAAACCGCTTTACCTTGTGCAATATTGTGAGCAAACGTCAGGGCATAGCTACAAAATTAAGTCTAAGAAGCATACTTTTTACTTTAGAACTTCTGCCAAGTGTTTCTTTTTTAATTGTTTATTTGCAATAAGGTTTGACAGCTACGAATGTTTTCGTATAACTTTATAAAAGTCTACTATACTTTTAGTAGATAAGTTCGTCGAGTCTTCAGGACAAGATATAAAGCACTTGCTTTGTACCTTTAATAAATTAGGAACCTTAAAAATGAAATTCAAACTTATCTTATTATGTCTGACCGCTTTGCTTGCTATGGCGGGTTGTAAATCTACCGATTCGGCAAGTGGTAATGCGAATAACGCATCTAAAGCGTCTAATGCGTCTGCGCAGGCTGATATGTGTTCAAGAAATACAGGTTCTCGACTAAAGAAGAAGTGTTAATTGCTTTTTGGTAGTAACAGCAATTATGCTGTTACTACCAGCGTATTGTTCTAACACTGGGAATAATACATATGTTAGGTTTATCTCATTTTTTCTGTTTTGTATAAACCTACACCACTATGTGACTTTAGGTCATCCAGGAGCATAGAATGGATAAAAATAAAACAGTTCCAACTGCTGCGGAATTAGAGCTGCTAAAAATACTATGGAAAATCGAACCCGCAACCGTTAGGAAAGTACATGAAGCGGTGAATGCAGACCATAAAGCCGCATACACAACCACACTTAAAATGTTCCAAATTATGCATGAAAAAGGCTTCGTCAAACGTGATGAAAGCGCCCGAGCGCATGTATATACGGCGAACTACAGTCAAGAGCAAACGCAAAGCTCTATAATTAAGGATATGCTTGCTAAAGCATTCGGCGGTTCTAAATTTGATTTGGTCGTACGCGCTTTAGGAGATTCCACCAGTTCCGACGAAATTGCTGAAATCCGTGGGTTATTGGATTCACTCGAGAAGAAAACACGTTAAGGAGACTAATAATGGATCTGTTAGTATTTCTGATTGATAGTCCTGTCATCAGTGCTTTAGCAAAAACGTTGCTACACTTTTTATGGCAAGGATGCGTTATCGCATTTGGGCTTTATATTGCACTTAATACGATCAATAAACGTCAATCTGAACTTCGTTATGTGATCTCTTTGGCGGCCATGGCCTTGTGTGTGGCAGTGCCGGTTTCGACTTTTTTCTGGCTGTATCAACCCGTATCTGTGGTAAGTATTGAACAGCTATCTCCTGCAGTGGTTGAGTTAATCCAAGCGCAACACGTTGGCGCCAGTGCAGAGCCAGTTTGGAGCTGGTTAGATTGGAGCTTGTTGCTCTCTAGTACCGCAATTTTGTGGTTTGTCGGGGTGATTTACTTAAGTATTCATTTGATGTTCGAGTTATTCAATGTTTACCAGTTACCTAGACGCAACGTAATCGAACCCCATGAAGAGATTAGTGAAATATTCGATAATCTGCTTACACGATTGCAAGTTAACCGCTTCACCAAGTTACTTATTTCATTAAATGCAGAAGTGCCCATGGTGGTGGGATTCATTAAACCGGTTGTGTTGGTGCCATTTTCGATGGCAAGTGGCCTAAGCAATGCTCAATTGGAAATGCTGTTGGCGCATGAATTGGCGCACGTCAAACGTCACGATTATCTAGTAAATTTTTTCCAAACACTGGCATCCATTTTATTGTTTTTCCATCCCTTGGTGAATTGGATCTCGTTGCAGATCCGTATTGAGCGTGAGTATTGTTGTGACGACATAGCAGTGCAAACTTGTGGCAATGTTAAAGCCTATGCCACTGCGCTAACCGATGCTGAGTCTATTCGCAGTCATCATATTCCGCAGCTTGCGATGGCGGCTACCGGCGGTGACTTAAAAAATCGAGTTGTGCGCATGATAGAGCACACCGATTGTGCGAGTAAATCGTCACGTAGCTGGCATTCTATGGTATTGGCCAGCTTAGTGGCTATATCGATGGCAGTCATGTTGTTTTCAGCACATGCGGGCTACCAGACTCGGATTGTTGACGTTTTGCACGGTGAAGTAAACGAGCCTCAACCGTTGTTAACATTAGACAGCGAGAGTTTGCAAGCACTTAGTGATAACAACACCGAGGGTGAAAAAGACACGGCCAACAATACCAAAACGCAACCTACGGCAGAGCAAGCAAATGCCTCTATTTCTGGTATTAGCCAAAGTGCCAAGCCTGGAAAGAGCATTGATGTTAATGCTAAAGACGCATTAACTCTTCAAGCCGCAGCGGTCCCACAACAGCCACAAGCTAATAGTGGCCTTGCAGATCAACAAGAAACGCTAGCAACCGCGATTGAGCCACAAGCGCTGGTGAAAAAGAACACCAATGTTGATAGTGCCCAATCCAATCAAACTGGCTTGCAAGCTAACGCTGTTACAGCAGTATCGATTGATAATGAGGCAACAAAACTAGGTGGTGCTGAGTTGACCGAAGTCACTCCAGCGACATTAGCAGCAAGCAACGCAGCCCGTTTTTCGGTGATTAGCGATAATGGACAAGTAAGCAAGTATGCCATTCCGTCAGTTAACAATAAGCAGTCCGACACGCGTTTATCTGCTGTTACCGCGGCCTCACCTAAAAATGAGGTCAAGAACCAAGCCGAGTTAATCTCAATCGTAGCACCTTCGTTGGTTCGCAATGCCCGCCCTAATTATCCACGTACTGCGATCGCCAGAAATGTCGAAGCGGATGTAAAAGTGTCGTTTATAGTCGACAAAAATGGGCGTATTAGTCACATCGAGTTTGAGAAAAATGTGCCAGGTTATTTCAAACGTTCAATCCGTAAAGCGCTGAAAAAGTGGCGGTTTGAACCAGGCTATATTGATGGAAAGGTATCTGAAATGACGTTAACAAGGATCTTTAATTTCCGAGACCCTGATGGCGAAGTCGGTGAAGACACCACATTAAAAGTCACGGGCTCACGACTGCAGAAGCAAATTTAACCTGATCCCGAATTGAGGTTTTTTAATCAAACGGCTCTCGATTGCTGCTCGAATTAACCTGAATATTACCTGTACAGACTAGCTGAGTCAGTTAGTCTGTACGCTTGATTTTGTATTTCCCCAATACATCAGATAAAAATACAATGATGGTTAGCCAATATCATTTTCATCCAAAGGCGATTGTTTCCCGTATAATCTGCATATTAACTAACCTGTGATTGTCTACAAGTGATGGATAATGTCTAAACAAATTGCTGCTATTAAGGGATTTATTTTTGATTTAGATGGTACGCTAATGCACGCCAATTTAGATTTTGAGTACCTGCGACAGGCTGTGGGTTGCCCGATGGATACCGATATTCTCACTCATGTCGATGGGTTAAATCACGAATTGCGAACACAAGCGCTACACATCATCATTCAACATGAAATTGAAGATGCCTGCACCGCCTCATGGATAAATGGTGCAGCTGAATTTGTCCAACGCATTGCTGATGATGTGATCCCTATGGCAATAGTGACGCGCAATTGTCGCCAAGCTGCGCAGCGTAAATTGGCCGATAGCATACAGCATTTTGAAGTTGTTCTTACTCGCGAAGATGCCTTGCCTAAACCAGACCCAGATGCATTGCTTAAAATAGCCAAACAATGGCAGATCCCGGTGAGTGGGTTAGCGTATATTGGAGATTACCTTTACGACGTACAAGCAGCAAATAGAGCAGGGATGCTGTCCTGTTTGTATGCACCTAATGGCGTACCTGATTACGCCGATCAAGCTGATATTGTTTTCAGTGATTTTGCACAATTGGCAACCTGGCTCGATTAGCTAACCTTAAACAGCGACTTTCAGCGCTGACAATTAATTGCTATTGTTTGCTTCTAAAATTAATGGAGACCGACGTGATAAAGTACTTCTGTTTGTGTTTGATACTCTTTTCTAGCATTGCATTTGCCAGCCCGCTTAAAATTGATGAGTTTACTCAAGGAATGGACGTCAAAAAAGGCTTCTATACCTTTTACTACCAGTCTGAAACCGGCCAAGTCTTTTTAGAAATTGGTGATTTTGCTTCACCTTTTTTGTTTCAAAGCAGCTTACCTCAAGGTATTGGCTCAAATGACATAGGCCTCGATCGGGGGCAGTTAGGTGCGACGCGACTGGTGCAGTTTGAACGCTTTGGAAGCAAAGTGTTGCTTAAGCAACTGAACACTGACTACCGAGTGAGCAGTGATAATATGGCCGAGCGTGCCAGTATAGATGAGGCCTTTGCTGATTCTGTGATCGCGGGGCTTAGTATTGTCGCGGCACAAAATGATGTCGTATTAGTAGATTACACCGACTTTCTGCTTTCTGATATTCATGGTATTTCAGTGAGACTGCAAGACACGAAACAAGGTAGCTACGCAATTGATAAAAATCGCAGTGGTGTCTATTTACCGCGCAGTAAATCCTTTCCTGATAATACCGAGCTTGAGGCGTTGGTTACCTTCGGGGGCAGCAAGCCAGGTCAATTTGTTAAACAAGTGAGTCCGGCTGCTGAAAGTATCAGCGTCAATTTACACCATTCACTTATCCGTTTACCAGATAGCAACTATCAACCAAGAGCGTTTCATCCTTACTCAGGATATTGGAAAGTGAGCTATCAAGATTATTCGGTAGCCATTGATAAACCAATGGAGCAAAAGTTTATACCCCGTCACAGATTGCAGAAAAAGCAACCCGACGCGGCATCAAGTGAGGCCGTTGAGCCCATTGTTTACTATCTTGACCCGGGTATTCCCGAACCGATCAAAAGTGCTTTGCACGATGGCGCCAAATGGTGGGATCAGGCATTTGAAAAAATCGGTTATAAAAATGCGTTTCAAGTAAAGACATTGCCAGCAGATGCTGATCCTATGGATGTGAGATACAACGTCATACAGTGGGTACATAGGGCGACGCGGGGTTGGTCATATGGAAGCTCGGTGATCGATCCGCGTACCGGTGAAATACTCAAAGGACATGTGACCTTAGGCTCATTGCGGGTCAGGCAGGATTATCTAATTGCATTGGGCCTCACCAGTCCGTTTAAATCAGACAAGGTTAGCACTGAGGCGCAAAAACAAATGGCGTTGGCGCGCATCCGTCAATTATCTGCTCACGAGGTTGGGCATACCCTTGGCATTGCCCATAACTTTGCAGCCAGTGCCGATAACCGCGGCTCAGTGATGGATTACCCTCATCCCAAAGTCAGTGTAGTTGATGGTCAAGTCAGTCTTGACGATGCTTACGCAGTTGGCATGGGAGAGTGGGATTATCATACTATTGCCTATGGCTACCAAGACTTGTCAGAAGATCAACAGGAAGCTGATTACCTAAGTGGTCTAATCGCCAAAGCTCATCAAAATAAACTTGCCTATCAATCAGACCCAGATGCAAGGCCTAAGCATGCTGCCAATGCCAAAGGGCACTTGTGGGACAATGGCGCCGATCCACTTGAGGAATTAGCACATTTAATAGAGGTTAGGAAAACCGCGTTAAATCAATTCGGTATCAATAGTATACCCAAAGGGGATTCCTTGGCGTCTTTACAAGAAGTGT
This sequence comes from Aliiglaciecola litoralis, assembly GCF_039523355.1. Classification (NCBI taxonomy): domain Bacteria; kingdom Pseudomonadati; phylum Pseudomonadota; class Gammaproteobacteria; order Alteromonadales; family Alteromonadaceae; genus Aliiglaciecola; species Aliiglaciecola litoralis. Next base: position 536,950 of record NZ_BAAAFD010000001.1, on the reverse strand, counting down.
TGGTGCCGATCTATTACATGCATCGTTACCAGCTAGATGCAGTGGCCAAGTTGATTGGTGGGGTAAATTATCAATATGAATCCAAGGGCGATTTTGAACAACCTCAGGGTATCTCCAGTGTGGATCATAAGCTGCAGCAACGTGCATTAACGGCAATGCTAAACACCTTGTCTGCGAGATTTTTACAGATCCCAAATACGGTGACCACACTTATTACGCCTAAAGTGTATGGGGAGCAGAACTCTAGAGAAAGTTTTCAAGGTCGCAATGGGCTGGTGTTTGATCCTATCAGCGCCGCAGAGGCCTCTGCAGGTAATACCATGGCGCTGTTGTTACAAACTCAGCGTCTAAACCGCATTGCTTCGCAACCCATTCACCACAAAGATCAGTTAACGATTGCAAGTTTACTAGAAGCCGTTTTTGCAACGACCATCAAACAATCAGAAGATAAATTTAACGCGCAAATAAAACGTCGTGTTGATTATGTAGTATTAACCATTGTCATGCAGGCAATGCAAGCAGGCGAGCTTGCGCCAGAAGCGAGAGCTATGATGCTGGTTAATATTGAGAAGTTGCATACTTGGCTTAAAAATAACAAACGCAACCCACATTACCGGGCTATGGCGCTTCAACTTGATTGGTTTATGCAAACCGGTGAATGGAAAGGTGGGTTTGAGATTAAACCTATGCCACCAGGCTCGCCAATCTAGCGAGACAAGTTTCAAATAACTTGATATCTGGATATATTCGAAATAAAAAAGCTGGCATTCAAAGGTGAATGCCAGCTTTTGCTTTTAACAGAGGCTCAACTCAATGTCATGAGTTGAGCATAGACTTCACTTTGTTTTAGAACATATAAGATACGGTTGCACCGAAGGTTCTAGGTTGATTTGGATAAGCGTCGAAGCTTCCTGCTTGAATCGGCGGTGGGAAACCTGACATATAGTACTCGTCATTATTCAAGTTACGCACCCAGATTTGTAGGCTGACACCGTTATCCATATCCAATCCCGCACTGGCGTTCCAGGTGCTCACTGCTCGAGTCATCTCCGGCGGCAAGTTAGATACCAATCTAACCTCGCTTTCATACAAATAGTCGGTACGAACATAACCGAACATTCCGTTGTCGAGTTCGAAATCATACTTGATACCAAGAGTAAAGCTGCGTTCATGAGTACCAGCAGGTTTTTCACCGGATAAGTCAATAGGGCCGTCTACACCAGATGCACCTTCAAAAGAGTCGTACACAGGGTCCAAAATAGTACCAGCGAAGCTTAAACTAATGTTTTCGGTAGGACGATACACCGAGTCAAACTCAATTCCTTTGGTCGATTGTTGTCCAGCGTTAGCTAATACAAAGCCGGTGCCAACAAAGGTACTCGACTGGAAGCCTTCAATGGTTTGATCAAACAAAGTGATGTTCAACGCACCATCTTTAAAGCGTGATTTCATCCCTAACTCAAACACCTTAGCTTCTTCAGGACCAGCATAACGCGTTCCGTAGTTCTGGTTTGGTTGGGTCAGGTTAGCGGCTTCTAATGCGGCTTGATCCCCAGGGAAGGGGCGTGTATCACGGGATAAGTTCCATGATGTGGCTTTAAAACCAGTAGCGGCAGTAGCAAAGAAGTTGAAGTTTTTATTCAGCTCATAAGCCAAGCGAACACTCCAGGTGGTTTTGCTATCATTACTGTAGCCACTTTCAACCGCGTTAGGGAATTCCAATTGTTGTGGCAAAAACTGCACACTTTTCAAGGTTGGAATAAACGGTGCCAAATCAGGAATAAATGGCATAGGTACACCAAACAAGGTTAAATCATTATCCAGATCAATTGCCGATAAACTATCTGTGTTTTCGGAATCGATAGTGACTTTTTTCTCATCGTCAGTGTAACTTATCCCAACAGTGGCGGTTAAGCGGTCCGTCATCTTGTAGTCGAGGCTTACAAATAATGAATAAGCGTCATTGTCTTGAGTGAACTCTGAAATCACCGTCGGGCCAGCAGTAAAAAATGTTCCTGGATCTAAACCATAAACCCCTTCAGCACCAGCCAATAGAGGCGCTAAACCAAGTGCGTTAAAGTAATTTCTAATGTCGCTACCAAAATGTAGGGTGTCTCCAGTTATAACATCTTCTTGGAAGAAGAAGGCACCGACCATCCAACTGAAGTCTTCATCATCGGTCGAGGTTAAGCGAAACTCCTGCGTTAAGGTATCAATCTCGGTATGACCTTGCTCTTTCAAAATATCGAGCGAGGTGTAATCAACGTCTACTAAAAAGTCAGATGCGTTATCTCTAAACGCGGTTATTGACGTGAATGCAAAGGTATCGAAGTCCACATCAATCTGCATTGATACACCACCGTCTTCAACAGTGTTGTTGGGGTCGATAGTAAGCGCTGATTCATAAGCGAACGGATCATCAGTTTCCAATACTGTCCCGCCTAGAGCTCTAACCGCTGCGGTCGTAGGGCCATTTATGACGTCGGCAACGGTACAGCAGGCTTCATCGATTTCGCTGTAATCGGCAATGAAACGTATGGTGGTGTCTTCTGTTGGCTCATAAAGCGCTTGCCCACGAATGTTCCAACGGTCACGATTATTAATTTCGCCCAAGCCCACAACACTCTCAGTGTAGCCATCGCGTTTATTGATCCCTCCTGACAAGCTGAATGCCAAGGTGTCAGAGATTCCGTTGGTCACATAGGCTTTCAGTAAACGTTGGTTGTAGTTGCCAATACCTGCTTCAACTTTGCCTTCATAGGCAAATGATGGCGCTTCAGTACGTACGCTGATGACACCGGCCGAGGCATTTTTACCAAACAAGGTGCTTTGTGGCCCGCTGAGAACTTCAACTTGTTGAAGTCTCGGTAAATCACCAATTTGTGCCGCAGCACGAGAGCGGTAAACACCATCGATGAATACGCCAACAGAGGGTTCAATTCCAGTATTGTTCGTCCCATTACCAAAACCACGGATAGAAAAATTGGTATTGGTGGAACGTTGCAATGGGGTCACCCGTAAAGTGGGTACCAAGGTTTGTAGATCTTGAATATCCAATACCTTGGCTTGCTCAATATCTTCAGCGCTGGTAACGCTAACGGCGATTGGCGTTTCTTGCAAACCAGTTTGGCGTTTTGACGCCGTGATCATAATGACTTCAAACTCTTCTTCTTCAGCAGCTTGCTGTTCTTGGGCAACCACAGCATTTGCTGTGAGCCCAAGTGACAGGGCAATTAGCGCCGCTAAAGGCTTTTGTTTAAATGTAGAAGTTGAATACTTACTCATAAGTGTGTTCTCGTGGTGCTGTGTCTAGGGTTCATATTATTAGTGTTATTTTTTTGCACTCGCGTACTGATAACATCCTGTTTTTTTGACTATAAAGCCTGCCGATTTCGTTGTAATTTACAACAACTCATCGTACCAATCTCTAACTTAGCAAGTTTATAGGGGTAAAGTAAAAAAAATGTTGCGTAATTGTTAAGTGAGGTTGTGTTAGATAACTAATATCGATTGGTTAATGAGCTGAACTGAGTTAGGTGTTGCAGCCTGATTAAATGGTAAATAAGAGCAAGCCATTTATATTTCTAATATAAGAGTATTCGTATAATTAATTAAACTTATACTGTTATTGACTCTAGTATTTTCGCAACTCACTTCATTGGACCCGTTTATGCACTTTGACTACTCATCTAAAACTCAGGCGCTGCTCGATAAACTTAATCAGTTTATGGACCAACACATTTACCCTGTTGAACAGCAATATCTCGATGCCGTGCACAACAACCCTAAGCGCTGGGCGACACCTGCGATGATGGAAGACTTAAAAGACCAAGCAAAAGCCGCTGGCTTGTGGAATTTGTTCTTGCCAAAAGAGTATTTGCCTTACGGAGCTGGTCTAACAAACCTAGAGTACGCGCCTTTGTGCGAAGCTATGGGAAGGGCATTGTGGAGTGCCGAAGTATTTAATTGCAGTGCGCCCGATACAGGCAACATGGAAGTATTAGCTAAATATGGTAGCGCAGAGCACAAAAAGAAATGGCTTGAACCTTTGCTCAAGGGCCAGATCCGCAGTGCATTTGCGATGACAGAGCCTGCAGTGGCGTCCAGTGATGCAACCAATATTGAAACCGCTATTGTTAGAGACGGCGATGAGTATGTGATTAATGGCCGAAAGTGGTATACCAGTGGGGCCATGAATACTAACTGTAAAATCATGGTGGTGATGGGAAAAACCGACCCCACAGCCGACCGCCACAGACAGCAATCGCAGATTTTAGTGCCAATGGACACAGCGGGTGTCACTATTGTACGGCCAATGCAGGCCATGGGATATTATGATGAGCCGGTGGGTCATGCTGAGGTACTGTTTGATAATGTCCGAGTACCGGCGGCCAATTTATTAGTAGGAGAGGGAGAGGGCTTTGCCATCGCCCAAGGACGCTTAGGTCCAGGGCGGATCCATCATTGTATGCGCCTAATTGGCTGTGCCCAGCGGGCGCTAGATCTTGCCTGCGAGCGAGTTGAACAACGAGTGGCTTTTGGCCAACCCTTAAGTAAACAACAGTCCGTTCGCGAGTCTATTGCACAAATGCATTGCGATATTGAACAAGCGCGACTGCTCACCTTAAAAGCAGCAGACCAGATGGATCGTTACGGCAATAAAGTGGCGCGAGATATTATTGCGGCAATAAAAATTGTCGCACCGAATATGGCCTGCAGAGTCATCGACCAGTCAATTCAAATGCACGGAGCCGCCGGTACTAGCCAAGATTTTGTACTTTCGGCAAGCTATGCTTATGCTCGCACCATTAAATTAGCCGATGGCCCTGATCAAGTGCACATGATGCAGTTGGGGCGCAATTTGATCAAAGATCACGTCGGTGCAATCAAGGCATAATCCAGTGCTAGGAGATAAGCCTTGATAAGGAGTCAATGTGTCTGAACAAGAGCCCGCAGTGCAGCAACTCGATATGGCTGCATTGCAAACCTATTTGCAACAGCATTTGGATGGATTCAGTGGATCATTATCTGCCAACAAATTTAGCGGTGGACAATCCAACCCTACCTTTAAACTCACCACAGACAGCGGCAACTATGTTTTGCGCAAACAGCCACCGGGTAAATTGCTCAAATCAGCGCACGCGGTAGATCGTGAATTCAAGGTGATACGAGCTTTACAAAATACTAAGGTGCCGGTTGCTAACGCCTTTCATCTGTGTGAAGACCCCAGCGTGATTGGTAGTTTGTTTTACATCATGGAATTTGTCGACGGTGAAGTGTACTGGGACAGCAGCCTGCCAGAAATAAAGAACAACCAAACTCGCAGCGAAATGTACCAGCAAATGAGCCAAGTATTAGCCGATTTACACAGTGTTGATATCAGCGCAGTGGGCCTGTCTGATTATGGTAAGCCGGGTAATTATTTCGAGCGCCAGTTAAGTCGCTGGTCTGGACAATATAAATTGTCTGAAATTAAGCCCATCATTGAGATGGACGAGCTAATTAGGTGGCTGACTCAAAACATGCCGGCTGATGATGGTCGGGTTGCTTTGGTGCATGGTGACTACCGATTAGATAATTTGATGTTTGCCAAAAACAAACCGGAAATTATCGCAGTATTGGATTGGGAACTGTCAACCTTAGGCCATCCGCTAGCTGATTTGGCATACCAGTGCATGCAACTTAGATTGCCATCGCACATCGGTCACTCAAGTGGTCTCGGTGACATTGATCGCCATGCCTTGGGGATACCAAGTGAGCAGGAGTTTGTCGCCAGTTATTGTCAGCGGGCCGGAATAGATAGCATTCCTAATTGGAATTTCTATTTAGCCTTTAGTTTTTTTCGCCTTGGCGCTATAGCTCAAGGTGTTGCCAAGCGCGCCCAAGAGGGCAATGCGTCCAGCTCACAAGCCAGTAAAGTGGGTGCTATGGTGCCACCACTTGCCAAAATGGCGATTGAATTGATCAAGACCTAAGGGTCATAAGGAAAACCTAATGAAAGCAATTGTGTGTAAAGAATTTTCCAGTGTCGAAAAACTCAGTTATGAAGAGGTGGCCGATCCTAAAGCAGGTAAAGGGCAGGTTGTGGTCGATATCAAAGCCTGTGGCGTAAATTTCCCAGATGGACTTTTGGTTCAAGGCTTGTATCAAATGAAACCTGACTTTCCGTTTATTCCAGGAAGTGAAGTGGCCGGGGTGATTGCCGAGGTGGGAGAGGGAGTTCCACACCTGAAGGTTGGTCGCAGAGTCATTGCACTGTGTATGTTGGGCGGCTATGCCGAAAAAGTGGCTGTGCCGGCCTCTCACGTATTGCCCATTCCCGATGCCATTCCTGATAACGAAGCTGCAGCACTCGTCACGGCGCATGCTACCGCGCACCATGCACTTAAACAGCGCGCTAATATTCAGCCTGGAGAAACCTTGGTTGTAACAGGCGCAGCTGGCGGGACAGGGCTAGCTGCGGTGCAAATTGGTAAAGCCATGGGCGCTAAAGTAATCGCCGTGTGCTCTACTCAGGAGAAACTCGAGGTGGCTAAGCAAAATGGTGCTGACATTCTGATCAATTATACCAAAGAGGATCTGAAAACCGCACTCAAAAATGTCACCGACGGTAAGGGCGCAGATGTCGTTTATGAATGCGTTGGCGGAGATACCTTTCACGCCTGTTCACGCAGTATGGGGTGGAATGGTCGCTTGCTGGTCATTGGTTTTGCAGGTGGCACCATTCCTGATTTTCCCGTCAACTTAGCGTTGGTCAAAGGCTATTCAGTTGTGGGCGTATTTTGGGGGTCGTTTACCCAACATCAACCTAAAGAGTTCCAACAGAATATGCAGGAATTAATTGAGTGGTATTTGGCTGGTAAAGTCAAAGTGATCGTGGATGAAACCTTACCGCTGGTTGATGCTAAAAAAGCCCTTAATAAAGTTATGGGGCGCGAAGTAAAAGGTAAAATGGCGCTCAAACCATAGGCGCAATCTTTGTTATTATAAACAGGGGGCTCAGACGTTTTTTCTGCTTAAAAAAGCACAAATCAACTTGAACACCACAGCTTGAAATACTACACTGCGGCCTCCCTATTTTGAGGCCGCGTGTCATGCAGTTAAGCCAACATTTTTCCCGCTCTTTGCTTGTTGTTGGCCTCGTTTTTATCATTGCTGTCACAATACTCATCTCAGGCTGTGCTAACCAACCTCAATACAGCCAAGCTCAATTGGATAAAATAGCTGCGCACGATGCTCTTATCGAAGAAGCGCAGCAATTTGTGCATGCCAACCTATTCACTGGAATGATCCATGTGTGGTCGGTCGATCGACAACCCTGGAACGCGTTATTAGGCGTGTATTTGTGTGGTTCAACGCACGACACAAGCGCTATTATCTCGTCTTATGAAGCCAATCAGCCAATATTTAGTGAAGCAATGAAGTTTCTTGCCAGCAATGAAGGGCGCTTTGGTGAAGCTAATCAACAGGCGGTGTTAGATGATGTTGCCAAGGTGGCGTATCGATTATTCAGTGCCAGCTATGGGCAAGGTTATGCGCGTCAGGTCAAATTAGCCGATATATTATCGCCAGGTATTCACGACGAGCTGTGCGGTGGGCGGATTATTGAGTCTGACAATCAGGGCGTAACCTATCCCAGTGACATGAAGTGGTCGTCCTTTAATGATGTGGTTTTGGCGCGAAACAACGGCTTGAAGGCTCATGCACAAAATGGCTACCAGGCCTTTCAAGTCTTACTGCAGCAACAATATGCGCAATTTGATGCTTTGGTGTATAGCCACGCCTATCAACAATCTGAAGCCTACGAAGCCTTGTTTTTTGAAGTTAACAAAATTGAAAATGTTGAGCAGTACGGATCACAGGTTGAAACCATGGCAACGATGACTGCCAATCCAGGGCCAACAGGTTCGAACTCGAAACAAAATGAATTTGCTTATTTGGTGCTATCTACCGGGTATCATTGGGGCATGATGTCGGTTTTGGCAATGTTGGAAGAGGAGTATCCTCGTTTGCATGATAGCAAACGCCAACAAGCAGCTAGTCATATTGCCGCTGTCATTGAGAAGCTCCAAATAGCGCAGAGCGAACAATAAAAAACCTCCAATTAGGAGGTTTTTTGAATCTGGTTTGGAGCTAATAAAATGGTTTAAATTCGGTCATTTAGCACCGCAGCGATGGGTGAATCGGCTAGCCCATTCTCAGCGACCCATTGTTGTAGGGTTTTGCCGTCGCTTTCTGGATTTTTCAAATCGCCTTTAGGCATTTTCTTGACCAGCAATTCGCCTGTTTCAACAGCGTTGTTAAGCAATGCAGTACGGATAAGGCTATTGCCACCACAGCTAATGCCGGTGTAATAGTCTTTCAGTTTCATTCTGTAATCCGATTGGACTTTTTTCATCTTCTTACGCAACTCGCCCTTATCGTCAGTTTTAACAATGGTACAGATGTTCTGTAGGGCAGCATTAATATCAGCATGAGCAGTGCCTGCGAACAATAATGAACCAGCAGCGATAGCGATAGAAGTTTTAACAATTTTCAACATGGTTAATTCCTCCGTTAGGGTGATGTTGATGTTTAGTTTTTGTACAACACTTATTTAACTCCTACTTTGGTCTAAAAAAAATCTATTCTCTGATACTAAGGTATTAAAATTGATACCAATTAGAAATAAAAAGGAGGCTGAAAGCCTCCTAAGTTTATGATTTTAAAATGTTTGCTAGCTAAATTGATAATCCTTAAAATCTTGTCTAAGAGCCAGTTTGTTTAGTTTTCCGGTGGCGGTGTGCGGCAACTCTTCAACAAAAACAACGTCATCAGGTACCGACCATTTGTGTAATTTCTCACGTAAATAGTCAATTATTTGCTCTGCGTTTAAATCAGCATCTTGATGTAGTACTACAATCAGCAGTGGTCTCTCTGTCCACTTAGGATGATAACGACCAATAGCCGCGGCTTCTGCAATCATTGGGTGGCTGGCAGCAGCATTTTCAATTTCAATTGAGCTGACCCATTCGCCACCGGTTTTGATCACATCTTTGGTTCGGTCAGTGATCTGCATGAATCCTTCAGGATCAATGGTCGCCACATCACCGGTATTAAGCCAACCATCTTTGTCCACTGGACAATCTTCAGCACCGGGCTCTTGAGACATACCATAGTAGCCAGTGGCTATCCAAGGACCTCTCACTTTGAGCGCGCCAAACGCCACGCCATCCCACGGTAGTTCGTTGTTTTCATCATCCACAATTTTAAGCTCAACACCAAACACACTGCGTCCTTGCTTAGCTTGTAAATCGGTAATTTGATCTTCTGGTAAGTTCTCCATGCCCGGCTTGAGACTGAAAAGCGTCCCCAGAGGGCTCATTTCTGTCATTCCCCAGCCTTGTAAAACATGGGTTTGATAATCGAATTTTAATCGCTCGATGATGCCCTTAGGACAGGCGGCACCGCCGGTACTAGCTACTTTGAGCGAATCGATTTTGTTGTTTGATTTGTCGAGATAGTCTAACAACGCCATCCAAATTGTTGGCACGCCCGAGCCATAAGTGACGTTTTCGGTTTCAATCAAGTTGTGTAAGGTCTCACCATCGGCCATTTTCGGCCCTGGCATGACTAGCTTTGCGCCCACCATAATGGATGCATACGGGATCCCCCAAGCATTAACGTGGAACATGGGCACTATGGGCATGATCACGTCACGGTTAGAGGCATTGGTGGCATCGGGTAGGGCGCCGGCATAAGCATGCAATAAGGTAGAGCGATGACTATAAACAACACCTTTGGGGTTGCCTGTGGTCCCAGAGGTATAACACATACCGCAAGCGGTGTTTTCGTCAAATTCAGGCCAAGTATAATTGTCATCGTATTGCGCCAACAGATCCTCATAGCACAGTACGTTGGATAAACTGGTCTCAGGCATATTACTGCTGGTGGTCAGTACTACAATTTTTTCAACGGTTTTAAGGTGATCTTTTAGCGCTTCGATGAGCGGCATCACCAACACATCCACAAATAAGATTTTATCTTCGGCATGATTGATGATGTAGTTGACTTGCTCTGGAAATAGTTTTGGGTTAATCATGTGGCACACCATACCGGCACCGGAAACAGCATAATATAATTCCATGTGACGATAATCGTTCCACGCTAAGGTGCCTATTCTGTCACCAAACTTTGCGCCTAAGGCTTCCAGCGCATTCGCAAGTTGTCTGGCGCGTTTAGCAAAGTCTTTATAGGTGTATCTGTGCCGCGGATTGTCTACGGTTACCGAAACAATCTCTTGGCGGGGATAATTCTTTTCACCGTGTCGTAATATGGATGAAATCATCAACTGCGTATTCATCATTAAACCGTTCATCTTGTTTTCCTATATCACAATAAATTAAATGTTCTTGTTACCATGCGCTTACCGCACCATCGATCGCAATTGTTTGGCCACTCATGTAGGAGTTACCGGGCGATAAAATTAAGATCATGGTATTCACCACCTCTTGTGGCTGGGCCAATCTGCGCATGGGGCAGCCTCTGGCTAATCGCTCTTGGCTCTGAGGTGAATCAAATCCGTCTGTGGCCAGGATATTCGTTGGGCTGTAAAACGGACAAATGGCATTGGCGCGGATCCCTTTTCTGGCATATTCCACAGCCGCTGTGCGGGTTAATCCAACTACCGCGTGTTTGGCTGCTGAGTATGCTGCGCCTTTCGGTGCTCCGCCAATCCCAGCCATTGAACTGAGATTAACAATATGACCAGCGCCTTGTTTAAGCATAACTGCGATTTGATGTTTCATCCCGTACATGACGCCATTAACGTTAACCGCCATTTGCTTATCCAGTGTGTGTTGTTCTATTTCATGTAAAGGGGTCATTGAATGGGCGATACCCGCGTTATTAACGCCAATATCGAGTCGGTCAAAATGGCTGATGGCAGTGTCTACCATGTGTTTCACTTGCGATTCATCACTCACATCACAAGTTACGGCAATCGCCTTATTCTTTTTTAATTGTAATGAGTTAAGGGTAATGTCGAGTTCGTCGGGATTGATATCGCCAATCACCAAATTACAGCCGCGCATCGCTAAGCCTTGAGCTAGCAATCGACCAAAGCCGCTTGCGGCACCGGTGATCATGGCGACTTGGCCTGTAAAATCTAATAAAGGATCCACTTGCTTCTCCAATTGGGATGGTTAGCTACTTATTGTTTTGCATAAAATCAATGACCACCTTGGCAAAGACTTCGCTTTGATCTTCTTGTAAGAAGTGCCCCGCATTTTTGATCGTTGTATGCTGCTGCCCTTGGCAACCTGGGATCAGTTTTTGAAAAATTTTATCCCCTCCAGCTGTCACAGGATCAGAATCACTAAATGCCGTTAAAAACGGTTTACGCCATTGTTTCAATTTCTGCCAAGCTTGCTGATTTGGCACGGAAGCGGGATCCTGAGGTGACGCTGGAACCAGTAATGGAAATACTCTGGCACCGGCTTTATATGATTCATCTGGAAAGGGCGCGTTATACGCATTGATGACCTGTTCAGAAAGTTCAGTAGTGGTTGCGCCTTTGATGATGCCGCCCGCAGGAAATATTGGTACTTGCTGGGAAAATTCTTTCCACTGATGAAACGCCTTACCTAAGGATTCATTGCCGGTAGGTAAAAAGGTATTGGCGGCACAGACTCGAGCAAAATTGTTAGGGTAGTCAGCCACTAAACGCAATCCAAGCAAGCCGCCCCAGTCTTGGCATACCAAAGTAATGTCGTTGAGCTTTAGCATTGATATCAGGTTGCTTAACCAATCCACATGGCGCTGATAGGTATAATCCGTTTGCTTGGTCGGCTTGTCAGATCGTCCGAAGCCAATTAAATCGGGCGCGATCACGCGAAACCCTTGCTGGCTTACTTGTGTGATCATGTTGCGATACAAAAAAGACCATGAGGGTTCACCATGTAACATTAACACCACAGGCGCGTCTTTTGGCCCTTCATCCACATAATGCATTCTTAAACTTGCACCTTCGAAATCATCAACCTCGATATAGTGTGGGGTAAAATCATAGTCAGGCAGATTGCTGAAACATGAATCTGGAGTGCGTAAGTATTCCATCACTTGTCCTGTTAATTTTGTGTAAATAGAAAGTAAAGGCTAGAACATCAGAAGCGCTGGTTAAAGTCAACCAGCTAAAACCGCAGTCTAACCCCTGACTAGGCTGAAACAGCGTAAAATCAACGACTCACTCAAGTATCAATTTGACTTATTAATGTGAATAAAACCAATAAATTTGGATGATTAGGGTAGCTGACCTAGTATCGCCAATTGGATTTATTTTTTCACGTTAAAGAGGACTCTATGAACGCTGTGCAACCTGCTGCGGTTACCCGTCAAAATAAAGGCAATATCGCTATCGTATTAATGCAAAGCCCGCCGGTAAATGCGCTGTCAAAATCGGTAAGAGTAGGGCTAATCGAGCATATTAGTGCAGCCTTAGATGACGCCAGTATAGAGGCCATTGTGATTTCCTCTGAGCAGTCTTTATTTTCGGGCGGTGCGGATATCAGTGAATTCTCCTCCGGTGATTTTGAACCACCGCTGCCTTCTGTTCTTGAGCTAATTGAAAATGCTGACAAACCCATAGTTGCAGTACTTAATGGACCTGCTTTTGGCGGTGGCCTTGAGGTTGCACTTGCCTGTCATTACCGAATTACGTTTGCGCAAAATAAGGTGGGGTTGCCTGAAGTTAATTTGGGAATATTACCCGGCGCAGGAGGAACACAACGCTTGCCTAGACTTGCAGGCGTGGCCAAAGCCTTAGATATGATTGTGTCAGGCAAACCTGCCATAGCAAGCAGCGTTAAAGGTTTATTTGATTTGGTGGTTGACGATCCTAGCCAGTTGATGGCCAGCAGTGTCGACTTTATAAATGACCTAATTGCCAATGGCGCACCGATAAAGCGTACTAAAGATATCGATATTGATCCCGCCACTGCACCCGATGAATTATTTGCGCAATATCGTCAAGGTATTGCCAAACAAGCTCGCGGGTTTTTCTCCCCAGAGCGTTGTATTCGTGCAGTAGAAGCGGCCGTTACTCTACCGTTAGATGAAGGTTTGCAGCGTGAAAGTGAGCTATTCATGGAGTGCATGAAATCACCACAGGCTAGATCCCAACAACATTTCTTTTTTGCTGAAAGGGCCGCCGGACACGTCGCTGATTTTGACAAATCGACGCCGACCAGAGATATCAAAACCGTGGGTATTATCGGTGCAGGTACCATGGGAGGGGGCATTGCAATGAACTTTGCAAACGCCGGTATTCCAGTGGTGATGTTAGAGCTGCAACAAGAGGCACTCGATAAAGGACTTGCACTAATTCGTCGCAATTACAGCAACTCAGCGAAAAAAGGCAAACTGACAGAGCAAGACGTTGAAGATCGTATGGCATTGTTGCAAGGCACCACTGATTACGCGGGATTGGCTGAGGTTGATCTGGTTATCGAAGCGGTGTTCGAAAAAATGGACGTTAAAAAGCAGGTATTTACGAAACTTGATGAGGTGTGTAAACCCGGTGCTATCTTAGCGTCAAACACCTCAACATTGGATCTTAACGAAATTGCAGCCTCGACGTCACGGCCTCAGGATGTCATTGGCTTGCATTTCTTTAGTCCCGCTAATGTCATGAAATTATTAGAAGTGGTCAAAGGCGAAAAAACCGCTGCCGATGTGATCAAGACCAGCATGCTCATGGCCAAAAAAATCCGCAAAGTGGCGGTATTGGTTGGTGTGTGCTTTGGCTTTGTCGGTAATCGTATGATTGAACCTTATGGCCGAGAATCGAATCGATTGATACTGGAAGGCGCATCACCTGAACAAATAGACAAAGTGATATACGATTTTGGTATGCCAATGGGACCAAATACCATGGGCGATATGGCAGGCTTGGACATTGGATATTTCGTGCGTCAATCACGCCAAGCGTTCATTGCTCATGATCCCAGTTATGCGGTGGTGGCTGATCGGTTAGTGGAAGAGGGGCGCGTGGGCCTAAAAGTAGGTAAGGGGATTTATCTTTACGAAGAAGGTAGCCGCACACCTATCCCTGATCCCAGCGTATTGGCAATAGCCAAGCAAGAAGCACAAAAGCTAGGGGTTGAACAACGTCAGCATAGTGAGCAGGAAATATTAGAACGTTGTATCTTTCCGCTGATAAATGAGGGAGCACATATTCTTGAAGAAGGGATTGCGGCTAAGTCCAGCGACATTGACGTGATCTATGTGTATGGCTATGGATTCCCTGTGTATCGCGGTGGACCGATGCAATATGCCGACGAGATAGGCTTAGATAAAGTCTATGCCGCCATGTGTAAATATCGTGACGAGTTGGGCGATTACGGCAAGATGTGGTTTGAACCTGCGCCGCTTTTGAAAAAACTTGCCGAACAAGGTAAAGGCTTTGCCGATTTTAAAAAGTAATGTCGTTTTTGAACAACAGAATTTAAGGAAACTATTATGAAAGAAGCCGTTATTGTCTCCACGGCACGTACTCCCATAGGCCGCGCTTATCGCGGTGCATTTAACAATTTAGAAGCACCTAGTTTGGCAGGGCATGCTATTTCTGCTGCGGTTTCGCGTGCCGGCATCGATCCCGCCAGTGTCGACGATGTTATTCTTGGCAGCGCCTTAACTCAAGGCTCTGGCGGGATGAATATTGGTCGTTTAGGTGCCTTGGCTGGGGGGCTGCCAGTGTCCGTTTCGGGCATGACCTTAGATCGCCAATGCAGCTCAGGAATGTACGCTATTGCTACTGCAGCTAAACATATCATCACCGATAATGTGCCGATCATGGTCGCCGGTGGACTAGACTCGATTAGCTTAGTTCAAAATGACAAAATGAATACTTTTCGAATGGTTGATAAGGCGCTCGTTGCTAAGCACAAGGATATTTATATGCCGATGCTACAAACGGCTGAGATCGTTGCCTGTCGCTACGGTATCAGCCGTGAAGCGCAGGACGAATATGCCTATCAAAGTCAAATGCGCACAGCTGCTGCACAACAAGCTGGTAAGTTTGATGACGAAATTGTGCCAGTGACGGCAACCAAGGTAATCGTAAACAAAGAGACCAAAGAGCAAAGTTTCCAAGAAGTGACCTTATCAAAAGATGAAGGTAATCGCGCTGAAACTACCCTTGAGGGGTTACAAGGTCTGAAACCCGTTATCGAAGGTGGTTGTATTACCGCTGGTAATGCCAGCCAATTATCAGACGGTGCGTCAGCAAGCGTGCTAATGGACAGTAAGCTGGCGGAAAAACATAATCTAACGCCTCTAGGTGCCTATCGCGGTATTGCCGTTGCGGGTTGCGAACCGGATGAAATGGGCATTGGACCTATCTTCGCGGTACCTAAGTTGCTCAAGCAACATGGATTGAAAATGCAAGATATCGGCCTGTGGGAGCTCAACGAAGCTTTTGCCGTTCAGGTGCTTTATTGCCAGCAAAAACTAGGAATTCCTGACGAACTGCTCAATGTTAACGGTGGTGCTATCTCTGTAGGTCACCCTTACGGCATGAGTGGTGCTCGTATGGTCGGTCACGCATTAATTGAGGGTAAGCGCCGTGGCGCTAAATACGTTGTTTGTACCATGTGTATTGGCGGCGGAATGGGTGCTGCTGGTTTGTTTGAAGTCTATTAGATTTGTTGTAAAAGGGTGTAAATAATATGCAAAATTTTAAATCTCCTGTACGTGACACCTTGTTTGTCATGAATGAGTTACTCGGCTTCGAAAAACATTATGAAAAGTTGGGCTTCGAAGATGCCACTCTCGATATGGTTGAAGCAATCTGTGCTGAAGCGGCAAAATTCACCGATAATGTACTAGCTCCCATTAATGCGATAGGTGATGAAATCGGTTGTAAATGGCAAGACGGTGAAGTGACCACGCCACCTGGATTCAAAGAAGCCTATCAGACTTATGTTGAAGGTGGTTGGCCATCAATGACGCATCCTGAAGAGTTTGGTGGCCAAGGCTTACCTTATTCATTGGCTTCGTCAATTGCGGAATGGTTTTCAGGGGCTAATCACTCATGGGCAATGTACCCAGGATTAAGCCAAGGTTGTATCGCCACTATTCTTGCCCATGGTACAGATGAACAAAAACAGCGGTTTTTACCTTCACTTATCGAAGGAAGCTGGACCGGTACCATGTGCTTAACTGAGTCACATTGTGGTTCTGACTTGGGCATGCTAAAAAGCAAAGCTGTGCCCAACGACGATGGCACTTACAGTATCACCGGTACTAAAATCTTTATCTCAGCCGGTGAACACGATTTCTCGGATAATATTGTTCATATCGTATTGGCTCGCCTCCCAGATGCACCTGAAGGTACTCGCGGTATTTCACTATTCGTTATTCCGAAGTTTAACGTCAATGAAGATGGCAGTGTAGGCGAGCGCAATGCGGTTGCTTGCGGCTCAATTGAACATAAAATGGGAATTAAGGCCAGTGCCACCTGTGTGATTAATTTCGATCAAGCTAAGGGGTACCTCATCGGCGAACCTAATCGTGGCTTAAATTGTATGTTTACCTTTATGAACTCAGCTCGAATTGGCACTGGGCTTGAAGGCTTAGCTGGCACTGAAGCGGCATTCCAAGGGGCCTTAGCCTATGCAAAAGACCGTTTGCAATTTCGCTCCAGCCAAGGTCCGGTGAATCCCGATGGGCCGGCAGATCCGATTATTGTCCATCCGGATGTGAGACGTATGTTGCTTACCCAAAAAGCGTTTCGCGAGGGCAATCGAGCGTTAGCTATTTATTGTATGCAAATGGTTGATCTGACGTTGTATAGCGATAATGATGAAGAAAAGCAGGTCGCAGAAGCAAAACTGGCATTACTTACACCTATTGTTAAAGCATTTTTAACAGAAACAGCCCAAGAAACAACAAGTTATGGAATGCAGGTATATGGCGGTCACGGATACATTAAAGAGTGGGGCATGGAACAACTTGCTCGCGATACCCGCATTTGCACCATGTATGAGGGCACGACAGGGATCCAAGCAATTGACTTACTCGGTCGTAAAATAATGGGCTCAAATGGTGAATTGCTTAAAGTTTTTGCCAAAGAAGTGCAGGAATACTGCATGAATTTGAGAGGCAAAGCGCAATTTAACGCTTGGTCAAATGCAATAGAAACACATCTTGGCGAGTGGGTACAAATGACTCAGGAAATTGCCAAGCGCGCGGCCGATAATCCAGACGAAGTAGGGGCTGCATCTGTGGATTATTTAATGTACTCGGGCTACATCATTGTGGGTTACATGTGGCTCAAAATGGCGGTGGTTGCGCAGCAAAAACTGGATGAAGGCAGTGACGAAAAAGCCTTTTACCAAGCTAAGTTACAAACTGCAGGTTTCTATTTTGATCGCATATTATCTCGCACTCGCTCATTGGCATCGGCCATTGAAACCGGCGCTGAAAATCTAATGAGTATGCCTGAGGATCATTTTTTAGTGGGATAGTCAAAAGCGCGAGTTGAATAACACGCGATTGATAAGTAGCCCCCAATAGTTGGACAATCCAATTGTTGGGGGTTTTTACGTTTTAAAGATCACCGCGTATTCAAACAAGAGGTGAAATTAACCTGAGCTGAAGGATAAGGTGCGTCGAGTAAATTAATACAATGATGTGAAAAAATTACTCAATCATCCAGTTTTTAAAACGTATTAATTGCTAACAACTAATTCAAGTTTAAAATTACAGAGTTTATTATAAATCAATATATAACAATGGGTTATGCTGTTTTTTTTGCAGCGTAAAAGCTTTTTAGGATCAGGCTGTTTCTGATTGGTACTGTTTTTGCTCTTAACTTATTATCTTTAAAAGTAGGAGTAAATGACATGAAAGTATTTTTGGTATTCTTTGTAGTTTTATCTCTGACTTTTGCCTCATTGTTTGCGTGGGCCGAGTCGAATTATCAGCGACAAAACAGTGAAGCAGATACAAAAATCACTTTGTTGCAGAACCAATTGAATTCCATCTATCAACAAGATACGAACGTTGAGTTAGATTGGAAAAATGAGTTAAGGCTCAAACGTGCTATTCATTATTTGCGTACCTCGAAACAATATCGAGACGCAAACTGGGATAAGCAAGCAAAAGAACAAGCTCAACGAGGGTTGAACCTTGTCACCTTATTTCGCCAAAATGTTTAAGCAGTATGCAGAGGCTACACTGCTCAACTAACTCAGTGGCCTGTCGCCGATACTGGGGCTATCTTTAAGTGACAGGTGCACCTTGTTCAATTAGCTAGTGTAGTCATCCCTTTATCTATAACCAACTGGTTAAATGTTTGACTGTCCATTGGCCTATATAAATGAAATCCTTGTGCCAAGTCACAATTTATTTCGCGTACATAATCTAGTGTTGCTTGATCTTCGATCCCTTCGGCTATGGTTTCAAGTTCCAAATTATGGCCAATATCAATAATAGAGCGAGCAATAGCCGCACTTTGTTTATTAGTGGTTACGTTTTGCAAGAACGATTTATCTATTTTTAGATACCGAATAGGTAGGGATTGTAGATAGCTAAATGACGAGTAGCCTTTACCGAAATCATCGAGTGCGAATGAAAAACCACGGGTTTTTAACAACTCCATTGTTTTGCTAATTTTGTCTTTGTCTTGCATGAATATGGATTCAGTCAACTCAATAATAATGTTTTCACCACCTAGATTGGACGTATCCGCCTTATCAAGTAATAGCGCAATCTGTTCGCTGTCTTGAAACTCTAGGATGGAGAAGTTGATTGCAAGGTGTAGATGTTGGATCCCTTCTTTACGCCATTTCTCCAACTGTTTATACGCCGCAGAAATGGCGATCGTGCCTATTTGGCTGATTAAGCCAGTTGATTCAGCAATGGGAATAAACACCTCAGGTGATATGTAACTTCCATCCTCTTTGACCCAGCGCATTAGTAACTCAGCCCCCGCAATCTCGCTACTTTTCAAATTAATTTTGGGTTGGAAATAAGGGAACAACTGGTTGGACTTAATTGCGTCACGCAACTCTCGTTCAATTTGTAGTTGCGCAAGTGCTGAAGATTCAAGCTCTGCGTCATAAAACTGATAGGTGTTTTTACCCTTGTCTTTGGCTTGATACATCGCCATATCCGCTTTGCGAATGAGTCCTTCTGCCTGGTCATCATCTTGCGGATACATTGCCACGCCGATACTTGGCGAAATATAATGTTGACGGCCGTTAATGATAAAAGGCGGGGCTAATAACTCAAGGATACTATGACAAAGGGCATGTGCCGCTTTTGGATCTTGCATAGATTCATACAAAATCACAAATTCATCGCCGCCAAGCCGTGATAAGGTATCTTGCTCACGTAGTCTGGACTTTATCCTGTGCACTACTTCAATCAGCAGTTGGTCACCACCATCATGACCTTCTGTGTCGTTGACCCGTTTGAAATTATCTAAATCAATGAATAGCACACCTAATTGGCTGTCATTTCGTTTCGCAATGGTTTCGGCGTGCTCAATTCTATCCAGCAATAAAGAGCGATTAGGTAAACCGGTAAGCGCATCGTGATAGGCTTGATGTTGAATAATTTCGACACTTTTTTTCTCTTGTGTGACGTCTTTAAAACACCAAACTCTGCCGATCAGTTCATCACCTTTAAGTTGCGGTAATGAGCGATACTCGTAGAACTTGCCGTTACAAAACTCTAGGGTTGAACTTAGGTGCTTCAGATTGTCAACTTTTAGCGTGTTGGCAATTTCTTTTATCTGCTGCGGGTAGCGCAACAAGTTAAGCAGTTGGCTCCAGTGCTCAGTGGCGCTGAGACCATGTTCATGCAAAAACGTTTTCGCCATCGTGTTAGTTGCGACAATGACGCCCTGAATGTCATAAACAAAGATCATTTCTCCGGTAGCATCAAAGGTGGCGTTCAATACACTAACAAACTGTTGTAATTTATTCTTCGTTTCACTCAGCTCGTTTAGTTGAGTTTTGAGCATAGAATTTCTTTCGTTCAACTCATTCGATGTGATAAATAATGAGCGTTCAAGTAAGTCCACTTCTTGTTGATATTGGACATAGGCGTCCACCACAAAATTTAAAAATTGCGGATGTTCGGCTTCAAGCAACTCTCCTTGTGCATAGCGCTTTAATTGCCTACGTAACAATTTGTTTTGTGAGGTGTTCAAGATTCTCTCTCTGCAAGCAAGGTAATTGTCATGGTCTGATTATGTAATCCACATTTTCCTATGGGGAGGGAAGGGGAAATCTCTCCATAAGAATAAAAACCAGTCATCGCACAGTTGTCAGGAAAGGCTTCTTTTACCGCTTCCACTTCGTCCTCAATACGTTGATTGAGCACTAATCTGCGGCCCACGCAGCTAACCAATAAAGCCAGTTCAGGCGCAAATGCGGGCATACTCTCAAGGGCAATTTCAGCGGCGTCACTGGCGCCATCAATGAGGTTTTCATTATTCGCTCGCATTAATTGACAAGTGGCTCCTTCAGGCATGCTACCAGCAAAAAGCATACTGTTTTGCTGTTCGTCAATGCTTAAAATAGTCCTAACTCTTGGTTCATCTATATCATCTTGATGTAAAGACAGAGGAAATAATAAAGCCGAGGCGGGCAGGTTTTCAGCGTGTGGTCCTAAAAACTCCTTATAAAGTTCCAGTGCCGGCTTGCCGTCTAATTCATAAAGCACGTTGTCTACAGATTTAGTGATTTCTCTGAGTGGACCAAAAGCACGCCATCCGCCCATGTGCCCATAACCAACTTCAAGACTTTCACCGTACAAGCCAATCAAGATGACTAGACCTGAGGTGACATTATGGTTATGCCACAATACCGTTTCACTAAATCGAACGTCGTCCCCGGCTAGACCACCCGTCACCATCACACCGTCTGGTAATGAGCTGGTGACGCCTTCAACTAAATCTGTGCCATTAACCAATTGGCCATCTGACAGTAAAAATACATGTTTTAGATTTTGAGGGGATAATTTTGTGGCTAATTGCTGACCAAAATCAAAGGAATTTAGGCCCTGTACAAACACCTGATCCACAACTTGCACTGTTGAACTGTCAAATTCAACCGCAGTTAAACACAAACTTTGGTCATAAATTGCGGTACCTTGGATCTCACCGCTGGTGCTGCATCCGACGATATCCCCCTGGCTGAAGCTATTCGACAAAACACCTCTGAATGGATCCTGTTGCATCATTGCTCTGTCACCAAATACAAATACTAAGCTTGCATTTGATTGTTCTGGTAATGCGGGATCCCATTGATTGTTTTGAAAAATGGACTGAAACAGCTTCATTGGTTGTATGACCCTATCACTTACAGTGAGTTAAAAAATATGCTTAAGTATAGACTGCAAGCCGATGAATTTTACTATTTTCGAGTAAAAGCAAGGGCTTGCTAAAATATCATGTGCTAGTTATACGGAATTTGGTGATGTAAATCATTAGATTTTTATGATTATTTTAAAACGAAAAACAGCCTCCGAAGAGGCTGTTTCCCGAGGACGTAGACAGCGCCCTGCCTACTTACCATGTTGAACTTTTTCAGTTCACTTAGATAGAAAAACCTGTTTAGATACGGTCATTTATGACGGCGGTAATAGGGGACCCGTCAAGGCTATTTTCAGCTATCCAAGCTTGTAGTGTTTTGCCGTCTCCTTCAGGTGAAGACAAGTCGCCTTTAGGCATTTTCTTGACTAGCAATGTGCCAGTTTCAACTGCATTATTTAGCAGCGCTGTGCGGATAAGACTGTTACCGCCACAACTTACACCTGAGTAATAATCTTTTAGTTTCATTCTGTAGTCAGATTGAACTTTTTTCATTTTCTTACGAAGCTCACCCTTGTCATCGGTTTTCACAATAGTACAAATGTTTTGTAAAGCGACGTTAATGTCAGCCTGTGCTGTACCCGAAAATAACAAAGATGTAGCTGCGATTGCGATAGAGGTTTTAACTATTTTCAACATGGTTAAAGTCCTTAAATTAAAGTTTAAATTTTGGTTTGCGTCTGCGTTTCGACGAGATTAATTAAACCTTATCTCACCATCGGCTAAAATCTATAAGCTGATACTTAGGTATGTCAGATTATAACTAAGTGATGTGTTTCAATATGCGCCCATTCCATTGTTAAAACTAAACGTTTCCATTAATACCTATAAAAAACAATTGCATATATCTTTTTTGAAGGTGGCTTGTATGTGAAAAAGACTGTTTTATATTACGAATAATGTTCATTTTTTTGTGAGCAATATGAACTTGATTTGCGCTTTTGAGGCAATCCAAGATGAAATATTTGATGGCTTTAGCCATTGTTTGTTGCAAGAAGTTAGCTGACGTCGCCAATGCAACTGATGCCAATGTGCTGAACCCTTGCTGAGGGAAGGCAAGGTAAATGACTTTAAATAGAAACTCTCGATCTCATCTCAATCCTGGTGTTTGGTAAATTGAATTTAGCGCCGTTCAAACTGCTGTTCAGAACGATTATTTTGGAATCGCAACCTCGCCTTTGATGAAGCAGGGACTTACATCAATCCACATCGAACATAGAGTGAGCTTAGTTGCATCGAAAAGAAGCGACTTTTGAGCTAGGTATCATACTAGCTTCAAATATCGTCATTTACCTTTGGTATGAGCATTTGTTCGTTGCGTAGCTGCGCATTTTAAAACGAAAAACAGCCTCCGAAGAGGCTGTTTCCCGAGGACGTAGACAGCGCCCTGCCTACTTACCATGTTGAACTTTTTCAGTTCACTTAGATAGAAAAACCTGTTTAGATACGGTCATTTATGACGGCGGTAATAGGGGACCCGTCAAGGCTATTTTCAGCTATCCAAGCTTGTAGTGTTTTGCCGTCTCCTTCAGGTGAAGACAAGTCGCCTTTAGGCATTTTCTTGACTAGCAATGTGCCAGTTTCAACTGCATTATTTAGCAGCGCTGTGCGGATAAGACTGTTACCGCCACAACTTACACCTGAGTAATAATCTTTTAGTTTCATTCTGTAGTCAGATTGAACTTTTTTCATTTTCTTACGAAGCTCACCCTTGTCATCGGTTTTCACAATAGTACAAATGTTTTGCAAAGCGACGTTAATGTCAGCCTGTGCTGTACCCGAAAATAACAAAGATGTAGCTGCGATTGCGATAGAGGTTTTAACTATTTTCAACATGGTTAAAGTCCTTAAATTAAAGTTTAAATTTTGGTTTGCGTCTGCGTTTCGACAGGATTGATTAAAGCGGATCTCATTGTTCAATAAAATCTGTAAGCTGATACGAGGGTATGCTGAATGATACCAAAAGGCTGTTTAAGTCAGGTGGTGGCTATGTGCTTTGAATTAAGTTGTAGGCCGCTTAACCAATAAAAATAAGGGCTTTGGTCAATCTCATGTGTGCGAACAAATATTAATAACGAAATGGATACTCGGTTAACTTTGCGGGGTTCAAAATCAAAATAGTACGCAAAAATATAACCATTAGAGGGATACTGGATTGAATAAATGGCAATTTTTAAGGCGATACACCTTGACTGATATAGCCAAGGTGCCTATCGATATGTAGCGGGTGGGCAAAAACTAGTGAGGATTGAATGACTTGGCGACTTCAAATATTTGTTCACGCATCCATATGTGAGCAAGATCGTGATCCGCACTGACATGCCAATACAAGAAGTACTCAACACAAGGCACACTAAAAGGCATTTCATATATGGACAGATCGTAATGTTTTGCCAGATGGTATGGAATACAGGCGATTAAATCCGTTTTCACAATCGTGCTTGGCACTGTCAAGAAGTGTTGGCCTCGCATCACTATTTTACGCCGTTTGCCAATCTTATCCAAAGCAATATCGATTGGACCGGCTCCGCTTTTACGGTGAGACACATTGATATGACCAAGGCGCAAGAAGGTGTCTAGATCGATTCCTTGGCGTAGATCAGGGTGATTTTTGCGGGCCATTACCACAAAGCGATCTTCGGCAATCTTCTGCTTACATAAATGTGGATCGGTAAATGTTGAGGCGTCGGCATAAAAATCTAAACTACCGCTGGCCATCGCAGATACCACGGTATTTCGGGCTATCTCATAATTAGTCACCGTGATCTTAGGCGCTCTGGCTTGCAAATTCGCTAACAATCTAGGCATGACACTGGCTTCTAATAGATCTCGGGTCGCAAAGTGAAAGGTTTTAACCGCTGTGCTTGGTTCAAAGGTGTGGCTTTCTTGAACGCTTTTGCGCAGCAGACTCAGGGCATCGCGGGCTGGACCTATGATATTTTGTGCAACCGGAGTTGGCGTCATACTGTGCCCGGTTCTTACGAACAAAGGATCATTCAGCATTTCCCGTAAACGGGCTAACGAGTTACTTACCGCCGGTTGGGTAATGCACAATACATCAGCAGCCTTGGTTAAGCTTCCTGCTGTGTAAATCGCATCGAAAACGGCAAATAAATTCAAATCAATACGGTTCAGATTCATAAGGTCAAAGGTCCCGAAATGGGGGCTGGCGAGCCCCAACAACTATTAGATATTGTGATAGAATATTATACATATCATTCACTTCGTTAATAGTAAAATTGATGCTAAGGTTTTAAAAATTGTGGGTAATTGTGAAAATAGGAAAGCGACATGGCTAAATTACTTTATCAATTGAACGACGGTGATGTGCTGGGCACCACACAATGGTTTAACATTGATCAACAACGAATAAACGATTTTGCCGATGCCACAGGCGATAAACAATGGATCCACATAGACGTTGAACGCTGTGAAAAAAGCAGCCCGTTTGGGAGCACCATTGCGCATGGACTATTATCCACCTCATTGATGCCGGATATGTTTTACCAACTTATTCAATTAGATTCAGATCAGCAGACATTACTAAATTACGGCATGGATAGCATACGATTTCTAGAGCCGGTGCGAGTCAATGACAGTATTCGCTACCATGTGACATTGGACAGTAAACAACAAAAAAACAGTGGCCTGTTATTTCGATTTAATTGTGAAGTTGAAATTAAAAACCGTGACAAACCTGCGATGGTTGGGCAATTTTTAATGTTGCTCGTCTAGTTGAAATACTCCAAAGAGTCATTGGTAAAGGTCGTGCAATATTCTCGTGCGCTCTAAGATTGAGCGGTGGCCTACTTAGCTCGTGATTTATACTATTAGGTTATCATTGATAAACGTGATGTTTACTTATAAATAACAATTCATTTACATATCCCTTCGCAACTTCTACCATCTAGTCAGGCTTCGAATACATGCTTTCGATGTCCGATACGCAATGACAATAATCGACTAAATGTTGATATGACTAATTAAAAGCGATGTTGACCTTTTGTCAGCTTTAGATGCCATGTTGACTTGGGGAAACACTATGAAACTGAATACTAGAATCAGTGCGTTGGCAACGCTTGTGGCTGGGCACTTTATCGCGACGCCGCACTACGTTGTTGCGCAAGAGCAACAGGCTAATGACGACGTTGAACTCATTATGGTGACAGGCAGCTTTGTTCGCCGTTCGGAAAACTTTGAATCACCATCACCTTTGGCTGTTGTCGATAGCGTCGCTATTGATGCCATAGGGGCGAAAAACATCGGCGACATCACTCAAACACTGACCATTAACACGGGGGCGGAAAATACCCCAGATGCTTTTACTCAAAATGCCACAGCGGGCACTTCAAATATCAATTTACGTGGACTAGGAGTCGCGTCAACCTTGGTACTACTCAATAACAAACGTCAGGTCGTCAATGCCCAACCCAATAACGGCGGCGTGAACTTCGTCGATACAAGCTCGTTAGTTCCGATGATTGCTATTGGTCGTATGGAAGTGGTTAAAGACGGCGCTTCTGCCTTGTACGGTTCCGATGCGGTTGCAGGCGTAGTGAACTTTATTACTAAACGCAATTACGAGGGCGCACAGGTTTCTCTCGATTACCAAGATGGTGCCCACGGCAATAATAAAGAATACGTTGTGCAAGGATTATGGGGAGCAGCAGGGGATGACGGCAGTGTCATGGCGGCCATAAGTTATACTAATCGAAGCCCGATGTTCACCTCTGATCGACGCTTAAGTCGCCCGCAGGATGATACCAGCTCACTAGGTAACCCCGGCTCCTTCTTTATTGGTCCAACGCCTTTTATCGATCCCACTGGCTGTGAGCAATTTGGCGGATATCCGCGGTTGTTGGCGCCATCGGGCACAGTACCCGGTTTAGAGATTGGCTTCTGTGGATTTGATTTTGGTAATACCTACTCGTTCGTCCCTGACGAAACGAGAGTAAATGCTTATTTCAAGGGTACACGGCAGTTAACCGATGATGTCGAGTGGATAACGGAGGTTAGCTATGCACGTAATCGTGCTGAACGCGGGGGGTCACCTACCTTTCCGATCCTCACTTTTCCAACCGTTCCCGCTTCTCACCCGAATAATGTGTTTGGCCAAGACGTATCTTTCTTTGGTCGAGCCATAGGTAATGGAGGACAAGGAGACCCAGCCAACACAGAGTCAGATACCATGCGCTTTATGACGATGTTGACTGGCGAGCTGGAAGCTGGATTCTGGGAGCTAAGTTATACCGCAGCACGTAATGATTTCTTATTCACGGTAAATGACACCTTGGCTCAGGAGTTTCAAAATGCCTTGCGCGGCTTCGGTGGTCAAGGATGTGATCCTGTCACTGGCACTGCAGGCGAGGGGCCTTGTGAATACTTCAATCCTTTTGCCACTTCATTTACCAGCTCGCCCAACTCGCAAAGCGTGATTGACTCGTTTACTGCTCGTGAAGAAATTGATTCTGTGTCTAATTTAGAAGTGGTTGAGGCCTTCGTCTCTACGGAATTATTCGACATGGATGGCGGTGCTGCTGGACTGGCTTTTGGGGCGCAATACCGTTATCAAGATTTAACCCAAGATTATGATGCATTAGCTAACCAAGATCGATTTGCTTTCGTTATTGGTAATCCGGATATCTACGGTGAACAAGACGTGTACGCCGTATTTGGTGAGTTAGCGTTGCCTGTTACTGAAGATTTAGATATTCAAATTGCGTTACGCTATGAAGATTACGGCGGTACAACCGGCGATACGCTTGATCCCAAACTTGCTTTTTCATGGCGCGTATCAGAGGATTTCTCCTTGCGAGGATCTATCTCAACCTCCTTCAGAGCGCCTTCCATTTTTCAGCGTGATGGCGGTGCGACTAGCTTAAATCAAATGGTTGATCCCTTAACTGGCTCGGCTGCATTTGCTGCCGCGCGCGCTTCCGGTAATCAAGACTTAGTGCCCGAGGAGTCAACGGCTTACAACCTTGGTTTTTCTTATGAGCCGATTGATGATTGGTCTATTGAGCTGGATTACTGGAGTTTTGATTTTACTGACTTGATCATTCAAGAAAGTTTCCAAGCCATACTCAATGCTGATCCACAAAACCCTGAACGAGTAGTGCGCGCTGGAGACCCGCTAACAGGTCCACTTTTGCAGGTAAACGTGACTTATGTCAATGCCAGCTCGCTCGAAACTTCAGGATTTGATTTAGTCAGTAGTTATAAGATGGAGAGCGATTTGGGTACCTTCACCCCAACCATCAGCGCGACTTATATCACTGCTTATGATCTAGAAGATCCACAAGCTGGCACTATTGATGGGGTTGGTTCTCGTAACTTTAACAACATCGGTGTGTCTACTCCTGAGCTGCGTTTCAATTTAGGCCTAAACTGGCAACATGACCATCATTCTGCCAATCTGTTTGTGCGTTACATTGACAGTTATGATGATGATCAAAACTGTGCCGATGGCACAACGTTCACGGCCGCATGTACCTCAGGCTTTAAAGAAGTGGATAGCCATGTGACCATTGATGCGCAATACAACATCGACTTAGGAGCGATTTTCGAGTCAGATGCGACCTATGTATTGACTATTGGCGGTACCAACATTACCGATGAAGATCCACCTCAGGTGTTTACTAACGCCGGCTTTGATTCCAAGGTACATGATCCCCGAGGCAGACAAATCTATGCCAGATTAGCGATCGAGTTCTAATCGCTCTTTTCGACATTTAACCATACGGTAATGGATCCCCAGCTTGTCTGGGGATCTTTGTGTAAACTAGTGATTCCGCCTACATGCTTAGTTAATATCGTTGCTACACTTTCTTTAACCTCAATTATTTTCCACACTAGTGGCACATCTTAGTTTACATAACGGAGCTTAAGTAACATGGCAGAGAAATACTCAGCGCAACAAATCAGCGACGCCTTAGCGACACTCAATGACGGAAAAGAGCCCGAACAACAGTGGCAAATAGAGGGCGACAAGTTGGTAAAAACGTTTAAGTTTAAAAGTTTTATCCGAGCTTTTGGCTGGATGTCACAAATTGCCATTTGGGCGGAAAAACTCAATCATCATCCGGAATGGTTTAATGTGTACAACCGAGTCGACGTAAAATTGACCACCCATGATGTCGACGGCATCAGTGATCTCGATTTTAAACTGGCCAACAAGATGGATTTGTTTAGCTGATAGTGTGTATTTTGAGCGCTTGGTTGGAATATTGACCACTTAGTCATTAAATTGTAAGTTTTATGGCAGTATTTCAAATAAGCGCTTGCGCCGCAAAGAAGGCTATGTATAATACGCACCACTTGAGAGGGACAGCAAATACATCGCTCCCCAATCAATACAGATTTCAGACGCGGGATGGAGCAGTCTGGTAGCTCGTCGGGCTCATAACCCGAAGGTCGTAGGTTCAAATCCTGCTCCCGCAACCACATTCAAGGCCTCGATTATTCGAGGCCTTTTTTGTTTTAAAACAAACCTATTCCCATGCGTATCGTCTTTCTTTGATGGTTTGAAATTGCGATTTCCCCTGATTGGTTTTACACCATGACACTAGATTAATTTGATTGCACTTTGTGCTCATTTCTCAATATTCACGGTTACTTTTGAAAATAGAGCTTTGTCAGGTTTTGAAGATCGTAAAATGATGTCCTTGTCGCTCGTTAGCCTTTCGCTTTTCAGCTGTGTTTTGCTTTAAATAGTTAAAAACCAGCACGTCAACTTTGCACCCTATGGTGATAAACCAGAGACTTTGTGTTTCGCGACCTCCTTCATTGCGGATAGTAGCGTTGTTGTCTATTATTTGTACAGGTTAACTGAAGGAGTAGAGACCAAATTGGAGTTGGTCAACAAAAACCACCAGTGGTACGAAAAGTTACTTAACCTCTTCAGCCATGTTAGACCTGGAGAAGGAAAAAGCTGCCTTATATTAAGCCTTAATGCTTGTTTGATCATGGCATGCTTTTACTTGCTCAAAGTCATTCGAGAACCGCTGATATTAACGCAAGGTGGCGCTGAACTGAAAAGTTATGCTACTGCATTGCAAGCCGGGCTGCTGATGTTTATCGTTCCGGCGTTTTCTGCTTTTTATCACAAACATGCTAGCAAACATTCGCGCACCTTTTTTATTAACAGGCTGCTGATGTTTTTTATTACTAATTTGCTGCTGTTCGCTTTGTTGACAATGGGCGGAGTCAATATCGCTGTCATCTTCTATGTGTGGCTGGGCATTTTTAACGTGATGTTGCTGGCGCAATTTTGGGCATTTGTGGCCGACACTTACAATGTGCGCAGTGGTCAGCGGTTGTTTGTCATTATTGCTGTTGGTGCGGCTTTAGGCTCCCTTGTGGGTGCTCGAATAACGGGATTATTATTACCTTTTATAGGGGTGGCAGGGATCATGGTGCTGGCTGCCTTGATGCTCATTTTAATACTGCTGTTTTCAAATCGGGCCGTCGCATGGGTTCCTTCCTACGCAAAAAGTCTATCTGAAGAGCCTCCCAGCCACACAGACAATGCATGGTTAGCAGGGTTCAGCGTGGTATTTAAAAACCAATATTTAGTCTATATCGCGATCTTTGTAGTGCTACTGAACTTCGTCAATTCTACCGGTGAATTTATCCTAGCGAGTGTGGTGGTGCAGTATACTGAAAATCTCGTCGCGACAATGCAAAGCTCGCTTAGCCTGACTACCCTACAAGGGCAGTTTTATTCTGATTACAATACGTGGATCACGTCGCTGTCATTCCTCGTGCAGATATTGTTGGTCTCAAGATTGTTCAAATGGATTGGCATAAAAGGCTCGATCTTAATTTTGCCGCTGATCATGTTACTAAGCTATGGTGTGATGTTGTTTATGCCTGTGCTAGCGATCATAAAAATCGCCATGATAAGTGAAAAAAGCGCCAATTACTCAATTCAAAATACCATTCAACAAGTGTTGTTCTTGCCAGTGCCGCGAGATCAAAAATACATAGGCAAAATGACCATAGACACCTTTTTCTTTCGCTTCGGAGATTTGATCTACGGTGGCTTTGTATTTGTCGGTATCACTTGGTTGGATTTACCTCTCAGTGCCTTTATTGCCAGTAACGTGTTATGTGCCGTGCTATTGCTGTTCATTGCTTGGCGCATTGGTGACTTTAATCGCCAACAAGTTCGCAAAAATTTAGGCAACTCAGCACCAAGAATGGCGGCTGAAATTCCCGGCTTAAATATCTCAGCCGGGGTTGTTTCTCAATTTACCATCAGTGAACAAACCTTTATCGACCCGGATATTGGTGATGCGCTCAAATTTCGAGCTCAGCGTGCATCTGGTAAGAATTTACCACGCTGGATCGTGTTCGATCGATACAGTCGTACCTTTATTTTTAAACCTCCACCGGAAAGTACAGGACGAGAAGAAATCATCGTAATAGCAGAAGATTTTGATGGTCTGGCAGTCAGCAGCAAATTAATCGTCAATTACGGCCCAATACCTAATTAGGAAAACTGATGAACTACTTATTTCTTAAAACTTTGTCCGTTGTGTGGCTGACATTGTTAGCACATTGTTCCTATGGAGCTAATCAACAGCCGGTTAGCTTTAACACTGAGGCCGATATCATTATGGTGGGGGATACACACGGTGCTTATCCCGAGCTGGTATCTATCCTCAAGCATGCTGGCTTGGTTGATGAATCGCTAAATTGGCAGGGTGGGGCAAGCCACTTTGTCAGCACAGGTGACTTGATGGACCGAGGCCCATCGTCACGAAAAATCATGGATTTGCTGATTAAGTTGCAACAACAAGCCCTACAACAAAACGGCAGAGTACATGTTTTATTGGGCAATCATGAAGTGCTAAATTTGACCGGAGATTGGCGCTATATTTCCACCCAAGAATATGGCGAGTTTGCCGATGATGAAAGCGATGAGATGCGGGCTAATTATTTTTCCGAACTTAGCGATAATCAAGCTAATATCGCGCAAGCGGAGCTTTTAACGGGTTTTAACCAACGCTTTCCTAAAGGTTTTTTTGCACGGCTCGAAGCCTTTATGCCTGATGGTGTTTACGGCGCTTGGCTTCATTCGCTGCCTTTTGTGATTAAGATTAATCAACATGTTTTCACTCATGGTGGCTTGTCGGTTAAGACCTTAGATATTCCACTGGAGACCCTAAATCAACAATTAAAAAGTGAGCTTTGGGCTTATACCAATAATTGGCAAAAATTGATTAAAAGTGGACGATTGGCTGCAACTGCAGACTTCTCTGCGCGCTATCCGTTAGTTCAAAAACTCAGCCAAAACTCAATCACCAAAGTTTTTTTGAAAACCGTGGACGCCTTATTGTATTCGATGAACAGCCCTAATTGGTATCGCGGCAATGCTATATGCCACCCGCTATTTGAAGCACAGCTGCTAAGGCAAGTATTGAGTCAATGGCAGGCTGAGCATTTGTGGGTAGGGCATACGACCGCCAATACGGTTCGACAACGATTTGACCAGGCTCTCTTCTTGATGGATACCGGCATGCTTAACAGCGTATATCGCGGGCACCCCATCTATGCGCAAATAGTTAGCAAACATACAAGGACAGAAAATGGCGCTCCGTGGCATTTTATCAATGCCAAAACCGGTCAGAAGGTATCCCCTAGTGACGTTCCATCAAGGCCCAATGTCCACCCTTACAATATGAGTGATGAACAAGTCGAAGCGTTTTTATTAACAGCGGAAATCACTGAAACCCGTAAATTAGGAGAAGGGATCACCAATCCCCTTAAAGTCACGCTCGAAAAAGATGGCAGAACCCTTTATGCGGTATTTAAATATTTCGACTCCGGCAAAAAAAACCGGCGTAGTAATTTTTCTAATGGCCAAGAAGACCGCTTTCAATATGATATTGCGGCCTATAAATTAGATCGGTTGATGGGGCTCAACTTGGTACCAGTGGCAGTAAAAAGAGAGGTGTCAGGCACTACCGGAGCGCTTCAGGTGTGGATAGACGGCCTCATTAATTATAAAAAAATGGAAAAGGAAAATATTGAATATGATGGATTTTGTGATTACCAACGACAACGGCGAATGATGGATGTGTTTGATTATCTGATCCACAACGAAGACCGAAATCAAAGTAACATAACGTTTACCAGAGACGATTGGCAATTGTGGTTTATTGATCACACCAGAGCGTTTAACACTTCCCTACAACGACCTAAAATGATGAGCAGAGCGGATGTGATCGTCACGCCAGAATTTAAAGTTAAGCTGGAGAGCTTAAACCATGAAAACCTATCAGTATTATCTCCGTATTTAACTACAAGACAGATTAACTCACTGTTAAAAAGACGAGATAGACTCCTTAATAGTGATGTATAACAAGCTAGCTTAAATTGTGGTGATAAATCGGTCAGTTTAAGCATTGCCAACTGCATAAAGTCCAAGTTAGGCGTTGCAATTAGGACTGACACTATTGCAATTTATTGACTAAAACCACAAAGCAAGCGGCAGTTAAGGCGCTTGCTTTATAGTCTCATAGTACTGGGTTAGTTTAGTGCGAAACCTTTAATCGCTCTATCGATCCTGCCTCTTCAGTTTCGTTGCCTAAGGCAAAATCCAGTTGTACCAGAACATCTTTATAACCATCAGCAGACGGTTTGTACTGCCATTGCGAAAGTGCAATTTTGGCATTCTTCTCGAAGGTGTTTTCAGGCGTGGCACTCACAATTCGGATATTGCTGGTGTTGCCAGTTGCT
Source organism: Aliiglaciecola litoralis (assembly GCF_039523355.1). Taxonomy (NCBI): domain Bacteria; kingdom Pseudomonadati; phylum Pseudomonadota; class Gammaproteobacteria; order Alteromonadales; family Alteromonadaceae; genus Aliiglaciecola; species Aliiglaciecola litoralis. The sequence continues at coordinate 503,844 of NZ_BAAAFD010000001.1, read as the reverse complement.
GTGATGTCGTATTTCAATACCACTGAACCCGAGATACCTTGCTGCGCTGCCTGCACTGGGTATAGTGGCTCGGCGCGCTTGATGGGCGTTACGCTGCTGGTTTTTTTCATCTCATTATCTGACTGTTTTGCCATGGCTAATCCGCCGATCATGCACATAGCAACAAGTAATAATGAGCCCTTGGCTAAGCGTGAACGGCCGCCATTTCGTTTAATATTATTGAGTCGTTGTAACATGGTTTTTTTATCTCCGTAGTGTGAATAAGCCATTAAGCCTGCAGAACCATTAGTGGCGCAGTGAATTAAGGCTTTGCTGTATAAAATATGTTGTTGCGCGCTTTTGTTAGCCAATACTCGTTCATCACAGGTAAGCTCTTGTAGACGGCGTATACTGGTGTAACCAAGCCAGGCAAGTGGATTAAACCACAGCATAAGCGTGCTGATTAATAATGCGCTGTTGATGAGGTTATCTTTACGTTTTATGTGCACCTGTTCGTGCTCTAAAATAAGCGCCAAGCTGTTGTTGTCATATTGTGAGGCATAGTTAGAGGGCAATACCAGTTTACTGTTGAGGATCCCAATGACCATCGGGGTCGTCACATTGTTGCTCAGGTAAACCTTAACGGATTTATCCACAGAGGCGGGTAATGAAGTTGGCAATGCCATCAACTGCAAGGACTTAACAAAGCGAAAATGCAGTGTAAACACAAACACAATGAGTGTTGTTGTAATAAGCAGGTACAACAATGCCCAGCTTAGGTTCAAGTCACTGCTGAAAGCTTGATTAGGCGTGACTAAATAGTGGGTAATTGTCGTTATTGGCATGGGGTTCAGAGAATTTGGCAGGTTTGCGACAATTAATGAAATGGGCAGTAACCACACCAGTTTGTAAACAAAGCGTGCGCCCAATGCCGGTAGCCCAAATCGCTCTAGTAAAATTAACCCTGCGAATAGAAAACTTAACAGCAATTGCTGTTCTATCAGCCAATTAAAAACTATTTGAAGTGTCATAACACATCCTTATTTGTGATCTTTTTCCCACTCATCGATAACCTTTTTTAAGTCATTGATGTCTTGCTCAGAAAGCTGTTGTGACTTAGCAAAGCCACTGACTAAAGGCGCGATGCGGCCACTAAAAAATCGTTCTACAAAGCTTTGGCTTTCTTTTAAGGTGTAGTCAGCACGGTCTATGCTGGGCGTGTAAATATATTGACGACCGTCTTTTTCAAACGTGAGTGCGCCTTTTTTGACTAAACGCCCCAACAAGGTTTTGATGGTTTTTTCATGCCATTGTTTATCGTCGCTCAAGCGATCGATAATTTGACTGGCAGTAGCTGGATAGTCAATCCAAAGGGCGTCTAGTACTTCAAATTCAGCTTTAGAAAGTTCAATCATGTTATCGCCTACAAGTGTAATCTTGATTTAATAATTACATCTGTAATCAATGTGTGCAAGTGTTTTTTAAAAAAAGTGTTAAATCAGTATTTTCAAGGTGGAGCCGTGAAGTGCTTTAAGAAATGTTAGTGATAAAGGGGAGGTCATAGGTTAAGACTTCTCCCGCAGATATAAAAAATCCATAACCAGAGGGCCTGATTATGGATTTTAAGTTCTCTAAACTCGATCAGTCGAGTAAGTTTAGACAAATCAGCTCACTCTATATGCACTGACCTGATTAACGTCTTAGACCGATTTATTTTTCCATTTGCACGTGTAATTGCACCAAGCTCATGGCTAATTGTGCACGAGTTACACTGTTGTCATGTGCAAAGGTTGCGATAACGCGTGGCTCTAAATCGAATGGACCTTGCTCCAAGCTCACATTAACGCGCAACAAGCCTAAATCAAGTGCCAATTGTACGTATCCACGCAGTTGTGCAGGAATAGCATCGCTATCCGCCACGTCTACTTGCTCTCCAAACACCCAGGCCTGAACCTTGCTGTTAGTATCGAATGCTTGAGCGTCAGATTGCAGGCCTAATGCTTGCACCATGCTGTACGCCAAAGAGCCGCGATTCACTAAATCATGTGAGCCAAAGTTGTCGCTAGAACTTGCCGGTAGCAGTGGGTCTTGAGTAAAGAATCTATCTTTCAAGCTACCACCAGATTGTGCTGCTGCATTGGCGGCACCTGAAAATTCAACAGCTACGTCGTTAAACTGTTGGGTATCACCCATGGTAGATTGACGTAAGCTTCCAGCTAAGCTTAAAGCGTCGGCCAATTCAATACGAGTGACTAAGGCATCTGGCATAAAGCCGTTAGAAGTACCGTCGATCAATTGTTTTGCGACTGCATACTCCACAAATTTTTGACCCGGATGGCCTGCAACATCGGCTAAATTATCAAAATTTTCAACCGCATATTGCTTCACATCTACATCTACGGTGTCAGGCGCCGCAACACCATTAAAGCTACTAGAAATACCGTCTTGCGTGCCTACCACTTGTACTGTCCAAGTACCAGCCATTCCTGGTGCAGTAACGCCAACAAAGTTAGTCAATACCGGTGTGCCTGTGCTTGAGCGATAACGATTGCCTTGAGGATCAATCAATAAAATGGCTAAGGTATTGGCAACAGTTTCACCGGCTGCACCAACATTCCGATCCATCCAAGTTTGCGCAACCACAACAGACACATCGGCTCCAACGTTGAATTCAACACTGTTGTCGCCAGCTGGTAAGTAGCTTAATTGCTCTGATACTTTATTGCGAAGTACCACATTGGCGCTAGCATTAAACTGACGATTTACTTTAACCACGCTGCCATACTCAGCCATCGCTGCCGCCGCTTTCACCGCTGCATGCGCATTCACGTAACCCGCACCCACTTCCCAGGCCTCACGACCGGGCATATTGGTTGCGGTATCTTGTAGGAGCTGCTTCACTTCACGCCAATTGAGCGACGGGTTTGCTTCTAGCATCAATGCGACTATACCGGCAACATGAGGGGCTGCCATGGAAGTACCTTGCATATGCGTATAGTAGGGCAGTTCCGCTGGGCTGAGAGGCACATCTTCATCAGCACTCAATGCTTGTAGGCTAGAAGTACTCGCGCGAGCAGAGATAATAGCTACACCAGGTGCCACCACGGTCGGACGATCTTCCCAAGTAAATACTTCACCATCAACATTGGCTTCTCCGCCGTGATCGCGCAAGCCACGAGAACTAAAGTCGATTAGATTTCCGTCTTTAGTTCCTGCACCCACTGCAATGACCCAAGGTGCTTTCTTAAAGTTGCCGGTGATTGTGTGTTCACCGTTACGTCCGGAGTTACCTGCTGAGAAGACCACAATAACGCCATTGTCGCTCAACGCTTTGGTGGCAATGTTGGTGGGATGATCGGGCTGAAAATCGTTGCCGATATCTGAGGTACTTCCGAAGGAGTTAGAAATAACCCGAATATTGTAGCTGTATTGGTTAGTCAGTGCGTAATCAAAACCACCGATAGTATCGAGGATAAACAAGCCTGCGCCTGAACCATATCCGATCAGATCAGCACCGGGGGCTACACCTGCGTGACGACCTCGGCTCATTGCGCCATTACCACCAATGGTTCCCGCGACGTGAGTACCGTGACCACCGCCTAAATCCGTGTTTGAGACATTTTCTAAATACGAAATAGGAGCTACATCTGACCAACTGCGCAAATTCGTTTGTGCCGCGACATTTTGCACCACATGCTGTGGGAATTTCAGATCACCGTGGTTACCATCGATACCAGAATCGTTTATCACTACGCCAACACCGCGTCCAGAATAGGGGATGCCGCCAATGCGCATAGTGCTATCTTTGCGCAACTGTTGTACACCTGTTAAGGCCGTGGCGTCATAATTTTCATAACTTAGTTGTTCGTTTTCCCAAACCGAAACCACATCATCGCGTGCATATATGGCATTAATTTGCTCAGCAGTCGCTAGCGCACCGACGATAGGCAAGCTACGCATGCTGATGGCGGTGTTAATTCCCGCTGCGGATAATGCATCTAGTTGAGCTTGGCTCACGGCACTTTGACCATCAAAACTGATAATGACTTCGTGCAATGCATCAGCAGATGCCAATTGCATAGTATTGGCCAAATCTGGATCAAGTGTTTTTGCGCTCAGTAATGAGGAGCAGCTTAACGCCAAAAGGCTAAGGCCTACTTTGATACTGTGTTTATTGATTACTTTCATAATGGTTTCCTGTCGGTGCGGCAAACATGAGATCGCCACAACTAAAAGTTAAGACCGCGACAGATTGGCGATTAATCAATAAAGAGGGAATAGGGGTTTTCACCTATTCAACATAATTTTAACAATTGGTCAGAGCAGTGTGGGAATATATTCAGCTTGTTTTGCTTGTCTTCAATCTTCAAAACCGTGAATGCAAAACAGCAATAGACAATCGTAAAAGGCGCTAATTTTTAGCCTGTTAATTTCACAAGTTAAGGCTAGCTTTATGTCTAATTACTAAAATTGAAATTTCAGTGAGTTTGTAGTGGCAGACTAAACCCGAATTGTCAGTTACCCGTTTTATTTGAATTCTTATCAAAGTGTGTTTGCAACCAATAGAAAATCGGCACCATGAGCATCCATGATGCGCCAACGATTAAAAAAGTGTTTAGATAGCCTAATGGAAAGTTGACTACGCCTACGCGGGCTGCCGCGATGTAACTTAAAGGGGCTGTCAGGCCGGCAAGAAACGTCATCAGAATCGGTTTTTTCACAAGATAATTTAAGCTATGTTTCAAGGTGCCGGTAAATGCAATCCAAATAGCAATTAACCAGATTGGTATTGGCAGTATTGTCGCGTGTTCCGGAAATTCAAAAATGTGGTTTAAGGTCAGTAAGGTGTCTACAGTGAGACCAACAGCGCAGCAAGCGAGAATATGTTTTAACTCTTGGAGCCAATTCTCAACCCAGAAAAAGTGGCCAACAATCGCAAATGCAATTAATGTCAGCCAAAGACCTTGGTTTCCGCCAAAGATAGCGGCAAACCAGATCCCTTGAAACCAGATAAAATTATGTAAATTTGAATAACTAAATAAATTCAATGGAGCCTCGTTTGTTTTACATTTATTCGTTATGCAGCTGGCTTAACGTATGTGCTAATAGAGGTTCTTTGCTGCCGACCAGTATGTTGAGTTTATTGATACTAAAATATGTAACATAAAGCTCACCATCGAGTATTATTTAACTAACCTGAACATCTGGATACGATGTGTCGAGCAAATATATATAACTTAACTATATCAAAGTATTAGTGAGGATCAGTGAAAACGAAACTTCAAAAACACGCATCATTGAAGGGCACTTATTATCCTTCAGTTCAGGTTAACTTGCTAGGAGTCTAAGTGTTGAAAATTAAGGAACTTGAAACCCCTTGTCTGGTGCTGAACAGAAGCAAAGTACAGCGTAACATAACCACAATAGAGCAACGCTTGGCAAGGCTTGGGGCGAGTTTGAGGCCACATGGTAAAACGGCCAAGTGTATTGACGTGATCAGGATGCTTGCTCCGCAGCATCAAAAGCGCATCACGGTTTCTACGTTAAAAGAAGCTGAATATTTTTTCAGTCATGACATCACTGATATTTTGCTTGCCGTAGGGATAACACCGAGCAAATTACCTCGGCTTAAAAATCTAATTGAGCAAGGAGCGCAGCTTACAATAATCCTAGATTCAATTGAACAGGTGGTATTTGTATCTCAATACGCTGCGCAACATGATCTCAATATAAAGGTGTTGATCGAAATAGATTGTGACGGCGAACGGGCGGGTATCCCTTGGGATGATGACCAACTGCTCGCTGTAGGACGTGCATTAATAGCGGCACCAGGCGTTACACCAATTGGGATCATGACCCATGCTGGTGGTTCTTATCACTGTAAAACGCCAGAGCAAATGATCCAAATGGCTGAACAAGAGCGCACCGCCGCGGTGAAAAGTGCCCAGCGATTAACCGACTTAGGAATACACACTGAGGTGATCAGCGTTGGCTCTACGCCAACTGCCCTGTTTGCAGAAAACTTAGAAGGGATAACGGAAGTACGGGCTGGGGTTTTTATGTTTAATGATTTGGTCATGGCCGGACTAGGCGTGTGCCATTTTGATGATATTGCGCTGACCGTGCTTACCAGTGTGATGGGGCGGCACACTGCAAAACAACGGTTGTTGGTCGATGCGGGCTGGATGGCGTTATCTCGTGATCGTGGCACCGCTTCGCAACTTGTCGATTATCACTATGGCGCTGTGGCAGATGAGCACTATAACCAAATACGCTGCCTTAGTGTAAACAGCACAAATCAGGAACATGGCATTATTGAATGCCAATCACAACAGGCCAGTCAATTTAGATTGCTTTTTGTAGGTACGTTATTACATGTATTTCCTAATCATGCGTGTGCGACTGCTGCAATGCACGATCGATACTATGTGACTGACGATGGCGTCACAATTAGCGACGTTTGGCACAGAGTGAATGGCTGGTAAAACACCTTGTTGCATTGTTAGTCAATTAATAAGTGATTGATGGTGAAGGTTTAGTTATATTCAGATATTCAATATCTACTCATGCAAAATCATCATTAGGTTTGTAACCAGCTATTGCTATGTTTGCAAAGATAACAACGTATTGGGATTCAATGAAGATGAAACGCGAAATGCAATTTAAAGACAAAGTGGTATTAGTCACAGGCGCGGCCGGCGCTATAGGTGCGCAAACCGCAAAAGCCTTTGCAGCCCAGGGCGCCAATGTGGTGTTGTCTGACAATGATCCCGCCGTTGAAGAAGTGGCGCTAGCACTGAGCGAAAAAGGCTATAAAGCGGTATTTAAGACTTGCGATGTTAGTCGTATTGATTCAGTAAAGCGCCTTTTCGAATTCATCCGCGTTCATTTCAATCGATTGGATATTGCATTCAATAATGCCGGGGTTGATATTGAAAACTGCAAACTTGCCGAGGGTAGCGAGTCTGTTTATAGCAAAATAATGGATGTCAACGTCAAAGGTGTTTGGCTATGCATGCAACAAGAAATTAATATGATGTTGAAAACAGAAGCTGGTGTCATTGTAAACACCGCATCTGTTGCAGGCCTGGGGGCCGCGCCAACTATGAGTGTGTATAGTGCAAGTAAACATGCAGTGATAGGGCTAACCAAATCCGCCGCTGTTGAATACGCCAAAAGTGGTATTAGAATAAATGCCGTGTGTCCGGCAGTGATTGACACCGAAATGTATCGACGAGCTTTAGATGGTGATCCAAAAAAGGAAATCGCCATCAACCGCATGCATCCTATTGGTAGAATAGGGCAACCAGAAGAGGTGGCATCGGCGGTTTTGTATTTATGTTCAGATTCAGCAAGTTTTACGACTGGAATATCATTACCTGTCGATGGTGGCGCCACGGCAATCTAGAGCTGTTTCACCGATCAGTTAATGTAATTTATAGATTCACCTAACGTATTGAATAGTATTCATTAAAATGAGCGGTATTTGTTTACGCAACAGTTTATTCTGCAGCCCAAGTTAATTTTAAGAGTCGAAATGTTATGCCGGAAATATCAGCGTTTGGATGGTTTCATACCATTATGGGGATCATTGCGTTACTAACTGGTTTTTACACTTTGGTCAAATATAAAGTGATCAGTTTGCAAAATCTAACAGGTAAAATCTATCTATTAACGACTTTGCTGGCAGCTGCTTCAGCGTTAGGGATCTATGCCAGAGGCGAGTTTAATATAGCCCATGCGTTGGCAATATTAACCTTATTAGCATTAGCGGCCGGTTTTATTGCAGAAAAAACGCAAGTCCTAGGTAAACTATCGCCATATGCCCAAGCTTTGTGCTACTCGGCAACCTTGTTGTTTCATATGATCCCAGCGATAACTGATGGCTTAATGCGTTTACCGGTGAGTGATCCTGTGGTGACTCACATTGAAGATCCCATGCTAAAAGCGTTTTATCTTGTCTTTTTAATTGCCTATGTTGTCGGTTTTAGCGCTCAAGTTTTGTGGTTGCGAAAACGCACGTAAGAATGAAGTGTAGGCAAATATGAGTCGCTGAATGATGTGATGCCAGCGAGAAACCTGTAATCGTAATCCGCTAAAATACGTTATGATTAATCTTGTGCTCCGAGGTGACGAAACACCGAACGGAGTTGAATGCTCTAATAAAAGGTGAGTCGTGACGTATTTAGTCGAAATCAAAAGTGATCATGTCTATGTCAAATATAGCGATGAAGTGACGGCATTAGATGTCATTGCACTTTTCTCGGATCAGCTTTTCATTACGTCATTCAGAACATTACAAGCTGTAATACACGACTTTTCAGGTGCTAAAAACGTTAACATGGCCTTTGCTGACATCCGAGAGCTGGCCGTGTTATCAAATATTGAGTCCAATTTCACTGAGAAATTAACCGCTATCATTATCCCATTCGACCCAACCTCCAGCGAACGCGTAACAGCATTGTGTGATGCAATCAGGGCCAAAGATTGGCATATTCAAATTGCCACTAGCTACCCTGAGGCATTGGCGCTGATTTAGTTGACAGACTCCATTGAGTTGTTCTCCTAGGCCGGTACACCCATAAGCACAACAATCGACCAATATGCCAATATTTATGGATTTGCATTACATAATATGGGCGTGTAAGCGAAATAGTTAACAATAACAGTTCATCACTCATGGTTTGCCTTGCAACAATCGAGCATGAACCGTATACTATGCAGCATCTTTTGAGACGGGCTCCCTCTGATTTGGATAGTAACGTTTCAGTTTGTTAAAGAATTGCAAGACAATTACCTGTTTTTGAGTACATTCAATTGAAACCCTAAATAGGTGCTTGCGACCACTTTCTAACATCATGATGATGGTCATGGGTTGAGAGAAAGTGGACAAGGGTCCAGAAACAAAAAAGCCCCGCTTGTACGGGGCTTTTTGTTGATAATTTTGGTTTTTTGTATCTGGGCTTTTCGCCCTTTTTTTGTATTTGGAGCTTTATTTTTGTCACAACTTGAACAAAAACTAACAGCGATGCTAACAGCCCCGGTCGAGGCCTTGGGCTTTGAACTTGTAGGAGTGGAATTTGTCCGAGCAGGCAAACACTCTACGTTACGAGTTTATATTGACCATGCTGATGGTATTACCGTAGACAATTGTGCCGACGTGAGTTTGCAAGCCAGTGCAGTGTTGGATGTGGAAGATCCCATCAATACTGAATATAACTTGGAAGTCTCTTCACCCGGTATGGATAGACCGTTATTTAAAGAAGCACATTACCAGCAATGTGTGGGTGAAGTGATATCAGTTAGGCTGAGAATGCCAATGGATGATCGCAGAAATTTTAAAGGCAAGCTGCTGGCATTGGAAAATGGCAATTTGACGATGGAAATCGATGGTCAGCAATATGTTCTTGCTATTGCAAATATCGAAAAAGGTAACTTAGTTCCTTCGTTTTAGAAGAAATCAGTTCCATCATTTTAAAAGAGATTTGTATTAGGGCTTCTCAAAGGAAGCAATCAGTGAGGCAACAATGAATAAAGAAATTTTGTTAGTGGCTGAAGCCGTATCAAATGAGAAACAAGTTCCCAAAGAGAAAATCTTTGAAGCACTTGAGTTTGCAATCGCCAGCGCCACTAAAAAGAAAAATGAAGGCGAAATTGAAGTACGCGTTGCAATAGACCGTGAATCCGGTGATTTCGATACTTTTCGTCGCTGGCTAGTTATTCCTGATGATCAGGAACAAGAAAACCCGTACGCAGAAATTACCTTATCTGCTGCTCAGGTTGATGAGCCAGAAGCGCAACTCGGCGATTTTGTTGAAGATCAGATCGAATCGATCACCTTCGACCGTATCACCACGCAAACGGCAAAACAGGTTATCGTGCAAAAAGTACGTGAAGCCGAACGTGCTCAAATGATTGCTGAATACGAAGACCGTGTTGGTGATTTGGTTACCGGTACGGTGAAAAAAGTGAATCGCGATAATGTCATTGTCGATTTAGGTAACAACGCTGAAGGCGTTATCTACCGTGATGACATGTTGCCGCGTGAAACCTTCAGACCAGGTGATCGTGTTCGTGGTCTACTTTATGTCATCCGTCCTGAAGCGCGTGGTGCACAATTGTTTATCAGCAGAACTCACCCTGACATGTTGGTTGAATTGTTCCGCATTGAGGTACCAGAAATCGCCGAAGAGACATTAGAAATTAAAGCGGCGGCTCGTGATCCTGGTTCGCGTGCAAAAATTGCAGTGAAAACCAATGACAAACGTCTTGATCCTGTCGGTGCTTGTGTTGGTATGCGAGGTTCACGTGTGCAAGCCGTTTCTGGCGAACTAGGTGGCGAGCGTGTTGATATCGTGTTGTGGGATGAGAATCCAGCTCAATTAGTTATCAATGCTATGGCACCTGCTGAAGTGGCATCGATTGTGGTCGATGAAGACGCAAATTCAATGGACGTTGCGGTCGAAGCTGACAACCTAGCGCAAGCTATTGGACGCAGCGGACAAAACGTACGCTTAGCGAGCCAACTCACAGGTTGGACGTTAAATGTCATGACGGTTGAAGACCTCAATAAGAAACACGAAGAAGAAAACTCTAAAGTGTTAAGTGTGTTTATCGATGCACTGGACATTGATGAAGATTTTGCAACCGTATTGGTTGATGAAGGTTTCAGTACGATAGAAGAAATTGCGTATGTACCGGTGAATGAGCTGTTAGCTATTGAAGGCTTCGACGAAGATATGGTTGAAGAGCTTCGTGAACGCGCTCGCGCAGCATTGACCACTCAAGCCCTAGCCAATGAGGAATCATTGGAAGCGGCAGAGCCTAAAGAAGAATTGCTTAACCTTGAAGGCATGGAAAGACACGTAGCATACGTGCTTGCTAGCCGCGGGATAACTGATTTAGAAGGCCTTGCAGAGCAGGGTACAGATGAAATAAGTGATATTGAAGAACTAGACGAGAAAAAAGCCGGCGAGCTAATTATGGCCGCTCGTAACATCGTTTGGTTTAGTGAAGAATAAGTAAGATCAACAAGAGGAATACAGCTATATGGCAGAAGTCTCCATCGAAAAACTAGCCTCCGACATAGGCACTCAAGTTGATCGCTTAGTGCAGCAATTTGCTGACGCGGGTTTAACTAAAAAAGCCGGTGACATGATCACCGAAGATGAGAAGCGTCGATTGCTTGATCACTTGAGTAAAGCTCATGGTGGACATGGTTCTGAAGGACCTAAGCGCATGACGTTACAGCGCAAAACGACCAGTACGTTAAGCGTTGGAAAATCGAAGGCAGTTAAAGTTGAAGTGCGTAAAAAACGCACGTACGTGAAACGCACCGACGTTGAAGAAGCACGTTTGGCTGAAGAAGAAGCCAAACGCAAAGCAGAAGAAGCACAAGCAAAACTTGAGGCTGAGCGCAAAGCCGCTGAGGATGCGAAAAAAGCCGCTGAAGAAAAAGCGAAAAAAGCAGCTGAAGCTAAAGCTAAGGCCGAGGCCGATAAAGCCGCTCGCATTGAACAAGCTAAGAAAGACGCAGAAGCACGTAAGAAAGAAGAAATCAAACTGACGCCGGAAGAAAAAGCGGCACAAGAACAAGCGCGCGCTGAAGCAGAGCTTCTTCAAAAGAAACAAGAAGAAGAAACTCAGCGTAAGCTAGAAGAAGACGCTAAGAAAGCGGCAGAAGAGGCAAAACGCCTTGCCCAAGAAAATGAGCGCCGTTGGAAAGAAGAAGAAGAACGTCGTAAGAAAGAAGAGAAAGAAGAAGTTCACCTTCACTCTAATCGTTATGCACAGGAAGCCGAGGATGAAGAGGATGCTCAAGTAGAGCGTGGCTCACGTCGTCGTAAGAAATCTAAGAAAAATGCCGGTGCTGACCTTAAACATGGATTTAATATGCCAGCTCAACCCGTAGAACGTATCGTCCGTGTAGGCGAGACCATCAGTGTTGGCGAACTTGCCAACAAGATGGCCATTAAAGCCACTGAAGTTATCAAGACGATGATGAAAATGGGTGAAATGGTTACCATTAACCAAGTCTTGGATCAGGACACTGCGGTGCTCGTGATTGAAGAAATGGGTCACAAGTATGAACTCGTAAACGACAATGCACTTGAAGATGAATTGTTGGCGGGTAAAGCGACTGGTGAAAAGACTAATCGTGCTCCAGTAGTAACTATTATGGGTCACGTTGACCACGGTAAAACGTCACTGCTTGATTATATTCGTGCTGCAAAGGTTGCCGATGGCGAAGCCGGTGGTATTACTCAGCACATCGGTGCTTACAGCGTTGAAACTGAAAATGGCCGTATCGCCTTTTTGGATACTCCTGGTCACGCCGCGTTTACTGCAATGCGTGCTCGTGGAGCCGTCGCAACGGACATCGTTATCTTAGTTGTTGCTGCTGACGATGGTGTAATGCCGCAGACCAAAGAAGCTGTTCAGCATGCTAAAGCTGCTGGTGTGCCGCTGATTGTTGCGGTAAACAAAATGGATAAAGAGTCAGCTGATCCAGATCGTGTGAAGACCGAGCTTTCTCAGATTGAAGTTATTTCAGAAGAGTGGGGCGGTGATCATCAATTCGTACATGTGTCTGCTAAAACAGGCATGGGCATCGATGAATTACTCGAAGCTATTACACTGCAAGCCGAAGTACTTGATCTACAAGCTGTTCCTACTGGTCCAGCGAAGGGTATCGTCATTGAATCTCGCCTAGATAAGGGACGTGGCCCAGTTGCCTCAGTACTTATTCAAGAAGGTGAGTTAAGAGCGGGCGATATCTTGTTGTGTGGTATTGAATACGGCCGCGTGAAAGCGATGCGTGACGAAAACGGCAAAGAAGTTGATGTAGCAGGACCTTCCACCCCGGTTGAAGTACTTGGTTTATCAGGTGTGCCTATTGCCGGTGAAGATGCTCTAGTGGTGCAAGACGAGCGTAAAGCTCGTGAAGTTGCCAGCAAGCGAAACACCAAACAACGCGACTTGAAATTAGCTAAACAACAAAAAGCCAAGCTTGAAAACATGTTTGCTAACATGGAAGCTGGCGACGTCAGTGAACTGAACGTAGTATTAAAAGCAGACGTGCAGGGCTCTGTTGAAGCGATTTCTGAATCACTGGTTAAATTGTCAACTGATGAAGTGAAAGTAAACATTGTCGGTAGCGGTGTCGGTGGGATCACCGAGACCGATGCAAGTTTAGCGGCGGCTTCTAGTGCGATTGTGGTTGGTTTCAACGTTCGTGCTGATGCCACTGCTCGACGTATTATCGAAGCAGAAGAGATTGATCTTCGTTACTACAGCGTTATCTATAACTTGATTGATGAAGTGAAACAGGCCATGAGCGGTATGCTTGCGCCTGAGTTCAAACAACAAATCATTGGTTTGGCTGAAGTTCGAGATGTGTTTAAGTCACCCAAAATCGGTGCAATCGCCGGTTGTATGGTAACTGAAGGTAATATTAAACGCAGCGCGCCTATTCGTGTACTTCGTGAAAACGTGGTTATCTACGAAGGTGAGCTCGAATCTTTACGTCGCTTCAAAGACGATGTGCAAGAAGTACGAAATGGTATGGAATGTGGTATCGGCGTGAAGAACTACAACGACGTAAAAGTTGGCGACCAAATCGAAGTATTTGAAACCGTTGAAGTGAAACGCGAAATTTAATCCCGTTTCTTATCAATCGATAAAAACGGAGGCTTGAGCCTCCGTTTTTGACTGTAATCCTAGTTTGACTGAGGAGCTAGTATGGCCAGAGAATTTTCTCGCACAGATAGAGTGGGGCAACAAGTCCACAAAGAAGTAGCTAGCATTTTTCAAAACGAATTTAAAAATCGTGACCCACGTATGGGCATGGTGACGGTATCTAGTGTTGAAGTGTCAAGAGATTTGGCGCATGCCAAAATTTACCTGACCTTCTATGAGAACGACCAAGAAAAGTTAAAGTTGTATAAGCAAATCATAGAAGACAATAAAGGCTTTATTCGTACCTTGCTAGCTAAGCGTATGAGAATGCGCGCAGTACCCGCGTTGAAGTTTCATGAAGATACTTCTATCACTGAAGGTGTGCGGATATCCACATTGGTCTCGCAAACACTGAATGACGATAAAGAACGTGCACTCAAGGCGGGACGTGATATCGATAAAGAAAACCAACAGCAGGACGAGCAAGATTAATGGCACGTAAACGTAAAGGTCGTTTAATTGACGGCATCATTTTGTTGGATAAACCCTTGGGCTTGTCTAGCAATGATGCATTGCAAAAAGTAAAGCGCCTTTATAATGCGGCTAAAGCGGGGCACACCGGTGCCCTGGATCCGCTCGCCACGGGTATGTTGCCTATTTGTTTAGGGGAAGCGACTAAGTTTTCCCAGTTTCTGCTCGACGCGGACAAAACCTATTCTGTGACCGCTAAACTAGGCGTGCGCACCACTACCTCTGATGCCGACGGTGAAGTAGTGGAAACCAAACCGGTAGACTGTGATGAAGCACAAATACGCGCAACCTGTTTGTCTTTTATCGGCCAATCTAAACAAGTTCCATCGATGTTTTCTGCCTTAAAGTATCAAGGCAAACCCCTATACACTTATGCGCGACAAGGAATTGAAGTACCTCGTGAAGCCCGCGACATTACGTTGTTTTCGCTCACCATAGAGCGCATAGAAGGTGATGAAGTTGACATGATCGTGCATTGCAGTAAAGGCACTTATATACGTTCTTTGGTGGATGATATTGGACAAATATTAGGTTGTGGGGCTTATGTGAGCCGCCTACATCGTAGTCAAGTCACTGATTATCCGGCTGACAAAGTAGTTACCCTTGATGCATTAAGAGACATGCGGGCTAAGATAGATGCTAATGAAGCAGACTTACTCGATGATGCTTCATTTACTGAGTTAGATGCCTTGTTGTTACCCATGGATTCGGCGATTAAGAGCTTACCTGAGCTTACCCTAGACACCATCTCGGCTGGTTATTTTGGCAATGGCAATCCGGTTTTCTCACAACAAGCTGCAGCACTAGAAGCTCAGACCCACGTGAGAGTCTATGCTGATAATCTATTGCTAGGTGTGGGTGTCATTGATGACGACGGTAAAGTCGCACCGAAAAGAGTGGTAGTGCGCGCATAGTAACGCGCATTTGATTACGCCAGTTCCCTCCTGCTTTATGAATGAAGCAACTCTATTCAAACAACCCTGCTCAAATAAACTTACTCAAATAAAATGGGTTGACTGATAAAGGTCAGATCGGAAGGTCGAAATGGCGTCGGCATAATATGTTCAGCGCGACCGATGAACTTTGGCCAACGTGCAGGGAAATCGTGTGAAGCTTCTATTAACCTCAATTGTGCTGGTAAATCACTGGAATACACCAATTCGATTTTAACGGGCTCGCGATCCGTGACAACATAGCGCATCACAAATCCCGCTCTAGGTTGGGTTTGCTGGGCGGTGAAAGCCTCATCATTGATGCGCATTGAGTCTATCTGAATGGGCCTGTCGCTACTTATTTGCAAGCTTGTTAAATCTCGATTTGGTATGGCCGTCAAGGTCACTTTTTGTTTGCCATCAACCGTGCTACTGCGTTTCACCAAATAACTTGTTGCCTGTAATGTGAGTGCAGGAACGGCTTTTACATAGTGAGGGTAGCGCCAACGAGTTATCGGATATATCCCTTTTAAGGCTTCGTTTGAGCGGTCCACCTGCTCGAAAAACTGCAGGCTAAATTCATCCAATCGTTGATTAAAGGAAAACAAGTAAGCTTGGTCTGATTGCGTGTCGTAAACATAATTTACGCTACTGGGCTTTTTACGATCGGCTGAATAATCGGCAGTTTGCACCACGCCTATTAAGCTGATTACGGCACCGGCTAGCATAAATAACTGGATACTGCGTACCCCCTTAAGTACGAATAACAGTGGCAAAAGCGTCATTAACACTAACATACTCAAAGTAGTGGCAATATAAAGGCTCGACAACCCCAAGCCAATTACAAATACTGGAATTTGTGGGGTGAGTAAGACTAAGGTTGGAATACTCAATAAGGTAATGCATATTGCACTTAGGTTAGAATGACTGCGGTTAAAGATTACCAGCGCAAAAATTGCCAGACTGGCAAAGCTAACTAAGATAAAAAATCCAGCTCCGGTTAAATAAAGCGCAATACCAAGGTTAATCAGTAACCAGATTAGAACGACTGCGACATACCAGCTTGCGGAGGATACTTTAGAAAAGCGGGCCATCATCCAACGATATAGCCAAGCCCCAAGACTCAAAGTGAGTAAGATGCCAGAGACAATAATGGAATGACCGTTGTAAGTGAATCCTTGAGGAATATCGTTGAATTGAGGGTACAGCCACGTAAGTAGCGCCCATCCGCCAACACCCACAAAAATGGCAATTCCGACACTTAGACCCGCTGGTAGCAAACCGATAAACAGGTGTTTCAGGGTTAATGAGCCACGTTTTAACCCAACAACACACAAGATAATAAAAATGAGCGTTGCAAGGACCGCCATGGGTATTACCCAACTAAAGGGATAATCTATCATTCCAAGGCTAGCCAAATTGAAGTAAACCTGATCGCTCTCTGAGTTTAATGACGTCAGATCATAGTTTGCAAAATGGGGGAGTAGGGCCGTGAGGTAATCAATTTGATGATTGAGCGTGTTAGTGTCTAACCTCTCAAGGGTATCTTGCTCGGTATGGTAATCAAAATGATCATCGATAAAGGCAAAGTTGAAGCCTTTGATATTTCCTTGCTCCCTAAACACAGTCAGATCGGTATCATTGGGCAACATTTTATAAATGCTATACATCAGCGAATTCGCCGCAGGGTAATTTACATCGGCCTGTGAAAAAGCGTCAATAAGTGCTTTGTTACCTGTATTGGTTTCTAACAAAGTGTAACTAACGCCACCCGAGCCTCGCGCTTCAAAGTTGAGTGTTAAGCCGATATGTTTCGCCCAACGATGATCCCGTATAAACGCCTCTGCGCCCAGCAATCCCTGCTCTTCTGCGTCTGTGATTATCACGTAAATGTCGTTTTGGCGTGATACGCCACTTTCAATTAAGGTGCGTATGGCTTCGATGATGATGGCAACACCGTGACCTGCATCGCTTGCGCCACGCGCAGATACGTTGGCCGAATCGTAATGACTCATCAAAGCTAAACCTAATCCATCGGCACGGCTGGCGGTGTTAGGTAATTTGGCGACAATATTGTGGATTTTACTGGCGACGAAGTATTTAGAGGATGTTGCCAGCTCAGACTGAATTTCAACCTGTAATCCCAATTGCCTTAGTTGATTTGTAATGTAGTCTCTAACACCAGCATGTGGCTTTGCGCCTGTGTAATGCGCTTGCTGTGCAATAGTAGCGATATGGGATTGGGTGTTTTTTAGCGAAAATGGGGCAGTGCCAATGTAAAAGTGCTCATCTTCTGCCGGAAGTTGTGCTAACCAAGTCGCAAATATAGAACATACAATGATCAAGGTAACCAAGAAACTCACAACACTTGACGCTCGATTGTTATTAACAGCCATTTACATACTCTCCAAATTTCGATTTACACAGCTTATAGTAAAATCAATAAGTTACCAATTTACTGAGGGTTTCTGTTGTGGAGATATTGAGTCAGCTGCGATTTATGCTAGAAAGACAGGATATTTGACGATAACCCTTGAAAAACCGTGGCGCATGGCTATAATACGCGCTCTTTTTGGCTCAGCTGAATTAGTGATCGGCGAGTCTTCACTCACTTGGAGAATATTATGTCACTAACTACTCAAGAAACGGCAACACTTATTGCTGAATATGGCGTTAAAGAAGGCGATACAGGTTCACCTGAAGTACAAGTTGCTTTGCTAACGCATAACATCAACAAACTTCAAGGTCACTTCGCTGATCACAAGAAAGATCACCACTCACGTCGTGGTTTGTTGCGTATGGTAAGTCAACGTCGTAAATTGCTAGACTATTTGAAAGGCAAAAACGTTGAACGTTATCAAGATCTTATCAAGCGTTTAGGTCTACGTCGTTAATTCGATAAGACGTAAATATGCAAAAGGCGCCTAAATGGCGCCTTTTTTGATCCTGCCTATCCATAATATGCTCCATAAAGCGGAACCTGCTTAAAATGAGTGAAATTAACCAACATTGCGGTTAAGGTAAGCCAAACCTAATTCATTCAGTTGGATGAACCCCATAAAAATATGAGTCAATACTCAGGTGATAAAAGAAGGGAGTTTCTGTTGAGTTGTGTCACTTTTATATTGCTACTTGTTAGCTATGCGCAGGAGGCAGGATGTTAAATCCACAAAGCACTGCTGCGCGTCAAACGCTTGCTGATTTAATTGAGCAGCAGCACCTCAAGGAAAGTGATGTGCCCAATGCTATTAATTTAGCTGAGCTTTCCCCAAGGCCATCGCAATGGCACTCTTTTATTCACACACTGTTGTTTTGGTCGGGGATCCTAGGCTTAACTTTTGCCGTGATCTTTTTTGTTGCCGCCAATTGGCAAGAGTTAGGGCGTTTCGCTAAGTTTGGATTGGTTGAAGGCCTAATCGCCTTATCAGTTATTGGATTTTGCAAATACGATACGAATCAAACCATCAGAAACGGTTGTCTGTTAGTTGCCATGCTATCGGTTGGCGCCTTAATGGCATTATTTGGGCAGACGTACCAAACTGGCGCTGATCCATGGCAATTATTTTTCAATTGGGCAGTACTGACCTTACCTTGGGTGCTGGTGAGTCGTTTCAATGTGATGTGGTTATTATGGCTGGGGTTGCTTAATCTTTCAGTGAGCTTGTTCTACGATGCATTTGGTGGCTTCCTCGATCACAGTTATGCGATCTTCGTACTAAATTCACTGGCTTTGGCTGTGTGGCAGTTCTCAGCAAGCCGCTTTGAGTGGCTTAATACGCCTTGGGCAATTAACTTAATTGGCTTTGCCAGTGGCTTTTTCGCGATGTGGGTGTTTTTTATCGGCCTGTTCGATGAGCAATTCATTGGAATTGCATTGTGGGTTATCTGGGCAATCGCCATTTTTTACGTGTATCGATATCGCACGCTGAATGTCTTTATGCTGTCCGGGTTATGTTTATCGCTGATCATTGCTGCAAATAGTTTATTAATTAAGACTTTGCCAAGTAGCTATGATGGCTTTTTCTTTGTTGTATTGTGTGCATTGACTATAGGGGCGGGTACCTATGCCACTCTTTGGTTAAAGAGTTTACTCGAGAAGGACTTGCCATGAAAAATGCCAGTCAGCTGCTGTTGTTGCTTAAACAGCAACATCTTATTGGGGATATTGAGCTTAACAAAGCTCAAGAAGTGAGCTCGCCATGGTATATCAAAACGTTAATGGGCTTATGTGGTTGGCTGGCCGCAATCTTCATATTGGGTTTTATCGCCGCGGCAATGGCGAGTATTTTTGATAATCCTGTGGCGTTAGGTATTGTCGGCATCGCGTTAATCACCGGCGCTTATTTTTTACTTGTGTCATCTGATTCGGAGTTTGTTGAACACCTTGGTTTGGCGGTGAGTCTAGCGGGACAGTCACTCGTTGCTTTTGCGTTGTTCTTTAATAGCGCCGTAGATGAGTCATTTAGCTGGTTTATATTGGCAATAGTGCAATGTATTTTAGCTTATTTAATGCCTAATTATATTCATCGAATGATGTCCGCCTATTTTGCCACAGTAAGTCTTTCGTTATTTATGATGGTAATGCATTTATCATCTTACTACAGTGCTATTGTTCTGCTGGTCGTTGCCCTGTTATGGCTAAACGAGTTCACTTTCAGTCGGCATGTTCGCAAATTGCAGGCGGTAGGTTACGGCGCTGTAATTGGTTTGATTCAATTTAAAACCTCAATATTGTTTGCCTCTGGCGGCACTACCTGGCTAGAGAATTCGATGCCTACTGTGGTTCCTTGGCTTGACGAAGGCTTGAATATTTTAGTGATGTTGTATGTTCTGCATCATCTAGTTAAACACCGAAAGTTAGTACTGGCTGGTGAGCAAAAATGGTTTGCCATTGCCTTATTAGTATTAATTGGCGCAGGTACTTTGTTCGCTAATGGCATTGTTTGCGGCATTCTGATCATGATCATTGGCTTTGCTATTCAAAACAGAGTGCTGTTGATACTCGGTATCCTCGCGACCTTAATGAACTTATCCTCATACTATTATTTGTTGGATATTTCATTGCTGCACAAGTCATTCATTTTGGCTGGTCTTGGTGGTGCAGGGGTGTTACTTGCCTTTATACAACAACGACTTTCAAGCCAAGGAGAGCCGCATGTTGAGTAAAGTGACCGTGGTTGTTACTGGTATTGTCATTGTCGTGCTGATCAACTTTTCTATTTGGCAAAAACAAAATCATCTCACCAAAGGTGAAGAAATTGTTTTAGAGCTAGCGCCGGTCGATCCTCGCTCAATCATGCAAGGGGATTATATGCGCTTAGATTATCAATTAAGTCGAAAGATACGCAGCCAGTTATCTGGCAAACCCAGCAGCAACATTGATAATCAAATTAGCCAAATACTTAGTGACACTGCGCTAGATGCACATGATGGCTATGTAATTGTTGCGCTAGATGAAAATCAGGTCGCCAAATTTGTGCGACTTGATGATGGCCAGCCGCTATTAGAAACCCAGCGAAAGCTGCAATATCGAGTCAGAGGCTCTGTGGTAAAATTTGCTACTAATGCGTACTTTTTTGAAGAAGGACTTGAGCCTGTTTTTCGGGATGCTCGCTATGGAGCTTTTAAGTTAAATAAGGACGGCGAAGTGCTGTTGACCCATTTGCTCGATGAGAATATGACGATGTTAGGCGAGTGATGCGGGTTTATCTTAGACTTTGCTAATATCCTCTGGCACTCCTAAAGTTAAAGCCATACTGCGATCCCAAAGTTTTTTGGTAAAGGGGCACATCAACAGCGTTAAGCAGTAAAGTACAAGCCGGGGTTAAGAAGATCCTGCACTGCGTGCGCGCATCTAAGAACACTGCCGGGATGACTGACTTCTCTGTCGTCCCCGAGGTCGAATCTACACCGTCTTCCCCGAGGTCGAATCTACTCCGTCTTCCCCGAGTTCGAATCTACACCGTCTTTCCCGAGTTCGAATCTACACCGTCTTCCCCGAGGTCGAATCTACACCGTCTTCCCCGAGGTCGAATCTACACCGTCTTCCCCGAGGTCGAATCTACACCGTCTTCCCCGAGTTTGAATCTACACCGTCTTCCCCGAGTTCGAATCTACACCGTCTTCCCCGAGGTCGAATCTACACCGTCTTCCCCGAGGTCGAATCTACACCGTCTTCCCCGAGGTCTCTTGATCGGGGATCTCCAAAACACTTGTACGCAGCTAAGAAAATGCAGCTAAGGTTTAGACTCCAAATCGTTGAAAAATGCTTCTCGTTCTTGCGCCGTCAATATGCCGGTAAAAGGTGAATGTCGGCGCAGTTTATTCATCTTTTCACTGTCTTCACACATTTGGGCGACTAACATAGACATGTCATCTTTCATTTCAATGATTGCCCACCAATTCAAATACACACTGCGATAAATCATGCCCGCTTTAAATCGACTCTCGAGTTTCTGTTCGGCAAGGGAAACCAACTCCGGGTGTTGAATGAGTTTTTCCCCGATTCGGCAGTGAATGGCTAACAAATGTGCATCGATTATGTTTGCAGTACTTCTCATAATAGTTTTAGCGATTATTATCCAACAACGGCGTTAGCATAGATTCCAGCCCATTTAATTTCACTTCGTACATCAATGCCAATTGCTCGCCTAATTTACCGGGCGGGAAGCCCTTTTGATTAAACCATACTAAATAAGGTTCGGGAAGATCTAGCAGCTTCCTGCCAGCGTATTTGCCAAACGGCATGGTCTGATTGATGGCTTGCTTTAAGAGTATTGGGTCCATTATGTACGCTTATTTTGCTGGGTGTCCCATAATTTTTTATAGGCACCGTGTTGATCTAATAATGTTTGGTGAGAGCCTTGTTCGATAACCCTACCTTCATCCAAAACGACTATCTTGTCGGCATCGACTATGGTGGATAATCGGTGGGCAATCACCAAACTCGTGTGTCCTTGAGATATTTCTTTCAGGGCATCTAAGATCGCTTTTTCTGACTGACTATCGAGTGACGATGTGGCTTCATCAAACACTAAAATAGGCGGTCGCTTTAAAATCGTACGAGCGATAGCCACTCGTTGTTTTTCGCCTCCGGAGAGCTTTAATCCACGTTCACCCACTTGGGTATTTTCACCATCAGGTAGGCTATTAATAAAGCTACGCAAGTGGGCTAAATCGATTGCTTGTTGCACCTCTTGGTCGCTGGCATCGGGTCGCCCGTATCGAACATTTTCCAAAATACTGTCGTTGAACAACACCGTATCTTGGGGAACTATGCCAATGGCTTTGCGCAGCGATTGTTGATTCACCTCACTGATGTCTTGTCCATCGATCTGAATACTGCCTTGGGTTACATCATAAAATCGAAACAACAGCTTTACTATGGTCGATTTACCAGCGCCGCTTTCTCCTACTACCGCGACTTTTTCGCCCGGAGATATGCTAAAACTAAGATCCTCTAAAATTGGGCGATCAGGGCGATAGTGAAATGCCACCTGTGTAAATCTAATATTCCCTTTGCTGACTTGCAAGTCAGGGGAGCCCAGTTTATCTGACACCTTGGGGGCTTTATCTAATAACGAAAATAAGTTTTCAATGTTGGCTAATGAGCCGCGGATTTCACGATATACAAAGCCTAAAAAATTCAGCGGCATAAAAATTTGCATGGTAAACGCATTGATCAATACAAAGTCACCAATGGTCATTTTCCCTTGGGCCACACCATACGCGGCCATGGCCATCATGGCGGTCATGGCGGAAGCGATAATTAAGGCTTGGCCGCTATTAAGCGCAAACAATGACAGGCGATTTTTACGCCGAGCCGTTTCCCATCCTGCTAAATCGGTATCATAGCGATTGGATTCATACTTTTCGTTGTTGAAATATTTGACGGTTTCGTAATTCAGTAAGCTGTCGATTGCGCGAGAATTGGTACTGGAGTCCGCTAAATTGACCTCACGGACGAATCGGGTGCGCCAGTCAGTCGCTTTCATTGAAAAGGTCACGTAGATGATTACAGACGAGAGAATGACTAGCGCGAAGCTGGCGCCGTAATTATAGAAAAGCAAACCCACGACCATGCCGATTTCAATCAGGGTAGGGCCGATATTAAATACCATAAAGCGCATTAAAAAACTGATCCCGCTGGTGCCGCGTTCGATGTCTCTGGACAAGCCACCGGTTTGACGATTCAAATGAAAGTCGAGATCCAATTTGTGCAGATGATCAAATACCCGCAAGCCCACTCGCCGCATTGCTCGCTCAGTGACTCGCCCAAACAAGGTGTCACGTATTTCTCCAAGTAGCACATTAGCAAGTCGTAATGCGCCATAGGCAATGATAAGCGCGATGGGAACGACCATGACTTTTTCTGCGGTGGTGGTGAGGTTGAGTTCGTCAACTGTATATTTCAGTACAAAGGGTAAGCCCACGCTAGCCACTTTGGCTGCAATCAAGCATAAAAATGCAAGCAATACACGTTGTTTAAATTCCAGCAAGAATGGCCAGAGTTGTTTTAAAACGCGCCAATTAACAGGGGTGTTAGGATCAACTGGAATTCGTGAAGAGCGCATACTACCTAGCAATAAAAAACATAAGTGTTGAGGAGTCTATCAGGATTTCAATTTAGTTCGAGTTCACAAGGATAAAATAGCGAATGTTTGGGCTCTTTTAGCGAGAATAAAACGCCAGTATAGCCTATTAAACGGGTTCTTGTATGAGCTCTCTGACTTTGTGATAGCGTTCGAATTGTTCATCGTTTAATTCACTGTTTTCAATTACACGGATACAATTTTTTATCAACTGTTGCGTACTTTCGTCTTGGGTATCCGCATCTTTATTCATAGCAATGGATTGCATCAGGTTCAACGCAATAGAGACATTTTTAGGCATTACCACAAATGCCTGCCTGAATACTCTAAAGGCATCATCAAGATCACCGCGTTTATAGTACGACACGGCAGAGTTGTTCAACTCTCTTGGCGTTTGTTTTATGGTTGAGCGTTCTTGTTTTTCTTGGCGAACATAATGTAAAAACAAACTGCCTTGTTGATCGTCTTTTTTACAACGACGTTCGATCACATCCAAAATACTACTGGACTTGTCATACAGACCTAGCTCATGAAACGCCTTGGCTTTATCGAGCAGCGCGTCCATTCCTTCCGTTTCCCAATTTTCTTCGGCAAGTTGATCTAACAGGGCTTTGGCATTTTCTTTTTCGTCTTGCAGGTACAGTAAGCGAGCGTCTATGACTTTAATTTGATCATGCAATTCAGCTTTTGGAAATGCGGCTTTAAATTGCTTTACATATTCATTGGCTTGCTTGAGCAGTTTAAACGTCTCACTTTCGTCCGCGGTCATGGCGAAATCAATTCCTGCTCGCGCGACATTTAAATAATTTTCAGGCTTGTCGTGAATGGAATCTTTGGCAAATTTGACGATTTTCTTGGCCGCTTCGAATTGTGTTTCGTAATCATGGGTAATACGCGACAAATCCAATGCGGTTTTGTGCCGGCGTATATTGCGCGGTGAAATCTCCGTTGCCATCACTACACATTCCAGCGCGGCATTAAAATCTTTTTGTTTTATTTGTAACGCAGACAACAGATCATAAGCTGCCAGCTGAGAATCTGACTTGAAGGCCAATTCCAGCACCAACTTTTCTGCTTCGTCATCATTGTTGAGGTGCAAATACGCGTTAACCAAGCCCAATTGTGCCCAAGTAAAGGGCTGCACATTGATAATGGCTTGATAAAATTCTTGTGCCTGTTCGTGATGTCCACAGGCGAGCAGCAATTCCCCTTTCGTTTTCAGGGCCAAAGGGAAGAATTCAGAGTTTTTAGGGTTAGATAAAAATAATTCAACTTCAGCCAAAGCTTTAGAAAGTTGTCCATCCCCCATGTGACGATAAACTTTCTTTAACGCTTTTTTTCGCAGCAGCACTTTAGTAAGGCGTTTGTCTAATTCGTTGACAGTAAAAGGTTTCGCTAGAAAGTCATCAGGCTGAAGTTCGACAATACTGTGCACAAGATCGGAGGTCGTATCGGCGCTAATAAAAATAAACGCGGTACTGGGATCTAATTCTCCTTCGTGCTTGAGCTGATCGTACAAATGATAACCATCGTGATCTTTTTGGAGATTGTAAGAGCAAATAATCAGGTCAAATTGATCATGGCGAATTCGCGATAGTGCATGCTGCGCTTTATCCACATAGGTAATATCCGAAAACCCTAATTCTTCTAACGAGTACTTCATGTACCCCTTAGCCAGAACATGGTCATCAACGATCAGGACTTTGGTGTCTTTGGATATTTGTGGATTCATAAGCCAGTGTATTATCGAATAGATGACTAGGTTATCGTACTTCTGGCTATTTTGATAAGCGGTTTTTTAGATTTAGCGCATGGTTAGTTACCTGATATGGCAGATAAAAGTCATTTTTAGGCGCCTGTCTGTATTTATATCAACAATATCGATTTATATATTGGGCAAAGAGAATAGGGGAGCTGTTTAAAAAAAAGGTGGTGGACGCTACTGCCGGCTCGGTCTGAAAGACTTGACCAGTGACACTCGCAACAAGGATTTGAACATGGAGATTTTGATTTATAAAAAGAAGTGGTGGACGCTACTGCTGGCTCGGTCTGAAAGACTTGACCAGTGACACTCGCTACAAAAATTTAAACATGGGGAAGGTGGTGGACGCTACTGGGCTTGAACCAGTGACCCTCGCCTTGTAAGGGCGATGCTCTCCCAACTGAGCTAAGCGTCCATATATATAACAATGTGATTTGAAGAAGTGGTGGACGCTACTGGGCTTGAACCAGTGACCCTCGCCTTGTAAGGGCGATGCTCTCCCAACTGAGCTAAGCGTCCTTCTTCAAATCTGCCTGCCGTGCTTGGCAAGTGGAGCGCTATTATAGATATGCGCTCTTGACTGTCAACCGAAAAATTAAAAATATTGGTTAACTGGTCAGTTTCTATCCTTACATAGTGAAAAAATCGTTGTTTGGCTAATAAATGGGCTATTTTTTTGGCAGTAAATTCAACAACGCTTGCGCCATTTTGGCGACTTGCGAAGATTCTGACCAATTAATCACGTTACCGATAAAGTGTCTAGCGTAGGGATAATTGTTAATTCTAACCATGTACTCACCGGCTTTCATGTTCACCGCAATATTGGCTGGCATTGCAATAATGGCTGCGCCTATGTGATCAATCGCTTGTTGTTGTAAGCCAAGCTTCCACAAAACATCAGGATAAAAGAAGTGTATTTGCGGTAATTTATGAATTGCTAGAGCTTTTTCAAAATACTGTTTAGATTGCGTCAATAACGCTGGCGAGCTCTTTGGCGAGTATTTGGCTAAGGTTGAATACGCGATAGCAATTGAAGCAAGACCTTCAGCACTTAGCGAATCAGATAATAACGCTTTATCTATCCATTGTTGCGTCACGGCTGCTTTACTTCCTGCTGATTTGATAGCCATATAGGCCATTGCATCCCCGTCATCCAAACTAACTGCGTTTGCCATTAACTCAGCGCCAGTATCCGAGCTTGGGTTCGCTAAAAATGCCAGTTCGCGACTAATGTCAGCGGGTGAAACTTCACTTTCAATCGCTTTGACAGTAACGCTAGGCAACGGCAGTCTTGCCAGATTAAGTCGTCTTTTACGTGTGTATTTTTTTAATTGGGATTTCAAATCAGACATTTTAATATCAAATGACGAGGCAAAGGCGGTGTCATGATTTGTACCTTGATTGAAGGCGATCAGGTATTGAATCAGCTGATCGCGATAATCTGGCAAGTCGTTGACCGCACTCAAGCTGAAAAAATTAACCAGTAACCAAGAGGCTGCATAATATTCATCACGTTTTCTGTTATCGCCAATGTTATGGGTTCCGATTTGTTGCATGGTCGCGTTTATGTTCGCAATAGAGCCCTGATTTAATGACTTTCTAATCGTACCTTTGCCTACAACAACGTGATCATCTTTAATCTCTAATGTTGAGTAATATTCAGCGATACCTTCGTTATACCAAGTCGGGTATCGGAATCCTGAGCCGCTGCGCATCAAATAATGCACGTACTCGTGAAATAAAATTGTTTGGCCAGATAAACTATCTAATCGTTCAGGGCCAACCACGATTTTGGGGCCATAGACGGTATCGTGAAAGTAACCCGCGTTGTTGCGTGCAAAGTAAGTGAAGTCGGCAGGATCATCCAATATATAGATTTCGACGGGCACCAAGGTTTTCTGCTGCTTTAAATCCAATGCGTTATGAACAGAAGCGCGGAATATTTCGAATTCATACAGAATTTTTTCCACAGCCTGTTTAGATTTAGTGGAATATAAAACAAAGTGGTCTGTTTGGTAAGCATGCCAACCTACGGTATTTGGCATAGCGTAGGAGTATAAAGACATTACAGTTGATAATAATAGCGCAGGTAAAAAACGAAACATCGAGATCCTTGACGCTGAAAAAACGACAACAGCGTTGTCGAAAAATAGCAATGTATTGAAATCGAAAATAACACAGATTTTTCATTTAATTAAGCCAATCGTAGTGTAGTTAGTTCGATTGCAGCTAAAAATAAGCTTACTTTCACGCTTAATTAAGTCCTATTTTACCGATAAACCTTTTGAATCCGCCCTCGTGACTGGTAAACTCTGCCGACATTTTTTACTGAGGAAACACGTTAATGTCTATCACTACTCGATTTGCACCTAGCCCCACTGGTTATTTACACGTAGGTGGCGCAAGAACAGCACTTTACTCTTGGCTGTACGCGAAAAGCAAAGGTGGCAAATTTGTACTTCGAATCGAAGACACGGACATTGAACGATCCACTCAGGAAGCCATAGACGCTATATTAGAAGGCATGGCATGGTTAGGTTTGGATCATGACGATGGACCTTATTACCAAACGCAGCGGTTTGATCGCTATAAAGCGCTTATCAAAACATTGTTAGATGAAGGAAAAGCGTACAAGTGCTTTATGCCATCTGATGAGTTGGATGCTATTCGCGAAAAGCAAATGGAAAATGGTGAGAAGCCTCGTTATCCGGGAACGTGGAGAGACAGAACTGACCATCCTACGGACCAACCCTATGCGATTCGCTTTAAAAATCCGTTGAGTGGCACTGTGGTTATTAATGATCATATTCGCGGCAAAATCGAAATTAACAACGCTGAGCTTGATGACTTGATCATTCAACGCAGTGACGGCACTCCAACTTATAATTTCTGCGTCGTCGTGGATGACTGGGACATGGGCATTACACACGTAGTGCGTGGCGAAGATCACATCAACAACACGCCACGTCAAATCAATATCCTCAAAGCACTGGGTGCTCCGGTGCCTGAATACGCACATGTGTCGATGATCCTAGGCGATGATGGGAAAAAACTGTCAAAACGTCACGGCGCAGTCAGCGTGATGCAATATCGAGATGACGGTTACTTGCCTCAAGCGTTATTGAATTATTTAGTGAGGCTAGGGTGGTCTCACGGCGATCAAGAAATATTTTCTGTGGATGAAATGATTGAGTTATTTGATTTAGATGCGATAGGGCAGTCAGCCTCGGCATTTAATACCGATAAACTCGTTTGGTTAAACCAGCATTATATTAAATCATTACCCGCTTCAGAAGTTGCCGAACATGCCAAATGGCACTTTGAGCAACAGCAAATCGATATAAGCAATGGCCCGTCTTTAGAAGCGGTGATTGAGATCCAAGCTGATCGAGTAAAAACCTTAAAAGAATTAGCTGAGATCAGTCGCTATTTCTATCAAGAATACGACGAGTTTGATGCCAACGCAGCGAAAAAGCATTTACGCCCTGTTGCGAAAGACGCGCTTTTATTAGTGCAAAACAAATTGTCTGCATTAAATGAGTGGAATCCAGAATCAATTCAAAATGCAATTAACCAAACGGCAGAAGAATTAGATGTCGGCATGGGGAAAGTGGGAATGCCGCTACGTGTTGCTGTCACTGGGTCAGGTAACTCGCCGTCATTGGACGTAACCTTAAACCTATTAAATAAGCCCCAAGTTGAACAACGAATCGACAAAGCGCTTAAATATATAGCGAACAGAGAAAATTCGTAAAAAAATCGTTGACATGAAAAGGAGGGATGCCTAGAATGCGCCCCGCTGTCAGGGAATGGTAGCTAGCGACAAAGCTATGCAACTAGTGACATTAAGCACGGGGCTATAGCTCAGCTGGGAGAGCGCTTGCATGGCATGCAAGAGGTCGGCGGTTCGATCCCGCCTAGCTCCACCAATATCATGGATTGTTTACTACCCCTAGGCCAGTAAGCAAATGATAAGAAGAATTTAGAGTTTGTGTAAGACGAGGAACAATGAAATATATTGCTCCAATCGTTGTACAAGAACTTAGATGGATATGTTAGACAAGTAAGGTCGCTCAATTCGCGAGCTCACTTTGCCTAACAGAAATTTACTAAAGCGAAGCTTTAGTGGCAAAGTTTCTGTCCCCATCGTCTAGAGGCCTAGGACACCGCCCTTTCACGGCGGTAACAGGGGTTCGAATCCCCTTGGGGACGCCATATACAAACCAGTACAGGATGTACTTGGTCACCGTTAATCGGTAACACGGAACACTTAATTCACATTCCTGGGCGGATTAAGTAGATAGTTAGATAGAAAAGTTGGTTTTTGTAAAACGGTTAATGTTATTTCTTTTTAGAGATGGCTCGATTTACAGAATCATAGATGGATTAGTTAGACAAGTAAGGTCGCTCAGTTCGCGAGCTCACTTCGCCTAACAGAAATTTACTAAAGCGAAGCTTTAGTGACAAAATTTCTGTCCCCATCGTCTAGAGGCCTAGGACACCGCCCTTTCACGGCGGTAACAGGGGTTCGAATCCCCTTGGGGACGCCAATTGAAAAAACCGCACATCAGTGCGGTTTTTTTTATGGGTGTTAGAAAAGAATAAAGTTTTAACGAGGACACCCACTCCTGAGGTCTCTAAGAGGAAGTCTTTACGAGGACACCCACTCTTGAAGTCTATATGAGGACACCCACTCCAAAGTTTTAAGAGGTCTTTAAGAGGACATCCATGTTTTTCAGCTTCAAAGCTCTAAGATGCGTGTCCTCATAACTGCTCCCTAACATGGGTGTCCTCATAACAGCTCTAACATGGGTGTCCTCATTACCTCCCTTTTCAGCTGCAAAGCTCTAACATGGGTGTCCTCATAACACTAACATGGGTGTCCTCATAACAGCTTCTTAACATGGGTGTCCTCATTACCTCACCGTTAAATTGCAAGTGCGTAATGAAGATCCGATACGGTAAAGTATTAATAGTTAACCTTTGTTGATGACATTGGAGAAGGTAAATTTGCAGAGCTGCGCTTGCTGTTGCATATTATCACTTTCACCAATATATCGAGATGTTGTCATTGAACCCGATGAATTGGCTGGGCAAGCAAATAGCAAAGTATCTACAAAAGCCCAGCGCTACTTACCAAAGTAAAACAACGTGTGAGCCTCATGCCTTAGCGAAAACGATTCGAAAAGGTGACGTCTTATTGATTGATGGGGTAAGTCGTGTCAGTACCGCAATTAAATATCTAACGCAATCAACTTGGTCTCACGCTACTTTGTGTATCAACGACCAACGGGATAATGATGCTCCTAACGGCGACCAAATTCTATTACTCGAAGCAGATGTCGTAGAAGGGGTACGTACTGTACCTCTCAGTTTTTACAGTGATCAGGGTACGCGTCTGTGTCGTCCTGTGGGACTTAAACCTGTAGACATCGACGCTGTAGTTGAATTTGCCAAAACTAAACTTGGTGATCAATACGACACCAAAAATGTGATTGATCTGGCCCGTTTTTTGATACAAACCCCGCCTGTACCGGTTGGTTGGCGCAAGCGCATGTTAACTTTGGGGAGTGGCGATCCCACCCGGGCTATTTGCTCATCTTTGCTTGCTCAGTGTTTTCAAAGTGTTAAGTATCCTATTTTGCCGGATAAAATTGCTCATCCAGAGGAACAAAAAGGTTGGTTTTTCCAATCCCGCCATCACAGTTTATTTGTACCTAGAGATTTTGATCTCTCTCCTTACTTTGCAATAATCAAACCTACTATCGAGCAACAATTTGATCCATACGGCATTGCATGGACTGATATGATTGATGAGAAAAACTCGTCTAAAATATCACCTCCAAATCATTTAAATTTAGGAGAGTCCAATGCTGCAGCTACGCCCAAATTATGAGCTTTGTGACAAAGATTTACCGGCGGATAGTGATGAGGCGTGTATTTGCAGTTACGAATGCACATTTTGTCGAACGTGCGTTGATGCGATCCTAAAAAACGTCTGTTCCAATTGTGGTGGTGAGTTTGTAAGTCGTCCTATTCGCCTTAGTGTTGCTCATCGTACGGGTGTCAGTTTAGCCCATCACCCAGCGTCTTGTGAGCGGATTAGATCGCAGTTTAGTACTGAACAAATTAAAGCGTTTGTTGAGCAAGTAAAGGTACTTGAGAATATCCATGAATAATGACAGCAACCTATTGATTGAATCGCCGTGTATTCGTAATTGCTGTTTAAACGATGAGGATATTTGCGTCGGTTGCTTTCGCACCCTAGAAGAGATTTTGCAATGGGGAGCCGCAACCCCAGATCAAAAGCGCCATATTTTAAACTGCGTTAAAAATCGAAAGCCCAGTTATACCTCTAGCCGCTAATTAAGCGCTTAATTTAGCCGATCCCCTTGGCATATTTTTGCTACAATTCGCGGCCATTTACCAATTCAAACCTTTGTCTAATTTTATATGAAAATTGTTTTAGCCCCGATGGAAGGGGTAGTTGATCATTTAATGCGTGATATGTTGACGCAAGTGGGGGGCTTCGACCACTGTGTGACAGAGTTCGTACGAGTTGTTGACCAGCTGTTACCGCAAAAAGTGTATTACCGCCTTTGTCCAGAGCTTAGAAATCAAGGTCTGACGCCGTCGGGTGTGCCGGTGAAAGTGCAATTACTTGGCCAAGAGCCCGATTGGTTGGCTGAAAATGCGGTCAGGGCTATTGAGCTAGGCTCCCATGGTGTCGATTTAAATTTTGGCTGTCCGGCAAAAACCGTGAACAAAAGCAAGGGCGGGGCGGTGTTATTAAAAGAGCCCGACGCCTTGTACAGCATTGTCAGTGCAGTCAGAAAAGCAGTACCGCAAGGTCATCAGGTTACTGCCAAAATGCGACTTGGATTTGATGATAAGTCATTGGCAATCGAAAATGCCCAAGCAATTGAACAAGCGGGCGCAGACAGTTTAGCGATCCACGCTCGCACCAAAGTTGAGGGCTATAAGCCACCGGCGTATTGGCAGCACATTGCCTTGATCAAAGCGCATACGCAAATTCCGATCATCGCCAACGGTGAGATTTGGACAAAGGCCAATGCGCAACAGTGTCAGTTAGAATCACATTGCCAAGATATTATGCTCGGACGAGGAGCATTGGCGATGCCAAATCTCGCTCAAGTGATTCGAGGTAACCAACAACCCATGTCTTGGCAGCAAGTGAAACAACTTCTCTTGGATTACTCGGGTTACGAGATATTTGGTGACAAAGGGCGTTACTATCCCAATCGCATTAAACAATGGCTTGGTTATTTAAAAGTACAATATAGCGAAGCACAAAGTTTGTTTTTAACGATACGCTCAATGACGCGCTCTGAAGATATCGTTGCAGTCTTGGCTCAGCCAGATACTGAGCACGCATCTGAATCCAATAACCCTTTGCCGATAAGAGAACACAGTGGCGCTTAAACCAACTATATACAAGTTTCGCATTGCCTTGTCCGATATGGACCGAGATTATTATGACAGCTTGAACCTGACCGTAGCGCAGCATCCATCCGAAACTTTGGAAAGGATGATGGCGCGGATATTAGCGTACTGCTTAAATGCGCAACTGGATCTGGCGTTAACCAAAGGATTGAGCACTGCTGACGAACCCGATATTTGGGTGCGCACACCAGACGAGCAAACGAGCCTTTGGATCGAGATCGGCGAACCTGATCCTGAACGCATAAAAAAAGCGACCAGATTGGCAGACGAGGTTAAAGTCTATAGCTTTAATACGAAATCATCGGTGTGGTATCAACAAGCAAAAAGCAAGCTAGAACAACTGAACGTGCAGGTTTATCAATTTGATTGGTCGCACATAACAGACCTGGCTAGTTTGGTGGATAGAACCATGGATCTTTCGGTGACCATTGCTGACCAGTCAGCTTATATTGCGACTGCAAAAGGTGAATGCCAGATCCCATGGGAGGAACTGCAGCGTCGATAATTGAACTCCTGCCGTCAACTGGTATGCTTAACGTTGATTTTTAAGCGATTAATGCGAAAAAATAACAAAGATAAACATACCACTACTTGGCAGGAAACAATGAAAATACCAACTTATACCTCTGCGCTACTTGTTAGCGTGATGGGCGGATTGTTTTTGACAGGCTGCAGCGAATCGGAATCGCCAAAAGATGCGCCTGTTGTGATCAATAAAGACCCTTTCCCAAGCACTTACAAACCGATGAAAAGCCAGCCGACCCTCATCACTAATGTGACCATATTAGATGGTATTGGCGGTAAAATAGACTCAGGGGCTATTCTCATGGTTGATGGAAAAATCCAAGCGTTAGGGGAAGATTTAAGCGCACCCGATAACGCTATTGTGATCAATGGTAAGGGACAGTGGGTAACCCCAGGTATTATTGACGTGCACAGTCACCTTGGGGTGTATTCAACGCCTGAAACCGCCTCTCATTCTGATGGCAACGAAGCCACCAATCCGGTGACAGCACAAGTTTGGGCCGAGCATTCGATTTGGCCACAAGACCCGGGATTTAATCGGGCATTGGCCGGTGGCGTAACCAGTATGCAATTACTACCAGGATCAGCAAACTTGGTAGGTGGACGTGCTGTGACAGTGAAGAACGTACCTAATCGTACGGCTCAAGATATGAAGTTTCCGGGCGCACCTTATGGCATGAAAATGGCCTGTGGTGAAAACCCTAAACGTGTTTATGGTCAAAAGGGCGGGCCGGGCACTCGAATGGGTAATGTCGCCGGTTATCGCCAGGCATGGGCTGACGCGCAGGATTATAAACAGAATTGGGATCGCTATTATGCAGATCACGAAGCTGGAAAAGATCCCAAAGCCCCCAAACGAGATTTAAAACTCGAAACACTGGCTGGAGTGCTCGACGGTGAAATAATAGTGCATATGCATTGTTACCGAGCTGACGATATGGGCACCATGCTTGACGTGATGAAAGAGTTCAATTATCAAATTGGTTCATTCCACCACGCGGTTGAGTCCTACAAGATTGCCGACTTATTGGCAGAAAACAATGTCTGCTCATCTATGTGGGCAGATTGGTGGGGATTCAAAATGGAAGCCTATGATGGCATCAAGGAAAATATTCCAATGGTTCATGCAGCCGGTGCTTGTGCCATTGTCCACTCCGATAGTGATCAAGGAATTCAACGGCTTAATCAAGAAGCTGCCAAAGCATGGGCTGATGGTAAACGCGTAGGCTTGGACATTTCGCAAGCTGATGCATGGCAATGGTTATCGGCTAACCCTGCCAAATCATTGGGTATTTTTGAACAAACAGGCTCGCTCGAAGTGGGTAAAAATGCCGATGTTGTGCTGTGGAGCTCAGATCCATTCTCGACCTATGCTAAACCTGTACATGTCTATATTGACGGTGCGTTAGCCTTTGATCGAAATGATCCCAGTAGCTGGCCGGTGAGTGATTTTGAATTGGGACAACCAGGTGAAGGAGACAGCAAATGAGAACCTTATTAAAGTTAGCTACATCCCTTGCAGGGCTAGTTTGTTTGCCGGTTATGGCAGCTAATATCGCTATTATTAACGCGACAGTGCACACCATGTCTGATCAAGGTAGTGTGCAAAACGCCACTGTGTTGATAAAAGATGGCAAAATTCAACAAGTGATGTCGCCTACACCTGCTTTGGCGGGATATCAGGTAATTGATGCAAAAGGCAAAGTGGTGACGCCGGGTTTGTTTGGCGCATACACGTCATTGGGATTGGTTGAAGTTGGCGCTTCGGCGGGCACAGTAGATAGTCGTTCTGAGGCAACTGCTATCTCGCATACGGGCGCAGCACTTGACGTAAGTTACGCAGTTAACCCCGCATCAAGCTTAATGGCGATTTCACGAGTTGAAGGGATCACCTCAGCGGCAACCAGTATGGCAAATACGTCCCAGCTTTTCCGCGGTCAAGGCGCGATTATTAGCTTGGCTGATAATACTGATCCTATTCTTAAGGGGACGGCATTTGTGACCACAGGCGTCGACAACAATGGTGCAGATGACACTGGCGGCTCTCGTGCAAGCTTGTGGGTATCCTTAGAGCAGGCTCTAGCGGAAGCCGACTACGCACTGGGTAAAACCTTTACGCCACAAACCGATTGGCATGGGATCACATCCGTTGCTGATGCTCAGGCGCTTGCAGGCGTAGTGAAAGGCGAAGTGCCATTGTTAATCGAAGCGCATCGTCAAGCCGATTTGCTGCAAATCATTGCGCTAAAGAAACGCCGCCCAACGTTAAAGATCGTTATATTGAAAGCCACTGAAGGCTGGAAGGTAGCCAAGCAACTGGCTCAAGCCAATATTGCGGTTATTTTGAATCCTGAATCTAATTTACCCTATGAGTTTGATCAACTTGCGGCCACTTTGCAAAATGCGGCACGACTGCATGAAGCCGGCGTGACGGTTGCGATTGGCATGAATACTCACAATATTCGACTCGCTAAGCAACACGCAGGTAATGCGGTATCTCACGGTTTACCTTGGGATGCAGGCCTTGCAGCTTTAACCATTAACCCCGCTAAAATCTATGGCGTGAGTGAAAGCATAGGTAGTATTGAGACTGGTAAACGTGCCGATGTGGTGATTTGGTCGGGCGATCCTTTGGAAGTGACACATAATGCTGAAATGGTGTTAATTAATGGCGAAATTACCGATATGAGTTCGCGTCAGTCTAAACTGCGAGATAGGTACCTTAAGGTCGCGACGGATAAAACGGTCCACTACCAGCGCCCTTGATTACCTTTAAGGCGTGTCGTTTGACAATTAAACTGAGCATTTGCTTGGGTTGATATCTAATGGAGGATCTGTTTCGCATATCCTCCATTTTTTGTGGCCGTAGCTTTGTGATTTGTTGAACAAGTTTTAACAAACAGGGATCATGTTAAGTGCTAAAGCTCACTGTCCCTTGTTACTCTCATTACACGTTGCGGTCAGACTTTAGCAAGCGCTAAAACGGGCAGTTTGTAGAAGGTAACAAAATGTCGATGTAAAGTGACGTTGTTAGGTTATTTATCCAACCAATCTAATGCATCTTCCTGATTTTCAAAGTATTTGACTTCACCGGTAATAAACCAAGAGCCAATTTTTTCAGTGATTTTAGGCCAATTTTTGTTTCCAAAAATTGCGACTTTGTCAAATTCAGCGCCATATTTTAACCCTAACTTAAAGTCATCCCATGCAGCTCTTAATTCCCATCCTTCTAACTCAGTAGCGTCAATCAATGCTTTTATTTTTGGCGTTCTGATCCCAGTTAATGCAGAGTCAATCATCGGAGTAATTATTTCGTAATCTTCATGAGTAAGCTTGCCAATCGCCTTAAACGAAAGAAAAAAATCACTTCCAACTCTCTCAATACCGATTGATAGTCCATGTTTTCTGATGTTCATACTTTTTCTCCTGATTAAATATAAGGTTGGAAATGTGAGTGTCTTTATAAAAGTAGTAAGCTACGACAACGCCAATTACGTTGTCAGTCTTTGTTTGTCGATTCTTTCAAACACAAACGCATCGAGCGCTACCAAGGGATCTTGAATTAAACTAAACAGTGATTGATCAGATAATGCAGCTTTACCGGGACCTTGTATCAGCCGAGTTGCTGCTAGAACCTTTGCCGGAATAAGGGGGGCTAACAAAGGACTGGCAGCCAAATATTGCATTAATTTGCGACGCGCAATGGCTTGAACATTCATTAGATTATTCTTGCATTGAGCTATATAAAAGCAAAACGGGACCTCAAGGTCCCGTGATGATCATTCGCTTTTAATTTTACTGACAGCGGTATTCACTGCCCAATCTACGCTTGTGTATTGATGACCGACCCAACTCGTGAATCCTGTGTTGGGTTATTTTGTGCCGTAGGTTGCGTGCTAGGTGTTTCGAGATTAGTCTGGCGCGAATTATTTTCCACCTGCCTAGACTGTTGCTCTGCTGCTACCTGTGCCACTGCACTGTTGGCTGTAGTGCCGATTTCCATGCTACTTGACCTCGCTTATTGCTATGACGTTGGTTTAAATATAGCTCAAAAAATCGGCTATCGAAATAACTTACCGTTAATTTACTCGTTTGGGATTATTCCGCTAAAATCGGTTTAAACTGCTTTTGCATAAATTCAGCAATCATCGATTGCGCTGCCAATCCAGGATGGATGCCGTCACGCTGCATCAAGGATTTATCCAGTGCAATATCTTGTAAAAAGAACGGCACAAGTGGTACCCCATTTTTTGCCGCCAAATCATCATACATACCCGTGAACATCTGATTGTAGCGCCTGCCGTAATTGCTAGGGATCTGCATTTGTTGCAATACCACTTGGATATTTTGTTGCTTAGCCATATCGATCATCGATTGGATGTTGGCTTGCATTTTTGTCACGGGATGCCCTTGCAACCCATCATTTCCACCCAACTCGATATATAAATGCGTGGGTGAATGCTGTTCCAGCAATCTAGGTAGTCTGGCAAGACCGCCATCGGTTGTTTCACCGCTTATTGCGGCGTTTACAACGCTTATACCTTGTGGCTGCCACGCATTTTGTAACAAACTAACCCAACCTTGTTCTTGGCGTAATCCATAGGCAGCGCTTAGGCTGTCACCTAACACAAGAATTTTTGGGCGGTTTTCCTTCTCGGCTTGTTGTGCCAATATGTGATCTGAAAAAGCAATCAGCGGTATAAACAGTAATATTAATTTTAATAGACGAAACACGTCTCTTTGTAACCATAAGTGCACTATGACAACGACTCCAAATGTAATGATAGAAACCAAACACATCAGTAAAACAGTTAATACGAGTGAAGGGCAACTTCAGATCCTTCAGCCTATTAGCTTCAATGTCAAGGCGGGTGAGTCAGTTGCCATTGTAGGTGCGTCAGGCTCCGGAAAATCAACCTTGCTGAGTTTGCTTGCTGGTCTGGATCAGGTCAGTGAGGGCGAAATCTATCTTGATGGAGCAGGGCTGCATAGCATGGACGAAGAGCAACGTGCCAGACTGCGCGGCGAAAAAGTAGGATTTATATTCCAAAGCTTTATGTTGGTGCAAAGTCTTACGGCGTTGGAAAATATTATGTTGCCAGCAGAGATCGCAGGTTTAGACAATGCTAAGCAATTGGGACAGCAGATTTTAGAGCAAGTCGGCTTGGGACATCGTGGTACCCATTACCCGAATCAACTTTCCGGTGGTGAGCAGCAGCGTGTAGCCATCGCCCGCGCGTTTATAACCAAACCCAAAATACTGTTTGCCGATGAACCCACCGGAAATCTTGATGCCGCCAATAGTGACAAGGTCGAGAAGTTGTTGTTTGAATTGAATCGCGAGTCAGACACGACACTGGTATTAGTCACCCATGATCCTGAGCTGGCGAGCAAGTGTCAACGGCAGTTGCATATGCATGCCGGTGAGTTAACTGAAATCACTAGTGAGGAGTCAACAGGCGCCTCGGCAAATGACGCTCAGCAACAGCAGGCAAGCTAACATGAATAACGCATTTAATTTAGCTTGGCGATTATTTAAACATGAAGCTAAACGCGGCGAATTAACGATCATATTGTTCGCCATCGTATTGTCAGTTGCTTCGGTTTTGTCATTGTCGTTATTTAGCGAACGATTACAAAGTGCGCTGACTGACCAAACCGCAGAGTTTATTGCCGCAGATAGATTGTTAGACGCCGATAAACCGGTGGACCCACAGTGGATATCCAAAGCCACTGAAATGGGACTTAACACCACCAAACAGGTTTATGCACGCTCAATGGCCTTCGGTAATCAGCAAATGACGCTAACCAATCTACGCGCTGCAGATCAAGGCTATCCGTTAAAAGGAGAACTCAAAACCTCGTTGCAACCCTTTGGATTAGGACAAGTGACTGAGGAGTTACCGGCAGCAGGTGAAGCTTGGGCTGAATCTCGCTTGTTTCAAGCATTAGGCGTGAAACTTGGCGATAGCATAGAAGTAGGGGATAGCGAGTTTACCTTAACTCGGGTGCTCACCGAAGTGCCTGACTCTGGTTTTAGTGTGTTTGGCGGCAACCCTAAAGTATTGATCGGCTATGGTGATCTTGAAGCGACTAATATCACCGGGCCTGGCAGTCGTGTCAGTTATACTTACTTTTTCACCGGCGAGTCATCTGTGTTGGATGATTATTACGCGTGGTTGGAACCACAACTTGATCGTGAACTTCATTTCTGGATGTCAGTCGAGGACGATGATTCCCCCATAGGGCGCTCTGTAGGACGCGCAGAGCAATACTTCTTGCTCGCTAGTCTTCTTGCCATAGTATTAGCTGCTGTGTCCATAGCGGTGGCCGCACAGCGTTACAGTCAACGTCATTATGATCCCGTGGCGATCATGAAAACCTTGGGTGCCAGCAAGTCTATGGTGCAACGGGTTTATCTTTATCAAATCTCCTTTATCACCTTATTAGGTATTGTGCTTGGTGCGATCGCAGGCTTGATCATTCAACAGATTGTGGTCAGTGCCATTGCGGATAAAGTCGCAGTGTCGCTCGACGTGTGGCATTGGCGTCCGTTATTCATTGCTGTGTTTACCGGCGTGATTTGCGCAGTATTATTTTCTCTATATCCGCTGCTTAAGTTATTTTCCGTTCCTCCACTTAGGGTATTGCGACGCGACTTAGGCGCAGGCATGAGTTCGCGAATTGTGCAGTTTGGTGCCACTGGTTCAGCTATTTTGCTACTCATGTGGGCTTACAGTCAGAACATCAAAATCAGCCTTATTCTGTTTGTCTCTGGCATTGTCTTGGTGTGCGCACTCTTGGCTATTACTTACGGTTTGATTGCCCTTGGTCGTAAGCTTGGACAAGGCAAAATGGGGGCTTGGCAATTGGCATGGGCGCGCATTAAACGACGTGCAATGGGTAACAGTGTGCAGTTGATCAGTTTCTCTGTAACCATAATGCTGCTGCTGGTTGTGTTGGTTATGCGTAACGATATGGTGTCTCAGTGGCGGGATCAATTACCCCAAGGTACACCGAATTATTTCCTCAGTAATATCACTGAAAGTCAGCGCCCAGGACTGCAAGATCATTTCGCTCAAAATGGCGTAGAAACAGACGTTTTTTACCCTGTGGTGCGAGCGCGTTTTGTGGCCATTAACGATGAAAAAATCCGTACCGAAGTGACCAAAGAAGACGACGATAAACCATCACAAGGACGCAATGGATTAGGTCGAGAAGCGAATTTAACTTGGAGTAATACGCTGCAAAATGGCAATCGCATTGTCGCCGGAAAATGGTTTGACGGTTCGACAACGAAAGAACCTTTTGGGGTGTCAGTTGAAGAGCGAATTGCAGATCGGTTGAACATAAAATTAGATGATATTCTGACGTTTAATATTGGCAGTGAAGTGATCAATGTCAAAGTGACCAGTTTGCGCGAAGTCAATTGGCAAACCATGCAGCCCAATTTCTTTTTTGTGCTGCAGCCAGAAGTGATGGGATCTTTTTTGCCGACCTAC
The DNA here is from genome assembly GCF_039523355.1 of Aliiglaciecola litoralis. Classification (NCBI taxonomy): domain Bacteria; kingdom Pseudomonadati; phylum Pseudomonadota; class Gammaproteobacteria; order Alteromonadales; family Alteromonadaceae; genus Aliiglaciecola; species Aliiglaciecola litoralis. The sequence continues at coordinate 462,881 of NZ_BAAAFD010000001.1, read as the reverse complement.
ATCACCAGCTTTAATCTGCCGTCGGATCAAAAAGCTAAGATTTCGACTTTGATGCGACCCTACGCCAGTATCACTTTGTTCGATGTGGACGCGCGTATAAATCAATTGCGGGCAATCGTGGATCAGGTGTCTTTGGCAGTTGAGTTTATTTTGATCTTGGTGTTGGTCGCAGGCTCATTAGTGCTCATTGCTCAAGTTCAGGCAAGCATGGATGAACGCCAACAAGAACTCGCGATATTACGTACCTTGGGGGCTAAGGGCAGTTTGATCAGAGCAAGCGTGGTATACGAGTTTGTTATCATCGGAGTAGTGGCAGGCGCCATGGCAGCGCTAGCTAATGAACTGACCTTATACCTGTTACAAACCCAAATCTTTCAGATGGAAGGCTCACTACATTATGCGTACTGGATAATTGCTCCTGTGGTTGGCGCGTTAGTCGTGGGTATATTAGGCGCTGCGGGCTGTTGGCGATTGTTAACGCTCAATACAAGTCAGTTGCTGCGCAAAATGGTTTAACCGCCGAAGGCGCTCATTCATTCTCATATAGCGAAGCGTGCTGCTTCGCTATTTTTTTGTGTAAATTAAGGCTTTGCCGAGCTTAGGCTCACAATGACAGGCTATTGAATGCCTCATCAATATCGGTGTAGATAAAAGTAAAACCGTCTTCAAGCAATCGTCTTGGCACCACATTTTGTCCGTAGATCAGTAAATCTGCCATTTCTCCCATCGCCAGTGTTAACACCAATTTGGGCGTGAATAGTACGCATGGGCGATTCACTGCACTGGCTAATGCTTTAGAAAATACGCGATTGGATACGGCATTAGGCGCGGTGAAGTTGTACACCCCTTGGCATTTTTTTTGACGTAATAAAAATAAAATGCCATCGACCATGTCATCAATATGGATCCACGACATAATGTGTTTGCCATCGCCGATTGGTCCGCCTAAGCCTAATTTGAATGGCAACACCATTTTGCTCAATGCACCACCTTGGCCAGATAACACTATCCCCGTGCGCAACAGGCAAACCCGAGTTCGCTCCGATTGAGCTTGAAAGGCAATGTTTTCCCAGGTTTTACACAATGTATGGCTGTATTCTGGATGCGGAGAATCGAAACTCTCATCGATTGGGTGTTCATCTTGCCGGCCATAATAACCAATGGCAGAGCCACTGATAAACACACTCGGAGGGGGGTTGCTTTTGTTGATTAAATTAACCAATGACTCGGTTGTGGCAAATCGGCTCTGTTCAATTTTATGTTTTTGCGCAGTACTCCAACGTTTGTTTACAATGGGTTCGCCAGCCAAATTAATAACCGCATCCACATCGTTTAAGTTAGATAATTCTTGCAAACTCGTTATGAGTTTAGTCGAAGCAGGCAAGCTGCTTTTAGCCGCCTTGGGATGGCGTGTCAGCACCGTAATTTTATAATCCGGACCAGTCAATTTGTCTATCAGCGCTCGACCTATTAATCCTGTACCGCCGGTAATTAATATATGTTGCATTGTTCAAAGCTCCTTGGGATAGAGAGACTCATCAGTCCGTTTTATCACCGCTGTTGATAGATTAGCTAACTATAATATGAATAGCGATTTAATCGTTGCTGTTACGTTTTCAATTGCATGATTATCTGCTAGTTTGTGCTCATCGTTTTAGTTTATCAATGCGAGCCTAAATGGATATTAAATCGCCCACTGCTGTTAAAGCCCTATTAGTAAGTGCCTGCCTGATTATTGTACTTGCGGGCATAAAATCAGCCAGCGCAATTGTAGTGCCTTTTTTATTGTCAGTGTTTATTGCCATGTCGTGCAATCCGATCATCACTTGGGCCTCTAAATATCGCGTTCCTAGATGGTTGTCGGTGATACTAGTTATACTGATGATTGTTATTTTTGGATTTATGATGGCTGGGCTGGTGGGTAATTCAATGGCTGAATTCCGGCAGAACCTACCAACATACAAACAGCAATTAAGCAGCGAGTTGGTTTGGATAACCGATAAACTGGAGCAGCTATTTAATTTAGAGCTCAATACCGAAATGCTGGTTTCCTATCTTGATCCCGGTGTCGCTATGAACTTGGCGACCAATCTGCTTACCAGTTTAGGCGGTGTGCTGACAAACTTTCTATTGATCTTATTAACCGTTGTTTTTATGTTATTTGAAGCAGAGTCAGTGCCTAAAAAGATCCATATCGCACTGGATGATCCGTTGATGAAAATACAAAAAATCGACAAGTTTTTACTGTCGGTGAAAAATTACTTGGTGATCAAAACGCTGGTGAGTATCGCCACCGGTGCGATCATTGGCGTGTGGTTGTATATTTTGGGGGTCGATCACTTCATGTTGTGGGCGGTGCTGGCGTTTCTGTTTAATTACATTCCAAATATCGGTTCGATTATTGCGGCAGTGCCAGCGGTACTATTGGCCTTTGTGCAATTAGGCCCTGCAATTGCCGGTTTAGCAGCCCTAGGTTATGTGGTAAGCAATACGGTGATGGGCAATGTGGTAGAGCCGAAGTTTTTAGGCAGGGGACTTGGATTGTCAACCTTGGTGGTATTTTTGTCTCTGATTTTCTGGGGGTGGCTGCTCGGCACAGTCGGTATGTTGCTATCTGTACCTTTGACCATGATCGTCAAAATAGCCTTAGAATCTAATCCCGACACCGAGTGGATTGCGATGTTACTAGACAGCGAAGACATGCCTGAGCCCGTCGTTGAAGAAAAATCGGTGTAAGCTAATTTTCCAATAACTGCGTTTTTACTAAGAATTAATAAGTTTTCTTTAGGAAATACGATATTTAATGCCCTCTGAATATGAGGGCATATTTTGTTTTGCATGAGGGCTGAGAGCGATCAACAGCCGTTTAGCTGAGTCAAATTCTATTGCAAACGTATTGAGTGAGCAGGCGTTCTGCACCCTTACCACAAATTCACTGTTGCCCTCTAAGCAGTCATTCACTTATCCTTAAGCCATGTTAAAAGCCAAGCTCGTCATTGTATCAGCTAAAACACTCTGGCACTTACGTGCGGATTGAATCAACACTTTCAAAGCTAGAAATAGCTCAGGCACCAGATAAAACATTTATTGGAAAGATTGTTAAAACATTCGATTTTTTTGTTATAGATTTGGCCTGCCAGACTTAGACTTAGCCTAAGCAGAAAAAACGATAACTAACGCGGTGAATAAAGTGCGTAGGCTTTATGAGCAAAAGCAAACGGCTCCAAAAAGAGCCGCCGTTCTTAATGACTATATTACTCCCTGATTACGTTGGGTAAATTCAGGAATAGTGGGAAAGAAAGTTAAAGTTGTTTTTTGTAACGCGAGACCCCAAGGCCTGCAAGAGCTAATATAACCAACAAAGCCGTATGGGGTTCAAGCACGCCCACCCGCAATATGATCTCAGCGTCACCGTCCGAATCCGCAAAATAGATAGGCCAATATGAACTAGCACTTGCCCATTGACCGTCATAGTTTGGTCTATCTTTAAAAAATGCCAAACTTTCAGTAAAGCTATCACCTTGACGTATAGGGTACGTATCAATAGCATAATCCGTAACACCCCCATTAAAAACATGCATCGCTTGCTGATTAGCTAAGTTATCTACTAATCCGTGAATTGAACCATATAAAAAGTATGTATCATCTCGTAGCTCGAAATCGAAAATCAGTGTGGCTTGAGCTGTATTCATCCATCCTGTGAACACTGCTGCTATCAATTTTGTTAATACACTCACCACCTGCTTTTCATTTATACACTTCTTATACCGCTAACTTCTAAAGTTTCGTAACCTGCTATAACTAATAAGTTAAACTTGGTCTTGCGACGATCCGCAACTGGCACGAAGCGACCTACGATTTCAAGCCCAACCTGTGCGAAAAGGTTCTTCATTAATAAATTTATTTTGTTTGCATTTTGACCAACATTTAAAGTATTTAGACTCGCTATTTAGGCACTGGATAATTCAACTTTGATGTCGGTGTTTTAGTAATGATTAAAATCATATTAAAAGGGTAAGATATATGAAAATAAAAACTATGTAAGTATTTGGGGATAATTATACTCATAGAATAATCACCACAGGTTAAAGTGACTTCAATGAATACTTCACATCGGATATTCGTTTATTTGCTATTAAATTTAATGGTAATTAGCTGCGCAGGGATTTCGATAAAAGGAAAAGTCGAAGATGGGCATTACTATTCTCCACTTAACAATTTCAGCGTGCCATTAAGAAAAGCAATGGGCTTGAGAATACAAGACCAAAACGACGCCGATGGCGGCAGAGTGTCATTCCCTGATGATTGGGGTTATCTCGAAGCCATTACTTATGTAAGGATTCCTGCAGCAGATTCTGCAATGTTCACTGCCACAGAAACAAGAGATCAGGCTTATCGTACTTTTATCAGTGAATACGCTATGCCCGTACTTTTCCGCAGCGTTTCAAATGAAGCGGAGATTATCCACGAAGAATTTTTAGGAGAAAGTAGTAGCAGAAATTATTTTGCCATCGTCAATATTCCAAATGGCTCGGTCACTGTGGATGTAAAGACGAATAAACGGCTTGATTCTGTTAGAGGTTTGCTCATTTTCGATAAGAAAGGATTTATTTACATGTTAGAAAGTGAGATGAGTTACGCAGTTAATCCAATAACGGCGGCTTCAAATACTTCTAAACAAATTGGAAGAACCTTAACTACGCTACAAAATCTTAAGGATAGTATGATTTTCAAGTAAAGTTAGGTGAATCGTTAATGTAAGCTGGTGCGAATAAATTGCTAACATTTAAACTCTAATTTTTTCATCGTTTTTGATATGTGATTTAAATGGACACCCCCCTAAGTATGCAAATTAAGGATGGGTGTCCATGTTATTCCTAACGCTAAGTATTCAAATTAAAAGTGGGTGTCCATGTTATTCACTAACGCTAAGTATTCAAATTAAAAGTGGGTGTCCATGTTATTCGCAAATTAAGAGTGGGTGTCCATGTTATTCGTTCATGTTATTCGATGTTATTTATGCTCGACGCAAGAAGGCCTAACTCGAAGTTTTTGAAACCTCACTTCGGTGAGGTTTTTTGTTTACGGAGCATGGCGGCTGCCTGTACAAACTTATAGTGAATATTTGTCAAAGCTAACTTATCGAAGCTAACACTAACTATTTCTCTCTTAGGGAATTGCGGATCATCGAAGTAGATATTTTGACGCTCCGCATTGCGCCAGTCATGTTGTAACGATTGCATTTAAGCTGGGATAACGCACGTCTAACAAAAGACTAGTTTACGATAGGCAACTTACTCTTCCATGATAAAACGTACTTTGATTGATGCACCGCCTAGCGGCGCATCATCTATGATCAGTTGGCCGTTATAGGCAGAGGTGAGGTCGGCCACCACGGCCAAGCCGATGCCTTGTCCTTCTTGATAACTGTCCAATCGCGTGCCGCGGTGTAGTAGCGCTTCGCGATGCTGTTTAGCGATGCCTGGACCATCATCATCTACTTGTAACACCAAATACTTGCCCTGACGATAGCCCTTTACTTGCACGCGTTTTTGAGCTGCTTTGCAGGCGTTATCAATCAGATTTCCAAGTATTTCCATCAAGTCAGTTTTATCGCCCCTAAAAAGACACTCAGGAAGGATATCAAGCTGGATGCTCAAGTGTTTATCTGCATGTACTTTGTGCATGGCAGATTGTAGTTTCTTTGCAACGGGCGCCACTGACTCGGCTTGCTCCCAGCCACTGCCTGCGCCTGCCACTGCACGTTTTAATTGACGTTGAATGATACTGTCGATTTGGTTTAGTGGCTCCCTAGCAGAGCTTGGTAATTCGGTGTTACCAGATAGCACAGCTAGCGGCGTTTTTAAGCTGTGCGCTAAGTCGCTTAAACCGTTTTTATAACGGCTGCGTTGTTGTTGCTCGGTATCGAGCAAGTGATTAATGCTGTGTTTTAGTTTTTCCAGCTCCGGTGGATAGGTTTTCTCTAAGCGTTCAAGATCGCCTACTTCGGCTTTTTTTATCTGGGTTATTAAGGTATTAATTGGACTAAGTGCCATGTTCAAACTGATGATCAGCAGTACCAATAACAGCAGCGCCACAAAGCCCAGCCAATACCAAAGCGTGTTAACGAAGGTTTTTTGTTCTGTCTCGAAAAGGCGCTTATCTTGAATGATAAAGAAGCTAACGGGAACGAAATTGCCGCTATTGTCAAATTCAGCGGTGTAAGAAAACAAGAAATAATCAGTGCCAATGGTGAAATCAGGAACAAAAACCTCTTGGCCAATCTCTGGGGCATTGAGCGTAGGTTGCTGCGACCAGTCGAGCGTGGAGAGCGACTGCCAGACGATTTGATTATCCGCTTGGATAAATGCATACAGTCCTGAGCCGGGAATGTTTAGCTTGTCATTAAATAATTGTTGCGGCATTTGAGGGGCATTGTCATTAAATTCGAATTCTGAAATTAACGTGAGGCTTTGTAATCTCATTTGCTCTAACATCGATTGGCTCAGACTGCGGGTGAATGCCTGCTCAATGGTGATGGCCGTCAATGGAATAAAAAACAGTAAGGCCAGTACGGCGGCCAAGAAACTGCGAAGTCGTAACGAGAGTCTGATCATAGTTCTCGATTAATTCGATAGCCTCGTCCGCGCAAGGTTTCTATGGGTTTGTAAATTCCCTCAGGATCGAGTTTTTTGCGTAGGCGACCCACAAAGACTTCGATTACGTTGCTATCCAGATCAAAATCTTGATCGTATATGTGTTCGGTCAACTCGGTTTTTGAGACAATTTTTTGTGGGTTAAGCAGTAAATATTCCAGTACTTTGTATTCGTAGGCGGTGAGCTCTAGATACTGACCATTGACCGACACTTCCTCGGCGGTAGTATCTAATACGATAGGACCTCTTTCTATCAGTGGATTGGCTTGTCCTGACGCTCTGCGTATTAGCGCCTTAGCTCGGGCTAGTAGTTCTTCGTTATGGAATGGTTTAGTTAAGTAATCATCTGCGCCAGCGTCTAGTCCTTCTACTTTTTCTTGCCAGCGATCTCGCGCCGTTAAGATCAGAATAGGACAGGAAACGTTATTTTTTCGAGCGAGTTTAATCACTTCAAAACCGTCAAGTACCGGCAGACCAATATCGATAATGGCGAGATCATAGGGGTGTTCGGCTAACAGAAAGTTGGCTTTTTGTCCGTCGTCGGCTAAATCGACACTGTAGCCATTTTTTTGTAATAGCTGATCTAATTGGGTTAGCAATCGGCTGTCATCTTCTACAACTAAAATACGCATTATTTGTCCTTGCTTCGTTGCTTGGTAACCCGACCTGAGCGCTTGTCCACATCAACGGTAACCACTCTGCCAGTTTTTTGCAGTACTTTGACTCTATAGGTATTTTTACTTTGATCTACGCGCAGCACTCTACCGTTCACCTGTTTCTGAGCATTTTGCGCCGCTTGCGCAGGGGAGATAGTCGGACGTGTATCTTGCGCTGACGCTTGCCCGCTTAGTAGGGCAAACGTTAGCATCAATATTGTTAATCCACGAAATGACTGCTTAATCAAAGTTAGTACCTGTTAATGTATGTTAGAGAATCACGCAACGAATTAATCGTAACCTACCGGTGATAGGCTTACACGCACTTTTACAGAATCTCCGGGATGCGTGCGCATAAATGTTTTATAAGCTTGCCCTTGATAACGGTATTTTACTTTATAACCTGTTAATTTTCTGACTTTTTTTGCTGGTCCATAGACAGTTTCACAGCGCTCTATGATCTCTGTTCTGGCATGCGAACGGTGACCATGACGTTGCTGAGAGTGACCGATTGCTCCGCCGATAACGGCGCCGGCTAAGGTACTTTCTCGATTGTCTCCAATCACACCGCCAATGATTCCGCCCACCACTGCGCCGGCAATTGTCGAGCTCGCATTATCATGATGGTGTCTACGTTGCTGGCGCACTCTGCGCTCAGTGGGATAGCATTGTTTGATCGGTTGGGAAACTTTGACATATTGGTATACCGGCTTGGCCTTCACTACACGGGCATAATCATAGTAGCTATTTGCTGAGGCATAGGTGCTGGTTAGCGTCATGGTTGCGGTGATCGCAGCGAAAGAGAGTCGTTTTAGTGTTAGCATTTTGATTTTCCTTTCTTTGAACGTGCGGTCATCATAAGAAAGTCTATCTGAACTATAACTGAACTAAACTTAAGTCTTAGTTCAGCTTAATAAGCTAAAACACTATGCTTGGCGGTTTGCTTGATTTTTTAACGGGTTATAGCAGGTGGCAGAAACACTGCTGTGCTTGCTGTGGCTGTATAAATGCAGTTGTAAATTGACGTGCTTGAGTTGGTACCAAAGCTCCAAGTTATCTTGATCAGGACACAATACTTGAATGATGTATTGCTGTTGTACCGAACTGTCCATATCCAACTGCTTAGGTATTTGAATAAAGGCATTCACTTCGCCGAACTTTGCTTGTGCGCCCTTGTAGCGCCATTCTCCATAATGAAAGCTGCCGTAAAAGCTTCTATCTACGCTACGCAAGGTTTGCTCGGTCACCATATAGGTTGATCTATCTGCAAACCTGACGATCTCAAAGGTAAAAAGCTGCTGACACGCACTCACACCAATTATCAGCGCAAGTATGATTGCGACTCTCTTGATGTTGTTGGTCTTTAAATAATGTGACACTTTGTACATGACAACCCCTCTGCTCCTGAATAAAGTTATCGGCAGTAAACACGATTTCTTGATAAGGGGAGGGGATAATCAGGGCTGCTTTCACCCAAGATGAAAGCAATACTATGCAGATTAGCATGAGGCTTTGATGCGCGGACAATCTAGCCGGTTACCGTTTTCTAATACACTGTAGTTGATTGAATCACTCTATTTGGACTTTGCCGCGCATCGACTTTGTCTTGCCTTGTTTCTTCTTGCTTTCCACACGCTTTATTTGTGAGGAACGCGTTGGTCGAGTCGCACGTCTGGGTTTGGGCTTATCACCGGCTTTTTTCAAGATCTCCACTAAGCGCTCTATGGCATCCTCACGGTTTTGTTCTTGAGTTCGATAATTTTGCGCTTTGATGATCAAGATACCTTCGTTAGTAATACGACTGTCTTTACTGTTGAGTAGTTGAGATTTATAAAACTCAGGAAGACTGCTGGCCGCAATATCAAAGCGCAGATGAATGGCACTAGAGACTTTATTGACGTTCTGGCCACCGGCTCCTTGTGCTCTGATGGCGGTCATTTCAAATTCTTGTTCGTCGATATCGACTGTGTTGGTAATTGTTATCCGTGCCATGGCTAATAATCCCTAAGGTAACACTTGTTTGTACGGTTTTACGGTCACGCTTTGATACACTCCACCAAGCACGTAAGGGTCTTCATCGGCCCATTTCTGGGCGTCGTGAAGACTATCAAACTCGGCAATGATCAATGAACCGGTAAAGCCCGCTTCACCGGGATCGTCGCTATCAATGGCCGGGCAGGGACCGGCAATCACTAAACGACCTTGTTGCTTTAAGCGCTCCACTCGCTCCAAGTGAGCGGGCCGCGCTACTTTGCGCAGCGGTAAGCTATTTTCTACATCCTGTGAATAAATCAAATACAACATGATAATTCCTAATAATGGCTAATTACTTATGGGTTGCGGCTTTCATATCAACCACGAAATTCGCTAATTTTTCTAACATGATCTCAGGTTCATCTAAATGCTGGGCAATGATGTTGACCGTCGCAGATCCTGAAATTGCCCCAGCAGCTCCCGCTTTGATAGCCTCTTTGACCTGTTCAGGTTTGGAAATGCCAAACCCGAGTAACGGTGGGGCAACCTGATATTGTTTTAGTTTTGCCACTAACGCACTTGCCGGTATGGCCGCTGCTGTTTCTGCCCCCGTGACTCCCGCACGGCCAAGCAAATAGGTATAGCCTTTTGACTTTTGTCCTATTTCCTTTAGGGTCTCATCACTGGCATTAGGCGGTGCGATCAGAATCTGTTGTACGCCTTTAGTCTCAGCTACTTGAATAAAACGATCCGATTCGCGCAGCGGTACATCCGCAATCAATATGGAGTCAACGCCTGAATCAGCCGCAAGTTGGTAAAAGGCGTCTAGGCCTTTTTTGATCACTAAATTGCTATACAGCAACAAGCCAATGGGAATATCAGGGTAAGCTTGGCGAATTTGACTGATCACATCAAAACAATCAGCAGGTGTTATCTTGTTCGCCAGCGCTCGAATGCTGGCTTGTTGAATAGTAGGGCCATCGGCAATGGGATCGGAATAGGGTATCCCTAGTTCTAGAGCATCAGCGCCGCTATCGACCAAGGTTTTAATAATTTCAAAAGAGGTTTTTTTGTCGGGATCGCCAAGCATCACAAAAGGCACAAAAGCGCCTTGATTGCAGTTATCTAGGCGGGCAAACATGTTGGCATAACGACTCATTTTTGATCTCCTAGAATACTGTGGACGTGAGCTAAATCTTTGTCTCCACGACCGGATAAATTCAATACTATGATGGTACCGTCCTCGGCTTCTTCAGCCATATTAAGCGCATGCGCAAGGGCGTGAGCGGATTCTAGTGCGGGAATGATCCCTTCTTTTCTGGCGAGTAATTGAAATGCATTGAGCGCCTCATCGTCTGTCACAGACACATACTCTGCTCGGCCAATATCATGTAGGTAAGCATGTTGTGGCCCGACCGCAGGGTAATCAAGACCGGCTGAGACCGAATACGACTCTTCAATTTGGCCATCGCTGTTTTGCATTATATAGCTGTATGCGCCGTGCAGTATACCTTTGCTACCTTTACCAATGGCCGCGCCATGATCGGGGGTGTGAACCCCTTTGCCAGCGGGCTCGACCCCAACGAGTCTGACGCTTGGCTCATCAATGAAATCGGCGAACATGCCAATGGCATTAGAGCCTCCGCCTACGCACGCCACGACCGCATCGGGTAGTCTGCCTTCTTTTTCCATTATCTGCGCTCGGGTTTCTTCGCCGATCATGCGGTGAAATTCGCGCACAATGGTGGGGAAGGGATGGGGACCCGCTGCGGTACCCAATAAATAATGGGCTTTGTCGTAATTTGCTGACCAGTCACGCATTGCTTCGTTGACGGCATCTTTGAGTGTACCTGATCCCGCATTGACGGGAATAACCTCAGCGCCCATCAGACGCATTCGAAATACATTAGGTGCTTGACGTTCAACATCTTTGGCACCCATGTAGATCCGCGCTTTGAGTCCCATCAAGGCACAGGCCAGTGCGGTTGCAACTCCGTGCTGTCCTGCTCCTGTTTCGGCGATGACTTCAGTTTTGCCCATGCGCTTGGTCAATATCGCTTGTCCTAGCACCTGATTGGTTTTGTGTGCGCCACCATGCAGCAGGTCTTCACGCTTTAGGTACAACTTTACCTTAGGGTTATTGACTAAATTACGGCTTAATGTCATCGCGGTAGGGCGACCAGCATAATCTTTTAGTAACCCATTGAACTCATCCTGAAAGCTGGGATCTTGCTGGGCGTCAATAAAGGCTTGCTCTAACTGATCCAGTGCTGGGATTAATAGCTCTGGCACATACATGCCGCCGTACTCGCCAAATTTACTGTCTAAATGATTCATTGTGCTCTCTTTTTCATAACTGATTGCATTAATACGCGCGTAACGCCTGATACGTTTGCTGTATTTTATGTTTATTCTTTATTCCCGGTGATGACTCCACACCGGAATTGATATCCAGCCCTGCAACCGCGGTGTCTGCAGCGCTGGCAATATTCTCTGGATTCAGCCCGCCCGCCAAAAAAATCGTATTATCGGCGGCTAATTGGGATAACAGCTGCCAATCAAACTGCTGACCGGTACCGCCTAATTGCGCCCCCACTTTAGCGTCTAATAATATGTGATCAACCTGCTGATATTGCAGATCGGGGAGCTGCTGTTCGACACCCACCGCTTTCCATATCTGACAGTCATGGGGGAGCTCTTGCCTTAATGCGTCAATGTAGCGCTGATTTTCATTACCGTGTAATTGTACCGCATGTAAGCCTAGTTCATTAGCATAGTGGACTATTTGCATCGAATCTGCGTTAACGAATACGCCGACATAGTTAAATGGCACTGATTTTACGATGCTGCTGGCGGTAGCTAACGAGACGCAACGCGGTGATTTTTGAGCAAAAATCAATCCGGCATAACACGCCCCTGAGTCTTTGACGATTTGCGCATCATCTATTTGGGTAATGCCGCAAATTTTGGTAGTGCCATAAATCAGTTTTTTGACCGCCATTTTCAAATCCGGCTCGGCCATAACCGAGCTTCCCACTAGGAACCCATCGACATAAGGGGCTAAACGTCGCACATCGTGATTGGTATAAATTCCTGACTCGGAAATGATCACACACTCATGCTCAGCCGCACTGATCAATGGTGCTAGTTTTTCAGTGGTGGCCAAATTGGTACTTAAATCTCGTAAGTCACGATTATTGATGCCGATTATGCGGGCTTTCAACGCTAATGCTCTACGCACTTCTTGCTCGTTGCTGACTTCGGTCAACACATCTAGCTGGTATTGGTGGGCCAGTGTGGCTAACTCAGTGTATTGTTGATCATCAAGTACTGAGAGCATCAACAACACGGCGTCAGCTTGATGATGACGAGCCAAATAAATCTGATAGGGATCCACAAAAAAGTCTTTATTGAGTACCGGCTGAGTGACTCTGGCCCGCACATATTCAAGATACTCAAACTTGCCTTGAAAGTACTTTTCGTCGGTTAATACCGAGATGCAAGCAGCATAAGGTCCGTAGGCAGCAATAATATCATCGAGGTTGAAATCTTCTCTGATCAGGCCTTTTGAAGGCGATGCCTTTTTACATTCAAAAACATAACCGGCGTTGGGTTGATTTAGAGCATCATAAAAGCTTCTATCTGATGGTGTTAGTTGCTCTTTGAACGATGCTAGGGGCAATTGCTTTTTACGCTCAACTAACTCAGCGCGCTTATCTTGCACAATTTTCTCTAATACATTAGCCACTTAGTGAGTTCCTCGCTGACTGGTTTTTGCTGCTGCTAAAATTGTTTGGTAGGCCTGTCCACCGTTCATCGCCGCTAACGCTATCGCTGTGCCTTCTGTGAAATCCGCGGCAATTCCGGTGAGTTTAAGCAAGGCTGCGGTATTAATGGCCACTGCCGACTGATGGGCAATGTCGCCTTGGCCGCGCAACACGTTTTCGATTAAGGCTTTATTTTCTTCTGGCTCGCCTCCTTTTATCGAATCCAAGGAGTAGGGCTTCAAACCAAAGTCCTCAGGGGTTACTTGGTATTCATGGATCTCTGAACCCTGTAACTCGGCTACCTTCGAAGGGCCATGCAATGCCAGTTCATCCAAACCGCTGCCATGGACCACCATGGCATGTTGATAACCTAATAATTTCAGGGTTTCGGCGAACGGTCTGACAAGCTCAGGCGCATAGACGCCAATCATCATATGGCTGGGCTTTGCGGGATTCGCCAAGGGGCCCAATAAATTGAATAGGGTACGGGTTTTTAGCGTGGTTCTAACGGGCATCGCGTGTTTAATGCCTGCATGGTAGTTAGGCGCAAACAAAAAGCATAATCCAGTTTCATCTAAACATTGTCGAGCTGTTGCTGCGCTCATGGTCAAGTCCATGCCAAAAGTACGAAATAAATCGGCAGAGCCAGACTTACTCGAGACACTGCGATTCCCGTGTTTGGCTACTTTTACGCCGCAACTGGCGGCCACTATGGCGGCAGCGGATGAGATGTTAATGGTGTTGTGACCATCGCCACCCGTGCCAACGATATCGGCGAAGGCATAATCTGGCCTAGGAAAAGGCGCGGCATTGTTAATTAACGCCGCAGCAGCACCGGCAATTTCAGCTGGGCTTTCGCCTTTGATTTTAAGCGCCGTTAACATGGATGATATGACAATGTCATCGAGCTTACCTTTGATCACCTGATCAAATAATGCTTGGCATTGGGCTTGGGTTAAATCTTGTCCTTGATACAGGGTGTCTAAATATGAAAATGTGAGTGTGTCCATGGTCATGCCTTTTCCGTCAAAAAGCGAATACTCTGGCTGAGTAATTGACTGCCGTGTGAGGTCAGTATTGATTCAGGGTGAAACTGAAACCCCAACATATTGTCGTCTTGATGATACACCGCCATTGGCACCGTCTGATATTGGGCGATGATCTGTAACTCCGCTGGTGTATTGCTGGCGACCAACGAATGATAGCGTGCCACTGGCAAAGGGTTGGGTAAATTATCAAATAAGCTACTGCCATTATGGTTTATATAAGATGCTTTTCCATGCATGACTTCATTGGCCCGCACCACGTCGCCTCCATAAGATTTTACGATAGCCTGATGACCTAAGCATATACCGAGCACCGGGAATTGGCCTTTTACCAGTTCGAGCAGGGGTAATAAACTCCCAGCATCCGACGGCGTCCCTGGCCCAGGGGATAGTAGTAGTAAAACCTGATGGCTTTTGGCTGCGGCTTGCATGCGCTGGAAAATCTTTTGCGCATCTACTGAGTTACGGTAAATCACCAGCTCTAATCCTAGCCCGCGAAGCTCATCAACTAAGTTATATGTGAAGGAGTCAAAATTATCTAACAAAAATACTTTGATGTTCTCTAGTGCATTCATCTTTATTGCTCCCCACCCACAAGCGCGTTTTGTGAGGTTAATATGGCATTGATTACTGCTTGGGCTTTGCCGCGGGTTTCGTCCGCTTCGGCCTGTGGATCAGAATCGTAAACTACCCCTGCACCTGCTTGAATATAAGCCGTGTGATTTTTTACAAAGGCTGAACGGATCACAATACAGGTATCCATATCGCCATTGCCATTTATATAGCCCACTGCGCCGCCGTAACTACCACGTCGTTTCTTCTCCACTTCTCGTATCAAACTGGCCGCACTGACTTTGGGGGCGCCTACTAGGGTACCCATGTTCATGCAGGCCGCATAAGCATGTAAAGCATCAAGATCGTCTCTTAATTGTCCAACTACACGTGATACCAAATGCATTACATGAGAATAACGATCCACTTTCAATAGCTCGCGCACAAATCGTGTGCCAGGGTGCGATACTTTAGCTACGTCGTTACGAGCTAAATCGACCAACATTAAATGTTCTGCTTTTTCTTTTTGGTCTTCGCGCAGATTAAGCTCTAATCGACTGTCGAGATCGAGGTTTATACTGTTATCTGGGTTTTTACCGCGAGGACGCGTGCCTGCTATCGGGTAGACTTCGACTTGGTTAGACTGTTTATCGTATTTTAATGCAGACTCGGGGGACGCTCCAAACATACAAAAGTCTTGATCTTGTAAGAAGAACATATAGGGGCTAGGGTTTTGACGTTTTAACTCTGCATAGGCTAAATACGGGGCCGGGCACGAAAGGCTAAAGGTACGCGAGGGCACTACCTGAAAAATATCGCCCGCCAGAATATGCTCTTTTAAATCCAGAACATCCTTTTTAAAATCCTCATCATCTTTATCGATGGTTAATTTATCACAGTAGCTATTCAGATTTTCGATGGGGGCAAAGTCCGTAGGGCGGCTCAAATCAGTAATAATCTGCTCCATTTGTTGGCTGACAGTGAAATAACTGGTACTGACATGGAGACCACTGAATACGGTGGATACTAATTCGGTTGTTTGTTGCTGATGGTCAATAACTAACAGTGATTGAGCTAAGTAAAAGACAAAATCAGGACAACTGTTTTCGCTCTCCGCAACCTCAGGAAGTGACTCGAAACTCGCTAACAAATCATAGGCGAAGGCGCCGCCAAGAAACAGGTTCTGTGGGTGCTCTCGTAAGCAGTGAATATGATTGACTAACAGCCTAAGCGCATCGAAAACGGCCGGCGCTTTGAGTCTGGCATCTTCATCTAAGTCGGTGTCTGGCTGGGGGAACACCATGTTGACTTTCGTAGGTGCGGCTAACGTAGCGGTCACCCCGTTAGGAGCGTGCTCAATGAATAAGGGTAATAATGATTCACCGTTCGGGTTTAGCGCATCGATAGTGACATTAAGCCCTGTGCATTCCAACTTTATAGCTGCATCCAGTAATATCAGGCTCTTGAGATTGTCTTTACTATCTATTTCAGCAGATTCAAGCAATAACGTATTGGCTTTATTGGCACACAGCTGTTGATACACTTCAAGTGGATCGGCTACATAAGGAGCTTGTTTGACTAGGGTTTCAGCTATTCCGGGTTGTTCGCTTAATTGCGTTAAACTCATGCTTGTTGTCTCTGTATAATTGATATTAATGGCGCGTTTTGATTATTTATCGCGGGCAGAAACGAAAAAGGCCCGTTAAACGGGCCTCTGATTACTAATTTGCACACATACAAACGCTCACAGCCCGTTAGTTAGGGATGTGCCACCACCAGTTTTGCTTAGTTGAGTGTTGATTTAGCGCGTTCATATGCTGCCTATATCCGTTTGTTTCGTCGCTCAAGGCCTTTGTTATGCCTCAAACTCAATTAATCTGAATCTTTGTCAGTGTTTGTCATATAATGTTCTGACCTATATAGAAGAAAACAAATCGTTAGTTGTGTCAATACAAAGGGCGATAAAAAGTACAAATTTCGCGAATTAAGTCGTTATAAGTTAGAGGTGAAAAACATAAAGTCCATGAAAATTGATTTGCACTGCCATAGTTATCATTCGGATGGTTTACTCACGCCCCAAGAGTTGCTTGCCCGTGCGCACAACATGCAGGTAGATGTGTTGGCCCTGACCGATCATGATACGGTAGCTGGCATCCAGCCATTAATCGAAGAGCAACAAAAGTATAAAAGGTCGCTTGAGATAATTTCAGGGGTGGAGATATCTACTTCTTGGCATAGCTTTGATATCCATATCATCGGACTAAAGGTCGATCATCATAACCAAACGTTTTTGCAACGACTGCAACAACAAACTCAGCGCCGTGAAATACGCGCGCAAAAAATTGACAGTAAATTAGCCAAAGCTGGCGTGCATGGTATCTTAGAGGTAGCAAAGGAATTAGCCGGTGTGGGCCAAATAACCCGTGCCCATTTTGCACGTGCCATGGTAAAACAGCAGGTAGTTAGTGATAACGAGGCTGCTTTTAAAAAATATTTAGGCAAGGGAAAAAAAGCCCATGTCAAACCCGAATGGATAACCATGCAAGAAGCCATTGCTTGGATCCATGACGCTGGTGGACGAGCCGTCCTTGCTCATCCTGGCCATTATGATATGACCAGCAAGTGGTTGCGTCGATTAGTGGCTGAGTTTAGTCAGGCTGGTGGTGATGGTATCGAAGCCAATCATCCCCACTTAGCGCCGGCAAAACGCGCGATCATTGAAGAATTAAGTATTGAGCACGGCCTTTTGGCGTCGTCGGGCTCGGACTTCCATTTTCCCAGTCGCTGGACGGAATTAGGTAAAAATCTAAAAATGTCCGATAAACTCACGCCGGTTTGGCACGATTGGCAACCGATCACAAATTAACAGCTTGGAGTAACAGCGAAATATTATGAGTCAGTTCTTTTACGTACACCCAGACAACCCGCAACAGCGTTTGTTGCGCCAAGCCTGTGAAATCATTCGCCAAGGCGGCGTAATTGTTTATCCTACTGACTCTGGATATGCGATTGGTTGCCAAATGGAGGATAAATCGGCGCTTGAGCAAATTTGCCGGATACGAGATATCGGTAAAGACCATAATTTCACGTTAATGTGTCGTGATATGTCAGAGCTGTCTATATATGCCCGCGTGGACAATACCGCATTTCGATTAATTAAAAACAATACGCCTGGGCCTTATACGTTTATTCTCAAAGCAACCAAAGAAGTACCGAAACGATTGCAAAATCCAAAACGTAAAACCATCGGTATTCGTGTGCCCAACAACGTCATCGCCTTGCAACTGCTCGAAGAGTTAGGTGAGCCTATGATGTCGACCACCTTAATTTTGCCCGGTGAAAGCCAAGCCGAGTTTGACCCTGATGATATCCGCGATAAATTGGAACGTCAGGTGGGCCTGATTATTCACGGCGGATTTTTGGGCGAGCAGCCCACCTCAGTGATAGATATGTCCGAAGGTGGCGCTGTGGTTATTCGTCAAGGAAGTGGCGATACGAGCGTGTTCGGATAACATTATGAGTGAGCAAAACCTACAGGCTAAACATCCCGTTCAACAACCCTTACCCTTAGCATTTGTTAATGGTGAGGCGATTATTGAAAAGCCTGAGGATTTGTATATTCCACCGGATGCGCTTGAGGTGATCCTCGAAGCCTTTGAAGGACCGCTAGATTTACTGCTGTACCTGATCCGTAAACAAAAGTTTGATATCGTCAATTTACCCGTTTTACAGATAACGCAACAGTATATGGAATATGTTGATGTGATGATGGAATTAAAGCTCGAACTGGCTGCTGAATATCTGTTAATGGCGGCAATTCTAGCTGAAGTAAAATCGCGATTGCTATTGCCAAAGCGCCAAGACGACGAAGACGATGAAAACGATCCTCGTGCCGATTTGATCAGGCGCCTCAAAGAATATGAGATCATTAAATTAGCCGCACAAGACCTAGATAGCATTCCGCGTCAAGAACGCGATTTGTTTAGTGCCCATGCACAAGTCGCAGACAGTGTCACACCAATCAAGATCGTTCCTGAGATTGCGCTGCAAGAACTGGTGTTAGCATTTCAAAGTGCGATGCAAAAAGCCAAAGCCTTTGAGCACCATCAAATTGAACGTGAAGCATTATCAACTCGAGAGCGAATGAGTCGTATCTTAGAGCGGTTAAACCATCAAACTTATACCGAATTTGAACAATTATTTACCGTTAAAGAAGGCAAAGCTGGCGTTGTGGTGTCGTTTTTGGCTATTCTGGAATTAGTTAAAGAGCGGTTAGTGGACTTGGTACAGGTTCAACCGATGAGTCAAATTCATGTAAAATTGTGCTCTGTAGTGGAGGACGCGTGGCAGGAATAAGTAACGAACAACTTAAGCAGTTAGTCGAAGCAGCCATATTTGTTGCCGATGAACCTTTGTCTAAAGAAAAATTACAGGCCTCAGTATTAGATGGCTTGAAAGTGTCAAACAAAAAGCTCGATCAGTGCTTAGATGAGCTAACTTTAGATTACGCGCCTAGAGGAATACAGCTGGTGGAAGTGGCGTCAGGCTACCGGTTTCAATCTATGGACAGTCTCAGCCCGTGGTTAGGCAAACTGTGGCAAGAGCATGCGCCGCGATATTCGCGAGCGTTGTTAGAGACCTTGTCTCTAATTGCTTATCGCCAGCCAATCACCAGAGGCGAAATTGAGGATGTTCGCGGCGTGGCTGTGAGCAGCCACATTATTAAAACCTTAACCGAACGAGACTGGATCAAAGTGGTAGGGCACAAAGAAGTGCCAGGCCGCCCGGCGTTATACGCCACAACCAAAGAATTTTTAAATTATTTCTCGCTGAAAAGTCTGGCTGACTTGCCACCCATTGAGCAAATCGAAAGCCTAAGCGATGCGATGCTTCAAGAACAGCAAGATGAACAAGTTGAACAGCGTTTGAAAGGAGTTTCCGACCAGCTAGCGTCGCAAACCCAAGACGCACCGTTATTTAATCCAGAGCAGTCTGTTGCCGAAGAGGCAGATAGGACTCCGCGTTCTGGATCCAACAAAGAGCAATTACATTAATGAGTGAAAAATTACAAAAAGTATTGGCGAATGCCGGACAGGGCTCTCGTCGCGAGATGGAAAAATGGATCGAGCAAGGGCGTATTTCGGTCAATGGCAAGATTGCCACCTTAGGCGATCGCGTCGAAAACACCGATCAAATTCGCGTTGATGGCAATTTGTTGAGTGTCGATCAAGAAAAACCGGCTTGCCGGGTACTGATGTATAACAAACCGGAAGGTGAGTTATGCAGCCGCAAAGATCCGGAGGGCAGGGCAACCGTATTTGATCGCCTGCCGGTGATTAAAAATGGCCGCTGGATAGCCGTTGGGCGTTTGGATATCAACACCAGTGGATTGTTGTTATTTACCAATGACGGCGAGCTAGCGAATCGCTTAATGCACCCACGCCATGAAGTGATCCGAGAATACGCGGTGAGAGTCTTTGGTGAGGTGACCAACAAGATGATCACCTTGTTGAAAAAGGGCGTTGAATTAGAAGATGGTGTGGCAAAATTCATGACCATTCAACGTAAACCAGGTGACGAGGAAAGTCTCAACCAATGGTTTAATGTGACCTTAGCCGAAGGCCGTAATCGCGAAGTGCGCCGCTTGTGGGAATCGCAAGATGTGCAAGTCAGCCGCTTAATCCGCGTTAATTATGGTGGCCTTGAGTTGCAGAAACGTTTACCCCAAGGTGGCTGGATTGAATTGGCACTAGAAGATGTTAATAAACTCAGAAAGTCAGTGCAGTTGCCCAATGAAACCGAAACCTTTGTAGATGAGAAACGCAATAAACTAGATCACGTACGCATCAGTCGTATGCGCCGTTCGGTTCAAAAGCACAAGCTTAATAAAAACCGTAAAAAAGACAGTTAACATCCTAGTAAAAAGGGCAGATTAAATTGATCTTGAAGGATCGAGTTAATCTGCCCGCATCTGAAAACCTTAAATTCGCGTTTTGAGATAGCTTATTTTCTAAACTTCAACTCTTGCAGTAAAGACGTGCTCATGACGGTTCTGTACTCTGCGCGATCGCCACTTTCACTTTGCATTTTTTCCATGCTTTTCTTAACCCACGCCATGTAGGTTTCGCGGCGTTTTTCGTTTTCGGCAACAGACGCCATATTCTCGAAAACCCGAATGAGGTACAGATCGGGTTCATCCGCTCTAGCATGGACATTACTCATGACCGAGTAACTTGTTAGCCACCCTTTAGAGACGGCAAAATCAAGATCTTTGCGCCACTCTTGGGCTAACCATTTTGCATATTTCAATCCGGCACCATCAGATAATTTGATCCCAGTAACTTCCCAATACTGCCCACCGATAAATGGCGGCTCGTGATCATCTGCGTGAACGATTTGAATAGCGAGTAAACTAATTACACAAAAAATGAATCCTCTAACCAATTTCATATTAATCTCCTTATCTCAGGCACACAACGTATGCACCTGTACTCAATAGGTTAGTTTATTTTTTGAACAATCACATTGTTGGTTTTTAAAGTGACAACAGTAACAAGCCAATTGAACAACCAAAACCGACAAACCACACGGCGCTGCGCAATACATGGATGTCAAACCAATAACACAAGGCATACATCATTCTAGCCACGACGAAAGTGATGGCTAGCGTATCAGCTAAGTAGCCAGTGGTTCCGGTTGCAATTGCTGTAACAGCACCGGGTGTAAACATGATCAATGCTTCAAAACTGTTCTCATGAACGGCTTTCGCTCTGGCGCCAAACCCAGTGAGTTTGCTTTGTTGTGCTCTTGGATGGCGATTATCATAGCCTCCCAATTTATTCATTGCGACGGCCAGTGGTGCTTTAAATAAAATCGGCATTGCGGTGGCGATGATCAGGCAAATAATAATGGTCATAGTTTCTCCATATAGCGTTGTTTTAAACCTAGGCGCTTGATAAATAGTACATAAGCAGCCAATCTTAGCCTACTTTGTATTCTATTCAGAGGCTTTAATGACAATCCATTTCCCCCTAATGTTTACAGTTTGCTTGATGTTAGGCTATGCGTCATTTAGTGATGCCCAGCAGTTGGGGCAAGAGTCACTGCAAGGTAACGAACAGCAATTAGCGCAGGAGATGCTCAAGTTAATTACACAAGTGAGCTTAGAGCGTGATCCTAGTGGACCGGTAAAGCGTCTCAATCAGGTTAAAACCCAAGGTTGTTTTAATGGCAGCTTTACCGTGCGTAACGACATACCTGAACATTTCAAACAAGGGCTGTTTGCCCACGCTCGCCGTTACCCTGTATACGCTCGATTCGCTAATGCCAGCACCATGGATGATAGCGAAAAAGATCTGCGAGGGTTGTCGTTGCGAGTGTTTGATGTTCAAGGTCTGCCAGTGTGGGGAGTGCAAGGGAGGCAGGACTTTTTAATGAACAGTTATCCGGTGCTTTTTGCGCAATCTCCAGAAGTCTTTTACCAATTTATACAGGCACAACATGATGATGGACTGGTTGGCTTTTTCCTCAATCCTTTTGACTCGCACCTTAAGGCGTTACGGATTTTGTTGCAGGCAAGAGAGCGGCCTAATAGTGTGTTTGATATTCGTTACTGGAGCACTACCGCATATCGTTTAGGTCGTGATGAACTCGCGGTTAAATACAGTGTTAAGCCGTGTTCTGACTATACCAGTTCCGAGCCTAATGAATATTCCGCTGATTACTTACGCCAAGCCATGAAAAAGCATTTAACCAAGACGCCCGTGTGTTTTGAATTCATGTTGCAACAGCAATCGGACGCAACGGCTATGCCTATTGAAGATGCAACGGTAGAGTGGGACGAAGAGGTATCACCTTTTGTTACCGTGGCGGATATTGAATTTACGCAGCAAGATTTCAGCAGTGATGAGGCGTTATCTCGTTGCGAAAATGCCAGTTTCAACCCTTGGCAGAGCTTAGCTGAACATCGTCCGCTGGGCAGGATTAATCAGGTTCGTAAATTGATTTACCAGCAAATGGCTGCATTGAGGCGCGCCCGTTCAAATCTCTAACGAGAGTTAAACCGGCGCATTCACAAGTCCATATTATTGGGCATTTTTATAGTAATATTGTACTTTTCTTAACAATTCAGCATCTTCAATGACCAGTGTCACCTGACGATGCAGAATAATCTGACCATGCACAATGGAGGTATTATCAATGGTTAAGGTTGGGATGGTTTTTGCGCCACGATTTTGCTTATTTGCATTAAAAATAATGTCACCGTGGACCTGCGTATTCTGCGCTAGCGAAATATCGCCAGTGTGAGTTTGCACATTAGATTTAACCTCAATCTGATCAAGAACAATGTCTCCGTTAACGGTCTCTACATTGCCGTTGATTGTTGAGGAGGTTTGGATACTGATGTCACCGTTAACCGTTTCTACATCTCCCTTACTGACAAAATGATGCCCCGTTTCTATATTACCATTGACCGTTTTGGCACTTCGCACCGACACATGATTGCCGATATCAATGCTGCCGTTCACCGTGTCAACATGATGAGCCGAAACCTTGTCTTCAAGATCAATACTGCCATTTACAGAACTGATATTGGTAACCTGCTTGCCACTTGAAACGGATAAACCGCCAAATACGCTGCTGACACTATTACCTTCATAATCATTACTGCCGCCGCCAATATGAATGATACAGCCCGATAGACTAATTAGCGTTGCACCTAGGATCATTAAACGAGCCATTGTCAGAGGTGTAGATAGTGTGTGCATAAAAATCCTTTAAGTTCTTGTTATTTTAGTTAGAGCCAGCTCACAGAGCCGCAATGTATTTATTGCTGTTTAGATTTGTTACTAAGCAGAACTTAGGCCAATTAGGTATCTCATTGAAAAATATAATGTTTCTATTATTCAGATGTGAGGGAATGATGCCGTGTTAGTTAAATACACTAGTATTTGGCTAAAATATTAGCTTAGATATCATCAGCTTAGGTTAAGTTCGTTTTCAAAATGAAGTAAATGAATCCAATTTAGGCAAAGATCTATGCCGCAAAGTAATGGAACTTATATGTTCGAGATAGGACAGATGTTGACCGTCCTACCTCGTTGATATTATTTACCTGAGGGTTTTTCCAATAAACTGATCAAGCTTGAGGTATCGTAACGTCCACCTCCTTGCGCTTGAACCTGGCTGTAAAACTGATCTACTAATGCGGTTAAGGGGAGGTGAGCGCCGGATGTGCGAGCCTGCTCAAGTACAATTGACAAATCTTTGCGCATCCAATCTACCGCAAAGCCAAACTCAAATTCTCCTTGGCTCATAGTTTTGGCTCGATTATCCATTTGCCATGATTGTGCAGCACCTTTTGAGATAACCTCGACCACCGCGTCGGTATCAAGATCATTGCGCTTAGCAAAATGTAGCGCTTCGGATAATCCTTGCACTATTCCAGCGATACAGATCTGATTGACCATTTTGCACATTTGACCTTTACCAACGGGGCCCAAATGTTTTTGCATTTTTGCGTAGCAGCGGATCAAATGAACGATCTTTTGATAATGAGCATCTGCGCCACCAATCATCACCGTAAGCGCACCTTTTTCAGCACCGGCTTGTCCACCCGATACAGGCGCGTCAATGTAACCAATTTGGCGTTTCTCAGCGATCGCCGCTAACTCAGTGGCAACACTGGCAGAGGTTGTGGTGTGATCGACAAAAATACTCGACTCTGGCATGGTAGCAAAAGCACCGTGCTCGCCAATTGTCACCTGTCTTAGGTCGTGATCGTTACCCACACAAGCAAAAACGACGTCTTTGTCCTGAGCGGCGTCAGCAGGTGTGTCTGCTTTAGTGCCTGGATATTGTTGCAACCAGGCATCCGCTTTAGCGGAAGTACGGTTATACACAGTCACATTATGCCCAGCGTTAGCCAGATAACCGGCCATCGGAAAGCCCATTACGCCAAGGCCGATAAAGGCAATATTTAAAGGATGTTTTTTGGATGACACGATAACTCCTCTTTAAGCTCTATTTTCTGCAATACTTTTTAATCCGCTGGTGCACTCCACCACATACGCACGTGGCATAAAGCACTCGGCAGAAGATTCCTGCATTTCTTTTTTGTATTCGTCTGGGTAATTGTCAGTCAAGAAACAACCAACCGCCATACTGGGGTAGATCTCATCAAATCGTTTAATTTGAGTTTCACTGATACGTCTAAAAATGTGTCCTCGATTGAGATGCGAATGGTCTCGTAAGCCTGCTGATGACACTATATCTAGGGCCGCATGAACGGTTTCATGATGATAGCGGGCCACCCGCTGGGCTTTGTTTTCCACTACTAAGCCTTTTTCCAGTTCGGGATCTTGGGTGGCAATGCCCGTGGGACATTCGTTGGTGTTACAGACTAAGGATTGCACACAACCCAAAGCGATCATCATACCTCTAGCACTGTTACAAATATCCGCACCGACAGCGATATTGCGCACCACATGAAAGCCTGTAAAGGTTTTGCCGCTGGCGATCACCTTAATATCTTTTTTAAGATTAAACCCTTTAAGCACATCACACACATAAACAAGTGCTTCGCGAAGGGGCATGCCCACCGAATTTGAATATTCCAACGGGGCTGCACCAGTACCGCCTTCGCCACCATCAACGGTTACGAAATCGGGTTTAATACCGGTTTGAACCATCGCTTTACAAATAGCCATGAACTCACTTTTATTGCCAATACACAATTTAAACCCAATGGGTTTCCCCTTCGACAGATCACGCAGTTGCTTAATGAACTGCATCATTTCAATCGGTGTGGCAAAGGCATTGTGAGAAGGGGGGGAGTCTACCCGTGTGCCTTCTTCAACTAATCTTATTCTAGCGATCTCTGCGGTATTTTTATGAGCAGGCAGGATCCCTCCGTGGCCTGGTTTAGCCCCTTGTGAAAGTTTAATTTCAATCATTTTTATGCTGTCATGTGAGGCAACCTTCGCAAAACTATCAGGGCAGAATTTCCCCTCTTTAGTTCGACAGCCAAAATAGCCTGTGCCGATTTGCCATACTAGATCACCACCTGGCTCTAAATGATATGGACTGACACTGCCTTCGCCAGTGTTGTGATAAAACTGACCCAGTTTGGCGCCGTGATTTAGCGCTTTTATCGCATTGCCACTCAATGAGCCAAAACTCATTGCTGAAACGTTAAAAACGCTAGCTTGATAAGGTTGTAGGCAATCTGGCCCGCCTACCTTAACTCTTGGCTCAGGTATTGATTCATCATGGTGTATGGCGCTGATAGAGTGACTTACCCATTCGTATCCTACTTTCTGAGTATCGATTTTGGTGCCGTAGGGTACCGTATCTAATTGGCCTTTGGCCCGTTGATAAATAACCGTGCGGAACATGCGATTAATTGGCGTGCCATCGGTTTCTGATTCAAAGAAATACTGGCGAAGAAAGGGACGGATATCCTCCATGAGCCAGCGGCCGTGACCCACAATTGGAAAGTTTCTAAGCAGCGCATGCTTGGTCTGAAAGACGTCATACAGTCCCAAAATACTAATGGGCAGTAACACAAACGCTAACCAGTGGATCTGGCTTGCCATTATGCTTAACCAAATAACAAATCCCCAACTGATAAAAAACAGGATAAAAAAACCACGACGCATAATGGGTCCCTAGCTAGAGTGATAGATAGTCAACATCTAGTCTAAACATAATTGCGCAGCACTAACAGCCATAACCGCTTAATTTGTTGTTAATTAACGTTGATTTTTGCTTAACGCTAAGACCTGATTCTAAAGGTTTAAAAAGGTTACAATGAGAGTCGGTGATGCCGCGTAATTTCGTCAATGAGTGTTTTAGGGACTTGATGTTGTTTAGCAAGCTTAGGCCAATTCGATACCTGCTCAAGAATATTATCGATGATGCCATCAATTTTTCGTTTATTAAAAATAGGGCTGAGCTTGGAGAAAGCATAAAAGTCTGCACGCTCAAAATTGTCACGCTTACCATTGATTGACATCCAGTGACTGTTAACCCATCGACTACCTGGTTTGTAACTGTAGGCTAAATCGTAAGCAGGGGAGAGCCGCCACTGCTGATTTTCATCAAACATAAAAGCCCAGTTTTTCGCGTGGTCATCGTGATTGCGCGCAACAACATTAAAGATCATTCGTTTAAATATTTGTTCTGCTTCTTGCGCACTGAGCTTGAGCTTTCTGGCAACGTCAAATAGCTCTGCGTAAGAATAAATCCCGACCTGCTTGAAGCTGACATGAGCAATACCATTGAGTGTTTGAACATGGCGTTTTGCATTTCCAATTCGATCAAAACGTGCCGTGATAAAATGCCGCCTTGGCCCTTCGTTAAGCAAATGACAGGGCATCATATCAATGCCACATGCGGTTGCGATCAACGAATATACGTATTCCATTGTCCCGTATCCCATGGGATCGCCAAAAGTTTCTTGTTGGGTGTTGTGTTCATTCACACCATCAAATTTCATCAGGTAATGGGTGAATCCTTCAGGCGCGTCGGTTTGTCCGGAACGAACTTGAGTAAAATTATCATTAAAGGCCAATACCGCTTTAGGTCTAGCGCCGCCAGCACTCATACCCACAGACATCAGAGCCATCATCGCGTCTTTGTCTTCCGCGCCTGGATTTGATAATGAAATCGTAAATTGGTTGCGTTGATTGATAATTTCCTGAGCAATTTCTACTAAACTTTCAACCGCTAACTGATTTGAGGCATTTAAATTTTTAAGTCGAGTGGCAGGTGCATAGGTGAGTGCGCCCATACCACGACTACCGGTATATCTTAGTCGCTCAAGGGGAGTGATATCTTCGGGGGATCTGCCTTGAGCGGCAACCCACGCATTCATCACCGCATTGCCAAAATCGTCAGGTAAAGAGTCTGCGATTAGCCCTGGTAACCCTTTAAATGCGGCAAAGTCTATTTCAGGGAAACTATATATCTGTTGAGACAGCGGCATTTTTAAAGGGGATAACTGGATCCCCGTTTGCAGGAAATTGCGATCGTATTCAAAAGCGCCTAAGCGCCGCTCTGAATCGTAGCTAAGTGCGCCAACCTCATGTTGTTGGTAATGCACTTTGATCACCTCCATTACCATGGTGAAGAGGTGTCCGGTTTGACAACGCGTTTACCGGAAGCTCGTTGGCGTTTAGCGGCTTTTCGTTTAGCCATTTGGACGGGCGATGGAGGCAGCGCGGGAATAAATAGGTCGAGTTGTTTTTCCAATCCCAAGGCAATTAATATTGCCACTAAGGTTTCGAGGTTGGCTTTTCCTTTTTCAGCGCGAATAATGACCTTTCGGGATAACCCGGTCATAGCGGCAATATCTTCTTGTGTAAGATCAGCATTAAGTCTTGCTTGTTTAAGACGCTGTCCTAATTGTGCTACGATTTCACTAACTGACATCAGCTTTCACAATGGCCTATATTCAGGACATTAAATCACAAAAATCCAATAAAGTAACGAAAAGGGGACAATAAATAGAGTTTTATTTGATTTTTTAAGTGCCGATAATGGTACTTAATTATAAATAATGGCTTTAATGTGTACTTTTAGGGGCTTTATTTTACTTGGTGCTTTGTTTGTGAAATGCATTTTTTTGAAAAAACTCATGAACCTCAGATACGCTCAGCGTTAAATTACGCCCTTGCAACCACGTGATGGCATCATCAATTTCATTAAAAAACTGGTGTGTAACACCTAAAGGTAAGTACGCTTGAGTCAGTTGCGCCTTAATCGTATTCACTATATCGGAATCTGTGATGACTATTGCTAAGGCTTGCATTCCAAGGTTTTTGCGCTCTTGAGTTCGTTCAATAAAGGTTTTAAAGGTGGACGGAGGCATAAGACTTTCACCGCTCAAATAGCTCAACTGCCCCCATGGGCCTCGCTTAGATACACTGACAATGATCTTGCTCGTGTCACTAGCACCTTGCTTGAGCGTCTCATCATTCCAAGGCCCGCGCCCAGAAAGTAGTACTACCTGGCCACTTTCACCCACTGTGTAATCACCGTGCTCTTTCAAAACGCCCCCAAAACGGTTATTTACCACCAGTATATTGTATACCAGTACGGTAATAATATTTCACCATTTAAGTGATTTCAATTCGTTGTGCGAAAACGATCTACTTGGTCAACGCTGATGAATATTCAAACAAAATCGCTTCTAATCTAGTTGCTGATGGTTATGAACAGGCATAGTATTGCTGCAAATAACCGTTAAGGAATAACCATGTATTCAAGAAGTATCACCGTTTTGCTTTTAAGCTTCATCCTGACTGCTTGTGCATCGATGGGAAGTGGCACCAAATCAGAAAAACGACAGCATATTTTGGACATGAAAGAGCAGGTTATGACCAAGTTGTATGCGAAGAAACCGGACACGAGACAACAAATCGCCGCCGCTCCAGGATACGCTGTTTTTTCAAATGCTAACGTCAATCTGATTTTTATGGCAGCTGGCACAGGCTATGGCGTAGTCACTGATAACGCGTCTGGTGCCTTGACCTATATGAATATGGCAGAAGGGGGAGTAGGGCTTGGATTAGGCGTAAAAGATTATCGCATCATCATGGTATTTCACACTGCCAAAGCAATGACCGATTTTATCAACAAAGGGTGGACCTTTGGTGGCAATGCAGATGCTGCAGCTAAAGCGGGGGACAAGGGCGGCTCTGTAGAAGGCGAGGCCTACTATGGTGATGTCACTGTTTATACCTTTACCGAAAGTGGCTTAGCATTCCAAGCCACTGTTAAAGGCACCAAATTCTGGAAAGACAGCGAATTAAACTAAACCGTTAAACTTAACAGGCCCTTGAGTCATTTGCTGACTCAGGGGCCTATTAAACTCCACGAAAAACATAATACAACACTGATACTTAACGCCTTTTGTCATGCTTCCCATCCTTTAATATCGCGAGTTTCACTGTTAGAGAAATATTCCAATACTTGACGAGCTACTCATACGGTAAAGGCGCATTGGCAAGCTTAAAAATTGCTCAATTTGGTCCATAGTGCTCTATACTCTTTGAGCTGCACATGAGCAGTAACGTAAACGCAAAAGGATTAATGCCATGGCTCGTGACACCGAACTTTCCCACCTGCACCCTGTGGTGCGCGAAAAAATACAAACTCTAATAAGCCGATTTGCATCAGAAGAACTGCCGTTTCGTTTATTTGAAGGCTTTAGGACGCCTGATCGCCAACATGAACTTTATGCCCAAGGCCGAACCAAAGCAGGCAATAAAGTCACCAATGCCAAAGCATGGAGTTCCTATCACCAGTATGGTGTGGCGGGGGATTTTGTCTTATATATTGATGGTAAATGGAGTTGGGATGACAAAGGCAAACGCAAGCAATACTGGAAGCGACTGCATGAGTTGGCGAGAGAGGTTGGCTTAGAGCCACTGAGTTGGGAAACCCCTCACTTACAACTGCAAGGCATCAGTTTAGCGCAATTGCAAGCAGGTCAATACCCTCAAGGCGGTGACGAATCATGGTCTGAAAACATGCATGCACATATTATAAAGTGGACAAAAACGGCAACGCCACCCTCGCCAGAGCTCAGTATGGGCCGCCCACCAATCAACACAACCGAGCGGCCCAATGACACGTCACTATCTTCTGCAACAGTGTCAAACCGACCCCGTTATCAAGTCACAGCGCGTAATGGTTTGAACATGCGCGGCGGGCCAGGTACCGGTTTCCCTGTAGTTGCTACCTTGCGCAGCAATCAGTTAGTCGATGTGATGAAAACCGATGGAGACTGGTGTCAGGTAGATTTAGAAGGTGATGGATTGGCCGACGGCTACTGTCACTCAGGCTATTTAGCGGTGATCGCTTAGTCGTTTGTAGGTAAACAACCAAGATGTCCCTTAAAGAAAAGGGGGGAACTCAAATACTTAAAACCGGAATTAACGCCTTATGGGTCCTAAGTGTTTGTTATTCCTACTTGTTCTGAAGAGATAATCTGTGCCATTCAATGATTATGTCTTATCTCATTACCGAGGTGAAATCCGGAAAATAGTAATATTGACAGTCGGTGTTCTTATGGGTTCGCGTAACATCTTCAATCGAAGCTGAGCGTCAACTTGACGGTGATATGTAGGTCAAGATAATTAGGAGTCACTAGATATGAGTAATAAAGAAGCTTTGCCATATATATATAGCAACCGATTCCTTGGTCGTGGTCTGATGATTTTTGGTGCTGCTGTTTTCATAGGATTTTTTTGCTGCGCAGTTTGGCTGAATGCGCATCGGGGCGCGGAGCATAAAGACATGGCCTATATGATTGGAACATTTTGGGTAATCGGCCCTCCAGTTTGGTTTTTCATCGAGTATTTTTTCATTTTTAGGCGGTTTGGGAATCCCCAAGCTAAGGAAGAGTTAAAAAGAGGTCAAGAGCTCGCATCTAAGATATGGGCTGGCGTAATAATAATACTGACAGCAATATTTACAGATACATTTCCGCAATAGCTGCTAAATAGCGGTGTGTTGGCCCATCTGAACTGATTGCTAAAAAGCGGCTTTTTCTCAAATACTTCACTCTTTTGACGCCACAAACACCGCAATTACGCCAATCATGCCACCATATCGAAACGCAGATTGCAGTACCGGTCCGATCATGGCTTGGGAACGCCATAACTCAAACCAACTTTCGGCAACAACGATAAAGCCCAAAAACAACATAGTTATCGCAACACCACATCCTGTTAGTGCAATTTGCTTAGCCGAATTATAAGCAACTTGATTTGATCCAATATTACGCCACATGCCAATTGCGCCATAGGTGCACAAAATTCCCGTAGCTATTTTTGACAACATAATGAATAGCGCACCGCACCAAATAACAATTGGGCTAGAGGTCGCTTGCCAACTCTCTGCACCCCCTTCAAAGGTGCTCATTGAAGTCGCCGCACCCACCGCACCTAAGGTGCCGTTCCAATCTAATAAATTATGCGATGCCCCTACAAAGCCCCACAGGGCAACGGTTAATATCATGATTGCTTTGATGTTTCTTAACATGGGCTTTTCCTTTAGAACTCAATTCATCCTTAATTAATAGAACAGAATAAATGTAACTAGTTAAGTCTTAATTATCGGATGAAAATGTTCGGCCTTAATGCTGCTTGGTATTGGGCTGAAACCAATGTTGCCACTGATATTAAGCTGTTAGAAAAACAACTAGAGCGTTTGAATAAAAACGAGACCGCTTGCAAAAACGTATTGTTCTAACAGCATTATTCCTTTTAACTTTGTATATGCGATTAGCGTCCGCTAACACGAAAACGCGGATCAATAGTGCCGATAGTATCTACCTTAACGTCAAACTTATACACTGTATCTTCAGGGATGTCGCTTGGCACACATAGCACTATGTTATTGCCATCCCCTCTGGTCGAATTGTAACTGCCGCTACCGTTGAGCCAGGTGTAATCCGTTGGGTCACCATTGGGTAAAGTCCCACTTACCCCGATTGTGTGCACTTTGACATCATTTGAACCGGATCCCTTAGGCTTTAATTTGATTTCAAACCTATTACCAGCTTTACCAGAAAATTTAAGCCTCATACCCATTTCTAATTCTGAATCAACTTTGTACTTGTAACTAATTTCAGCTCTAGCGGGGCTATTTTCATCGTCATCGCAAGTGGTCACTCTTGCAAAATTATTTCTATTATTGGCACATGAGGTTAGGATAAAAGAAGTGATGACTAACATTATGATTTTATTCATTGTCTTTGTCCTTGTTGAAAACAACGATGTTAATCTTAGTTCAAAAAGTGAGCAGTTGCGTAACTAAAACATGTCATCATTAAATTTTACAAGTGATAAAAAGACCGAGTCATTGTGTAAACTCTTCAGATGAGGTTCTACCGCTATCATTCGCGGGGGGTAACCTAAGTCCACGGCCTGCTTCAATGCCTGAATTGCGCTTTTGCGATCTCCTGAATAAAGGGATACTAATCCGCTGTAATAATGTGAATAGGGGTCATCAGGTGCCAACTCTATTACACGGCGAATGGTCACATTGGCCAAGTCTAACTTACCTAACATGGTGTAAATCCACGACAAGTCCATCATCAAAAACGGATCATTTTGATTTACTTGTAGGGCGTTAAGGACTAATTCCTCTGCTTGCTTAAACTCATCTGTTGCCTGTTTTTTGCGTCCAGCGATATACAGAGCATCGCCTAAATTAGATCGAGCTAAATGATCCAAGGGACTGAGTTTTACCGCTTTGTTATGATTAAAAATTGCCGCATCTAAATTTCCAAGATAGTAATACATGAGTCCCAAATTACTATAGCCATTTCTTGTGGGCTCTATGCTAAGCGCACGCTCGTATGCGGGGGCGGCTAATTCAAACTTTCCCGCCATCATGTAGGCAGATCCAAGATTGTTGTAGGCATTCATGTTATCAGCTTGCAGCGCGACAACATGTTGATATTGTTCAGCGGCCTCGGCAAATTTGCCTGAACTGAACAAAAACCTGCCCAATTGAAAATACGCGATAGGATCCCCTGGCTTAAGACCAATGGCATTACGAAGATTTTGTTCCGCTTTTTGTGGTTCGTTTAATAATCGGTAAACGTTACCTAAGCCAACTAAAGAAGAAACACTGTAGGGATCTATGGCCAAGGCTTTTTGATATGAGGTTTCAGCATCAGTGTAACGACCTAATGCCGCATACAAACGACCCAAAGACGTATGAACCACGTCTAGGTTTGGATTTAAGTTAAGGGCAATGCCGCAACTGGATTCAGCCTTTTGCATATAAGTGATGTCATTTACCTCTCTAAATGCTGAAACGAACAAATCGCACTTACCTGCATGGGCCGCGGCATAATCCTGATCGATGATTAGTGCTTGGTTGTACCACTCTAAAGCGGTATTGATATTCGAAATTGACATAGGTAAACGCGATACTTCTACTCCACGACGATAGAGAATATAAGCGTCTATCGTCGGTTTAGAATGATCCAGCAAAGCAATTGAGCGAGTATCAGGCGGCAGCGCAACTCGCAAATTGGCGACGGTTAAACTGGTTATTTGGTCGCGAATAGTGAAAAAGTCATCACTAGGACCAGCGAATTGCCGAGACAATACTTGAAAGCCCGTTTCCGAGTCAATCATTTGTACTTTCACTTTAATTACGTCTTCTGCTAACTCGACGCTGCCTGCTAAATACATTTCAACCCGCAATCGTTCGCGCACGCGTTGAGAAGACGTATTTGGATTAAGTGTGTATGAATCACCCCGTGAAGACACCCTCAATCCAGGGATCATGGCCAAGCGGGTGATAACGTCATCGACTAGCCCATTGGCGAACACGCCCGTTCTTTCGCTGCCGTCTAAATTAAAAAAGGGTAAAACGGCAAAGGAATTTTCTACAATGGGTGGTAATTTAGCTAATTCTATCTCTTCAGGGGTAACCGGTTCTGGCAAGCCAACGTTCTGATCGTATGCAAAAACCAATAGACCCGCTAAGCCCAAGGCACCTAAAATAGAAATATAAGTTCGGCTAATACGCCATTTCAGCGCATTAAACTTTGCCGGCAGTTGCTGTTTAGTTCGCTCAATTCGGATCTCAAGAAACCATGACAGGATCAATGCGATGGGGAAGCCGCCGATCACTAGCAAAGTAACGAAAGTACCTACCCAAGCAGGAAAGTGTAATTGTCCAAATACAATGTCTGCGATTTGAATTAATAGCCAGCCAAAAATCATGTAGGCCACAGCGGTTTCAAAAATCCCGCGCTGTTTGAGATTTTCAAATAATCCGATGTCAATAAGGTCAACGTTATTGTTAACGTCAAATACACTAGCGGCAGGGTCGTGTTCTTGGATTTGTGGCTTGATTAATAAGCGATAGCCACGTTTGGGAAGTGTTTGTAAAAAAATAGGATCATGTCGGTTATCATTGAAAACGTGGCGAATTTCACTAATAGCATGACTCAGCGCTTCTTGACTGCCTTGGTCTTGTCCCCATACTTCATTAATTAAGTGCTCTCGAGTAACTAGCTCGCCTGATGATGAGGCCAGACATAATAACACTTCCACCGCTTTGGGAGGTAAATGTTGAGTTCCGGACTTTCCTTTTACTTCACCCTTTAAGGGCTGAACGAGCATATCTCCGAGGTAAAATCCTTGTAGAAGATCAGCATTCAAAGTGACATCCTAGATTCACATAATTCCCAGAAGCATAGGTTTGCTTTATTAAGAAGTCCAGTTGTCAGCCTAGTAATAACATTGCTAACGATTAAAAAGGATAGCCTGTGGTGGTGAGATGTTAAGATACAAAAAAAGACGTCATACGACGTCTTTTTAAGTTTATTTGGTGGAGCTGGCGGGACTTGAACCCGCGTCCAGAAAGCTTCAACCGTCGGTACTACATGCTTATTTTGTCATTTATTTAACTATTTTGGACTCCGACAAACAGGATTCCTCGTAGCTGTCCCGATACTATTTCGCGGTTCAACCTCGGACAAGTTTCCCTCGCTAGTCTATTAGTATGACCTTCCAAACCTTCACGAATAGACGACGGCTGAAGTGGAAGGGCCTATACAGGTTATTAAGCTGCTAGTGCGTAGTTTTCGTCGTTTGCGACTATTTTTTTGCGGCTTTTTAAAGAGGCAAACCGCACCTCTGCATGCACCTAAGGCATCCCGATTCCTGTCGAATCCAAAATCAGCCCCAAATGTGTGTTGCAGTGCAAACTCTGCAACACGCTGTGATCATAACACAATCCCAGATAGATATAATATTGGGTTGTAAAAATAGTTTTCAATAGGTGAATGAATCGAAAGTATCAGATGAGTGCTCATCAAGCTTGTTAGTTTATTTTTTTGTACTTTTGATTTTGGGCACGCTTTGCATTGAACACTTGAATACTAAGTGCAATGCTACCATTTATTATGCATTACAGAGTATGGTTGCCACTAGTGAAGTGGGGCGGTCAATGAGGTTGAGTTGATACATGAGCGTGAATATATTTGATAGTTATACCTTGCCAAGCGGCGGCGTATTGAAAAATCGCTTAGTTAAAGCGGCAATGGAAGAGAATCTCGCAAATGGTGAACAGTTGCCGGATTCGGCCTTATTTAAACTTTATGAAGCCTGGGCTAAAGGTGGTGTGGGGTTAATTATCACTGGAAACGTGATGATTGATCACTTGGCAATGACGGGGCCTGGTGGAGTGGCTTTGGAAGTAAACTCGGACTTAGATGCATTTAAAAAGCTAGCTGAGTTGGCTAAGCAAAATAACACCAAAATTTGGATGCAGCTTAATCACCCTGGCCGACAGGTGTTTAAAAAGATGGGCGGCAAAGTATTATCACCTTCAGATGTGGCACTTAATATGGGCAAGCACAGCGGTTTATTTGCCAAGCCTAAAGCTATGACCCACAGCGAAATAAAAGACGTAATTGAGCGTTTTACTATCTCAGCCACTCGCGCCAAAGAGGCGGGGTTTGACGGCGTAGAAATTCACGCTGCGCACGGCTATCTCATCGCACAGTTTTTATCCCCTTTAACCAATAAACGTGATGATGAGTGGGGCGGCAGTTTAGATAACCGTGCTCGATTATTATTAGAAGTGGTTAAATCAGTTCGTAGCCAATGCGGTGAGGATTTTGCACTTGCTGTTAAGCTAAATTCAGCTGATTTTCAGCGAGGGGGCTTCGATGTTGATGATGCATTAGCGGTGGTGAAAATGCTCGAGCCCTTGCACGTGGATATGGTGGAATTGTCGGGGGGAAGTTATGAAGCGCCTGCAATGCAAGGCCGTTCGGGGAATGCTCGTACACTTGCCCGCGAAGCGTATTTTTTGGAGTTCGCGGCTAAAATCGCTAATGAAACTAAGATACCCATCATGACCACCGGTGGCATAAAACGATTACCTGTGGCACAGCAAGTATTGGATTCCGGGGTTGCGTTGGTGGGCATGGCGTCGGCACTGGCGTTTAACCCCGAGCTGCCTAATCATTGGCAGCGTGTGCCAGGTTTGGTAGGAATGATCCCGCAAGTAAGTTGGAAAGATAAAACCCTCAGCGGTTTAGCAAATATGGCATTAGTTAAGCGTCAACTACGCAGGTTAGGAGACGGCAAACCCGTTAAGTTAGATGCATCACCGATTTATTCATTGATTGTAGATCAGCTTCGTTCAGCGAAACTCACTAAGCGCTATCGAAAACGCTACGCCGATGAGGTGACTTAACCGTATTTGCAGCACCGGAACAAACACAAGCGCCGAATAGACTTATCCGGCGTGTTTCATCATACGCTCTTTTTGACGCGCCCAGTCACGGTCTTTCACGGCATCGCGTTTGTCATGGGAATCTTTACCTTTGGCAAGGTGAATTTCAACTTTGACCCAACATTGCTTCCAATACATGGCGGTGGCCACAATTGAATAACCTTGGCGTTCACGAGCACCCATTAAACGATCAATTTCACGTTTGTGAATAAGCAATTTCTTTTGCCGATCGGGATCGCAAACCACATGGGATGAGGCTTGATTAAGTGGCGTGATCTTACAACCTTGCAGGTAAGCTTCGCCTTGGTGAATAATCACGTAGCTATCAACCAAGTTGACCTTGCCTGCACGGATACCTTTTACTTCCCATCCTTGTAGCTCAATACCTGCTTCGATTTTGTCTTGCAAGTGAAACTCATGGCGGGCTTTTTTATTTAAAGCAATGGTATTGCTTTGGTTCGATTTTGCGTTCTTTTTACTCATAATGCTCAGTATATCAGGCCTAACGAATGTGTCGGTAGTAGAAAATGATATATTCCATAAAAAGGGTTGTAAATTAATCGCTTGAGCTTGGTAGATGAGAACTACAGGCTTGGTATTAATGGGAATCGTGATAGACTTTCACCGTTATTTTTTGGTTGTTAGGAGCGTGAATGGCGAGTATTCACCGAAGTGCATTGGTTGCCTTCAGTGCCGAGTCAATGTTTGATCTGGTTAATGATGTTGAATCTTATCCTTTATTTTTGCCTGGATGTGCACAAACAAAGGTGTTGGAGCAAAGTGAAGACACTATGAAAGCCGCTATTTTAATTTCTAAAGCGGGCGTAAAGCAGTGGTTTACCACGAGCAACGAGCTTGATCGTGGGCGATCAATTCAAATGAATTTAATCGAAGGTCCATTTTCTCATTTATCCGGGGGCTGGTTGTTCACCAAACTGTCTGATGACGCTTGTAAAATTGAATTGAAATTGGATTTTACCTTTTCCAGTAAGCTGGCTGAAATGGCGTTTGGGCGGGTGTTCAATTCAATCGCAACTAACATGGTAAACGCATTTACCGCGCGGGCGAAGGAAGTGTATTTATGACCGAACGACAAATTACGGTTGAGGTGGTGTACGGCACGCCCGACAAACAATCCTTGCTTAAAGTGGTTATAGAACAAGGTGATACGGTAGAAGATGTGATTAAAACATCAGGTATTTTACGTCGTTTCCCAGAAATTGATTTGACCCAAAACAAAGTCGGCATTTGGAATCGGACCTGTAAGTTGAGTGATCAACCCCGTGAGGGAGATCGGGTGGAAATTTATCGACCTTTAATCGCTGATCCCAAAGAAGTGAGACGTTTACGTGCGGAAAAAGCCAAGGTGGAAGGGCGTGCAGATAAAGTCACCGGTGGCCGAGTTAAATCTTCTACTTAACATGCTAAAACGGGTCTGCTGCGATGAAACCAGACAAGCATGAACTATATGAACAAAGTCGTTAGCTTGCTTTTGTCACAATTAAAACGATTAAACACTCAGTTATCTATACTTGGTGATATCTCGACAAATTAAAGGTAAATAAAAATATGGCGGTCCAGTGGTACCCCGGGCATATGCATAAAGCCCAAAAAGAAATAAAAGAAGTGTTACCCAGTGTCGACTTGGTGATTGAAGTACTTGATGCGCGGATCCCTTATTCCAGCGAAAATCCAGCTATTGCCAAGCTAAGGGGTGACAAGCCTTGTATAAAAGTACTGAGCAAAACGGATTTAGCCGATCCAGAAATGACTGCCCTGTGGCAGACTTATTTGGAACAAGAACAGGGCGTTAAAACCTTTCCGACGACAACTCAACAACCCGCAAAAATTAAACAGATTGTCGATTTGTGTCGCAAGATGCTGCCTGATAAAGACGCCAGCATAAAGTCGATCAACACCATGATTGTGGGCATTCCCAATGTCGGTAAATCAACCCTAATAAACACCTTAGCTGACAGGGTAATTGCCCAAACCGGCAATGTCCCAGCGGTGACCAAATCTCAACAACGGATCAATTTAGGCAGTGGAATCGTGTTGTTTGATACGCCCGGGATCCTGTGGCCTAAAATTGAAAACCCAAATAGTAGTTACCGGCTGGCCGCATCGGGTGCAATTAAAGATACCGCAATGGATTACGAAGATGTGGGCTTTTTTACCGCAGACTATTTGATCAAAGCCTATCCCAAATTAATGCAAGAACGATTTGGCTTGGATGAGTTACCGGATACTGAATTGGCTTTCTTAGAGGCTGCTGCCGCCAAAAGAGGGGCTTTACGTGCCGGTGGGAGAGTGAATTTACATAAAATTTGTGAAGTGCTGATTAATGAACTTCGCTCAGGCCAGTTAGGCCAAATTACCCTTGAGTCGCCACAAATGGTGGAAGTGGAAGAGCAGGAGGTTGCAGCAGCGCAAGCTAAAAAGGACGCTGAAAAAGCCGCCAAAAAACAAAAATTTAAAGATGGCTCTGCGACGCCGACAAAACGTGACTTAAAAGAGCAGAAAAACCTAACCGGTGGCAAGAAGAAGCGCAGGTAATGCCGCTTTTCTGCGCTGAATCGAGTAACGATTATGCAAGCATGTAACTCCTGTGGAATATGTTGCACCAAGTACAGTGACGGCGGGTTGTCGGCAACTCAGCAGGAAATTGAAATGTGGTCGTTGTTTCGTCCTGAAGTCAGCGAATACGTTAAAAATGGCAGGATATGGATGCATCCGCAAACCGGTCATCAATTATCGGTCTGCCCTTGGTTACGCAAAGAGCCTAACGTTGCTCGTTATAGCTGTGCTATCTATGAAGACCGTCCAGATGATTGCAAATACTATCCGGTGACCATACAGCAAATGGTTGATGATCATTGTGAAATGCTTGAGCCGGGTGATACTGATAACCCAAAACAAGCGCAAATAACCTTAGACAAAATAATGTGTGGAAGTCGTCCCTCGTTGTTATCAAGGTGACAGATTGATAATTACTCTTAGTATTAAACTAAGGTAACAGATTGATAATTACTCTTAGTATTAAACCAAGGTAATAGACTTACGCTTAAGGGGAAACGTTAACTAGCCGTGACTCGGTTTTTAAAGTATTTAGCGATAAGTTTGTCAACCGTCGTTTTATTCAGAGGTTTTATCACATAGCCTTTAGCACCGCGCTCTAAGGCTTTACTTATAATTGATTTACTCTTATTGCCTGACAACATAATGATCGGTGTTTCTTTGTTCAGACTATCACCATTTGTCGCTTGATCCACAATGTATATGCCATTGGTATCTGGCAAGCTAATGTCCATTAACACAAGGTCATACTTTTTGCTCGTTAAGCAGGCATAGGCTTGCCGACCATTAGCCACGGTTTCAATATTAAACTTATAAGTTCCCAGTAACTTTCGGGTTAAATGGACACTTATTACATCATCTTCAACTAATAAAATAGTGGGGATTTGTTCTGCTTCTTTTAGCAATGCATCGGGATCGACATTCTGTTGGTACAATCGATTGAACGCATAGGTTTCTTTAGGTTTTGGTTTCGCAGGTTTGTCTTCCGCTGTTGCACTGGCTTCCGCAACAGGCTCTTCTTGTTGTTGAATATTGAGCGACTGAGAAAGCAATTTTATGGCTTTTTCTTGTAGCCTAATCAATTCAGGCCTAATTTCATTTGAGCGAATACTGGCAAGTGTTTCTTTTAGCTTCTCAATATCCAGCTTAACGGGTTGATTATTCTGCACTTTTTGCGCAGCTGATTCCAAAGCATTATCTATTTCTATGATGCTGTCTTCAAATGCGTGCTGAATTTCATCTTTACGCGCCATCCCTTGCTTTACGATCTCTTCTAAAATTTCGTCTTGTAGATTTACTTGTTTAATCGGTTTGGCGTTGAACTGTTCTGCAGAAAGGTTATTTACGCCTAACTCAATTAACAAATGCTCGCATATCATAACGATACGATGCATTTCGTAAATTGGTCTAGAAACCATATAATCGTCAATGATTCTAGCTTTGTAGGCTTCATAGGCTTGAGGCTCGCTTTGCCTAGGAATTAGGCTCACCACGCGATGCTCACATATATCATAACTCTTAACCGCATCTAGCGAGCGGTAGTAGGGGTGTAAGCTTTTCTCTAAGGTGTCACCGGTCATTAAAAAGACTTTTTCAGACTTATCAACCAACAAACGACAAACTTCTTTTAACTCGGTACACACGATCACCGAAAGGGCATGCTTCTTGAGGATTTCCAATACCAGTGCATCAGCCTCAGGACTGGTTTCAAATAAAACAATATTGCTGGTTTTATCAGCTGTCATTAGAACAGTACTCGCCAATGTGGTTAATCAGTTGCTCAATGTTTTTCAGGGTTTGCTGCCAACTGGTGTTTATTTGCTGCATGTCTATGTCGCTTTGTGAACAGATAGTCTCCAAAATTTCACATTGCTGACTAAGTTGTGACGCCCCTATTATTAAGGCGCTACTTTTCAGGCTATGAACGAGTTTTCCTAAAGTTTTGATGTCTCGAGCGAGGTATGCCCGTTCCATATCTTTTGCACTTTCAAGCAGGCTTTGCGCAAAACCTTGCAAATATTGGTGTTCTTCGTGCTCATCTGTATAGCCTAAGATAGAGCGCAAACATTCTATCTGCATTATCTGCTCAGAATCTGTTGCATCCTCAAGTATACCTATATTATCTGCGTAAAAAATACCCTCATCTTCCAATTCACTTTGTATATCGGTGTCCTCGAAATAATAAGGCTTTAAATCGGCATCTTGCTTCTTCGCTTTATTTTCCATGTTTAACTGCTGGTTTCGTTTCGCGGTTTCGGCATTATCGTTCATTAGGCTAACAAGCTCATCAACCGTCATAGGTTTCATCATGATCCTATTCGCACCTGCGGCAAAACAGGCTTCAGTGCAGCGCTTGGTCTTGTCTGCCGTCAATATCACCATTAATGCAGGGGGGCGCTCTTCGAACTTCTCGGTTTCTCTGAGAATTTTTAACAATTCTGCACCGCTAACGGCTGGCATTTGAAAGTCACTAATGACAATATCAAATTTTTGTTGTTCGAAAAATATAACCGCATCCTCGGGAGTTAGTGCAAAGCTTGCGTCTATTCCTAAGGTTTGGAATTGTTTT
Source organism: Aliiglaciecola litoralis (assembly GCF_039523355.1). Classification (NCBI taxonomy): domain Bacteria; kingdom Pseudomonadati; phylum Pseudomonadota; class Gammaproteobacteria; order Alteromonadales; family Alteromonadaceae; genus Aliiglaciecola; species Aliiglaciecola litoralis. Next base: position 420,800 of record NZ_BAAAFD010000001.1, on the reverse strand, counting down.
TTCAATACAAACATATTATCGCTATTATCTTCAACTACCAGCACTCGTTGATTTACTTTAATGAGATCGTCAGCTGGTTGTTGGCTGGTATTGCTTGTTGTTAAAGGATCTGGTGATTGGACTAATTTTAAAATTTGCTTCAGTCTTACTGGCGTGCGGTGGATTTTTCGAAATTCTTCGCAAGCACCTTCTATTAAAGCATCCATCAGTAACACAACTTGTTCCGCTGAATAGTGAGTTAGCATCGCGGGGTCGTCAATTAACGTCTTGTCAATGCACAGAATAGCGTCGGGAGACAAAGATCCAGGAACTTCTTTTACATAGGTAATTTCAAATTTTAATGACTGGGAATACAGCTCCATGACTTGATAGAAGGTGCGATCGTTAGTGATCAGCGTTTTATTGGCCAATTTAGCAAAATCAATTTTTGAGATTTCAGATTCACCACTACTTTGCAGTGGCAGTTGCACGATAAACTCAGAGCCTTCTCCCTCTTGGCTTTTTACATAAATATCGCCTTCCATCATATTGCATATTTTTTGACACAGACTCAGGCCAATCCCCGTCCCGCCGTACTGGCGATGTATGTTGTGGTTAGCTTGGGAGAAACGGTCAAAAATAGAGGTTTGTTGAGACTTTTTAATACCAATACCATTGTCTTTGACACTAAAACGAGTGTAGCCGGTTAAACTGTCCTGCGAAACATGTAACCAAAGCTCAGGGGCCGAATTGTTGTTAAATTTAAGGCCATTACTAATGAGATTGTAGAGAATTTGGCTCAATCTCACATCATCTGCAATCACGTATTGGGGCAAATTGGGATCAACAAATAACATCAGTGCAGTATTCTTAGATTGCGCTTGCCCTGCAAAGCTGTCGATCACTTTTTCACAGAACTCTCTTAATTGAATATTGACGAGGGTTAACTGAACTTTATTCGCATCGAACTTGGTAAAGTCCAACACATCATTAACTAAGTGTAATAGAGCAGTAGCACTGCTGCGCATGCGCTTGATGTATTCATGTTTTTGCAAGGTTGGCTCTAGCATGCATAAATCAACCAAGCCAATGATTGCGTTAAGTGGTGTGCGCACTTCGTGGCTCATTGCCGCCATAAAATTACTTTTCGCGTCACTCAGTTCTGTGGCTTCGTTAAACGCACTTTCTAATTGTTCGTTTAACTCTTTAAATTGTGATTCATTGATACATAATCCACTGCGCTCATTGCCGTGGGTCAAGTTATCGCGATAAGAAAAAAACTCGCCATTTGGTAGAGAAAAAGCCAGATTACATTCGTGATGGTTAGACAATTTGAAACGTAAAAAACGAAAAATCTTGCGCTCATAAACGGGATCATTTGGGCTCAGAAAATTCGCTATTTTTTCAATTAATTCAAATGCACTCAGCTTGCCTTGGTGATGTTTCGTTACAAACGGGAACATTTCAATAAACTGATCGTTAATGAGGTCTATTTTGAAATGATGGTCGATGATAATAATGGCATCTGACATCTGATTAATGGCATTAACGAGGTTGTGATAACGCTTCGCTAGTGCAAGCGGTTTCGAGTTGGCAATTTTAATCATGCACAACTCGTCATGCATTGGCATCCTTGTCAGACACTTTTCGCGACCGCCTTTTTGCCAGTAAACTAATTCTTCTTGGCTGGAAATTAAAGGAGTGAGCTTGGTTAATAACGAATCTAGGTTTTCAGACAATTCAGTGTCTTGCTCAAACGTCGTGTTTACAGCAACCAATTGACAATCTTTGTTCACCACAATCACGGGGTGGGTGAAAAGATTGATAAGTCCAAGGGCCTTTTCGTTGTCTGTCATTGTCACCTTATTTATGGTTTTCATTTAACTTTTCACTCACACCTTTACACAAGCTTAGATGCAGAATACTAACTAAGCAATTTATGTGCGCATTTGAGGTGTTTTCAACCATAAAAACAACCTAAACAACAACATCTTATGGTATTGATAAGGATAAATGAAGACATTATTTACACAATTCGTGACGACCAACAGTAATTAGTATTTGCGTCTTTGTAATCCCGTTTGAGCAAGTATTTTTGCCGACATTTCTTCAATCGAGAATTTGGTACTATTGAGAAAAGGTATTTTTTCTTTTCGATACAAGTTTTCAACCTCACGTAGCTCCATACGACACTGTTGCATAGATGCATAGCGACTGTTGGCGCGCCGTTCAGAACGAATTTGATGTAACCGCTCTGCCATGATGGTTAAGCCAAACAACTTCTTCTTAAATCGTTTTAAGGCAGGAGGAAGCTTCAATACGTCACCCATGTCTTCTTCGGTAAAAGGGTAGTTTGCAGCTTTAATACCGTACTGTAAGGCCAAGTACAGGCTAGTGGGGGTTTTACCGGAACGAGACACACCACATAGAATAATATCCGCTTCATTGTAATCTTTGATATTAGAACCGTCGTCATTGGCTAAGGCGTAATTCACTGCATCAATTCGGATGTCATAGGTTTTCTCATGAATACTGTGGGTGCGATGTTTTTCCGGCATGGAATAAACACCCAGGGCTTTTTCCAAAGGAGCGACAAACTGATCTAGGAAGTTATAATTGATCCCCACAGACTTGGAAATCATCTTTCTGATTTCAGTGTTAACGATGGTGTAAAACACCAATGGACGTTGACCGCTTTCCTGAAAACTTTCAGAAATCTTGTTGAGCACATCTTTGGCCTGTTGTTCAGTTTCTACGAAAGGAACCGTTTGATGTTTGAATTCTACCGTGAAAAGTGACAGTAAAGCGTGGCCAAATACTTCTGCGGTAATGGCTGTACCGTCTGATATATAAAAAGCTGAGCGCACTACATTTCCTTAACAATGTTGTAATTTAATTACAGAATTAAATTAAATTTTACTTTCATCTTTGCCCCATTCTAAAATCCCTGACGCAAAAAGCCAGAAGGTGAACACAAATAACAGTTTCGCACCCATCTGAAGACTTACTTTGCACAAAACGACGCGGTTAATCACGGTTTTTATTTTTAGTTATAAAATTCAGTTTGGCTAAGTCGGAAAAAATATACGCTTATTTGAGCGAACAGCTGACTACAATTATGAGGATAAACGTAGTGCAAGAATATGTACTTTGGTATGAGCAATTAGGCATGAGTGATGTAGATCGCGTTGGCGGTAAAAACGCATCACTTGGGGAAATGATTTCAAATCTTGCTAGTGCAGGAGTACAAGTACCAGGAGGGTTTGCCACTACGGCGGATGCGTTTAACGAATTTCTAGAACAAAGTGGGCTTGAAGCGCGCATTCATGAGGTGTTAGATAACCTAGATGTTGACGACGTTGCTGCATTGAATCAAGCAGGCGAGAACATTCGTAACTGGGTTATTGAAACGCCTTTCCCAGCAGCATTAGAAGAGGCAATTAAAACGGCATTTGATAAGTTGCAAGGCGATGCGGGTGATAATGCTTCCTTTGCAGTCCGCTCTTCAGCGACGGCAGAGGATATGCCGGATGCGTCTTTTGCCGGACAACAAGAAACCTTCTTAAATGTGAAGGGGTACGATAACGTGATGGTAGCAATCAAACACGTTTTCGCATCTCTATTTAATGACCGTGCAATTTCCTATCGCGTACACCAAGGGTATGACCACAAAGGTGTGGCATTGTCTGCCGGCATACAGCGCATGGTCCGCAGTGATGTTGCTTCCTCTGGTGTTATGTTCACCATCGATACTGAGTCTGGCTTTGAGGATGTTGTCTTTATCACCTCATCCTACGGCTTAGGTGAGATGGTTGTTCAAGGAGCGGTCAATCCCGACGAGTTTTATGTCCATAAACCAACCTTAAATAAAAACAAACCTGCGATCGTACGACGCAATTTAGGCAGTAAATTAATCAAAATGATTTACTCAGATGATTTAGCGCATGGCAAACAAGTCGAAATCGTAGATGTGGATAAGTCGCAAAGCATGGATTTTTCTATCAATGATGAAGAAATCATGGACTTAGCACGTCAAGCGCAAATCATCGAAAAACATTATCAACGTCCAATGGACATTGAATGGGCCAAAGATGGTACTGATGGAAAACTTTACATCGTACAAGCTCGTCCTGAAACGGTTCGCTCTCGCGAAGATATTCAAGTTATTGAGAATTTCCAGTTAAAAGGTAAAGCCAAGGTTGTTACTGAAGGACGCGCTATAGGTCACAAAATTGGTGCTGGTGTTGCCAAAGTGCTTGGCTCTATTGATGAGATGGGCAAGATCCAACCAGGTGATGTACTGGTAACGGATATGACGGATCCTGATTGGGAACCGATCATGAAAAAAGCCTCTGCTATTGTCACCAATCGCGGCGGTAGAACCTGTCATGCGGCTATCATTGCCCGAGAGTTAGGGATACCAGCGGTAGTAGGATGTGGCAACGCAACACACTCAATTGAAACCGGAGACAACATTACCGTTTCTTGTGCTGAAGGTGACACCGGTTACGTTTACGACGCTCAGTTAGACTTTGATGTTGTGACTTCTCGAATTGATTCAATGCCTGATATTCCGCTTAAAGTCATGATGAACGTGGGTAACCCAGATCGTGCCTTCGATTTTGCTCGTTTGCCACACAAAGGTGTGGGTCTAGCGCGCTTGGAGTTCATCATCAACCGCATGATTGGCGTACATCCAAAAGCACTACTGGATTTCGACAATCAGCCTGATGAGTTAAAAGAAGAAATCTCGGAGATGATCTCCGGTTATGCTTCGCCAGTCGAATTCTACATTGAAAAATTGGTTGAAGGGATCTCGACAATTGCAGCTGCATTTTCTCCTGAGAAAGTGATTGTGCGCATGTCTGACTTCAAATCCAATGAATACTTTAATTTGGTCGGCGGATATCAATATGAGCCAGATGAAGAGAATCCTATGTTGGGATTCCGTGGTGCTAGTCGCTACATTTCTGATGACTTCCGTGAATGTTTTGCCCTTGAATGTGAAGCCATTAAACGTGTTCGCAACAAGATGGATCTGACTAACGTAGAAATCATGATCCCCTTTGTACGTACCTTAGGTGAAGGCGAAAAAGTCATTGAACTGCTCGCCGAGCAAGGTTTGGTAAAAGGCGAAAATGGTTTAAGAGTGATCATGATGTGCGAACTGCCATCTAACGCGTTATTGGCTGATCAGTTCCTGGATATCTTCGATGGTTTCTCTATCGGATCAAACGATCTTACTCAGCTTACCTTGGGCCTAGACCGAGATTCAGGTTTGATTGCGCATCTGTTCGATGAGCGGGACCCTGCGGTAAAAGCATTATTAAGCATGGCGATAAAGGCCGCTAAGAAGCGTGGTAAGTACGTTGGCATCTGTGGCCAAGGTCCTTCAGATCATGAAGATTTAGCTGCATGGTTAGTAGAGCAGGGCATTGATAGTGTCTCGCTTAACCCTGACACTGTGGTTGAAACATGGTTGTACCTAGGCGAAAAGCACGGTAGCTAAGATTTGTATTAGTGACCGCAAAAAGGCGAATACTCAGTATTCGCCTTTTTTTGCTTAGAACGGTTTAGGAAGCTATCTTGTTTATAAATATTTTTTTATATCAATTATTTAAACAACGACTAGTAGCGTCTTAGGCGTCTTTTAAGCATTAAACGATCTAGTTTTCTTGCTCCTATGGCCATGGCCGACTGACATTTTTTTAGCCACACTCTAGCAATGGGGAAATCAATACTTAGAACTACTAAGCCAGCAAGCAGAAACAGAATTGAGCCTGGAAGTATGGCTAGGACTATGCCCAGTAATACCAAGGTTGCGCCGATAATTATGCGAATTGTTTTCAAACATTATTCTCCGTTTTTTTGCGTTTAGTATTCAAAATGCCAATCCAAAAAGCCAATTCAATACACACACCTAAAATAATCAATACAACCATCCCTGTTGCACTACCAATCAAGTAGCAACCGATAGCGGCAACGATCATTAAGCAAAGTAAAATCCAGCGCATGACAATTTCCATATTTTTTATACTTAGTGATAAGTATAGGGTGAATCAATGTCTAGAGTTGTGTCAGCTTGTAACAAAGTATGTGAACTATATTAAACGAGGAAAAGTAACGGCGACCTTACGCTGATTAGACTTCACTGATAGATGACGCAGCGTGGCGCTTTAGGTTTGATTTTCCGTGGGATTTACTGATATTGCGTTTGAGAACTGCCCAATAGTTTTGCTCGATACAGTCAAAATCAAGGTACATACCGCGATCTTTAAACAGCCTATGAGCCTTAGCTAAATTGTGAGCCGGAATATTTTGATGAATATGATGTTCCAAGTGATAATTGACCTGATTTGGTGCCAACATTAATTTTTCCAGAAAGTTGGCATAGGTAGTTCGCGTGTTTAGCCTAGGGTCCAACTTTAGACTGTCAGAGACGTTGCCATGCTCTCCCATAATCCTCATGCGGCTAAGTAGCGGATAGGTAAATAAGTAAGCTAGCCAAAATATCGCATATGCCCAAGGTGCTTGAAAGGCAATTAATAATGACAATGCCACACTGTGGATCACGAGGTTGCGCAAACGTTTTTGCCAATTAGAGGTTTTAATCTGATAGAGCAGTTCTTTTACTCCGTTGACCCCGGTTACATCACGTAAAAGTTTGCGTAGCATACTATTCGGCGTGGCGGGATAACCTTGCACAAACAAGCGATCAGGATCTTGAACTGTGCCCGCGAGCTGATGGTGGGCAAGGTGGCTGGCTTTAAATTCATCAAAATCGACAAATACGAAACCTCCCAGTAACCAACGCCCAACAATTTTGTTTAGCTTCGCAGAACGAAATAAGCTGCCGTGACTTGCATCGTGAGCCAGTACCGCTACCCCCAAAATGCGGCCCCCCATTAACCAACTGCCAAGTAATAATGTTAGTAAATTAGGAGTGATAATAAACAATGAAAAAGCTAAGGAAATCAATGCATAATTAATTGAAACGCGATACCATCCCCATGCATCGGATGTTTGACACAAATCTTTTATTTCTTCAGAGGATACGTATTCAGCCAGTCGGAGCAAAATGATTTCCCAAGTCAGTAAGTGACATGTATCTTCACTTACTATATAACAACAAATGAATGAATGAAAATAGATTTGTTATGTTGATCAATTACGATATTGCATTGGAAAAACTAAAAGCCGATAGTGCAGACAAGAAAGTCTTGGAATTATTGAGTGCAATCAAAGGGTTCCAGATTGATGACTTAACGAATTTAAGTGCAAAACAGCTGCTAGTTGTTGCGAATCGTCTTGAAATCACCGAAGCCTCGGTTCGCATGGCGTTATCTCGGCAAACCAAACAAGGCAAATTAATTCGCGAAAGCGGTCGCTATACTCTCGCCAGTTTAAAACAGCCTTTCCGATTACCGCGCTTTTGGTTAGATATTCGTCACCGTAGCATCAGCTGGAAGGGCGATTGGTTTTTACTTAATCTAGGTGAACATAAGTTTTCACCGACCATCATGCGCAGATTGTCACGCAAAGCGGAGCTTTTGGGCCTTGCCCATTTACCCTCCATTGGTTGGGTTAGACCAAACAATTTAACCGATTTAAACAGCGAAGTTGTGTTTCATTTTGAGAAAGTAACAGGGCAAAGTGATTTTATTATGGGCACCTTGTCGGACTTATCCGTCACCCGCCAAGATAAGTTTATGAAAGCATGGCCAACCGCCAAACTTAATACGTTTTATCAAGAGGCGCTTACCTTTATTACTGACGAGCAACATAAGATCAAAGAAATGAAAGACCAAGACATACTTGTCCGTAGCTTTGCTATCGGCCGCTTTTTGGTCGAATATCTGTCCAATGATCCTTGGTTACCATCACAAATGGTCAATGTTGCTGACAGAGAGCAATTAGTCAATGCATCCATGGCCTATTATCAAGAAATCATGCCAGCATGGCTAAGTGTGTTGCAAGAGTGAAACTAAAGCGTCGATAATATGTGTAAGATGTATTAAATATATTGAATCATTTTGGCATTTTGCCCCCGCTAGCAGGTATAATCCCCAGCTAAATTTAAACTTCAAGCAGTGACAATGTTACCCAATCTCGACCCCCAATCAATTCTGGAAACTCATTACCAAGCATTTCTTGATGCATTAACGCGCGCTGATTTTCATGGCGAGATTGAACACAGCTATTCGAGCCGATTGGCAGTGGCTACGGACAACTCAATTTATCAAGCACTTCCGCAAGCCGTGATTTTTCCGCGCTCGCTCGATGATCTTATCCTGATAGGTAAAATAGCGTCAGGGTATGACGAGGTGAAATTTAGTGCTAGAGGCGGTGGCACGGGTACTAATGGACAGTCGTTAACCAACGGCATAGTTGTCGATGTGTCACGACATATGAATCAGATCCTGGAGATTAACACTGAACAGGCTTGGGTAAGAGTGCAGGCTGGGGTTGTAAAAGATCAGTTAAATGATGCGTTACGACCACTGGGATTCTTCTTCGCCCCCGATTTATCCACCAGTAACCGCGCGACTATTGGTGGCATGATCAGTACCGATGCCTCAGGTCAAGGTTCACTGGTCTATGGAAAAACCAGTGATCACATTTTAGCATTAACCAGTGTTTTAGTTGACGGCACAGTGCTGCGCAGTCACCCAGCCGCAATCGAACAATTGCTTGCATCTGATGATACGCCAGCAAAGTTAGCGGGAATTTATCGGCAGTTAGTCGCCACCTGCGTTAATAAACGTCAGCAAATTTTACAAAAATTCCCACGACTCAATCGTTTCCTAACTGGTTATGATTTGGAACACACGGTATCGGATGATCTTAAACAGCTTGATGTCAGCCGCATCATTGCAGGATCTGAGGGTTCCTTAGTCTTTGTCGCCGAAGCAAAACTCAATATTACCCCCATTGCCAAACATACCGCACTGGTCAACATCAAGTACGATTCCTTTGAATCAGCGCTACGACACGCCCCGCATATGGTCGCGGCGCAAGCAACCTCGGTTGAGACAGTTGACAGTAAAGTGTTGAACTTAGCTAAACAGGATATTGTTTGGCACTCGGTAAAAGACCTTATTCAAGATGTGCCCAATAAGGATGTGTTGGGCTTGAATATGGTCGAATACAACAGTAATGATCAGGCTGAAATCGAACAAAAAATTAATCAGTTAAGTGTGTCCCTTCAAAATGCCGCTGAAAAGGGTGAGCATGGCGTGATCGGATTTCAATTAACCTACGACAAAAAAGACATAAGCCGAATTTATGCAATGCGTAAAAAGGCCGTGGGGTTGCTGGGTAAAGCGAAAGGCTGGAAGAAACCTATCGCCTTCGCTGAAGACACAGCCGTTCCTCCCGAAAACTTAGCCGACTTTATTATGGAGTTTCGCGCTCTACTAGACGCTAAAGGCTTGGACTACGGTATGTTCGGGCATGTTGACGCGGGTGTTTTGCATGTACGTCCTGCACTGGATATGTGTGATCCGAATCAGCAGCAGATCATGCAGCAGATTTCTCACGAAGTGGTTGCCTTGGTGGCCCGCTACGGCGGTTTAATGTGGGGCGAACATGGAAAGGGTTACCGCAGTGAGTTTGGCCCAGCCTTTTTCGGCGAAGAATTGTTTACCGAGTTACGCAAAATCAAGGCTGCGTTTGACCCACTCAACAAAATGAACCCGGGTAAAATTTGTACGCCAATTGATTCCAACCAGCAGTTGGTTAAAGTCTCCGATCCGAAGCGCGGGGATTTTGATGCGCAAATTCCAATTCAAGTTAGGAATTCCTTTGAGCCAGCGATGAGCTGCAATGGCAATGGCTTATGCTACAACTATGATACTAGTTCACCCATGTGCCCCTCAAGTAAGATAACCCGAGACAGACGGCATAGCCCCAAGGGACGCGCGGGTATGATCAGAGAGTGGTTGCGACTCCTGAGCAAGCAAAATATTGATGTGATTGATTTAGAGAAAGGGCAATCCAGCGCATCTTGGTTCGAGCGTCTGCAAAACACCCGTTTCAAACATAAGAACACTGACTTTTCCCATGAAGTCTTGGAAGTCATGGAAGGGTGTTTAGCATGTAAGGCGTGTGCCAACCAATGCCCGGTTAATGTCGATGTCCCCAGTTTCCGCTCACGCTTTTTAGCGATTTACTATCAACGTTATTTGCGTCCGGCTAAAGATCATCTAGTCGCAAATATAGAATCCATGGCGCCAATCATGGCTAAGATGCCTGATTTTGTTAATTTTTTCCAAAACCAAAAATGGTTCAAGGGCTTGCTCAAATCGACGATTGGTTACGTTGATGCGCCACTGCTGTCAAGTCCGCCGCTGAGCAAACGATTGGCTAAGCGTTCGGTAATGCCATTTAATATGTCCGCGCTACGCGCATTGAATGAGCAGCAAAAGCGTAACACAGTGTTAATTGTGCAAGACCCATTCACCAGCTTTTACGAGGCTGAGCTAGTCGATGATTTAGTGAATTTGCTGCAAAATTTGCACTATAACCCAGTGGTGTTGCCCTTTAAGCCCAATGGTAAAGCACAGCATGTGAAAGGGTTTTTAGCGCGTTTTGCAAAAACTTGCGCTAATACTGCCGAGTTTCTTAATCAAGTCAGCGAATTGAATATTCCGATGATCGGAGTTGATGGCTCATTAGTGCTTTGCTACCGCGATGAATATAACAAGGCCTTAGGCGAAAAACGCGGCGATTTTACCGTAAAATTAGTAAATGAATGGCTTGTTGAACAAAAACTGCCGGCAAATTTGCAGCAAATATTAGTGAAACAAACAGCATCAAACCCAACTTATTCTTTGCTTTCGCATTGCACTGAAAAAACCGCAGTACCTGCCAATGACGAACAGTGGAAGAACATATTTGCACACTTTGGTGCAACGCTTAATCCTATTGCCGTTGGTTGCTGTGGCATGGCTGGCACCTATGGGCATGAACTTAATAATTATCAGAACTCACAAGGTATATATCAGTTGAGCTGGCAATCGGTCATTGACAATACGGCAGCGGAAACTGTGCTTGCTACAGGGTATTCTTGTCGAAGTCAGGTAGCTCGTTTCGCCGGAAACAAACCCAAACATCCAGTGCAGGCGTTATTGCAACTCGTGACGGCCAGCAACACAAAACATTAGATAAAGGATCGATATGACACAACAAACAACACCAATGAGCCAAGAACAATTAACGACTTGGGTAAGAGAGCAGTTTCAACGTGCAAATAAGCATCTGGCTGAAAATGGCGTAATTTTTGATTCTGTTATCACCGAAGAAAGCCGCTATTTAGCGCCTTTTGTAGCTGTGTGGAAAATTAAATCGTTAGAAAAAAAGTATTATTGGGTAATAAGTGGCGATGTGCCTTGTGATTTCATTGCCTATGAAAATGAAAAAACGGCCCGAGATGCAATTCGTCACTTTTCACTCATGTGGCAATTAAAAGCGGAAAATTTATCTAAAGGAACTGATTTGGATAAAGCCCAACAAGATTATATCGACCTACTGGTTACTAGAGCGGAAGGTTTGTATCGAATTTATAACCAAAAAGAGCTTTGGCAAGAAGTTCAAGGTGGCAAACCTGAATAAATTAACCTGAACTCGGGATTAGATGTGTCGAGCAATTAGGTATAATTTATCGAGTTATTTTGCAAAAAAAAACAGCACTTAAGTGCTGTTTTTAATGGGTTAATTCTACTCTATTAAGAGAGAAATCGGATGTACAGCATGCCATTTTTTGTCTGGCTATACCGGCATCCATATACACGGCACCGACCGGTTCAAATCCTTGATGCTGGTAATATTCAACTCCGTCTAGCTCACACTGCACAAATACCTTTTGCAGACCAATTAGGTTCGCCTTATTAATAAGTGCATGAAAGAGCGCTTGGTATACAGCTGGTTTGCGGTGTTCTGGTACAACCGCGATGCGACCAATTTCTCCTTTGTGGGTTAAACGTCCTGTCGCAATCGGTTGTTGCCGTTCGTCAAGCACAAGTACGTGAGATGCATCGTAGTCGTGTTGATCGAATTCGCATTCTTTAGGAATGCGCCACTCGTAAACAAATACCTTTTCTCTTAGCTCGCTGAGCTTATGTTTTGCGTTTTTCCAGTCGACGTTTCTTACAGTAAACGTCACTATCAGACTCCTCAAAGTGTGTTTTTACACAGGGATAAATCCCCCTGTACTTATAAGTCTAGACAATGTTTGGACAAAAAATAAACCATTTTGGTGATAAATTTTCTGATTTTTATCAAGCAAGGGGGCTGTAAGCATTTCATTGAAGTCGTCAATATCCCTGTCGTTGACTATAAGTTTATGCTGGTTTATCCAAGTAACATATTGATATTTATCACCTAATTTGACTTTTGATTGGACTATTTGGGCATCGGATTGCGCAACAAACTGGGTGCCTTCTGCAAGCATATTAGCTACCGTTTCAGTTGAATAATTTTCTTCAAATTCAGCATCATATTCACCGCTTGAAACAGGCTCACTGAGAAAGTGGCCGATAAAATCATCAAATTGTGAGGAATTGATCATTTGTAACAAAAGTTCTTTGAACTGTTGCTTTTCATGTAAGTTAATTTCGAATTGGTTGTCTCGTAGTTGTAGATTCGGATCGCTATACCGTGTCTCGAAAAGTTCGAAATCTTGCGCGTAATCAGCAAGCGCGCAAAGCAGCTCACGTTGGGTTGGGGCTCTAAATCCAATTGAATAATTCAAACACTCTTCTAACGCCACACCATTATGCGGAAAACCCGGAGGGATATAGATCATATCGCCTGGCAGTAAAACCTCATCGATGATCGGCTCAAAAGGCTCGGTTTGTTTTAAGTCTTTGGTTGGAACAATCGTTTTATAATCTTTCTTTTCGCCCACTTGCCAGCGTCTTGACCCTGTCCCTTGAACGATAAACACATCGTATTGGTCGAGGTGTGGACCCACGCCAGCCCCAGCAGTAGAAAAACTCACCATAAGGTCATCTACCCGCCATTTAGGAATAAAGTCGAAGCTGTCCAACAGAGCTTTAGCCTGCTCACTATAGCAATCAACAGCCTGTACTAATAATGTCCAAGCTCCCACACAATGCGGGCTAAAATCTTCAAATGGACCGTGAGAAACGGTCCAACGACTTTGATGGTTGGTAATGATACGCGAATCAATGTCGGCCTCTTGGGCTAAACCAGCTAATTCATGTTGATCAATTGGGTCGACAAAATTTTGAAAAGCTTGGCGGATCACCAACGGTTTTTTTTGCCAATAGTACTCAACAAACTCTTGTTTGTTCATCATTGAAAGAACGTAACTGTTCAAATTTAAATTTCCTAATATGACGCCAAAGGCTCAGTTTATTTGCAACCTAAATGCGCTAAGTGTACCAAGTCCTTTTAATTTTATCTTGCCTTGCGAATGGAATTGAAAATACGGCCTGCACTGTGCGTAAGTTGCTTTACAAACCTGAATATTATCTGCTTGGCCGTGACTTTCTAATCGAGATGCCAAATTGACAGTTTCGCCCCAAATATCGAAACTCGTCGCATGACTACCAACAAAGCCTGAAGTGATTTCGCCGCTTGCAATGCCTATTCTAAGGTGCAGTTCAACGCCAGCTTTGTTAGAAAGTTGCGCAGTGCGTTTCAACATTTCAATAGCCGCTTGGCAACACGGTAAAGCGGGTAACTCAACCGGTGCCAGTACACCGCTGGTTGCAATATATTGATCACCGTTAGTTTTAATTTTTTCTAGCCCCCAACGTCGGCTTATATCATCCATCGCTTGAAAAAAGTCTTTCAATAGGCACATTACTTCAGCGCTACTTTTTTGCGCACAAAGCTCTGTGTAACGTTGCATATCGGCAAACAGCACACAGCCGCAGTGTTGCTCTATCGGTAAGGAGGTCAATTTGTTCGCACTGCGTTGGCTTAGTTCGTTGATAATGGGGGCCGGTAAGGTTTGCTGTAAAAGATTTTCAAGTCGACGTTTTTGCAACTCCGTTTTAGTTTGAAGTTGGCGGTGGTTAGTGTAAATCAATTGGCTAGCGAGGATCGCCGCGATAAATAAAAAGAAATGGTTGGAGACAGACAGCAACAGGGGTTGTGAACCCTTGGATATTATATCGGCAGAGCTTAACCAATACCACTCGATGGCGCCAAAACTGAGGAGGTACATTGAAATACTCAGTACTTTTGATGGTTTCTCCCAAGCCCGGTACAAAAACGGGCTAACAAAGAGCGCGATAATGAAAAAATACTGGAAGTGCAAGTTTATCTGCCAAGCAATGCTGGAAAATCCAATAAAGCTGATGTAACCCAAGGTCAGCAGGCTTCTGGCACTATGGAAATGTCCTAGGCGATTGAGAACTGGCACGGCTATAAATAGTAAAATATGTAGGCTGCAAACCAAGGCAACCACCAATCCAGCGAATTGCCAAAATACCATGATCAGCGGAATTTGCGCCAACAACATCAGTATAATCATCAACGCCAGGCAATTGATTATCTTAATTTGACTGATATTGTCATGACCATTTGTGGTAATGCCCATAAAGGCGATGCGGCTGTAGAGGGATTTTAGCATAAGCATTCCTTTGCCATTGCTTGAGTTACTTAAGCTTATCAGATAACCAACTATCCGATATGTTGAAGCCGTACAGTTTTAGGTTACGTGTTGAAAAACTAGACGTTATTCAACGAGCGCCACCGTGCTTTTCATTGACTAGGCGTCATTGCCAAGTGTGATAAAAACGAAGCGGCTACTCTGGCATATCAAATGCTAGCGGCAACAGCTCGGCTATCGTGACCGACTTTGTCTTCCCTTGATTGTTGGCCATGATAATTTGCGTGTTCTGATCTGAAAACTCTTTGATTTTTTGCCGGCAGCCGCCACAGGGAGGGCAATATTCTTCGTTGGGGCTGGCGATTAAAATCTTTTGTATTTTTTTGCTTCCCGCGTTTATCATCGCAGAAATAGCACTGGCTTCAGCGCATTGCCCCAAGGGGTAGGCAACGTTTTCCACGTTACATCCAGTAAAAATGTGATCCGAGTCTGTCAAAATAGCAGAGCCAACCTGAAAAGAAGAGTAGGGGGCATAAGCATTCTTTTGTGATTGTTGCGCTGCTTGCAACAATTTCAGCATTGTGTTGTCCAAAAAGAACTCCAAGATTCAAAACGGCCGAACAGTTTGCGACAAAAACGACTTACTTTTCAAGTGAATCCTGATTTTCAATGCCAGTTTGGGCAATTTCTTTACTTTTACGAGTAAATAAGCGACCCTAATTCGAGTCCAAATGAGGCTGTTGCTCATTGTTTATACGACTTGTCGAGCAAGCTAGCAGGCTCGTTTAGTAGCCTCAACAAGGAATGATGACCCTAGTCTGCGTTTTTTACATTTTTCTACTTTAAGCATTGTCACTATTATTATGAACATTCGCGTCCATTTCTTCTTACTTTGTACCCTGTTAGCGACAACGGGCTGTACTATTTATCCAGCTTCTTCATTGAATTCGAAAGTTGAAAGTATACTTATCCCCGAACCTCAGCCAATGAACTTTCGTTCCCAGTTAGCTGTGGCAAGATACAATCAAATTTTGGGGCAGGCGTCGCTCAGCAACGAAGAGCGAGCTGAACTGTTATTCCTGCGCGGTACCCACTATGACAGTTTAGGGTTGGCAGGCTTAGCTCAATACGATTTCAGTCGCGCCAAAGAATTAAAGCCGGATATGGCTGAAGCGTATAATTCCATCGGCATTCATTACACCCAGCAAATGGATTTTAATGAAGCCTATGAGTCCTTTGATTCAGCATTAGAAATCAATCCCAGTTTAGACTTTGCATTGTTGAACCGTGGCATTGCACTTTATTATGGTCAGCGTAATGAACTTGCGGTCGATGATTTGACACGCTTTTATGAGAAAGACAAGGCCAACCCTTTCGCAGCACTTTGGCTTTACTTAGCACAACGAGAAGTCGATGCTACTTTGGCCATCGAACAATTAAAACAAAATAGAGCGCACCTTGACCCAAATAATTGGGCGAGCATTATTGTTGATTTTTACTTGGGTAATATTAGTCGAGGTAGCTTGTTGAATGAATTTGTAAATGGCGTCAAGAACGTCAATGAATTGAATCAACGCATGTGCGAGGTCTATTTCTATATGGGCAAACACTATGGTAAACGCGGTGAGAAAGGAATGGCGCTCAACTATTTCAAGATGGTATTGAGCACCAATGTTTATGAGTATGTAGAACATCGATACTCGCGGATTGAAATCGATATGTTGCGCAATCAATACGCTGATAATTCCTAGCATTATAGGTCATCAAAAATGAGAATGATCATCGGCACCGTTTTAATAGTACTGATCCTGCTATTATCCGGTGACCGCTGCACTTATCCTGCTCGCCTCGTTGCACAGGCGCAACAGGTTGTGAATCCATTTCCTATGCTGTTTCAAGCGGCTAAACAAAATAACGCCATGGCCTTGGCGTTGTTGCAACAACAAGTTATTGCAAGGCAAAATCACCATTGGTTGGCGTTAAGTATCGAGTTGCTGAGTATTGAGCAAGCGTATCAATTGGTGACCTTAGTAGACGATGCGCAGTATAGAAGGCAACTTTTTTCAAAACTAGCAGATCGTGGCCATTTAAATAGTCAATTTCAATATGCACTTATGATTGATGATCCACAACGTCGTTTGAGGTTATTGACTAAGGTAGCGGAGCAAGGCCACGTTCAATCGATATTGGCAAGCTACCACTTAGCATCAGCACTTGATGCCACGGCTGTCGCGCAAACCTGGTTAACTGAAGCGGCGAATTACGATGAAAAGCTTGCATTGGTTTACGCTGATTATCTGTGGCAGCAACAAGGCTCGGCTGCAGCACTGGATTATTTGCGTGCCGAGAAATATGCCGACATGGCTAAAGTTAAACAAGCCCTTGTAATGCTCGAACAGTCCAACGCAAATTTAGTGGCAAGCGCTGCTATATCGGGTTATCAGCAAAGTTGTTCTGTCAAATTACAAATGGTGGCATCCACTATCCAAGGTGTCTCTCAAGCGCTGCAGTTAGCAAATCAATTTTCACAAGATCCTCGCTTTAACGACTTTCCGGTATGCATAAATCCGCCGCTGTGGTTGGAGTTTAGCGCTTTGGATTGCAGTAACGATCCTAATACTCGTATGAGCTGTCGCATAGAACCTTTAATGGAACTCAGTACAGACATTGCATTTACGCATGTCATCGTCATTGGTCAAAATGGCATAGCAAACGTGCACAATGGTTTAATGTATCTGGATTTACAGGATGATTATGATGTTTTTGTCCATGAGTTTGCCCACTTTGCTGGTTTTGTCGACGAATACCCGATTTCGTCTTTAATGGCAGCCCAATTCTGTGCACAACAACAGGCCCCTAATCTGGTTTTTGAATCACAGCCGCCGGATATCAAAGACACGCACTTTGCGCCTTACCTGCAAGAATCACCTAATTTACAGCTCACCGAAACACTAACCTGTCAAAACGTAGGTACTCGCGCGTTTAAACCGGTTTCTGAGATAACCTTTTTAGAGCATCATGACATTGGAGAAGTGCCTGATGTGTATTTAAGGATATGGCGTGACAGGCTCGTGTATTCAGATGGCTTAACCCCCGTCTATGTAAACTTTGCTCAGTGGTCTGATGCTCGGGGGGAAACTCAACGAGCTCAATACTGGTGGCATAGATACAATAATTATCTGTTATAAAACAGACGTTTAACGATATTGTGTCGATTGCTATTGGAAAACCACGGTTTTTGATTGAGAATAAGCATCACACGGACGTGTTAAAAAATAATAATAAAATCAATTGAGAAACCAACATGTCAGTACCGATACAATTGTCGCACTTGAAGACAGCCTATCAATATCTCAACGATCCTATCGCATTAATTGATCTCGACGGCCACTTTCATTTTACTAATCCAGCCTTTAATGCGTTGTTCCCTAATACACCAGCGATCGCTTGTGATGATAGAATTCATGATTATTTAATGCTGCATGAAGCCGGAGATTTTCAGTGGCAGCATGTGTTCAAGCTAGCCACACAGACACAGTGGAGTGGTTTGGTGGGGATCGCCAAAGCAAATAACCAATTGCAATTATGTGCCATTGAGCTGTCACTGATTGATCTTGAAGACCAAAATCACTGTTTATTAGTAAAGCTAAATCCAAGTTATGATCAGATCCAAAGTAATGAAACCTTAGCGAAACTGGCGTACAAAGACAGCTTAACTGGACTTGCTAACCGATCTTTATTTAGCCAACTTTTTGACCATGAAATTAGCCAATCGCAACGGTTGGGCATGCGCTTTGCCACACTATTCATCGATTTAGATAAGTTTAAAATAGTCAATGACTCAATGGGGCATGACGTTGGCGACGCATTGCTGTGCACTATCTCAGAGCGTTTGCAAAAGTCATTGCGTAAAAGTGACATAGTGGCGCGAATGGGCGGTGATGAGTTTGCGGTGATCATGAATAATATAAAAGATTCTGAAACCGTCGCTAAGGTAACTGAAAAGCTTATTCGAGAGATTAAAAAGCCAGTAAAAAGTGGTGCTAATGTGATGAATGTTGGTTGCAGTATCGGCATCAGCATTTATCCCGATAATGGCGATAGTGCTGAGGTGTTGTTGCAACAAGCTGATGCTGCAATGTATCGGGCTAAACATCAAGGTGGCAATCATTATTGTTACTTTAGTGATGCGTTGAATCAGGAACTGCAAGATATTCGATTAATCGAACGAGAATTAGAAGTGGGATTAGCCGAACATCAATTTGAACCGTTTTTCCAGCCGGTTATTGACCAACAGTCAAAATCCGTTGTGGGCATCGAATGTTTGGCTAGATGGCGTCACCCCCAACGTGGCGTACTGGAAGCCATGGAATTTATTCCAATCGCGACCAAAACCGGGCTACTTCAAGATGTGTTTGAACAAGTGTTGCGCCACGCTATAGAGCATTTAAACATCTGGTCTAAGCAATGGGATTTGACCATTCCACTGTCGATAAATATCTCAAGCAATCAATTCTATCAGCAGCATACTTTTGATTTAATTGAGAATTTAATGAAAGAAGGGGGGTTATCTAATAACGCGATTCGAATCGAAGTGACCGAAAGCACACTACAAGACAGTCATGAAGATTTAGTCGCACGGTTAAAGAAGATCAAATTGGCTGGCTTTAGTATTACGCTGGACGATTTTGGCACCGGCTATTCATCGTTGCGCTATTTACAGCAGTTACCAGTGGATATCATTAAAATTGATCGTTCATTTGTGCGTAACTTGGACAACAACCCACATGATAAAGTCATTGTTAAAGCAATCATTCAATTGGCACAAACACTCGATATATTAGTTGTGGCCGAAGGGGTCGAAAACGAAACACAGTCCCATTTTTTGACAGAAAACCAGTGTTTTGTGATGCAGGGCTATCTCTTTAGCCAAGCGTTGCCAGCCGAAGAATTTGAGTCTTTTTTTGTAAGCTACAATGAGTCTATTGTTTAACAACGAATGTCTGTGCTAGTGCAATTCAACCTAGTGCTGGACGCCCAGCAAACTAAAGCTTGCTCACAAGCCTTAGTTTACTGGGGGAGTGATGTTAGATAACCTGAACGGAAGAATAAGATGTGTCTATGCGGGTACTTTGTGGCGTAATTCGTGTACCCACATTGACGTAGCACCACAGATGGCCACTGGCATCACCAGAAAGTTGATGATTGGGATCATCGAAAATACGCTAACCAGTATACCAAATGAAAAACTATGACCTTGACTCTGATTTAAGGTGTAACGCATTTTTTTAAAGCCAATTTTATGATTATCAAACGGGTAATCACAGTATTGAATCGCCATCATCCAAGCTGAAAACAAAAACCATAAAACCTGACCAATGACGGGTAGAAGGAAAAACAACAGCAAAAAACCGATGGCCCGTGGAATGTAATATCCCAGCTTTGCTAACTCTCGCCCTAACGTCCGTGGGAGGTCTTTAAACACATCAAGCAAACCAGTGTCACCTAAACTTTGCCCTGTCAGGTGTAACTCCACTTTTTCTGCCAATAGCCCGTTAAATGGCGCCGCAATCCAGTTGGCCAAAGTACCAAAGACAAGCGCAAAAACCAGCAATATACTGATCACCGCCAAAGGCCAAAGAATAAAGGTTATCCCTTGTTTAAACCATGCTAACCATTCCCAATCCGGGATCAGATTGATGATATAGGCAATGCCTCCCTCTATTTGCCCGACCAGAAAATACAGTGCAATAGAAAATAAAATCAGATTTATCGCTAACGGAATAAATACAAATCGCTTCAGTCCTTTGGTACGAATGAGACTAAACCCTTGGAAAAAATAACCTGCGCCGGTATTGCTTTGCATTGTGTTGAGGATCCCCTATAGAGTATGGTTAATTCAGTGCCTGTGTCGCGGCAAGTGCTGCGATATTGTGGGCAACATTATCACTTAGTGATGAAGCTTTACAAATCGCCAATTGTTACACTTGATGACATTTGGTACATTCAATACAAATTATAAGAACATTACCTTGTCGGCAACATGCGCTTAAAAAAAATCCGTTTGGCGGGATTCAAATCTTTTGTGGATCCTACCAATATTCCTTTTCCTGATGACATGACTGCCATAGTCGGCCCGAATGGCTGTGGCAAATCCAATGTCATTGACGCTGTTAGGTGGGTGTTAGGGGAAAGTTCGGCTAAAAATTTGCGTGGTGATGCTATGACCGATGTCATTTTTAATGGCTCTACAGCACGCAAGCCTGTATCGCAATGTAGCGTTGAATTGGTGTTTGATAACAGCTCAGGTCGTATACAAGGGGAGTTCGCCAATTACGCTGAATTGTCGGTAAAGCGCGTTGTCACCCGTGATGCGCAATCTAATTACTATCTGAATGCTACTAAGTGTCGGCGCAGAGATGTGACCGATATCTTTCTTGGTACTGGCTTGGGGCCACGCAGTTATGCGATCATCGAGCAAGGGATGATTTCACGCTTAATCGAGTCTAAGCCCCAAGAACTGCGCGTGTTTATTGAAGAAGCGGCCGGTATTTCTAAATACAAAGAGCGTCGTCGAGAAACTGAAAATCGAATTCGCCATACAAACGACAATCTGGAACGACTCGAAGATGTGCGAGCCGAATTAGGCCAACAAATTGAGAAACTACAGCGCCAGGCAACAGCGGCGCGCAAATACAAAGACTTAAAAGCTAAAGAACGTCGCTTAAAAGCCGAACTGGCCGCTATTCGTTGGTTAAAACACAGTGAGCACTTAGCGCAACTGGAATCTCAGATCCAACAACAAGAAAACGATATCGAAGCCTTTGTTGCGCAACAGCGCGGCGATGAAAAGGGCATTACTTTATATAAAGAGCAGCAGCAAAACCTTAAGCAGCAGCTTTCTGATGTGCAGCATCAAATGTTCACCGTGGGAACCGAAATAACCAAACTCGAACAAAACCGACTGCATGCAAAACAACGTGAATCGCAAATAGAGCAAGAGTTGACCGAGGTCATCTCGTCTCAGAAAGATTCTCAGGAGTTTGAAAAACAAGAAGAGCAACGTTTAAAAGAATTGGCTGAGCGCTTAGCTGCCGGTGAACCGCAGATGGAAACACTACAGGCGCAATTGCTTGTGGCGCAGGAAGCTTCTTATGATATTCAACAAGCCATGTTGGAATTAGACAGTCAGTGGCGCGAGCACGACCAGCAATATCAACTTTGCAAACAGCAAGTACAAAGCTGCCACAGCCAAATTCAAGCAACCGTGAATATGCAAATGCGCACCCAGCAGCGGATTTCAGAGATCCAACAAGAGCAAGGTGAGTTAGAGCAAGATGTATTGGCCCAGCAAATTGATAGCCTTGAACATCAAGTGGCGCAAGCTAAAGGGCGATTTACCCATGCCAAACAACATCTTGAGTCGGAACAACAAAAACTGCGTGACCAGCTGAAGTTAAAAACGTCTTTGAACCAACGCCAATTTGAGGCAAAAGGTGAAATCCAAAAATTGAGTGCACAATTAGCGGCGTTAGAAAGTTTGCAGGCAGGGGCTCCCAGTCAGGATACATTGTCTGATTATTTACAATCGCAAAACCTTGAATTTGCACCGGTTTGGAAGGTGTTGCAAGTTGCTCCTGGTTGGGAAAAAGCGGTAGCAGCAGCGACCCGTGGTTGGCAACAGGGATTGTGGATCAAACAGGCAAGCCTTACTCAGTTCGAAGAGGTTGAACTCACCGGTAAAGTGCTCATTGAAGCGCATATGAGCGCAGTTAAGCCGAAAGGATCATTAGCAGAAAAAATAGTAAACGATCGCGTGCCAGCTTGGTTTACTGCGACCTTGATTGCCGATGACTGGGCAGAGGCCGTCAGCTTGTTGCCAAAATTAAAAGACAACCAACAAATTGTCACCAAAAATGGTGACTGTTTGGGCGCTGACTGGATTGATTGGGGAGGGCAATCATCTGAAAATGGTTTGATTGAACGCGCCGCGACTATGTCACAACTTGCCGCGTCAAAGCAGCAACAAATCGCGCAATTAGAACAACAAATTGAACACCCCCTAGCGCAACTCGAACAGCAAATAACAAAAAGTGAAGGCGTGGTTGCAAGTTGCCAAGCCGATTACAAACAGGCAGAGCAAGCTCTTACCCAGCAGCAGAACCAATTAAATTTGTTGGAAATGCAGCATCAACAAACCCTTGTGCGCCAGACAAAACTCAGTGAAGAACTCGCTAGACAAACGCAGCTTTTAGAAGATGAACGTATGCAGTCAGAACAACTCGCTGAGCAAGTGCAAGAGTTGGAATTACGACTTGAGGAAATGCAGGGTAAACAGCAGGAGTTTGAAACTAAAAAAGTAGCATGGCAGCAAAAAGACAGTGAAATGAAGCACAAAGTCGAACAATATACCGCCGAATCTCACCAGTTGGCGCTTACCCTGCAAGATGTTAAAAGCCAGTATCATGCGCTGGTTGAAACCGCTAAACGCACTCAACAAATGCTACAATCCTTAGCAGCTCGAAAACATCAACTAGAGGCTGAAAAAGCGCAATTGTCCGAGCCCTTTGAGCAACAAGCGTCACGATTAGCTGAATTGTTGGAACAACGAGCGCAGCTGGAAATACAGCAGACATCGGTGAGTGAGCAATTAGCGGAAGTGCAAGAGTTACTGACGAATGCAGAAAAAGGCCAACAAGGCGTAACTGAAAAAATTCAACAGATGCGCACTGAATTGCAAAGCAGCAAATTGGAGTGTGAAGGCTATCGGGTTAGAGCCAACAGCACACTGGAGCAGCTGGATGAACAAAATCTCAGCTTAAAAACCATTTTGGCAAGTTTGCCAGAGCAAACCGATGAGGTTAGTTGGCAGCAACAGTTGGAAAATACAGCTGCGTCGATTTCTCGATTGGGGGCGGTCAATCTCGCTGCCGTTGAAGAATATGAAATACAGTCGCAACGTAAACAACATCTGGATGCTCAAAATGATGATCTTGTTGCTGCACTGGATACGCTTGAGTCAGCTATTCGAAAAATAGACAAAGAAACACGTTCAAGGTTTAAGGATACTTATGACAGGGTCAATCAGGATCTGAAAGAATTATTTCCCAAGGTGTTTGGCGGCGGTTCTGCTTATTTGGAACTTACCGGTGAAGATTTACTCGAAACAGGTGTGACTATTATGGCGAGGCCTCCTGGAAAGAAAAATAGCACAATTCACCTTCTTTCTGGTGGAGAAAAGGCGTTAACCGCTTTATCATTAGTCTTTGCTATTTTTAGACTGAATCCTGCACCATTTTGTTTATTAGATGAAGTGGATGCACCATTGGATGATGCAAACGTCGGACGTTTCTGTAAATTAGTGTCAGAGATGTCTAAAACAGTGCAGTTTATTTATATCACCCATAACAAAATAGCAATGGAGATGGCTAAGCACCTAACTGGTGTTACTATGGCTGAACCAGGCGTTTCACGGATGGTTTCAGTGGATGTGGAAGAAGCCGTCGCCATTGCTCAAGCATAATAAAAAAGGGTAGTAACGGTAATATGGAAGAATTACGACTAGCATTTTTAGTCATAGGCGCAATCGCGATTGTCGGCATTCTGTTGCACGGCATGTGGAGTGTGCGTAAAAATTCAAAAGAATCCAGACACGCCAATCTGGAAACTGCCGATTGGCAGGACGATTTTGATGATGCTGAGGACGTGGACTTAGATGACGATGTCCTAATCATCGACCCACAATCAAAAGATAACAAAGTAGAACCACGTGTCAGTGCCGGTGAAAATTTTGATGATCTTGGCTTAGGCGCTGTGCGCGTTGTTGCTAGTGCGCCAAATGCCAATGACGATAGCGCTGGCGATTCTGATCTGGAAGCAAAAAGCCAAGAGGTGCAAGCGAGTTCAGAAACGGATTTATCTAAAGATGCCGAAGCGCTGCTCAAAGAAGACCAAGCCATACCAGCACCAGTGTCGAAACCGAAAATTTATTCATCGGTGGTAACCCAGCCAAAGCCTGAGTATGCCGCGCAGCAAGTACATGCCATGCGCAGTAGAACGGCGACCCAAGCCGATGGTGAATTACATAATATTCCGGAACCTCCGCCGTTTTTATTAAAAACCGGCGACGACCAAAAGAGCGAAACTGTTGGAGCAGCAACCAGCTCTGCTAATCCACAGCAACCAAATGCGCCGCACAAGCAAGCCGATGCGTCATCATCCATGGGCGCAATCGGCGATACGCATGCGTCGCAAACACTAACAAATACCGATAGCAAAAACACGGTCGAGTCAGATACCTTGCGTGCGACCAGCATTGCTGAGCCAGAAATGGCCGAAGAGTCGTCTAAGGTGAGTCTGGCTGAACAAGCCCGCAATTTTGTCAAGCGTAAAGCCGAGGCCAAACCAAAATCACGTAAACGCAGAGAGCCTAAAATTGGCGAAGATCAGATGCGAATTGATTTTGATGAGCCTTCAGAGTCCAGACCTACAAATGAAAACACCGCCGCTGATGTTAACAAAGCATCGACGCAAGCGGCCGAGCAGGCCGCGCCAGCTCAAGAAGTCTTAGTGTTGAATGTCAGGGCTAGCGACGATAACCCCATTCAAGGAGCAGCGTTACTGCCGATGTTACTGACGCTTGGCTTTAAATTTGGCGATCAGGATATATTCCACCGGCATGTCAATAGCAATGGCAAAGGGCCGGTGTTGTTTAGTTTAGCCAATATGCTTAAACCTGGCGTGTTTGATATCGATAATTTGGAAAACTTCAGTACCTTAGGCGTGTCTTTATTTATGATGCTGCCAATTGAAGGTGATCCCCATCAAGTGTTCAATATGATGCACAATGCCGCTCGAAAAATCGCGGAAGAATTCTCCGCCCAAGTGCTCGATGGACGTCGCAGTGCCTTGACCAAACAGAGTTTGCAACAATATGTTGAAAAAATTCGCGAGTTTGAACGAAAACGGATGATTGCTCGATAAGTCACTATACTAAATGAATCAAGGGAGTCGAATTGACTCCCTTTAACTTCCGCATATTAAGTTCCACAGGTTTTCTCTATGACCCAAGCCGTCAATATCAAAGAGCAATTACAGCAGCTTCGCGCTCAGATCAATGAATACAATTATCAATACTATGTGCTAGATGATCCTAGCGTACCGGATGCTGAATATGATCGCTTAATGCGCGAATTGCTAGCCATTGAAAACGATCATCCTGAGTTAGTTGAACATGACTCCCCTAGTCAAAAAGTTGGGGGCGAAGCACTTCGCGCCTTTACTCAGGTAGAACATCAGGTACCCATGTTGTCGCTTGATAATGCGTTTGATGACGAGGAATTAAAGGCATTTGATAAACGAATTCAAGACCGCCTAAATCAGCAGGTGAGCCTAGACTACAGTTGTGAGCCTAAACTAGATGGTTTAGCAGTCAGTATTTTGTATGAACAAGGTCAATTGGTACAAGCGGCTACTCGTGGCGATGGCCGTGTCGGGGAGAATATTACCAACAATGTCAAAACCATCGCCAACGTACCTTTGAGCCTGCGCGGCAATGACTTCCCTGCACGACTTGAAGTGCGAGGTGAAGTATTCATGCCTAAACAGGGGTTTGAGCAGCTGAATCTCAGCCAAAAAGAAGCGGGTAAAAAAGTCTTTGCCAATCCTCGTAATGCCGCGGCCGGCAGCCTAAGACAGCTCGACCCTAAGATATCTGCTTCGCGGCCGTTGTTATTCTATGCCTATTCCATGGGATTAGTTGAAGGCGAGATAACGGCAATGGCCAATAGTCATAGTCAACGATTAATGCAACTGAGCGAGTGGGGACTGCCGATCTGTAAAGAAGCCTCAACGGCAAAAGGTATTGATGAATGCCACGCCTATTTTGCAAAAATCGGCGAAGCTCGTTCTCAGTTGAGTTATGAGATAGATGGGGTGGTATTTAAAATTGACAGCATCGATTTGCAAAACCAATTAGGCTTTGTATCACGAGCACCTCGTTGGGCAATCGCACAAAAATTTCCTGCCCAGGAACAAATGACCCAACTACTTGATGTTGAATTTCAGGTGGGTAGGACGGGGGCAATAACACCGGTAGCTCGGCTAGAGCCGGTGTTTGTTGGTGGTGTGACGGTATCCAACGCGACCTTACACAATCAAGATGAAATTAATCGCTTAGGTGTTAAAAAGCGCGATACGGTGATCGTGAGACGCGCAGGGGATGTGATCCCTCAAGTCGTGTCTGTTGTGCTTCAACAACGTCCACAAGATGCACAAGACATTGTGTTTCCTAAGCAATGTCCAGTGTGTCAATCCGCAGTAGAACAAGTTGAGGGCGAGGTGGTCGTTCGCTGTAGTGCAGGATTGTTTTGTGCGGCACAGCGCAAAGAAGCAATGAAACACTTTGCATCACGTAAAGCCATGGATATTGATGGTTTAGGCGATAAGTTAGTCGAGCAATTAGTTGACCAAGGCATGGTGAGTAGTCCGGCTGATTTCTTCAGATTAGACGTATCTCAATTATCGAATATGGAACGGATGGGGGAAAAATCGGCAGCCAATTTAGTTAATGCGTTGATGGATGCGAAACAAACCACGTTACCCAAGTTTTTATTCGCACTTGGGATAAGGGAAGTGGGAGAGACAACCGCGCTTAATTTAGCGATGCATTTCAGATCACTCGATGCGCTAAAATCGGCAAGTTTAGAGGATTTGCAAGAGGTTAAAGATGTGGGGGTGATTGTGGCGCAACACGCTTTTAATTTTTTCCACGAACAACATAATCTGGATGTCATTAACGATTTAGTTGCCGTTGGCTTGAATTGGCCTGACATTGAGAAGCCTAGTGAAGACCAACAGCCCTTGTTAGGACAAACATTTGTGTTAACGGGCACCTTAGAAACCTGGTCACGAAATGACGCAAAAGCAAGACTACAAGCGCTTGGGGCCCAAGTTTCAGGTAGTGTGTCGGCCAAAACAGATTATTTAGTAGCAGGTGAAAAAGCCGGTTCGAAATTAACTAAAGCACAAGATTTGGGAATTGAAATTCTTGATGAGCAGGCGATGATTGCGTTGATTGAATCTCATCAAAACACCTAAGCGCTGATGATTCAGTTTTAATTAAATAAAGGTTTGAGTGCGGTTATACATAGTGGTTAATAACAATGTATGGCCGATAAGTAACTATGATGGTGTCGACTGTTAGGCAAAATAGTCGGCAAAATCCCCAATCAGCGTCGAAACGGGTGTGAAAATGACAGAATTAAAAACCCAACCTACTGATAAGTCGGTCTTGGATTTTATTGATCGAGTCAAAAATAGCAGACGAAAAGATGATGCCTTAGTGCTACTTAATCTGTTTGCAAATGTCACCGGGCAACCCGCTGTAATCTGGGGCGACAGTATCATCGGTTTTGGCACTTACACCTATGCGCTTGCTAATGGTTCGCAACAAACGTTTCTTCGCTCGGGCTTTTCACCGCGTAAACAGAATCTGAGTATTTATGTGGGGGCAGGGATGTCAGAGCATCCCCATTTGTTAACCTCATTAGGCAAACATAAAACTAGTAAAGCATGTTTATATATCAATAAGTTAGCTGACATTGATATGGCCGTTCTTGAACAAATTATTCAAACAGACCTAGAGGTAATGAACCAACGTTATCCCGCTTAATATTTCTAAATAGGGATTTTATGATTGCTGTTGCTTATAGCGTTCTTGTCGTTTTCGCCAAGCTTCGCTTACCGAATAGCGCCACATGGCATTGAGGCCAAAATAACCCACCAGTGCGAATACCACAGAGCAAATAGCACACCCCAATAAAAATGCAGGACCGATAGTACCCATACTTTGCACCACCCATCCCCAGCTCAGTTCAAACTTAAAATGTTGTTCAGGTGCTCCTAAAATAGTCGTACCTAGCAGGTAGGCACCATAAAACATCGGTGGCATGGTGAATGGGTTGGTGATCCACACAGTCGCAACGGATAAAGGTAGGTTAACGCGAAGAGGGATAGAGAACGCAGCGGCTAACCACATTTGGAAAGGAACTGGCCACCAAGCGAAAAATAGTCCTATACCGAAAGCGCCTGAGGCAGATTTTCGATTCAAATGCCATAAATTGGGGTCGTGAAGTACAGTTCCGAACATTTTTAGGGCTTTTTGACGTTTGATCGTTTGGTGATCAGGTAAAAAGCGTTTAATAATCTGTTTTAACATACATTACCGACATTATTACTACTGTTGAGGCAAAGGAATTGCTGAACATTATACACGGGAACCAATCCAAATGGCTTGCCAGTTTTGTAACTGCCGCTTTATCGTCAGTGGTCTGGCCTATACTGCCCCATCCCTTTTGGCTTCTCGTGTTAGCGCCGCTTGCCATATTAATTTACCCTTGCCGTTACGGACCCTGGTGTTCAGGTTTACTGATAGGCGTGGTCTGGATGGCGAGTGTAGGTCATTGGCAGGTGAATTGGCAACTCCCGCATGATGAAATCGTTAAAATCCGTCAGGTTACAGGTGTTATAGAGACGGTGGTCACTGACGGGAATAATCCACGTTTTAATCTCGCGGTAACCTCTATTGATGGCAGAACTGTTTTGACTTCGCCACGTATTCGACTGAGCTGGAGAATGCCAACGTGGATGCCAAAGCAAGGCATGTCCGCCACTTTTACGGTGAAATTAAAGCCGATCCATGGATTGGCTAATCAAGGCGGCTTTCGTTATCAACAATGGTTGATTTCTCAACGGATAGTGGCAACAGGCTACGTAAAGTCAGCGAGTTTAACTACAGCGCATCCAGTTGTTTCTCAACGTCAAATCTGGTTAAGCCATTTGTATTCTTTGCCGCTCAAGCACAATGCGTGGATTGCAGCGTTAACCTTTGGCGATAAATCACATTTCTCAACCCAGCAGTGGAATTTGATTCAAACTAATGGCATCGCCCATCTAGTTGCGATATCCGGTTTGCATCTAGGGGTTGTGGCATTACTTACCCTGTTAATAGGTCGCTGTCTTTTGTGGTTAGTTAGTCGAACGATGGCGCTATCACAGGCTTATAACTACCGGTCATTAATGTTGGCCATGGTAGTTGGCGTCACTTGGTATTATGCCTACCTTGCGGGGTTTAGTTTGCCGACAGTCAGAGCATGGTTGATGTTGTTGCTGCTCAGTGTCCTGATCTTGTTACAACGAGTGGTTAATCCTGCACATTTTGTGTTGCTGAGTTTGGGTGGCTTTTTATTGGTCCAACCTATGAGCGTACTCAGTCTTAGTTTTTGGTTAAGTTTCGGTGCTATCACCGCGATTGGATTTATTCTGTGGCGCTGGCCTAGTCATAACCATAATGCGTTATCGAAACAAACGCAGATTAGTGCAATAGTGACGCCTGTGCTGATAGCCGTTAAAGCAATGTGCATTTTGCAGTTAATGTTAAGTCTTTTGATGTTGCCATTAGTGGCATCACAATTTGCATTCATTTCCTTTCATTCTCCAATCGTAAACTTGATCGCGATCCCAATAGTTACCTTTTGTCTAGTACCTCTGTGTCTATTAGCGGCCTTAATAATGTTGATTGATCGAAGCGCAGCCGGTGTAGTATTTGAGTGGATAGATTGGCTATTGGAAAGTTGTTTAAACGCCTTGCCTGATAGCCAAAACTCAGCGCTTGCCAGTGTGCAACTTCCCGGTATACCGGTTATTGTGTGGGCGTGGAGTTTGGCTGCAATCGTCCTATGGTGTATGCCTATTAGCTTGCGCAAAAAACTGTGTTCAAGCCTGTTAGTCTTACCTTTACTTTCTTATGCGCTGGTATCGCAAAATTCAAAATGGCAGTTACATGTGCTTGATGTCGGTCAAGGATCGGCTTATGTGCTTGAAACACAGGGTAAGGCGATTGTGTATGATGTGGGGAATCGGTTTCCCAGTGGCTTTAATATGGCCGATGCGGTGTTATTGCCGTTTTTGCAACACCAAGGGCTAGAACACATTGATTGGCTCATAATTAGTCACTTTGACAGTGATCATGCGGGTAGCTTGGCCAATGTGTTACAAGGTATCAAGGTGATTCACTTTGCATCTAACCAAGATATTTGTCGTAGGGGGTGGCAACTGAATTGGCAAGCATTGCACATTGAAGCCCTTTGGCCGCCAGCTGAAAGTGAGGGACGCGGAAATGACAATTCTTGTGTGCTTCGTATCAGTGATGGTCAACACGCCGTCTTATTGACAGGGGATATTTCAGGGGATGTGGAAAAACGCTTGGTTAAAACTGATCGTAAACTGCTCAAAGCCGATGTACTTATTGCAGCTCATCATGGCAGCAATACCTCGTCATCACAGGATTTCATTGACGCAGTTAAACCGCAATTCGCGGTCTTTAGTCAAGGGTTCTTAAATCGCTGGGACTTTCCACGTCAACCGGTTGTCACCCGTTTTGTGATGTCAGATGTTACACTCTATTCGACTGCCTCGTCAGGGCAAATATCGTTTGTGTTTGACCCTGAGCGCAAACAAATTGAAACCGATCGTTTTCGACAAAATATGCTGCCAACCTGGTACAACCGATATTTGTGGCACTAATTTATTAGGTCTTTGATAGTTGGGGAATTTCTCGGGAACAGTTACAATGATAAACATACTTAATTAGGAAGTGATCCAAAGCATGAATGAAAGCATTCCCACACAGCCATTATTTCGGCGATTTTCAGTCTATCTTAAAGATTTTAAATTGGCATTTGTGGTGGCAATAATAGGAATGATTGGTTATGCCTCGGTGGATGCGTGGGTTTTTTCTCAATTACAGCCAATTATTGATGATAGTTTAGGCAAACAGAATTACGAAAATTTGCGCATAGCCGCATTCTTTGTCGTCCCAATCTTTATTCTTCGGGGCGTGTGCAGTTTTATGGGCAGCTACACCTTGTCATGGATCGGTACCAAGGTTGTGATGAATATGCGCCAAGAGCTGTTTGAAAAGTATGTTTATTTGCCAGTGGAATACCATAACAATCACGCCTCAGGCGGGCTTATTTCAAAAGTGATTTACGATACCGAACAAGTCTCTGCCGCTGCCAGTAAAGCGTTGCTCACGTTAGTGCGCGAAGGTGCCTTCGTGATTGGCCTGCTGATTGTGATGTTTTATTACTCGTGGCAGTTATCGCTAGTATTTCTACTTATCGGTCCCGTGGTTGCGGTAATTGTTTCTGTGGTCAGCAAACGATTTCGTCAAGTCAGCAAAAGCATTCAGCAATCAATGGGCAATCTCACGTCATCGGTTGAACAAGTCATAAAAGGTCATAAAGTTGTTTTAATGTTCGGCGGTCAAAGTCAGGAAAAAAACCGCTTTAATCAAAAAAACAATCATAATCGTCAGCAAAACATGAAATTGATTGTTGCTAGGATCCTCAGCGTTGCCTCAATTCAAGTGTTGGCATCTATTGCACTTGCCGTGGTCTTGTATATAGCAAGTTTGCCCTACATGGTCGAAGAGTTAACGCCTGGCATTTTCACGACTGTGGTGGTCTGTATGACCATGCTGCTAAAACCGTTAAAGGAACTGACGACGGTTAATAGCGAGTTTCAACGTGGTATGGCGGCCTGTGCCAGTGTGTTTGAGGTATTGGATCAACAAATTGAGAAAGATACCGGTGACACGCAAGTAGAGCGACTGGCGGGTAAAATTGAATTTGATGATGTGACCTTTTCGTATCCTAACTCTGCTAGCCCAGCATTAAAAAATATCAGTTTTACTGCCGAAGTGGGACAGACGTTGGCATTAGTTGGGCGCTCTGGTAGTGGGAAATCAACTATATCCAGTTTGTTGACCCGTTTTTACAATAACCAACAAGGCCAAATACGGCTGGATGGCATACCCATTCAAGACATTAAATTACAAAACTTGCGAAAACAATTTGCCTTGGTATCGCAACATGTCATTTTATTTAATGACACAATCGCCAATAATATTGCTTATGCGTCTAAACATGTTAACCGTGAAAAAATCATCGAAGCAGCTAAAATTGCTCATGTCGATGAGTTTGTTGATCTCTATCCCGATGGTTATGATTTTGTAATTGGCGAAGATGGCGCTAATTTGTCTGGTGGTCAAAGGCAACGTATTGCTATCGCCCGAGCGATATATTTAGATGCGCCTATTCTGATCCTAGACGAAGCAACATCAGCATTGGATACTGAGTCAGAACGCTTGATCCAAGATGCGTTAGAAAAACTGCAACGAGGACGCACCAGTATTGTGGTTGCCCATCGGTTATCGACAATTGAAAATGCCGATAAAATTTTGGTGATTGAACAAGGTGAGATTATCGAAAGTGGCGATCATAAAACATTACTGCAACAAGATGGTGCTTATGCCCAGTTGCACAAATTGCAATTTAGTGAAGGGATAAAAGAGTAAGTGACCCTTATTGAGAAGGTGTGGTACCAACCAACACCTACATTTATTATTTTAAAGTGGCTATTGTTTCCGCTTATGTGGGTGTTTTGGTGTTTATCATCAATCAGGCGCATTGGCTATCGTAATGGCTGGCTTAAAAGCTGGCGTGTTGATGTGCCCGTCATTATTGTCGGTAATATTTCTGTAGGTGGTAATGGCAAAACACCGCTGGTAGTGTATTTGGCGAACTGGTTGGTCGAGCAGGGCTATAAACCCGGCATTCTCAGCCGCGGTTATGGCGGCAAGTCTTCTTTTTATCCTGCCGGTGTTGACTCACAAAGTGACGTTGCAAAAGTGGGCGATGAGCCTATTTTAATTAAACAGCGTGTTAGTTGTCCCGTGGTAGTCGACCCTAAACGTACCCGAGGAGCCAAGTATCTGAAGGATAAATATCAATGCAATATTATTCTTTGTGATGATGGCCTACAACACTATGCATTGCAGCGAGATATTGAAATTGTTGTAGTCGATGGTAGCCGTCGTTACGGCAACCGTTGGCTGTTACCCATGGGGCCGCTAAGAGAATCTGAAGGTCGAGTTAAATCGGTCGATTTTGTGGTTAATAATGGTGGTCCAGCTGGAAAAGACGAAGTGTTGATGGAAATCGAGCCCGATGATTTAATCAACGTGAAAAATGTCAATCAAAGCATGCCGTTAAGTGACTTAAGTGAAGCGACAGCAGTCGCGGCCATTGGTAATCCAGAGCGATTTTTTAGTTTGCTTGACCACCACAATGTGACGTTGAAACAACGTTTGTCCTTTATTGACCATTATCAGTTTAAAGCGCAAGATATTCCTGACGGGACAGTGGTAATGACTGAAAAAGACGCGGTAAAATGTCGCGCAATTGCGCATGAAGATTGGTGGTTTTTGCCCATAAGAGCAACGCTTCCTGATACGTTTTTAATGGCGTTAAAACAACGACTCGATACCCTTAATAAGGAAAAAGAATAATTATGGCCTTCGATAAAAAACTGCTGGAAATTTTGGCTTGTCCAGTGTGTAAAGGTGCGCTGCAATATCAAAGTAAAGAATCCGAACTTATCTGTCGCTTTGACCGACTCGCCTATCCGATAAAAGACAATATTCCGGTGATGCTCGAAAACGAAGCTAGGGAGCTGTCAGCCTCCGATCTCGAAAATATACCTAAGTAATTACCATGAAGTTTACTGTTATTATCCCAGCTCGTTACGCATCCACTCGTTTTCCCGGTAAAATGTTAGCGGACATCAATGGCAAACCCATGGTGCAACACGTGTATGAAAGAGCGCTAGAAGCAGGTGCTTCACGGGTCATTGTGGCTACCGATGATGCTCGAATTGCCAAAACGGTCACCGATTTTGGCGGCAATTATTGTATGACTGCAGCACATCATGAGTCAGGTACAGAACGTTTGGCTGAAGTTGTGGATGTAGAAGGCCTATTAGCACACGAACTGGTGGTGAATGTGCAAGGTGATGAGCCTTTTATTCCAGCGCAAAATATTCGTCAAGTCGCCGAGAATTTGTTTAATTACAAACAAGCAGAAATGGCGACTCTGGCAGTGAAGATAGACGATGTTGAAGATGCATTTAATCCTAACGTGGTAAAAGTGGTAACGGATAAAATGGGCTACGCGTTGTATTTTTCTCGTTCGCCTATCCCGTATGATCGCTCACGATTTATGGATGCAGACACGATCGACGAAATTGGCGACTTTTATCTACGACATATTGGTATTTATGCTTATCGTGCCGGTTTTATAAAACAATATGTGAACATGTCTCCTTCAGGTTTGGAACAAATAGAATCCTTGGAGCAGCTGCGCGTGTTGTGGCACGGAGAACGTATTCATGTGGATATTGCACAAGCTGCGCCGCCAACGGGAATTGATACACCTGAAGATCTTGAGAGACTAATAGCAACACTTAACCAAGGAGATGAATAATGCCTGTCGCTGTGATCACCGGAGCAAATCGAGGAATTGGTCTTGAATTAACCAAACACTACCTTGCACAAAATTGGGAGGTGTATGCCTTGTGTCGAAACAGCTCTGATGAACTTGACAGTACAACGGCAAAGGTGATTAAGAAAGTTGATGTGGGCAACCCTGAATCCTTGCCATCTGCATTGGCGTCGCTAAAATCCGTTAAAATAGACGTGTTAATTAACAACGCTGGCGTGTTAGGTCGAGATAGTTTGGATGAGTGGGACCCGCATACAATTGAACATCAATTTAGAGTGAACGCACTGGGACCGTTGTTGGTGACACAATGTTTACTGGGGCAGCTTTCACAAGGCAGTAAAGTGGCCCACATTACGAGTCGTATGGGCTCAATGGAAGATAATACCTCTGGTGGTTATTATGGTTATCGCATGTCCAAAGCGGCGCTTAATGCCGCAGGTAAATCTATGGCGAATGACCTTAAGAAACAAGGGATCGCGGTAGCGCTCTTGCATCCAGGGTATGTGCAAACCGAAATGGTCAGTTATGGCGGCGACATTTCATCGACAGACGCTGCGGCAAGGCTAGTTGCGCGGATCAGCGATCTTAATATTGAAAATAGTGGCACATTTTGGCATGCCAACGGGGAAGTACTTCCTTGGTAGGTTTTCCATTCAGGGAACTGCGTTGCGTAACACATTAGTAAGCCCTTTTGTAAAAAGGCTAATCGCATCAGTCACGGTAATATCAGCACTCTTGGTTGCTAATGTTAAAGCGATGGAGTCAGTGCATGTGGCTGTTGCGAGTAATTTTTCCACAACCTTGAAGCAGCTAAAAGCTGACTTTGAAGCAAAGCACGATATTCAATTAGTTATAAGCAGTGCATCATCGGGCAAGCTTTACGCACAAATTGTCAATGGTGCACCCTATGATGTATTCCTTTCTGCAGATAAGGAGCGCCCTGAGCGTTTAGCGCAATCGGGAATTGGCCATGGTCGTTTTACCTACGCCATTGGTCAATTGGTTGTTTGGCATCCGAATATCCAGCCGAACAGCTTTAATGTTTCAATGTTAGCGCTTGATAATATAGTGCGAATTGCCATAGCGAACCCTAAGATTGCGCCTTATGGTCTAGCGGCTCAGCAATGGCTTACATCTCAGGGGCAATGGACTGACGCGATAAAACAAAAGATGGTGCGCGGAGAAAATGTCGCCCAAACGTTGCAATTCGTACAATCTGGACACGCCCAAATAGGCTTCGTTGCTTTGTCTGATTTGAAGAGATTGGCAAGCGCAGATTACTCTGTTTTAGATACCGACAGTTATCCCGCCATCGAACAGCAGGCGGTACACTTAAACGTTGAGCAAAATACCTTGAGTTTTATCCATTATTTAAAATCGGCTCGTGCCCAACAGCGCATTGCGCAACTGGGCTATAGGCTACCTTGATGTTATCTCAAGCTGATCTAAATGCGCTATGGCTGACATTTAAACTGGCAACAGTGTCAACCCTGATCCTGCTGGTTTTATGCCTGCCGGTAGCATATTGGTTGGCTAAATCACGCTGGCGCTTTAAATTTGTGGTTGAAGCATTTGTGGCCATGCCGTTGGTGTTACCACCGACAGTCTTAGGTTTCTATCTACTTGTATTGTTAAGTCCCAATGGGATTGTGGGCGGTATGTTAGCGACTGTCGGAGTGGATAACTTGGTGTTTAGTTTCTCGGGCTTGGTGCTAGGCTCCTGTATTTATTCGTTACCTT
Organism: Aliiglaciecola litoralis; assembly: GCF_039523355.1. Lineage (NCBI taxonomy): Bacteria > Pseudomonadati > Pseudomonadota > Gammaproteobacteria > Alteromonadales > Alteromonadaceae > Aliiglaciecola > Aliiglaciecola litoralis. The sequence continues at coordinate 384,095 of NZ_BAAAFD010000001.1, read as the reverse complement.
TTGTCATTCAGCCATTGCAAAATGGTTTTTCATCGATACAGTCTCGGCCACTTGAAGTGGCGGCAACCTTAGGCGCGTCACCGTTTCAACGTTTTTACAGCATCACCTTACCCCTCTTAAAGCCTGGTTTAATTAGTGCTTCAGTGCTTGGGTTTGCACATACCATGGGCGAGTTTGGTGTGGTTTTGATGATTGGCGGTAACATTCCTAATGAGACCCAAGTGGTGTCTATTGCGATTTATGATCATGTTGAGTCATTGCAATATGCTCAAGCACATTGGTTGGCAGGGACCTTGTTAGTAATTTCCTTTGTTCTCTTATTGGCCGTTTATGCAGCCAACAAACGGTTTCGATTAGGTGTGCAATGAGCTTACAGGTAAGTTTTTGTCAAACATTTGATAATTGTGCAATTGATCTCGATTTAAATCTAGCAAATCGAGGCGTGACCGCCGTGTTTGGTCCTTCAGGAGTGGGTAAGTCCACCTTACTAAGAGTGATCGCCGGATTGGACGAGATTGACGGTGCGAAGGTACGCTTTAACGCTCAAGTTTGGCAAGATAAGGGACGGTTCTTACCCGCTCACGAGCGCAAATTAGCCATGGTTTTTCAACAGCCTAGTTTGTTTGAGCACATGAGCGTTGAGCAAAATATCTACTATGCCAGACGATTTTCAACAAAACCCGCCAATTCTGCCTTTCCGGTCGAGGATTTCATCGACACCTTACAGTTACGCTCGCTCCTCAAACGCGCTCCTCAAACGCTTTCAGGTGGCGAACAGCAGCGGGTTGCCATCGTCCGAGCACTCGCCGCGGATCCGCAATTGTTGTTGATGGATGAACCCTTGGCATCACTCGATGATTCACTGAAATCTGAATTCATGTTGACGTTTGAAGCGCTGCTCAGGCAAGTGCCGATACCGGTGATTTATGTCACCCATTCCAAGCTTGAAGTCGCGCGCCTTTGCAGTCAATTGGTGTTGCTTGATAACGGTCGTTGTATCGGTCAAGGAGCAACCCAACAGGTATTAACCGATTTATCTCACCCTTTGGCATTAGAAGAGGATGCAAAAAGTGCATTGCATGGGAAGATCATCGCTCACGACAAACACCACCATATTACCCAGATCGACACGCAAGCAGGGATAATCTGGGTAAGTCTTGTGCCAAGTGCCATCAATACCACGGTTAACTTAGTGATCAAAGCCAAAGATGTCAGCGTCACATTGAGTAAACAAACAGATAGTAGCATTTTGAATATTTTGCCTGCAAAAATCGTTGATTTTCGTCATGCAGGGAAGGGCAAAACGATACTGAAAATTGCGGTTGGTGAGACATTTTTGTTAGGTCAAATTACCGATAAGTCGTTTGCGCATTTGGCGCTTAAAAAAGAGCAAGAGATGTTTGTACAGGTGAAATCGGTTGCGCTGTCTTAGTAGATGCTCATCCTTGAGCATCAGACACAAGAGTTAAACGGTACGCGTTGCCAATGCTGGCGGGATGTTCGCCGCGCGCTTGGCCGGACCCAATACGGCAATCTGTCCAACCAACCACAACACTAGCATGCCCGATGGAATGTAATACCAGTCGATGGCATTAAGGCCAAACAGATTCACCAAAAGCATATTTAATCCCACTGTTAGTGCCGCGCCTATCACCACCCCCACGGTACTGATTAAGAAGTTTTCAAGCATAAAGTAACGCACTATGGCACCTTGGCTAGCACCCAATGCACGACGCGTCCCAATCTGCTTTTTGCGGCGATTAACGCTAAAGCTAGCAAGCCCAACTATACCTAATCCGGTCACTATGGTGAGCACTACCATGATGGTGGATAAGATTTTTATCATAGCCGCATCGCCGCGATAACTGCGCTCGCGGGTCTCTTCAATACTGTGTAATCCTCTGATGATCCTTTGCTTATTAGAACTGGCCAAAGCCTCTTCAATCAGCGGCATTAAGCGATCACGTTGACCAGGCTCGGCACGAATGAAATAGCGAGTCGATGAAAATTGAGTAATTTCAGGGGTCATAACCACATGTTCTAAATCGTCCCATCCAACCCAAGGCGCTTGGATTTGATCCACTATTCCTTTGATGATCATGGGCTCAGTTTGACTGATATAAATGGTTTTACCTACGGTTTCTTGCCATGGCGTATCGGGGAACAACGATTGGGCCATGGCTTTGGTAATTAACACTATATCTGGCCAATTACGGCTACTTTTTGGTCGCCAGCGAATATCGTTAGCGTTGAAGTTTTCACCAGCGATGACGTTTACATCCAGAGCGTTAACCCCATGCTCGTCAACCATGTATATAGCGGCACCTTCGTCTTGCTTGTCTTCACCTGGTTCAACTTGGAAACTCATTGACCAACCACTACCTGTAGTGGGGATGGCATTGATCTGAATGGCATCAACAACACCTGGTGTGCTGCGAATAAGCGCTAAATCATTTTGAGTGGTTGATTTGGGATCAAAGTTTTCACCAAAACCGGTGCTGGTGAGATAAAAGCTATTGGCTTCATCTATACCACTATGTCGTTCCATTAACGCCGCGCGCTGGTTAATAATAAAAATAGAATTTACCACTATGGTCATAGTCATCGCTATTTGAATCGCGATCAGCACAGCGCCCACTTTGTTGCGCATCATCGCGCGAAATATCGGTCCGATTTCCCATTGACTCATAACGCTCTCCTTATTGGCTTTTCAGTTGACTGGCAGGAGCGATGTTGCACGCACGCCATGTGGGGTATAGCCCAGCAAGAATACTCGACACAATGGCTAAACCAATCGCGCAGGCCACCATAACCAGATCCAGTCCCACTAGGTTTTGCACAAATTCGCCGTACAAGGACTTAATTCCCTCTAGGCACAAATAGGCCAGTCCTAAGCCTAATATGCCTCCGACTACACCGATGATGGCAGTTTCGACGATATGTTGATTAAATAAGTCTGTTTTAGATGCCCCAACAGCGCGCCGCAAACCAATTTCGGCCGCTTTGCCGGTAAATTTGGCCAGCAATAAGCCTATGGTATTGAGTAAACACACCAGCAAAAACATAAAAGACACCCACATCATAATTTGCGCGTCATCGGCAACCACTTCTTGGTTTTCCATCCACTGCATGACATTGGATAAACGATTGTTAAGCGGGCGAGCGAATCGTCCAAGGGCTTTTTGTTCAGTGACATAGTTATTTAAAAAATCCATGTATTGGGCGCGTTCATCATCATTTCGCAGTTCTACCCACATCTGATAGTTAACACATTCAGACTGCAGAAATGCCATGAACCCTTCGCCCTCGGGGGATTTCCAACAGTTGGTATTGCCGCCATTGGTTAATTCCAATTCCTGTTTCATGTAAAACGGCATAAAGACTTCTTCGGTCTCGTGAAAAGGACCCGTGGTCACGTCATAAAAACGTGGCACTAAAACCCATTCATCCAATACTCCGACAACACGAAAGTTTTTACCGACGACACGTACCGTGCGGCCAATGGAATTTTCCCCGCCAAATAAACGCTCATTAGTGGCTTTGCTGATGACCACGACGTATTCGCGATTACTATCGGCGCTGTCAGACCAGCCGCTACCGTACAAAAAGGGCGTATCAAACAGGTGAAAAAAGTCTGAAAATGCCAATCTGATACTGGCCATAAATGGCTTTTCATCTTGGCCTGCCGGCTCTATTACACCGCCCGTGGAGGCCATGGCGGATTGTCGAAAGGCTTGTTTGGCCTTCATCAAATTAGTGGCATCGGTCCAAGTGATTTGATCCGGTGGCTCATTTTGATCATTGGCCGCCTCGTAAGGGCTCCAGCTGTCTAGCTGCACATAATAAAGTTGTTCACTCTTATGCGGTATGGGATTGGATGACATCAGATAATTGACCGTAATGGTGGTCATACTGGCGCCTATTCCCAAAGCAATGGCGGTGATCATCAAGGCACTCAAAATGGGATTGCGTTTAATGCTATTGAACGCAAGGCGCAGATAATAGGTAAACATACCGCTCTCCTTAGCCGTTGGCGGCCTGATCTAACTCAACTACATCACCCATTTCACTAACTTTACCATCACGCACATAAATATTGCGCTGCGCTTGTTGCGCTAAGCCGGGATCGTGAGTCACCATTACAATAGTGGTGCCATTGCGGTTTATATCTTTGAGGAGCTCCAGCACACTTAAGGCCATTTTAGTGTCCAAATTACCGGTAGGCTCATCGGCTAGCAGAAAACGTGGATCACCGGCTAATGCGCGGGCGATGGCAACCCGCTGTTGTTGACCACCAGATAACTGCGAGGGCAGGTGCTTCATGCGATTAGCTAGGCCGACTCGTTCTAGACTTTCTTCTATGCGTTTTTTGCGTTCACTGGCATTGAAACCACGATAGCGCAACGGCACGTCGACGTTATCAAACAGATTCAGATCCGGGATCAGATTAAAACTTTGAAAAATAAAACCGATCTTTTCGTTTCTCAATTGACTTCGTTTCTTATCGTTTAGATGACTGACATCTTGACCGTCTAGCTCATAGCGGCCGCCTTCAAAAGTCTCCAACAAGCCAGCAATGTTCAAAAATGTAGTTTTACCTGAGCCTGACGGGCCAGTAACCGCAACAAATTCCCCTTCGGTGACTTGTAAGTTGAAATCCCTGAGTGCATGAGTTTCTATCAGGTCAGTTCGAAATATTTTCTTAACGTCTTGCATGATTAGCATGGTTCTTCCTTATTGTTGCGGTGGCGCCTGGCGCGACCTTTTTTAATTGGTTATTAAAATTTTATCTGCGCCGTTAAATTGCTCGGTACTTGAGATGACGATGCTGTCACCAACGTTAAGGCCACTGACAATCTCGACACTGGATAAGCTTCTGGCTCCGGTCGTAATGGTGGTTTTATGAGCCATACCATCACGCACTACATAGGCCAATCTGCCGCTGCCACTGTCGAGGAATTGACCGCGTTGGACTAGCAGCACATTGGCTTTGTTTTCCATTAGAATCCGTGTAGTTAAGCGTTGATTTTGGCGCAAGCCGGTGGGTTGCGATAAGACTTCACCGGCTTGGTTATGGGTGGCAAAGCGCACTCTACCAATCACTTGATTGTTCTCAATTTCAGGTGAGATAGTGACCAGAGTGGCTAAGTGCGTTTCGCCATTGAGAAAGACTTCAGCTTGCATGCCAATGGCTAAATCATCGGCATAGCTTTCCGGAATATCGACTTCTAATTCAAATTCAGATAAATCAACAACCGACAAGATAGGTTGATTTTGGGTGACTTGATTTTTTTGTTGAACGGCGAGATTACCGACTATGCCATTTACTGGCGAGCGCATCACCAGTTCATCGACTTTGCGTGAGAGCTCATCTACCAGCAGGGCTTGACGCTCTAATTGCAGTTGTTTGGTTTGGATCTCAAAGGCGAGGCTTTCTTGATTGAGCTCTGCGTCTGTTACTGCATGTCGATGCACTAAATTGGCATTCTCCAAATCATCTTGGGCTTTTTCAAAATCTATTTGGCTGATGGAGTGACTTTGATAGGCTTTATCCGCTCGACGTTTTTCACGATCGGCGGCTGTTAAGGCAACTTGGGCTAAATCCACCGCTTTTTGATTTTCCAGCGCTTGTTTCTTGGCTTGTATTTTTTCTCGATCTAATTCCATCTTCGAGCGCTGTAAACTGGATTCTTCCTGTTTTAATTCGTTGGTAAGTTCAGGGCTGTCGATTCTCGCTAATACCTGTCCGATGGTGACTGAGTCTCCAGCGTCTACTTCAAACGTGATAGTACCTTGCGCCGGGCTATAAAGACGCGGGCTAACAGAAGCTACCACTCGGCCTTGTACGGACAAGTCCCTGACCAAGTCGCCTTTTTCCACGGTGGCTAGGCGTAATCGTTGTGCCGACACGGATTGATCTGAGTTTGACCAATTACTTAACGCTGGGGCTAAGCTGAAATATCCGATCAACCCAACAATGAGTACTCCTATGGTCACCAGTAACGGCGTTCGATTTTTCGTTTTGACTAACACCACATCTTGACCGCTGGTATCTTCAATTTGCATTCTTTTACCCTGAAATATGTGAACAATCACAGAGTAAGTCGAAAGGAGAGAGTAAAAGGTTTAATCTAATCGAAAAAAGATTTTACGAGCGCCAATAACAAATCGTGATACTTGTGTATAAACGCCTTGTTGGCTAACGTTGCACTACAGTAAACGCGACTTAAAGATAACATTATGAAAAAGCATCACTCTACCTGCACCTTGTGTGAGGCAATGTGTGGCATTGAGGTAACGACTGAAGGCGATAACATCACTGCCATTGTGGGTGATAAGCAAAACCCGTTTAGTCAAGGTCACGTGTGTCCTAAAGCGGCGACCTTAAAAGAGTTATATGATGATCCTGATCGACTTCGTCAACCAGTTAAAAAAGTGGCGGGCAAGTGGCAACCTATCTCTTGGGATGAAGCGCTCGATTTTACCGTGGAGAAATTGCACGATATCCAAAACCGTTATTCACATAATCCAGTGGGGATCTATCTAGGTAATCCGAATGCGCATAATTTTGGTGCAATACTTTTTGGCCCTTACTTTTACAAAGCATTAAAGTCGTTCAATCGCTATTCTGCAACCTCAGTGGATCAACTGCCGCATCATATTGTTAGTCGACAATTGTTTGGGCACCAAAATCAAATTCCTGTACCTGATATTGATCACACCGATTATTTCATGATCATCGGCGGTAATCCGTTGGCCTCTAATGGCAGTATCATGACAGTGCCTTATGTTAAAAAACGGCTTAAAGCGATCCAGCAAAGAGGCGGTAAAGTGGTGGTAATAGACCCTAAAAGGTCTGAAACTGCAGATATAAGCAGCGAACATCACTTTATCAAACCGGCAACAGACGCACTGTTATTGCTGGCCATGATCAACAGTCTGTTTGCTCAAGGATTATCCAAAGTAGAGCGGTTAGCTGAGTTTACATCAGATCTACACCAAGTCGCTGATTATGTAAAAGCGTATCCACCTAGCCGTGTCGCTGATCACGTTGGCATCAGTGCCGTAGATATCGAAAGAATGGTACGAGAATTTGCGACTGCCAATTCTGCGGTATGCTATGGACGCATGGGAGCCAGTGTGCAGCGTTTTGGTACTCTCAATCAGTACCTGATCATGTTATTCAATATGTTAACCGATAATTTAGATAAAGCAGGCGGTATGATGTTTACTCAGCCCGCCGCGGATTATCTGCCTCATTCAGGGCGAGGTAGCATTGGTAAGGGCAAAACTCGGGTTCGAGGATTACCGTCTTTTGGCGGTGAGTATCCCGTATCAGCATTAGCCGAAGAAATCCTTACCGAGGGAGAGGGGCAAATAAAAGCCATGGTGTTAGGAGCAGGAAACCCAGTGTTAACTACCCCTAATGGGCCGCAGTTAGATCGTGCTTTTGAAAGTTTAGAATTTATGGTGGCTGTGGATTTTTATGTCACTGAAAGTACTCGCCATGCTGACGTGATATTGCCTCCTGTGACAGCCTTGGAACGAGATCATTACGATCTTGTATTTCATAAATTTGCGGTCCGAAATTTCGCTAAGTTTTCGCCGGCGGTATTTCCATTGAGCGAAAATAAACGCACCGATTGGCAAATATATTTAGCGCTCGCTGAAAAGCTGGAAGCCAAAAGAGGCAATAACACGGAGTTGTATCAAGCATTGCGACAAAAAACACCACTGGGTGTGGTAGATGACTTGCTCACTTCTGGACGTTATGGCAAAGGTGAACACAGTTTGTCTATTGATAAACTCATTGCCACTCCACCTGGCATTGATTTAGGGCCTTTACAAGCCCAATTGCCAGAGGCGATATATCATTCGGATAAAAAAATTGATCTGGGCTTTGACTATTTCATGCCTGATATAGAGCGGGTTGAACAGTACTTTTTTGAACCCATTGATCAAAGTGAATCGTTATTATTGATTGGCCGAAGACATTTGAAAACCAACAATTCGTGGTCACATAATAGCCGCAGAATGACTAAGGATAGCCGCCTATGTACGGCACAGATACATCCTTTTGATGCCGATAGACACGGTATTGCAAATGGCTCACTCATGACCATCACCTCTCGGGTAGGACAAATAAAAATATCCGCGGAAGTCACAGAAAAAATCATGCAAGGGGTGATAGCCGTTCCCCACGGCTGGGGACACGATAAAGAAGGAGTCGGGTGGCAACACGCTAAACAACAAGCAGGGGTAAGTGTTAATGAGCTTACCGATGAGATGGTGCTAGATGAGTTGTCAGGCAATGCTGTACTAAACGGCGTTCCGGTGACAATCAGTGCCTAGGTATTTGGCTTGGCGCAATAAAAAACCCGCTTTTGCGGGTTTTTTAATGACTATTATTAAACCTTTGATAACCGTCTAGCGGTTGCGGCCCATTTTGTCGTGGCTACTTACCCAGTGCCCAGCGATAACCGCACAAGCTAATGAAATATCACCGGCCAATACGGTTGCGGCAACAATTTCAGCGAATTTATTAGCTTTGCCCTTACCAACACAACCGAGCATTTGTAAACACTCGTTTTGCGTGGGCAATCCAGTACCACCGCCAAAAGTCGCGACAATCAGTGAAGGTAAGGTCACGGAAATATAGAAGTCACCGTTGTCTAACAATTGGTGAGATAGCATCCCAGCATGAGACTCCACTACGTTAGCTTCATCCTGACCCGTTGCAATATAAAGCGACGCGATACCATTGGCTGAATGGGGGCCGTTGTAGGCAGCTCCGGCCATGAGCGCGCCTGTGTTAGCCAGTACGGTTGCGCCTGCCAATATTTTAGTGTCGACTTTCATTACGCGAGCAAGCACTTCTTTTTTCAACACAATTTCCGCAATGACCCGCTTACCACGGGAATGCAGCATATTTAAGTGCGAGTGCTTTTTATCGGTATCCATGTTGCCCGACAACAAGTACATACAGGGAATAGGGGAGTTAGCTTTAATCCATTCACAAGCTACCAAAGTGGCCTTGCCGACCATGTTTTGACCTGCTGCATCGCCAGTAGTGTAGTTAAATCGTAAATAACGGGTTTTTGATACAGACCATTGCTGAATATGCTCAAGTTTACCAACGCTGGTAGTGGACTCTGCTTGTTCTTTGATTTTGTCGAAATTCTCAGTAACCCACTCACCAAAGTCTCTGGCTTCTCTGGCATCATTGAAAATAAAAGCGGGGGCTCTTTGCATCCAGCCTTCGACTACCGTGGTTTTTACCCCACCACATTCATTGATTACACGCATTCCGCGACTGTAACTGGCAACCAAGGTACCTTCTGTGGTCGCTAATGGGACGTAAAACTGTCCGTTTGCATGTTCACCATTTATCTGTACTGGTCCTGCAACACCAACTGGCATTTGCACTATGCCGATAAAGTTTTCCACATTACCGGGTAAAACACTTGGATCAATGCTGTATTCACCCGTGTATTTCAGGTCAGCTCCAGTTTTTTGCTGTATAAACTCTCGACGTTTGGCAGCCATTTCTCTGGTGTGATCATTCTCTGAACTGCGGGGGATACGAGTATCATCTGACATTATTAGCTTTCCTCTTGCTGTATATCTGCCCTGATTTAGGCAGGCACATTAACTACCTGATTATAGACGGAAATCTAATTTATACATGGTTGAGTTACGATGACAATAGAAGTCCGTATTTTATTTGTGAATGTTTCGTTAATCCGAACGTTTGGTTTTGGCCACAGCTGTACGATTGTTAGTGTCTCTGCTAGCACGAATAACACTGTCGCAATATTGCGTGTCGGTAGATTTTGCCATGCGGTCATATAGTAAAACATTTACCGTAGCAGCAAGGTTCATACACCCTTTAGTCGGTACATACAAAATATCATCGCATCTATCTAACACGCTTTGTGGGATGGTTCCGTCTTCAGGGCCAAACACATACATAGTCGCATCGTGATGTTGATAGTGTGGTAATGGAACTGCCCCCTCAACTAACTCGATTGCCACCTTCCTAACAGAGTCGTCAATGTTATCGAATACGTCTTCAACTCGCTGCAATGGGATATGCTGGCTAGCGTGTTTGGTGTCTGTGCTAAATCGCCGCGCATTATCATATCTTTGCCCCGTATAATTTATTCTACTCGCACCATAGCAGCCAGCCGCACGTAAAACTGCCCCTACATTCGTTGGGCTCTTAGGGTTAATTAAGCCAATGTAACATTGGGCTGGAGAGAGACTTTTTATTGGAATTGACATATTGAATTAGCATGGACTAGGACTTTGGACTAGGATACGGTAGATTAATCATAAAAACACGTTGGAGTGCATAAAATGCGATTTGAAAATTTTCTTCAAGCGCTGGACATGGGGCAATGCAAGGATCAAATACAAAGACAAGCACTGTTTGATATCGGTCTTATGTTCGTGAAAATTGACGATGTCGTAGAAGAGTCTGAGCTGGTTTATATGCAAGACTGGTTAAAATCCTTAGATTGGGATAGTGACGTTGCTAAAATGGACTATTACAAAACATTAGAAAGTAAAATTGATCACGCTATTGCAGCATCGGAAGTCGAGGACTTTTTAGCCCATCGTTCGTCGTTATTATCCGATCCTTGGATGAAGGAAAATGCGTTAAAATTGGCCGAAGATATTGCTAACGCGGATGGTGATGTTGATGCCAGAGAACAATCGGCATTGGATTTCTTACGGGCCAAGCTAAAAGATATTCGATAAAAATTAGCGTCTAAGCGGCAACGGATGATTTATCATCCGTTGCGTTATTCCTCAGTATAAACTCGTCATCTTCTATGATTTTTTCTATATTCACGTGCGAATGATGCGTGATACCAACAACTTACTATTAGACAGCATATCTTGCGTGTTGCGCCGTAGTTTGAGCAGCAACAAATAGGTCAGCGGCACTAAAAATAAGCTGGTGAGCGTACTGAATAGTAATCCTCCAATAATCGCTATAGCCATCGGTGAATAGGGAGGTCCATCCCCGCCAATATTGACATCTCCTACGGCCAAAGGAACCAACCCTAGCACGGTGGTGAGTACAGTCATAAGAATGGGCCTTATACGGGTTAAGCAACCTTGGATAATAGCGTCGTGCACTTTCAAACCCGTGTTAACCAGTTGATTGATCCGATCCACCAGCACAATGCCATTGTTCACTACAATACCCATTAGAATGAGCATGCCGATCATGCCCATTACCGTCATGGGATTCCCGGTTAATAAAAATGCCCAATACACACCGGTAAATGAAAAGATCAGCGACGTCAGCACCGCCGTTGGTAGCAGTAACGATTCGAATAACGCCGCCATCACAATATAAATCATGATGATCGCTAACATCATATTCGTAAGCATGATGGCTTCGTCCTCGTCTTGGCGCTGGAAACTACCTGCCAATGACCATGAATAACCATTGGGTAATGTAATGTTTTGCATGATGGACTCGATGCGCTCTTTCGCTTCTTCTACGGTTAACTCATCCTCTAAATTGGCGCCGATACTCAACGAGGTTTGTCTGGCGTAACGTTGAATTTGAGATAACCGTGGCTTTATTTGCATCTTAGCCACCATATCAAGCGTCACGTTCTGTCCTTGGGTTCGCGAAATTGTGAGGTTTTTTAATTTTTCCATTGAGCTTTGCAACGACTCGTCATACATCAGGCGTATAGCAATCTCGCCCTCACTGTCATTTCTAAATGTGCGCAGATTGGCACCACGCAGAGCAGTGCTTACCACCGCAGCAATATCATTGCTATTTAGGCCAAAACGAAATGCCTTTTGTCGATCGATGTTGATTTGCAATTCATAATTCAGTCCATCTACGTCGGCTTTTACATCGGCTAAGCCATCAACGCTGCTTAAGATGGGCACAATTTGGTCGGCAATGCGCATCAGATTCTCAGAGGATTGCCCAAATAATGTGACGCGAACGCCACCATCAGAGCCCTGGTCCCATTGAAAGGAAGGCTTGGCTCGCACAAAGGTTGGGAATCCATCGCGAATTTTCTTTTTCAATTCAGATACGGTAATGGGCAAATCTTCTTCCATCGTGATCCCCGAAACGGCAAACCCTGCGGTAAAGTAGCTGTATACCTGTTTAATATGAAATTCCTGTTGATTGGCATACAGGTAGTCTTCCATCTTGCTGACTGCTTTTTCGACTTCTTTGAGGCTGTAATTACCTTGAATATCGTAATTTAGCCAGATTCGACCTTGATTGCCGTTGTTGTCTTCATGGCTTTTAAGCATCGACAATGGCACTGCGGTGCTGAGTAAAATAGCGATGGCAATGAGTGCGGTTTTACCTTGGTGTGCCAGTGTCCAACGTAAAATGCGCTCATACAAAGCGGTTAATTTGCTCGGCTTAAGCTGTTTAGGTTTAGCTTTAATTTTCAATTTAGTGGCAAGCAGTGGGATTAGGGTTTGTGCCAATAACAAGGATGCAAACAGCGAAATACAAATAGACACCGCAACATGCTCAAGAAACACGGTTAGCTCGGCTTTTACGCCAACTATGTTAGGTAAAAATACAATTGCCGTTGTGGCTGTACCGGCAATTACCGCTAAGCTAACCAAAGCAACGCCTTTTTTCGTTGCCTCTATTGGGTCGGCGGTGTGTTCTCGCTCTTGAAAAATGCTTTCAGTCACCACCACCGCATTATCAACTAGCATGCCAACCGCTAACATCAGGCCCATTAAGGAGAGAATATTCAGCGTATAACCCAAGAAATACATGCAAGCTAGGGTGATACAGATGGCAAAGGGCACAGACAAAACGACCACTAACGTAGTGGCTAGGTTGCGTAAAAATAAATATAAAACGATGATCGATAGCAGCGCACCAATCATTCCTGAATTTAGCAGATCTTGCAAAGAAGTGGTTACGCTATTGGCTTCATCTTGCATGATAAACAGGTTGATACCGTTAAACTCTGAACTAGCGCGCACTTCTTCGATATGGGCCATAACCGCTTCAGACACTTGGACTAGGTTTGCTCCGGATTCACGAAACACATTTAATCCAATGGCGTGGGTTTTATCTAAATGTCGGCCTTCGGTTGGACGGGGTGTTTCGTAGTTGATTTCAGCGATATCGCTAAGGCGTACGTTGCGGGTGACGATGAGGTCGGCTATTTCTTGTTTACTGCGAAATTCGCCTACTGGATTGATAGTGATTTTCTGTTCTAAGTCAAAAAACTGCCCAGCGGTCATGGAAAAGTTAGCGTCGTTTAGGGTTTTTGATAGGCTATTAATATCAATGTGCAGCGCCGCAATGCGATCTGGATCTAAGCGAATCGATATTTGTTTTTTTAACACGCCATAGAGCTCGACTTTTGAAACCCCTTGGATACGCTCAATCGGCATTTTTAAACTGCGCTCTAATAAATCGTATGAGTTTGAGATATCGCGATCACTTGACAAGCGCAGCTGAAATACCGGCATGTCTTTAAGGTTAAACTTAAACACCATTACCCTTTCTACATCATCAGGTAACAAGTGTCGGATAGCGTCAATTTTCTCACGTGCTTCAATGCTTTTCGCTTTGATATTGGCATCCCAGTCAAAGCGAATTTGGATCTCAGCATTGTTTTCATTTGATACCGAGCGCAGTCGCTTGATACCTGACATAGTCGCCAGTGCTTCTTCAACCGGACGGGTGATCATCTTATCTATTTCTGCTGGGGTTGAATCTTTGTACGGCACTTGAATATATATCTCAGGGAAATCAATACCTGGGAATTTTTCCAATGGTAATAAGCGACTTGCTCCTAACCCCATTATCAGCAAAGAAAAGAACAGCATGGAAATGGTTACCGGACGGCGAATTGCAAAGGCGGCTAACGCCGCTCCTGCATGGGCGAACTTATCCATACACTATCTCCGAATTCGCTAACTGTTGTGCCGTTTGCGGCTCGTTTTGAAATACTTTGCGATCAAACAAACTGTATAATACGGGGATCAAAAACAGCGTGAGTAGGGTGGCAAATAGCAAACCGAAGATTACGGTAATTGCCATTGGGGTGCGGATCTCTGCACCATCGCCCAAACCAATAGCCATCGGCAGTAGACCAAGCACAGTGGTGAGTGTGGTCATTAGAATCGGACGCAAGCGGCTGTGAGCAGCTTCAATTATAGCCGCGGTTTTTTGCACTCCTTTAGCGCGCAGCTGATTAATCCGATCAATTAATACGATGGCGTTATTGACCACAATTCCAGCCAGCATAATAAGTCCAATAAACACGACTACACTAAGATTAGTGCCCGTTAAGAACAGTCCGTAAATCGAGCCTGCACAGGCCATGGGTACAGTGAATAGAATTAAAAATGGATGTAGCAGTGATTCAAATTGTGAGGCCATCACTAAATAAACCATAAAAATCGCCAAGGCCAGTGCCAAATACAACGATTCAAAACTGGCATCCATTTCTTCTGATTGCCCTGCCACTTTGGCTTTTAAGCCAATAGGAAGCTTTATATTGTCGATTGCTTGTTGGGCTTCAGTGACCGCGATACCTAAATCACCGTAGCTTAGATTCGCGGTAACTAATACCACCCGTTGTTGGCCAACACGGGTAATTTCGCTCGGCCCTACGGACATATCAATATTTGCGACTGCAGATAATGGAATTGATGGACGCATGCCTGGATTCACATCGATATTGCCAATATCTTCAATTGAGTTGCGTTGATCTTCTTGGTTACGCACTAAGATATCGACTTTGCGATCATCGACACTGAATTTGCTGGCGACTTCACCGCCGACTTTGGCTGCGATTAGCTTAGAAACGTCTGGTGCATTTAAGCCCAATTGAGCAAGTTTTTGATGATCGAACAAAATCTTTAATTCGGGATTACCTTGTTGCAATGAGCTTTTTACATCAGCAAAACGAGGGTTATTCGACAATTCGCTTGCGAGTTTGTCACCGTAACGTTTAAGCATGGCCAAATCGTAACCTGCAATCTGGATCTCAACAGGCGTTGAAAAACTAAATAGTTCAGGTGTGCCAAACTTACTTTGCACCCCAGCTTGCTTATCTAAATAAGTGCGCATTGCTTGCATCACTTGTTGTTCTTGTTCAGGGGTAGAATTTGGCACCATCACCACATTTAATTTACCCCAATGATCACCACCTTGCGCAGGTGATGCATTCATCAAGCTTCCGGTTCCAGCCAAAGAATAGGTGCGTTTGACACCCGCTTGTTGTTGGGTGAAGTGCGCCAACTCAGCTATCACTTTGTCGGTATTCTCTAAACGCGACCCTGTGGGTAAGGTAACTTCTACGTTGAATTCACCTTGCGCCATCGGCGGTATCAATTCCATACCTAATCTAGGTAATACCAGTATCGATAGCAGTGAAACCGAAACGATTGCAGCCACTATCAATAAGCGGGCCTGTAAAGCGATGGTTAATAATTTAAAATAAATTTTTGATAGCCATTGATAGGATTTGTCAAATACCCAGAGTATCGGTTTAAATAGCCACTGTAATGACTTTGACAGAACGCTAAAACTGGCTAGTAGTAATGTACTGATAAACAACGGTAGATAATAGAAAACGCCCCTAATCAGCCAGCTAAAAGGTAACACCGCATAATGCAGTGCAAGGCCTGCTTTGCTCTTAGGTTTTGTGCGTTGAGAAACGGGGCCTAAATCGAGCGGTTTGTCGGCTTGGCTTGACTTTTCTCGCGCAGCAAGCATGGGTATCAGCGTCAGTGCGACTACCAGAGAAGCTGCCAATGCAAAGGTGACAGTGAGGGCCTGATCACTAAACAATTGTCCCGCGATCCCATCAACAAAAACCAGCGGAAAAAAGACCGCCATGGTTGTCAACGTAGAAGCGACAATTGCCATGGAAACTTCGGCGGTTCCGGCTGAGGCTGCTTGCACCGGTTTGACGTTATTTTGTTTGTGGCGATCAATGTTTTCTAATACCACAATACTATTGTCTACGAGCAAACCAATTGCTAGTGCAATGCCCCCTAAGCTCATGATATTTAAACTGATATCATAGCTGTACATAAGATTAAAGGTGGCAATGATGGACACTGGGATAGAGATTGAAATGATCAGTGTAGGCCAGATATTTTTAAGGAAAAAGTACAAAATAAACATCGCCAGCACACCACCAATAATGGCAGCCGTTTTTACTTCGTTGATGGCACTAGCAATAAACAACGATTGGTCGTAAACCATCTGTAATTGGTACCCCGAAGGTAAACTCTCATCGATGTTTTGCAAGCGTTGTTTTACGGCATTGGCGACATTCACTGTGTTGGCGTCACCTTCTTTATAAATCGCAATTTCAACCCCTTCTAAACTGTCGAAACGGGTGATGGCGTTGCGTTCTTTGTATGTATCTATCACTTGTGCCAGATCTTTGAGACGGATGTGTCGCCCTTCACGAGTGGCGATATATAAGTCACGCATATCGTCTAGTGATTGAAATTGATTGATCGTTCTGACCAGATACTCTTGCGAACCGTCTTCTACGCGACCACCAGAGGCATTGACGTTTTCATCTTTAACTCGTTTGATGATTTCTGCTAGGGAGATGTTCAACTGGCTGGCGCGTTGTTGATCAATTAAAATATGAACTTCGTTTTCAAGTCCACCGCCGATGCGCACCGAAGCGACCCCTTCGACGGATTCTAACTTGCGTTTGATATCTTCTTCGGCATAAGTACGAACCCGCTTCATATTGCCGACATTCACCTCATCGCTAACCTCAGAACTTCCCCCTGTGTTTGATGCGCCTAAGCCAAAGCGCATGATCGGATCTAGACTGGGGTTAAAGCGCAGTAGCAAAGGACGTTTAACATCTAAGGGCAGCATCAGTACGTCGAGTTTTTCGCGCACCTCCAAACTGGCCATATCCATTTCTGTGCCCCAATCAAACTCCAGTACCACGTCAGACTGTTCGGCTTTTGAGGCTGATGTAACAGAGCGTACGCCTTTTACTACCCCTACGGCTTCTTCTATCGGTTTACTGACTAATTGTTCGACTTCTCCGGGAGCTGCGCCAACATAATCAGTACGGATCGTTAGCGTAGGGTAGGATAGTTCTGGTAACAGGTTTAGCGATAATCGTGATAATGATACAAATCCAAACAACAACACTGCTAAGGTAAACATCCATACAGTAACCGGCCGCTTTACGGCGATATCAATTAAATTCATGATTGATTCCCCAACTAGCCGTTGACTACATCGACTAAGGCATTGTCTTTAAGATTGTGATGACCGGTGATAACCACTTTTTCGTCGCCCATTAAGCCTTCGAGTACCTCAATGAAATCACCTTCTTGGTAACCTGTTTTAATGGTGATTTTGTTTGCTATACCTGACTCATTGACCACAAACACATTGGTTTTATCGTCAATCGCCAGCAATGCTTTGCGCGGTAATAAGGTGGCGAGTGAATGAGTATCGTAATTAAGATTTACCTGCGTAAACATGCCGGACTTTAACAGGTTATCAGGGTTGGGCACGCGTAAAGTCACTTTAAAGGTACCGGTTTTGGGGTCAATGACTGGACTGATGCGCTCTACAAAAGCATCAATTTGCTTGTCGCCTAACGCTGTGACGATCAATTTCGCAGATTGCTCATTGTGGACTTTCGCCAGTTCTTTTTCAGGTAAATGTACAATCCCATAAAGCTCTTTTTGCTGCACAATGTGGAACATGCGTTCGCGTTGAAAAGACTCGGTTAAATTTCCCACTTTGGCATTTCGTTCAGCAATATAGCCACTGATAGGTGCAACGATAGTGGCTTCTTTTAGATCGAGTTGGGCGAGCGATAAAGTAGCTTTAGCAGATTCATATTGGGCTGTAAGCTTATCGTAGGTGTCATCACTGACTAGCTTTTGACTGTATACTTTATTGACCTTGTCGAGCTCTTTCTTGATACCCTCCAAGTCTGCGGTCGCACGTCTAAGGTTTAACTGATAACGTTCAGGTTCTAGTTTGGCGAGTACCTGACCTTTTTCAACATAATCACCTTCTTCGACCAAAATTTGCTCGATAATGCCAGATGCCCTGGCCACTACAAAAGCCTCTTCTTTGGCTTCAAGCACCGCGGTCGTGGTGTAGTTGGATGAAATACTTCCTTTAGCGACAGATTGCACTTCCACAGGAATGGGTAGCACTTCGGCTTTTTCTGTTTTGGCTTGCTCGTGTTTACTGGCATCAGCCTGACCGCATCCAGCTAAATGCAATGTACTGGCCAGTAGCAATGCGCTTCCAACAAGTTTCCATTTTGATGTGACAGAAGAATAAGTTAGCGGTCTGCTGTAGTTGTCCATGATTAATTCCCAGTAATGGTTAGTTATTTTTACTATCTATTGCATTCACTGTGCCAGTCGTAAATATTTCATAAAAACAATACGTTAGCGGTTGTCGGTGAGGTGCGTTATTTTATTTGGCCAGTATAATTGGTGAATTACGCTATTTCTTAGTTCAAATGTTACTGGCTGTGACTGGTCTTAGTTGGTGGCTTAAAAATAAATAACCCTTTTGTTGAGTTAGGCCGTTGGTAAGGATAAACAATCAACAAAAAGGCAAAATCATGAAAGCTAAATTGATCACAACAACTCCGCAATCCGACGCCGTTAAATTCGCGTTTGCAAAGCGCAAACAGCTTGTTCTAGGGCTGTTAGCCATGGCTGTGATAGGTGGCTGTTCAACATCCAATGAGCAAGCCAGACAAGAAAGCGACGAAGCAAAGCAACAGGCGCAACAATTGGTTACACAAAGGAATAATCAAGAAAGACAAAGACGTGAATCTGAACAACATATGATTGTAGTGACCGGAGCAAAGATAGCTAAGCAGCAAAGTAGCCAAGGTGAGATTGCTCAGAGCTTAGCGTCCGATCTTATTGAGACACCCACTTTTAATAAGCTTATCGAGACACCCACTCTAATGGCTCCAGCAGCTAGGATGCATGATAATCCAACCTACACCGAGCAATACCACCACACCCCAGAAAATGGCGTGTTCACCCCCCATACCAATCCACTATCAACCTTTTCCATTGATGTTGATACGGCCAGCTACAGCAATGTAAGGCGAATGCTTAACCAAGGCTATTTGCCGCCAGCGGATGCGGTGCGTATCGAAGAGTTGGTGAATTATTTTGACTATCAATATCAATTGGCACCAGATAATAGCCATCCCTTTGCAATCGATACTCAGTTAGCGGTATCACCGTGGGATAAACATCGTGTGTTGATGCGAATTGGCATAAAAGCACCTAAACCTGAAGCATCTAGTAGTACTGCCAAGAACCTAGTGTTTTTGTTGGATGTTTCAGGCTCGATGAATTCCTCAGACAAACTGCCTTTAGTTAAGCGGGCGTTAAGTATGTTAACTCAACAGCTTAGCGAGAATGATCGTGTCGCTATAGTTGTCTATGCCGGGGCTTCAGGTGTGGTGCTTGAGCCGACATCGGGCAACAACAAAGTTAAAATTGAACAGGCTTTGTTACAACTTTCGGCCGGTGGCTCAACCAATGGCGGGCAGGGGATTGAATTGGCCTATAAGTTGGCAGCTCAATCGTTTCAAAAAGGCGGCGTAAATCGCGTTATTCTCGCCACCGACGGTGACTTTAATGTGGGCATGGTTGATCACAATCAACTGATTGAATTGGTTGAACGACAACGTTCAAAAGGTATTGAATTGACCACTTTAGGTTTTGGACAAGGTAACTTCAATGATCACTTAATGGAACAATTAGCGAATAAAGGCAATGGCAACTATGCCTACATCGATAGCCTTAGCGAGGCGCGCAAAGTGTTGGTTGAAGAATTAGAGGCAACCTTACAGTCGGTCGCACGAGACGTTAAAATTCAGGTTGAGTTTAACCCTGATACTGTGGCTGAATACCGACTGATTGGTTATGACAATCGCGCCCTCAATAGTGAAGACTTTAATAATGATAAGGTGGATGCTGGTGAAATTGGAGCAGGTCATACAGTAACGGCATTTTATGAATTGGTATTGCAAGGCAGTGCAACCCAAGTTGACCCGTTGCGCTATCAAGCACAGGCTACACCTTCGAAATCCGCAGGCGATGAATTGGCATTTGTTAAGCTTAGATACAAACCCATTGATTCCGATACCAGTCAATTAATTAGCCATGCCGTTGCACAGTCTCAAATAACGGAGTTTGCTCAACAAAATAGCGACTTTAAATTTGCAACTGCGGTGGTTGGCTTTGCTCAGATTCTGAAAAATAGCCAATATTCAAGCAAATTCGACCTTGATTCGATACTAACACTTGCCAATCAAAACAAAGGTCTAGATGATTATGGCTATCGAGCAGAGTTTGTTAGTTTGATTCGAATGACTAAAACGCTCCAACCAATATAAAGTGCAGGTTGTCTATTTTAATGGTCCTAAGCGCCCAAACCTAGCGCTTAGGTTAGTGACAAGGGTTAATGAGGCCGCTAGATTGAGTGAGACAGAACCACCAATATACACAGACGTGGAACAGGATGAAGCGCTGTTAGCCCGGTATGTACAAGGGGAGGTGAGGGCGTTTTCTGTGTTGTATCAGCGTCACAAAGCGGCAACCTTTCGCTACCTGTTACGTCAAACGCGAGACGCAGTTTTAGCTGAGGATCTGCAACAAGAAGTGTGGAGCCAAGTGATTACGCATGGTAAAGGATTTCAGCCTACGGCTAAGTTTACGACTTGGCTGTTTACCATAGCTCGCAATAAAGTCATTGATCACGTACGTCACTTAAAGGTTTATAACCGTGTAGTGGAAGACACAGCAGAGCTTGAATCTGAAGTAGCGTGCAACCATATCATTGGCAGTAGTGCTGTCGATGCTGAGTATGAAAGCCAACGAAATCGACAAGCAATGAAATCATGCTTGAATAAGCTGCCAGTGCATTTATTAGAAGTATTTGTATTAAAAGAAGATGCCAACATGACAGCCGCGCAAATTGCGCAGGTGGTGTGTGCATCTCGTGAAGCGACCAAAAGCCGTTTGCGTTATGCATCTCAGCAGTTGGCAGATTGTTTACGGTTTAAATTAGGACTGACTGAAAATCAGGTTATGCACAATGAGTAATGATAACCAAACAACAAGCGAACAACTTGAACAAGCTAAACTAAGTCAAGTTTACGCGCAGTTATCTGATGAGCAGCCCTGCAAATCTACCGATGAGGCCATCTTAGCTTTGGCTGAATTGCAGGTTAAGCAGCGTTCATTGGCACCTGATAGTAGCCCGAGCCAATGGCGTAAGTGGCAATGGCCGACTTCTATCGCAGCGTCAGTCATTTTTGTTAGTGTCATAGTCTACACCCAATATGGGCAGTTTGATCTTAAGCAAGCTCAACCTGATTTCATTCCCGCTGATTCTTATGCCATAGCGGACCAAGCTACTTTAGATGAATCTGCCGCTAGAAAAAGGGCCGTGCTGGAGACCAAAGCATCAGCAGCACAAAGGCAACAAACTAGTCAACAACAAGAATTCTTAAGGATGGCACCGGAATTAAAAGACTTTAAACAACAAGAGGTTGCCGAATCGGAAATTAGCGAGCCTCAAAAATCGAACTATGCGGAACAAGAAGCGCAAGAATTAGCAGCCAAGGCGATCCAGAATGCTGAATTGGACATCAATCCTGAAGAGTTTCAAATTGATAATTTAACTAAGATTGAACCTAGACTTGTCAGCAATGAAGATGAATTGATGCAGGGGTTAGAAATGAGCATGCAATCTAATGTGCAGGTACTGTTGGATGCGCAGACAAATGCGGATGACCAAATAGCAATGACGGAAATAGTGGTCACAGGTGCACGACTGCAACAATCCCAAACTGCTCCACTTCAAAGTAGCTATTTACTAGATGTTGCAGACAAACTTAAACGTCTACAACTGCTATCAGCACCTGATGAACAACAACGGCTCAAAATCGCATCGTTACAACAGGATTTAATCGACTATTTGTTATTGCAAAAAACAGCCAATCCACAATTGCAAATTGACCAAGATTATTTGAACTTACTGACCCCTGAACAACGAGCGAAGGTGGCACGATAAAAGCGATCTTTTTATGACATTCCATATTCTCAAAGTGCCATACTGAATTTTTAACGCGTAATCATGCTTCTTTCAGTATTATCTACACATGTTGCTCGAGAGGATCTCTTCCAACCAACTAATTCTTTTTCATGCAAATAACTAAGAAACCTTTCGACAAAACAGCGGTTAATGTTAGAACAAAATGGTAGACACCCACTTTAATAAAATAGACACTCACTTTTATATTAGAATCCCCAACTTCTCTGCTAAATAGAAATTAATGACGTTTCTACGCCTTAAATCCCGCTTAGAATGGCTGTTTTTATATTTTGGTTGAGATGTATGTTGAAAATCGCCTTAATTCTCAAATAGCAAGCAGCCAGATTTAGCAACATTGAGTTGATGGGGGTTTATTTTGGAGTGGATTGTTTCTAGGCGTGTTGCAATAAGGCTCTGGCCTTTGCCATCCCTCGTATGCGTTGATGCTTTGTGTGTTGTTTGAATTGTTGAAGCATGTGTTCACTACCTACGGCGGTGTAAAAGTGTTGTTCAAACTCGGTCGTTAGGGTTAACCACTGCTCTGCATTAAGACCAAGACTGTTTAGAATGGAGCTGTGTTGCGACTTGATATGACCGGCTTTATCCTGACGAATACACTTGCCCGTGCTCTCAATCAGTTCACAGTAATCAATTAGGCTATACGCGATACCATTGGGCATGTCTTTTTTGTGATTGCCTATAAACCGCATTAAGGTGCGGGGTTGTTCACCCTTGATAAGCGCGTGAATACGCCTTTGAATACTGGTGTGCTTTGAGGTTTCAGGTGTGCTGCTCATGTTGGCTCGTATGGGGTTTAAGTCGACATAGGCCATACAGGCTACTAGCGCACTTTCATCTAACAAGGCTTGAGATTTAAAGCGTCCTTCCCAAAATCGCCCCGTACAGTCATCTTCTTTGTTCGCCTCACGGGCGATGTGCTCGTTCAGATTGCGCATCAGCCAACTGATGTCGTATAAGCGTTGACGGTAAATGTTCACCGTTTGCTCAAGACTTACAAGCTCAGCATCACTGAGCGGCTCGCCTTTGTGATATTGTTGGCTCAACAAAGTACCTTGATACAACTGGTGCCAACGCCTAATCACCTCAGTCATCGACCAGCTATCCGCGGTTTCTTTATCCACACACAGCACCACATGGGTATGATTACTCATCACCGCATACGCACAAATATCAATGGCGAACACTGACGCTAAAAATAACAAACGTTTTTCCACCCACGCCCGGCGATGCTCAAAGCTTTGTCCCGTCAGGCTATCTTCACCGCACAAAAAAGAGCGACGAACACAGCGTGAAACACAGTGGTAGTAAGGAGTATCAATTAAACTGATTTGGTTTTTACGTGGTTGGGGCATAACAGACCATCCTTGGTTGTTTGATTGCCCTAAAGCATAGAACAAAATGGCTGTTTAACCATTCTTAATGTGGGTGTCTCAGTAAAACTGGACTTTAAAGTGGGTGTCTAGTTTAGAGATTGGGTTTACGACGCATATTTTCGAACAAGGACGGCTCCCAAGGACGCATGGCCATTAAAATACCCATGTGCTCTCGTTTGCTTAGTGGCAACGAGGCATCTTCTTGATTAAGTGCTGAGGCTTCTTTTGTTAGTTGGTTGAGCTTGCGTTGGATGATCTCTACCGAAGACTGAGAATACCGCCCACGTATGTAAAGTCGGAAATTCCATTTTTCATCCTTTTTAGGTGCCATAAACTTCACCATGACTTCTTGCTCCATAAATTTTTCTAGCGGGCCCTTGGGGATCCATCTGAAGTCTTGTGCGATTAACAGTTTGTAGCGATTATTCGGCAACAAATTAATAATCTTCAACTTGTCTAATTTGGCTAATAGTCGTGTGCATTCGAATTGATCAATGTCGTAGTGTTCGATGATTTCTTTATAAGTCCAACTGTCTCGTACACATACTGCAACTAACAGTAATTTGGGATTGGCTAATAGTTGATTTTCTTGCTCTTCAGTCAGTTGGGTTAGTTTTTCAGTGTTCTGTTGGCAAAGATAAAACAAATCAGTAAGGCTGATACTCAATATTGTGCATATCTCTTCAAGTCGTTCTAAGGTGAAGCTATTGGTCGAAAAAATACGTTTAACATTGGCTTCACTCATTGACAGTTTTTCGGCCAGACTTTTATAGGTGAGTTGCTGCTGCTTAAGTAAGCCCTTTAAGGTAGTTGCCACCTGACCAATTTGACTCATAAATACCTCGATAGTATTAAAAAAATAAACCATACGTACAAAATTAGTATACATCATCGAATGATGTTTACAGTAAGTATACCTGGATTTAATCTTCATCTCGTTCGCAACCAACGAGGAAGAACAATGAAACCATATACTAAAGCACTATTCATTTTGCTATCAGTAGGCTCTACCAGCGTATTTGCTCAAGATTCTGTTAATCACAGTGGGCAAGCGAGTAAACACTCTGCACTTGCTGCCTCAGAAGGGCTTGCGTCAACCGCTACAGTGGCAAGTGCTGCTGTCGCTGTACCTGTTATCGTAGTAGCTGGTACCAGTGTTGTAGCTGGTTCTGTAATATCTGAAGTGGGTACATCCATGGCTGACAGTGCACAAGCTTCACATGCCAGCAGCCATAGTCACCAGCATACCTTAGTGATCACTGAGCGTACCATCACCGCTGATCCGGCTCCGAATCAAGTGGTAAAGCAACAACAGGATGAAAAGTAAGTCGCTGCGTCGCAGCGGCTTTTCCTGTAATTAACGATAGGGAAATTAACCAATGAAATTACGTTTAATTATTATCTTTGTCATCCTCGCTGTTCCTAATGCTTGGGCTGGTAGCCAAAGTCAGGCTGAACCTCAGCATGAGCCTGCAGAAATTATTAAGTTTGCCAAAGATGTAGAAAAATATGCGGCCTCCAAAGGTGCGCGAGCTTTTATTATTGCCAGAATGGGACGGCCTGAAAAAGATCTACCCGACGGTATTATGTTTACCCATACCGCTATCGCTGTGTATTCAAATATTACCTTGAATAGCGGTGAAGTGCTGCAAGGTTATGCGATCCATAACTTGTATCAAACTGCGGGTAGCCCAGACAAAAGTGAACTGGTGGTTGACTATCCTGTTGATTTCTTTTGGGGAGCCCATGAGCTTAAAGCAGGGATTGTAATTCCAGATACTCAACTCCAACAGAAATTGATTGCGCTGATTGCTGCGGGTAATGATCAAGCACTCCACAATCCAAAGTATTCGGTGATAGCGAACCCGTTTAATTCTCAGTTTCAAAACTGTACCGAATACACTTTGGATTTAATCAATGCAGCTATCTATGACACTTTAGATATTGCACGTTTGAAAGCCAATGCTGCCGCGCATTTCAGTCCACAACGAGTTAACACCAGCCGTGTTAAATTAATGTTTGGATCGATGCTGATGGATGACGTGACCACTAAGGATCACAAAGGAAAGGTCTACACCACCACATTTACCACTATCGGAAAATACTTACAGAAAAACCAATTGGCAGATGAGTTTTTGACATTAAACAGTAAAGGTGAAATTCAATCACTTTAGTTGACCTATTAGGTTAATTCATCGAGAAAAGCGTAATAAAACATTATTTTTAATTAGGTGTTACAACAATCAATATGCTGTTAATCACCAAGCTTTAAGAAAACAAACTAAGATAAGTGAGAATATTATGGACATGCAACAAACACCATCAATTCAGATTCAAGGGCCAACCAAATCATTTAGCCTAGCAGCGATTGCCGCTTTGTTAATAGGTGCAGGCGCTTATGGCATAGGGCTGTTCAATGCTCCAATGGAGCTAAATGAAAAAGGCTATTACTTAATAACGTTACTTTATGGTTTGTTTTCGATGGTATCACTGCAAAAAACGATCCGTGACAAAGCGGAAGGAATTGCCACCTCAGCACTTTACGGAATTTTATCATGGGGATCATCTGCTATCGCAATAGCGATGTTAGTTATTGGCTTGATCAACGCAGACTTATTATTAAGCGAAAAAGGATTCTTTGGCATGGCTTATACGCTAGCTCTTTTTGCTGCAGTTACCGTACAAAAGAATGTGCGAGATATCCAAGCGTTAGCTGAACAGGACACAACAGAGGTTAACCTAAGCAAAGCAGCAACTATCAGCGAATAGTTAAACGTTAACAGCGTTATTCATACAATAAGTCCATGTATCAAAAGCAAAATGGCAACTGATACATGGACTCTTTTAATTTCATTCGATTCGATAGTCGGTGGTGATATTGACCTTTGCATTGAGCATCAACATCACCGAGCAATATTTCTCACAAGATAATTGTACTGCTCGCGCCAAGTGTTTCTCGCTGATGTTGTCTCCCTTAACCACATACACAGCATGAATGTCGGTAAATACTCTGGGGGCATCTTCAGCACGCTTAGCGGTTAGCTCACAATGACAATGCTCAAGCGGTTGACGGGCTTTTTTCATAATTTCCACCACATCCACAGACGAGCAAGCTCCCACACTTAACAACACCGATTCCATCGGTGACATACCTTCACCATTGCCATCAAGTACTAACGATTTACCTGATTCAGTGGTGCACTCAAACTTTAGATCCTGTTGCCAGGTCACGGTTGCTTTCATGGAAACTCCTTTATTATTACTTACTCTTCCAACAACGAAATTTTGTCTTTGGCCAATAGGATGCGTTTTTGTTTAAACAAGGCGCCTAGGGCTTTTTTGTACTCGTTTTTACTCACGCCAAAACGCTGTGAGATATCTTGTGGTGAGCTTTTATCGGTCAACGTGGAAATACCACCGTGGGCTTTTAAATCTTCTATGATTTGATCTGATAAAGACTTTCTAGCTCGTTGACTGTGAAACTGAAAACATAAATCAATTTTGCCATCGTCGCGAATGCGCTTAATAAAGCCTTGCGTTTTATCACCAACTCGGATGGTTTTAAACACTTCGTCTTTAAACAACAAACCAAGATGAGTACCATCCACTACGGCCTTATAACCCATGTCGGTGCGGCCAGCGATGATGAGTTCGACAGCTTTACCTGCTTTTAAATCATGTCCATCTTCGCTAAGAAAGTCTTTCAATTTGGTTGATGCGGCTAAGCGAGAAGTTTCAGGATCTTGAAAAACATAGACAACGTAGTTAACGCCTTCTGACATCGGTTTTTCTTGTTCGCTAAAAGGCACTAACAGGTCTTTCTCTAAACCCCAATCCATAAAAGTGCCGACACTGGTTAAGCTTTTAACCCGTAGCACCGCCACTTCATCCACTAAAGCCAAGGGGGTCTTGGTGGTGGCGATGATCCGATCCTCACTATCGTGATAAACAAACACATCTAAGAACTGTCCTATCTCGCAGTCTTTAGGCGCGGATGAGGTGGGTAGCAAGATACGTTCTTGTTGCCCTGAGTCTAAGTAAAATCCAAACGGTAGTTCATCTACTACTTCGAGATGATTAATTTTTCCAATTTTTAGCATAGGCCTGACTTTTTATTTGAAATGCGTAAACTAGTGACAGAATACACTTTCAACAAATACAATGATTACGCCATTGTATCTGAAAAAAGCGGGAGCTATAAGCGCTTGATAAAACTTAATTGCGACTTGGGGGAAGGTTTTGGCACATGGCAGATGCCTCACGATCAAGACATCATGCCGCACATTGATATGGCCAATATTGCCTGTGGGTACCATGCCGGTGATCCGTCTGTCCTGCAAAGTGCAATTCGTTGGGCTAAGCAATGTGATGTCAGTATCGGTGCGCATCCTTCCTATCCCGATAGACAGGGCTTTGGGCGTAGACATATGGCGTTTACTCAACAAGAACTGATCCCTATGTTGCATTATCAAATTGCTGCACTTGAAGGCATGTCAAAGGTACAAGGAAAGACATTGGATTACGTAAAACCTCATGGCGCGCTATACAATGACATGATGAGGGATATGACGCTTTTCGAATCTGTGGTTAAAGCGATAGCTGACTATTCGATTGATTTGCCATTGGTGATCCAAGCACTGCCGCAAACTCAACCGTTGCAGAATATTGCTAAGCAATATGGCATAAAACTACTGTTTGAGGCTTTTGCTGATCGACGTTATCGCGATGACGGTCAATTACTCTCTCGTCGAGAGCCACATGCGGTGCTAAATTTAGCTGAAACATTGCAGCAGGTACAAGGAATGATCAACAACGGTACTGTAATAAGCCAAACTGGAAAACGACTGACCCTGAGCATTGATACCGTATGTGTGCACGGTGATTCGGTGCACGCTTTGGATGCGGTTCGCCAAATTCGCCAGTTATTGCCAAAAGTCAATTCAGCCAACGCAAAGCAGCCGTGAGCTTTAACATACAGATAGCCAGTGAAAATGCATTGATTGTGTATAGTCAGAGCTATTCGTTGCTGCAGAATAATCAAGCCATTACTGCCCTTAGCGAGGCGCTTCTAGCGCAGCAAATTAATGAAATCCTTGAATTAATTCCTGCTTATCAATCGTTGTTAGTGGTATTTGATCTTACTCAAACGGATCACTACCAAATGCAACAACGGATTAAACTTTGCGGTCAAATCGCATCGCAAGGAAACCATAAACTGACAAATGATGAGAACAAGGTAATAGCCTTGCCGGTTTGTTATGAATTACCACAAGACAACGATCTGGCTCGTATCGCGATGCATAATGAGATCAGTGTCAATGACGTGATCACGCTTCACTGTGATGTCACATATCGCGTTTTTAGCTTAGGCTTTGCTCCGGGTTTTGCCTTTATGGGGGAGACCGATCCAAAGATTGCCACCCCAAGATTAGATTCCCCGCGAAAAGTGGTGCCTAAGGGGGCCGTTGCGATCGCAGATAGGCAAACGGCAATTTATCCCAATGAGTCACCCGGCGGTTGGAACATCCTTGGTTTATGTCCGATTTCATTATTTGATCCTAACAAACAACCTGCTTGTCTTTTTACCGTAGGGGATTTGGTTAAATTTAGCCCGATTGATAGTCAACAGTATCATTCCTTGTTGCGTGAAAACGAGGGAACGATGTGATGCTGACATTTATTCGTGCAGGTGTGCTATCGCTTGTTGTTGACAAAGGTCGGCAAGGGTTCCAAAACATCGGCGTGACTCAAGGTGGCCCTATGGATCAAAGCAGTTGCTTGTGGGCAAATTGGCTAGTGGGTAATCAGACAATTTTAGCGAGTGTAGAAATACTCGCAAGTGACGTTGTTTTTACTACCAGTCAGCCTTGTACTATCGCACTTACCGGTGGGGTGTCTGTGTTGAAGATCAATCAACACACTATGAATGTGCGGCAAAGTCACAGGTTAAGAGCGGGTGACAAGGTGTGTATAGCCGAAAACAGATTTGGTCTGAGAAGTTACCTGGCGATTGCCGGCGGATTTAACGTTCAGCAAGTGTTTGGTAGTTGCACTACTGTCACTCGAGATGGACTAGGCGGATTAGATGGTAAAGGGACTAAGCTGGCCGATGGTGACCAATTGCCGTTTTCCAACCATTCCTTAGCGTCGGTTAATCGAACAATCCCCAAAGAAGTTAGTGAGAAAACGTCTACGCATCTTAGCTTAAGAGTAATAAAGGGATATCAAATCGATGACTTTAGCGCTGTTCAGTTACAACAGCTTTTTAGCCGCACTTTTACGGTCTCTGCACAATCAAGTCGCATGGCAGTGAGGTTAGAAGGCGATGCTATAATTGCGCCCTCGCGCTCATTGTATTCAGAAGGGATCACACGCGGTGCAGTGCAAATTCCACCGCAAGGGCTACCGATAATTATGCTCAACGATCGACAGACAGTGGGGGGCTATCCTAAAATTGGTAGTATATTGTCACTCGATTGTGATGCACTGGCACAGAGTGCTGCTGGCGTTACAGTGTCATTTGAACCGATAGACATTCAAGACGCGCATAATATTTTATCGTTACACCATGCTCGACTTAAACGATGGTTTGAGGAGGGGAAGGAGCACAATGGCTAATGACACCGTCTATTTGAACGGCCAGTTTCTAAATAAGCAAAAGGCAAGGATCTCACCACTGGATCGAGGTTTTTTATTTGGTGATGGCATCTATGAAGTTATCCCTTGCCAAGCGGGCAAACTAATCGGTTTTGAATTGCATATTCAACGATTACGAGCTGGGCTGGACAGTATTAGTATCTCACTTGATTGGTCCTATCAACAGTGGCAAGACATAATCGAATCGTTAATGAAGCGCAATCAAGCAAAAGATGTCAGCGTGTATATTCAGGTGAGTCGGGGAACCGATCGCATCAGGCAACATGGATTTTCGCAAGATATCAGCCCCACCATATTTGTCATGTGTCAGGCAATGGCCAGCTCTGCTTATTTAGCTGCTGTTGATAGCCCTGAGCTACAGGTTATGACACAACTGGATCAGCGATGGCGCAATTGTCATATAAAAGCGACTTCGTTATTAGCCAATGTTTTGCATTTTCAGCACGCGCAACGCTTACACGTAGATGAAACCTTGTTGTACAATGCTCAGCAGCAGTTAACTGAGGGCTCAACCAGTAATGTGTTTGTGGTGAAAAAGGGGCGTGTATTTACCCCACCTTTAGATAATCAAATTTTGCCCGGTGTTACTCGCGCCATGCTGATTGATATGTTAACTAAACACACACAAATTGAGGTTGTGCAAAAGCCCATATTGCTCAGCGATGCACGGACTGCTGATGAAATTTGGCTGACAAGTTCGAGTAAACAAGTCAGTGCTGTGGTGACGCTTGATGGTGTCGCTGTAGGGAATGGTGCTAAAGGAAAGTGGTGTGATATCGCACAACAATTATTTGATCGACTCAAATTTAGCTATTGAAGATCAAACAACCACAATGCTATTTAAACAAGGGTAATGACACAGTATATGAGCCGGCCAACGGAAATTCTCATCGATTTAGACGCACTCAAACACAACTGTCGCATTGCACAATCGCTCGCTCCAAACAGTAAAACGGTAGCGGTTATCAAAGCCGATGCCTATGGCCATGGTGCGATTGACATAGCTCAGGCGTTGCAGTCTCAGGTGGCCATGTTCGCTGTTTCAAGTATCGAAGAGGCGATGGAACTTCGGATGGCAGGGATCCGAATTCCGATTTTGTTGCTAGAAGGGTGCTTTTCCCAACAAGAGTTAGAATGTGCCGTAATACAAGGCTTTGATGTGGTTATGCATAACCGTGAGCAGGTTGACATGCTCGCCCAATTGCAACAACAAAAAGGTCTTACTGTTTGGTTGAAAGTTGATACAGGCATGCATCGTTTAGGGTTTAATGAAAGTGATGTAGCCAGCGTGTTTGATGACCTCTCTGCTAGCCAAAGCGTCAATCAGATAGTCCTAATGACGCATTTGTCAGTAGCGGATGAGGTTAAAAATATAGCAACTCAAGAGCAGCTTGGTATATTTAACCGATGTGTTAAGCAGATCCAACAAATCAGTTCACAGCCTGTTACCGTCAGCATTGCCAACTCTGCGGCAGTGCAAGCTTGGCCTAACAGCCATGGCGATTGGAACCGACCTGGGATCATGCTCTATGGCTTGTCTCCCTTTGCCGAACCTAAGGACCTGATTGAACCCCTGCAACCGGTAATGACGCTAACGTCAAAGGTGATAGCGTTACGTCAAATCCAAGCCCAACAAAGCGTCGGGTATGGCAATACTTGGACAGCTAAACGTGCCTCTACAATTGCGACTATCGCGGTTGGATATGGTGATGGTTATCCGCGCAATGCCAAGTCTGGCACACCCGTATTAGTGAATGGTCAACGCGCGCAGCTTTGCGGGCGAGTGTCTATGGATATGATAACTGTGGATGTAACAGATTTAGAAAATGTAGAGATTGGTTCCAGTGTAGAGCTTTGGGGAAAAAATCTTAATGCCAATGAAGTGGCCAAATATGCTGACACTATTGGCTATGAACTGGTTACTCGTATGCCAAAACGATTATCAAGGAGAATAGGGCAAAGTGACTGAGTCACTTTGCCCGCTAGCGGTAATTACTCGGTGTCTTCTTCACAGTCTTCAAGGGTACACTCACCATAAAGATATAAACTGTGGTGGGTAAGCTTCATATTGTTTTGTTGGGCCACTTCATCTTGTCGGGTTTCAATCACCGGATCTTCAAATTCAATGACTTTTCCGCATTTTAGGCAGACGAGATGATCGTGGTGCTTTTTATGGCTCATCTCAAAAACCGATTTACCACCTTCAAAGTGGTGCCGGTTAAGAATGCCCGCATCGTCAAACTGGTTTAATACGCGGTAAACCGTCGCTAAACCTATTTCCTCGCCTTGTTCAATCAAAAGTTTGTACACATCTTCAGCACTTATATGCTGATTGCTAGGCTCTTGAAGAATTTCGAGGATCTTGAGTCGAGGCAGAGTGATTTTGAGTCCGGCTTTCTTAAGTTCTTTATTTTGGTCCATCTTCATATCTGACAATAAATAGTTGACCTTATTATAGGGAAGTAATTTTAATTTGAAAGGTCTAGCGGGGTATCAGTGGCATTCACTTCGCTAAATGATCAAAGCCTGAGCACTTAATGGCCAAAGAACGTGCAGTTTTAAAAGAATTGAAGGTATTTGTTAAACTGGCGTTTTAGTCACAATAGACTTACTCTATACTCTGGAAGTTGATCGACATTTACTCTCTGTTTTTGCTCATTATTTTTGGTATGTTGACGATAAAGGATTAACTCGAACTCGGAATTTAGTATGAATTTGAACAATGTAGTCAATCGAATAATCGCTGGTTTTGCATTTTTTGGTTGTATCATCATCATCACCAATGTGATTTCTTATTGGGGATTAGCAGAAATACGCGACTCAGCGCAAAGTGTGGTGCAACAGAAAATGCCTGTTCAGGCAAAGATGTTGCAAGTCCAAACGGGGATCCTATCGCTAGCACGCGTATCAACCAATGGGTACTATGATGATTCGTTAGCGGGCTTGGCTACGAATAAACAAACCTTCGATGAGTTATCCGCTCAGTTCACTGAAAACTTGGCTGGATTGAATAAGATTATCAGTCAAAACAACACGGCGTTTAAACAAGGCGCGCTGGGGGCAGAGCAATACATTGAACAATCTCAGTTGATGTACCAAGCGAGATTGACCCAATTAGAACTCGATATACAGATCAAAGCAAAGGCGTCGGAATTACTCGCAATTGCAGATGAGGGCAGTGCTCTCATGCTAGATTTGTCGTTTTTAGAAAGTGACGACCCCTATTTGGAAACCTTAATAGGCTCTGGACTAAACGTCGACAATAAAATCACTAATATCATTAACTCTTTAAAAGAATACACCAATGTGACCGACAGCGAGTTAAGCGAAACAATCAAAGGTGATATTGAGTTTGTGATGAGTAATATCCAAGTTGATTTGGATTACATTAATCGCCTGGCCGAAACCATTGAGACAGATGGTTATGTCGCTTCTTTTAATGAACAGTTTAAACTGTTGTCAGATGGACTTTCTCAACCTGGTGGATTGTTTGAATTACAGACAAGAAAGATTTCGCTGATTATAGAGGCCAAAGAACATCATCAAGTGGCAGCGACTCAACTTAACACTGCGATTGAAGAGTTTGCTCAGGTATTTTCTAAGGTTAACGACGATACCCTAAGCGGTCAAAATGACATTATTGATACCGTCCAATCGAATATTTTAAAAGGGGTCGTGATCGCGATCATTGCCTTGGTAATAGCCATCGTGTTGGGTGGGGTAGCTGCTCGCAGTATCGCCAAGCCAATCACCAGGATAAATCGTAGCTTAGCGATCATCAGTAGCGGCGATTTGACCCACAAAGCCTATTCCACTAATGATGATGAATTTGCGGTGTTGGCGGAAAACGTCAATCGATTAACTGAAAGCTTACATAATGTGGTTAGTCAGATTCATACTCAGGAGTCGGCTTTAGAGTTAGCCACTGAAACCAGTGCTCGACTGGGTAATCAGACATTAATGCAAGTTGAACAACAAAAAGAGAAGGTCAGTGCAACCGCTACCGACACGCATTCAATCAGGGTGGCAAGTAAGCGCAATACAGAACAAATTCAAATTGGTATGCAGCATCTACAATCAGTCAGCGAGCAAAGTGCGCAAGTAACCACATTGGTGAAAAAAACCCACAAACAAATTTCTGAACAAGCAGAACAAGCTGAGCAATCATCAGCGATCATTAATCGTCTCGATGAAAATAGTAAAAAGATCGGGACTATTTTAGATGTGATCAAAACCATTGCTGAGCAAACTAATTTGTTGGCTCTCAATGCCGCTATCGAAGCCGCTAGAGCCGGAGAGCAAGGCAGAGGCTTCGCAGTGGTTGCCGATGAAGTTCGCACCCTAGCAAACCGAACGCACAATTCAACTGAAGAAATTGAATCTATGATTGCGACCTTGCAGTCTGATGCCGAGCAAGCGGTTAAAGCCATTAGTGTAGGCAGTGAATATGCCAAACAAAGTGAACAGCAAATTCAAGAGGTCAATCAGCAAGTGGCTGAGATTGGCGAAACCATTAGTAGCTTGCGCAAAATGAATCAAGAGATCGTTTCTGTGACCCTTGAACAAGACAGTTTGTTTGAAAATGTGGCTAACAGTCTGGAAAGTATTGTCGAGTTAGCTGAGAAAAGTGCAGATACCACACATAGCTCCACTCAAGCCACTAAAGAGCTAGATCAACTCATGATTGAAATGAAGAAAGCCGTGAGTCGATTTACCCTGTAAATCTAAATGATCGCTATTCTGATGCTCAGCAATCGCAAGGGTGATTTGCTGAGTTTTGCATTACTAGGCCATTCGCGCTTAGCATTGTTTTAAGCACAGCTATAGCTAAGTCATACTGAACTACGATTAGGAAATTATGAATAATCGAATCAATTCTTTGGTACGCACTGCCTTTGCCAAGTTGTTTACTTTTATTTTCTTTGGATTGGCAATCGCCATTATTGCCTCATTAATCAGTACGCTTTATGTAGGGCTGACCGGTGGTGAGGATATCATGCAGATATTCTTACGCAGTATTAATACCGGAATCATCGCGTTGGCGGTGTTTGAACTAGCATTGGTTATTAACAAGGAGTACTCAGGCAAAGAGGAAGATGAAGATGCCGTTGTTAGCTTAAGAAGAACCCTCCCTCGGTTTATTGGCACCGTGTGTATCGCGTTATCTTTGGAGGGATTGATCATGGTTATTAAGTATAGCCAACTAGACCTTGCTGGAAACTTATATTATCCCGTCGCGATAATTTGCAGTACCGCTTTGCTTATCGCTTCATTGGGTGTTTTTCTGCATCTAACACGGCTAAGGATTGAAGGTTAGTGTTGTTGGTATTTGGCCTTCACTTGGTCAATAAATGCCTGCCATGTTTCATTGGGCTGCCAGATCGCTAACATGTCTTGTCTAGCACTTTGCTCAGACTCATTAAGTTGCGTTACGCGATATAAATAGGTAAATACGGCTCCCCGCCAATTTAAACGACAATGAGTCAAGGTTTTCCCGTCTTTACTGAGGCTTTGTTGCATCGACAACACGTAATCGTCAAAATTGGCTAGGGTAGGGTTTTCCCAATCCACTTGTACATTGTGATAGCCAAGCCCTAATGCTTCCATCATGGCAATTTCATCGGCTCTGTCGCCAGGAATTAAGTCTATTACGTGCGTTACCCCTTGAGACTTAAGGGTTTCAAAATGCTGCCGATTTGGAAGTCCTGAACTCACCATTCGAGCTGTATTCACTTGATAATTCTTTAAGTCTGCTAACGGTGAATGTTCGACCGTGTCAGAGGCTTGTGTGCTAAGTGATATTGCCGTAAAAAAACAACCCGCTAAAAACTGAAACAACGTGTTTTTCATGCTGTGTGATCCTTGTTTATCTGAGAAGTTGAAATAGCGACTTATTCACTTAACCTTTTGTGATAGCTAAGAATACCGGTGAAACCATGTTTTTTGATGGTGTTCCACCGGTTATTTAATGCAAGTGATCTTTAGG
Organism: Aliiglaciecola litoralis; assembly: GCF_039523355.1. Lineage (NCBI taxonomy): Bacteria > Pseudomonadati > Pseudomonadota > Gammaproteobacteria > Alteromonadales > Alteromonadaceae > Aliiglaciecola > Aliiglaciecola litoralis. The sequence continues at coordinate 347,935 of NZ_BAAAFD010000001.1, read as the reverse complement.
CTAATTCAGCCAAACATAACTCTTCGTGAATTTGCTTACACCAGTCTTTAACGCGTTTTTCAGTTAATTCAGGCTGACGATCTTCATCGATACCTAAACCGACAAAGTGGTTTTCATCGGCCATGCCTTTTGATGCTTCGAAGTCATATCCTTCGGTTGGCCACTGACCAACTAGGATAGCGCCACGCGTTTCAACGATATCTCTGACCATGCCCATTGCATCAAGGAAATACTCGGCATAATCTTCTTGATCACCACAGCCAAATATCGCAACTAATTTATCAGTAAAATCAATTTCTTCTAACTCTGGGAAAAAGTCATCCCAGTCACATTGGGCTTCACCGTAATACCAAGTGGGAATACCGAAAAGAAGTAAATCGAATTCAGCAATTTCTTCTTTGCTACTTTTGGCAATATCATGCACATCAATAAGGTTTTTACCCAATTCTTTCTGGATCATCTTGGCGACGTGCTCTGTGTTACCCGTATCGCTACCAAAAAACAAACCTACACTTGCCATTGTTTTATTCCTTACCTTTAAAAATCTCGTTCTGGGGCTTGTTAGACACCGCTGCTTTCATAAAAGATTTGAATTAATCCTTTCGCGAGAAAACCGGCTGCTCCCAGAAACAATACTAAATATACTACTGCACGACCCACCATAGGGACATCGTTCTTCTTTAAAACATCGTGGATTGCGTATCCCATCACTGCGAACAATACGAGAAGTGTTAAATTAAGCACTATGGCTTCGATTTGCTCATAATAGTCGCTAAACACAATTACCCCTCAGTTCACAAAAACGCGCAGAATATAGCACAAAACACCTTCTAAGCGAATCCACAATGTAGGGATTCGGTGTTTTATACCTAGAGATTTAGCAAAGTGATCAAAGAAGACGCCGATCTGACCTAAGTTAGCAGCCAAATATAGGGCTTTGATTTACGTATTCGCTAAGAATTCACTGACCAAACGATTAAATATCTGTGGTTTCTCTGCATGTAACCAATGGCCCGCAGAACCAATGATTTTTGCCTGACTGTTGGGGAATAATGCCATAATGGCATCTCGATGTTCCGCTAAGATATAGTCTGACTTTCCACCTTTAACAAATAAAGTAGGGGACATGAAGGGAGGCTGAGTGTCGATCGCTTGAGAAAGCTGTGCATAGTCTCGTTCCAGCATGGCCAAGTTAAATTGCCATTGCCATTTACCGTCCACTTGCGTTAGACCTTTCAATAAAAATTGACTTACGCCAGGTTCTTTAAGATGTTTAGAGAGAATCTCGGTGGCCTCAGTGCGCGAGGTTAGGGTGTTCAGATCAACCGAGTTAAGCGCACTAAACACATTATGATGTCGCGGCGAATAAGCAACTGGTGCTATGTCGGCTACCACTAACTTTTCTACTCTATGGGGAAACTGTAAGGCAACTTGCATTGCCACTTTACCACCCAGAGAATGGCCTAGTATTTGCGATTTATCAATACTCAATTCATCTATTAAACTGACGATGGAGTGCGCATAGTGTTGAAACGAGAATTCCGTGGATCGCATGGATTTGCCATGATCGGGCAAATCCACACTCAATACATTGTGAGAATCGACAAATTCACGGCGCACCATGGCAAGATTATCTAAGTTGCCAAATAATCCATGCAGTAAAATCAAATAAGGTTTGGATGGATCTTGTGATGTTAATTGGTAATTAAGTTGTGTCATAGGTTATCCAATTTAACTAAAAAGCCAGCTGGTGTGGCGATTATTCACACCAGCTGATTAGTACCTTATTACATGTTTGGATAATTTGGACCACCAGCGCCTTCGGGCGCCACCCAGACAATATTCTGGGTTGGATCTTTGATATCACAGGTCTTACAGTGAACGCAGTTCTGAGCGTTAATTTGCAAGCACTTGTTGCCATTCGGATCATCAATGATTTCATACACTCCGGCGGGACAATATCGTTGAGCTGGTTCGTCATACTTAGCCAGATTGACCTGAATAGGCACAGCAGGATCACGCAAGGTTAAATGACAAGGCTGATCTTCTTCATGATTGGTATTTGACAAAAACACCGAAGTTAATTTGTCGAAACTCAACACACCATCAGGTTTGGGGTAATCAATTTTGACATGTTTATTGGCTAATTCTAAAGACTCATGGTCGGTTGATTCATCTTTTAGTGTCATCATTGCTCGACCACCGAGGATATTCTGCTCGAAGGTATTGTATGCTCCTCCCCAGAATGTCCCAAATTTATGTAACGCTGCACCAAAGTTTCTAGAACTGTACAATTCATCGAACAACCATGATTGCTCAAATTTATGAGCGTAATCAGTTAAGTCTGCCGCCACCTTATCAGCTTTAATGGCATCAACAATGACTTCAGCTGCCAACATGCCAGACTTCATTGCGGTGTGGTTGCCTTTTATCTTGGCAAAATTAAGTGTGCCTGCATCGCAACCGACCATGATGCCGCCAGGGAAGGTCATTTTAGGAAGTGCGTTGTAGCCACCCTTGGCAATTGCTCGCGCGCCATAAGAAACCCGCTTGCCACCTTCAAGATATTGTTTGAATACCGGATGGTGTTTCATACGCTGAAACTCATCAAATGGGCTTAAATGCGGGTTTTTGTAATTCAAATCAATAATGATACCCACTAATACTTGATTGTTTTCTGCGTGATAAAGATAACTGCCACCGGTTTCTTTAGACAGCGGCCAACCGGCAGTATGCACGACTAAGCCTTCTTGATGCTTGGCAGGATCAATATCCCAGATTTCTTTAAAACCAATGCCGTAATGCTGTGGAGATTTGTCTGCATCTAACGCATATTTTTCGATTAATTGCTTGCCTAGATGACCACGACAGCCTTCAGCAAAGACGGTATATTTTGCTCGTAATTCCATACCTGGCATATAGCTATCTTTGTGTTCACCCGATTCGCTGATGCCCATATCGCCAGTAAGTATGCCACCCACACTGCCATCTTCATTATAGATCACATCTGCCGCGGCAAATCCTGGGAATACTTCGACTCCTAGTTCTTCAGCTTGTTGCGCAAGCCAGCGGCATACATTGCCCATACTGACAATGTAATTACCTTTATTGTGCATTGTTTTTGGCGTGATGGCGTTTGGCAACTTGCGCGCCGATGTTTCATTGTTTAAATAGTAAATATGGTCTTCGGTCACAGGCGTATTTAATGGCGCGCCTTTTTCTTTCCAATCAGGGAAGAGTTCGTCTAACGCTCTAGGTTCAAATACGGCTCCAGAGAGAATATGTGCGCCAACTTCTGACCCTTTTTCAACCACGCATACCATTAATTCTTGTTCATTTTGTTGCGCCAGTTGCATGATTCTACATGCGGTTGAGAGCCCGGCGGGTCCTGCACCGACTACTACTACATCAAATTCCATCGATTCGCGTTCCACAGGTTTCTCCCCTTATAGTGATCTATTAATTAAAGAAATAAACGTTACAACAACTATCACTGACACTTACCATAAAGCTATATATACATTCATAGTTTATATAGACGGTTCGAATTTTTTTAACCCCATTATAACCACTAATAAACTACTGAAAATAGTATATAAAACAATATTGTAGTGCGCTATAAACTTGGTACAAGCGAATTGCCTAAGATGCCGGATAATCATAAAATTTTGCCAACCCTACCACACAAAAAACTAACCTTAAATGGATTTTATAACGTATGATCCGTAGACAAATGTTGGCGCATAAAAAAATATCAGTTGCGTTGTGTTGGTTGACGCTTACGTCAACACCCAGTAAATTTACGCCACCCTACAAAAGTGACCTCAACGAGATCGCTTTTTGTCATCGACACTTACTATCCGATAGAGGTAAATATGAAAATTTTAGTGCCGGTAAAACGCGCCATCGATTACAACGTTAAAGTGCGTGTGAAGGCAGATAACACGGCTGTTGATTTAACCAATACCAAGATGTCAATTAACCCGTTTTGCGAAATTGCAGTGGAAGAAGCGGTGAGATTAAAAGAAAAAGGCATCGCCACTGAAATCGTAGTGGTCTCTATAGGTGACAAAGCCTGTCAGGAACAAATACGTACCGCGCTTGCCTTAGGTGCTGATCGCGGTTTACAAATTGATACGGCGGACTCTTTAGATTCATTGCAAGTAGCAAAATTATTGAGCAAAGTCGTTGCTGAAGAGCAACCTGGACTGGTTATCCTTGGTAAGCAAAGTATTGATTCTGATAATAATCAAACAGGACAGATGCTAGCTGCGCTAACAGGCATGCCGCAAGGAACCTTTGCCTCTGTTGTTGAAGTTGCAGACGGCAAAGTGCAGGTTACCCGCGAAATCGACGGTGGCTTGCAAACGGTATCACTTTCAATGCCAGCGGTTATCACCACTGACTTGCGCTTGAATGAGCCGCGTTATGCAACCTTGCCTAACATCATGAAAGCGAAACGCAAACCTTTGGATGTTAAAGCCGCGGCCGATTATGGCGTCAACTTAACCTCAAATGTCAAAACACTCAAAGTCGAACCGCCAGCACAACGTAAAGGTGGCGTAAAAGTAGCAGATGTTGCTGAACTTGTAGAGAAATTAAAATCAGAAGCGAAGGTGATCTAATGGCAGTTTTAATCTATGCGGAGCATGACAATCAGCATTTAAAGTCTGAGACTCATAAATTGGTCACTGCGGCCAGCAAGTTGGCTTCAGACGTTCACATACTTGTGGCGGGAAGTGGCTGTTCAGAAGTGGCAGCTCAGGCGGCAAAAATTGACGGTGTAAGTAAAGTTTTGCTTGCAGATCATGCCGATTATGAACATCAATTAGCGGAAAACATCAGCGCGCTTGTGGTTGAACTTGCTGGCGATTATTCCCATATCGCAGCGGCAGCAACTACCACGGGTAAAAACTTCATGCCCCGTGTTGCGGCGTTATTAGATGTAGCGCAAATTTCCGATGTGATTGCAGTTGAATCTGCAGATACCTTTGTACGTCCTATTTATGCTGGTAATGCAATTGCCACTGTGCAAAGCAGCGATACTAAGAAAGTTATTACAGTGCGAGCGTCTGCTTTTGATGCGGCAGAAGAAAACGGCGCTGCCGACGTTGTTAACTGTGATATTACTAAACCATTAGAAAATTCAGCGTTTGTCAGTGCTGAGCTGACAAAATCAGAAAGACCAGAACTGACCGCTGCTGAAGTTATAATCTCTGGTGGTCGTGGTATGGGGAATGGCGAGAACTTTGCGTTGCTTGAAGGTATCGCTGATAAGCTAGGTGCTGCCATTGGAGCGTCACGCGCTGCAGTAGACGCTGGTTTTGTGCCAAACGATATGCAAGTGGGGCAAACCGGTAAAATTGTCGCTCCGCAGTTATATATCGCTGTGGGGATCTCCGGTGCAATACAACATTTGGCGGGCATGAAAGATTCGAAAATTATTGTCGCAATCAACAAAGACGAAGAAGCCCCCATTTTCCAAGTCGCTGACTACGGCCTGGTGGGAGATTTGTTTGACATTCTTCCGCAGCTTGAAGCCGCTTTGTAAGGGCTGGATAGAAATGAAAAGGCAGCAAATTTATGCTGCCTTTTTTGTTTATGCGAGTTCGTTAGCACCTCAATAATGCTTATACCGCAACCACTGAATTATCGTCAAAAGATACAGGGGAAGTAACATAGGCGTCAGCATTCCAATCATTTTCCCACTTTTCATCATCCAGTAAATAACGGAACTGGTATTCAGCATCTTTTGGAAGTTCGACTGTCGCTGAAAAACTGCCATTTTTTAATTTTTTCATCGGCGCTGATGATAAATCCCAATCGTTGAAGTCACCAATGACACGCACTTTTTCAGCGTTTTTAGCTTCCTCTTTGGAAAGTTTAAAGGTTACTTTGCATACAGGTTTAGATTTAAGATAAAGTTTTTTGAAGCTCATGGGTCCTCCTAAAAGGCGGTTAAAAGGTATTTAAATTACAGTAATTGCTCAATTATACAGCAGTTACCTCCTGCGTGTGAATATTTTATGTAATAAAATTACATAATATAGTGTATTTAGTTTCACCATAAGTGGGCATTTATCTTGATATTCAGCAGGTTTTGCACTCATACGGGCATTTTCGCTTTTGTGTTCCCTGTTTTACTCAGACTCATCTGCGATATTGAAGGCCCAACTAACGTTATAGCAATTATGGGGCCGATTCAGATCCTGAGTATGACTATATATTTTGAGCCTTAATTGAGATTGAGCGGTTGCAAACCTATATCGAATAGCCTCAATTAGGACTAAATCCTATCCTTAGTATAGATGAAACAATGCTAAACACTATTTAGCAAAGCAAATCGATTTACATTTTTATAACAAAGTGCATGTTCGACCCATCACAGGTGAGTAAAGACGTTCAGCGCATTAAAGGTCTTGCAACCAAGTAACAAATAGGGGAGAAATAACAATGATTTATACATAGGTATACATTTTCATGCTGGGATAAATGTTGATAATTTGCTATTGTGGCAACCGTGGGAATTAGTCTATCGAGGTAGTAATGAAAAAGTGGTTAAGTGCGGTGTGTATTGCGTTCATGAGCATCAATGCTCATGCATCCTTTATCGGAACGGATGTTTCCTGCAGTATTGAACCGTCGTTTATATACAATTGTGATGCTAGCACTACTACGGTCGTAGATAACTCTGAAGAGTTTTTATTACAGTTAATGGGTAGTGATCGGTTTGAAGTTGGAATTGGTGCAAATACGGTCCAAATTGAAAATATCGGTGGAGACGTATTCTTTGCAGAAGCGGGAGAGTATTTAGATCTTACTTTCTTAGCTGGACTGTTTGATGAAGTCGCATTTACTGTTATTTCAAATGTGACAGGTGTTGAAAATACCGATTTAGGTTTTGACGGTGAATCTTTAGCATTTGATTTTAACAATACCGTTTGGGCGTTTGGCGGCTATGTCACTATCGGTTTTATCGATAATACCCAAGTGACCATTCCCAATGTACCCACGGCATTACTAATGCTCGTTGGGTTGATCGGCTTGGTGCGTTATTCGCGAAAATAAGCGTATAGAATTGATATACAAAATCCCGCTTCGGCGGGATTTTTTATATGTGGATTAGGGTTTAAATATTATTAACCTTAGCTGAAAAATAAGATGTGTCGAGCAACTAGATATTACATATGTATTTCAAGGTGTTAGTAAGAATAAGTAAAAACGAATCATAAAAGCACATCAATGATGCAATTTTTGTGATTATCAAGGCGAGTTTTCGCACGTAATAGCTAGTCTTTTACGTGCGAAAACGTAAAGTCAGATAAGCGAAAAAGGGCGTTATTGAAGGGTCCTTATTATCCAGAGTTCAGGTTAACTATCCAGGTTTTAGGTTAATTAGACCCATTTGTGCTGTCTAAACGCGCGCAGGGTTTTACAAAATGCTAGCATTTCATCAGGTGTGCCCAAAGAAATGCGATTCCAATGATCATTTTCAGTCATTTTTCGACCCACTCGTATGCCATTGCGGCCCATGCGTCTGCTATATTCAGCCAGTGGTGTATTAATTTTATGCAACACAAAATTGGTATGACTATCAACATAGGGCAACTCTAATTCCAGCAAGGTTTGAGTGAGAAGGCGTTTTGATTGTGCATTAGCTTCTAGACTCTGCTGATAGAAGGTTTTATCGTCAAGGGCTGCATCGGCGGCTGCTAATCCGCCTATATTTAAATTAAAGCGAGCCGCAAAGGGATTGATCTGAGTAGCCATGTTACGAGTGGCAATGCCATAGCCGATCCGCATGCCAGCCATGCCATGGACCTTTGAAAAAGTACGACTAATCACAACGTTATCCATGTCTTTTTTGATAAGCTCTAAGCCGCTGCGATAATGGGGATGGTTTTTTGCGTAATCGTAATAAGCTTCATCGAGTAAAAAAACGTGGTGTTCGGGAGCTGATGTGATCCATTCGGTTAACACCTGATGATGCACGATGTTGCCAGTCGGATTGTTCGGATTACACAAATTAATCAGCACGGGCCCTTTAACCGCAGAAGCCGCTTTTTTTAACGCAGTTATGTCCATTTCGAAATGTTTTACTAGAGGAATTTGGATCACCTTTAGGTTTTCAGCTTGGGCATAAAAACGTAAAGCTCCAAATGTAGGTGTAGGCTCTATTACCACTGCATTTTGTTGTGCCATGTGAGTTACCACAGCTTGGATAACCTCAGTAGAGCCATTGCCAAAGAGCAGTTGATCAGGAGCGATTTGATGATGTTTAGCGAGTTTTAATTTGAAATTATCATAAGCATCATCAGGGTAACGGTTACCCAAAAGCGCTACAGCACGTTGCGCTGCAGATAAAGCCTTGGGAGACATGCCCAATGAGTTTTCATTGAAATGCAGTGATAACGACTTAGCACCTTGGCGAAATGGCAAGATAGTGGCGTTACCTGTCGTTGCCATCGCGCTTAATGGAAGCGCACTAATCAAGGCCGCACCTGCGCCTAAATGCTTAAGAAAAGACCGTCTAGCTTGGGTGCTTGAGTAAGACACCATAATGACTCCTTTATTATTTTTGGCTATTTCCACAACACCCTGCTTGGCCATCACTGTTAATTAAAGTGATGTTGTGTGCAATAAACATACAATAGTTAAATGTTATTTGCACCACAAAGCAAGCGTAGATAACCTGTTTGGGTTTTGCTGGACGGGGCTTTTTTCTTAAGTTTAGGATGCATTTCATCGATTCGAATAACAAAGCCTCGAAGTTATATTTGGGTATGTTTTTTAAACATAAAAAAAGGCTGAGAATAATTTCCCAGCCTTTGATATGTCATCACTGCACACGCGATTTCGCTTGGCAGTGGGGGAGTTTCTAGGATTAGTAGAAGCTAACTTTCGCCTCAATGCCGAAGATGCGAGGTTGATTGACGATACCGGTTAGGTTATTGAAATCGACACCACCTTTGACATTTTCTTCATCGGTTATATTACGACCGAAAAAGGCAATGCTGTAATTGTGTGCATAGTTTTCGTAACCAATTCGTAGCCCACCTTCGAAGTTATCGTCGACGGTATATTCAATTGAGTCGTACAAAAACAAGCTGGTCTCACCTTGGAATGCCCAATCGGTAAATACGAAGAATTCTCCATCATCGCCAACTGGAGTTGCATAGCGCGCAGTGAAGTTGAAGATGGTTTCAGGTGCTTGTGGGAAAGGGTTACCATCGATAACCGCGCGGTATCCATCCGGACGTGGATCATTGACTGTGCAGTTTCCTGTAAATGCAAAGTCAGGATTGCTGCCACAAGGCAATACGGTAAGTGTATCGTCTTGAATCTCGGTATTGTTGTAGCTATATCCGGCTGTCAGAGTAACGAATTCATTGACTAAATACTCAGCGTCAATTTCGAACCCGTAGCCTACACCTTTATCCGCATTTACCAGAGCAGTATTGTTAGCACCACCACCGATAGCCGAGAATTGTACGTCGTCGATTTGGTAATAGAACATAGCTGCATTTAAGCGTAAAGTGTCATCAAGTAAGTCTGATTTAAAACCCAATTCAAACGAGTTAATGGTTTCCGCTTCTGCTACCGAAGGATTACCTTCAAAGGCGACATCACGACCTTGAATTGTCTGCGCTCTAAAGCCATTGGCCAAACGGGCAAATACAGAGGTATCAGCGTCTAATTTATAATTTGCGCTTAATTCCCAACTAACTTGTCCATCGTCAACGTTGATATCTTCGTAATCCTGAACCGACGCAGCGCCAATTACCAAGGCAAATCCATCTACGTTTTGTTCACCCACCATGAGACTTTTTTCGTCGTAGGTGTAACGTAGTCCACCAGTAATATTTAATTTGTCATTAACGTCATAGGATGTTTGACCAAATACTGCCCAAGTTGTGTTTTCATGGAATACTGTTGTAGCACCAAAGAAACCATCGATGCTGGTCACATTGAACGAAGAGTCGTAGTAAAAATAACCTACTTGCCAACTCATGGCATCGCCGGTTTCACTGGCTAATCGAATTTCTTGTGTGAATTGCTCTAAATCATCTAGATTATCTTGGGTCACAGCAGGGAACGCGATGTTACCAGGGAAGGTTGTCTCTAGACTGCCATCACCATTGATGTCAGCAGGCTCATTAAGCACAACACCACCATCGATATCACCTAAACTAGAACCTTCTGCTTGTTCAATGGCGGTAATACTGGTCAACGACATACCGTCCAGACCGAACTCCAATTTCAATGAAGCGCCATAGTTTTCGTATGATTGAGGGTTGTTATCAGGACCGTCACCTTGGAGGTCTCCATCATAATAAACCACATCACGGTCAAAATTGCCGTTGAGGTTGTTGCTGCCCTTGGTAAACACGTTCGCTCTGAACATTGAGGCTGTGCCGTCTAGTTCACGACCATGCACATTTAACAGTGCTGAAAAGTCGTCGCTTGGAGCAAATAATAATTGACCACGCCACGCTTTTTCATCAAAGCCACCCATGGCGTCGTTTTCACCTGTGTAGGCATTGTCAATCCAATCATCTCTATCTTGAGATAAAACTGAGAATCGACCTGAAAGATTATCCGCCAATTCACCGCCCACTGCAGCTTCAAAATTCAGTGTACCTAGGTTACCTACCCCTAATTTGACATAAGCATCAAAATCGTCAGAAGGTTTTACAGAATCAAATTTTATGATCCCAGCGGTGGTGTTACGACCAAACAAGGTGCCTTGAGGACCACGGATAACTTCTACTTGTTGAACATCAAATAGTGGGAAGCTCTTTAAAATTACGTTTTCTTTAACGACATCATCCATCACAATAGAGACAGGCTGTGATGCGGCCAAATCAAAGTCGGTATTCCCCAGACCACGAATATAGAATCGAGGAGCAACACGACCATTGGATGTTTCTGCATATAAACCAGGAACACGCACCGCCAGAGCAAGAATATCTTCTCCACCTGCAAACATGCTTTCGAATCGCTCACCACTTAGCGTGGCAATCGAAATCGGAACTTCTTGGATACTTTGCGTTCTTTTTTGTGCGGTAACTGTAATTTGCTCTAATCCACGATCTTTGTTTTGTGGAGTGGCAGACTCTTGTGCAAAGGCGGTTTGCCCACACAGTGCGGTACTAATGCATATCGCTAGCGCGGCTTTGTTAAACGTTGTCATAGTTTCACCGATAAAGTTTGGATCGTATGTGTGTTGTCAGTGCTACTTCTCATCGTGGGGAAGTGAGCACCGTGTATGTGTCCTATATCAAACCTTTTAAAGGTCCAGATTAGTGTTGTCGATTATCGTTTTTACACTAACTTGTGTATCTTAACAAAGTTGACACAGTTTAAAATCTAAAATGCATTATCGAATGAATTTTTTACGATATTGACTAGGCGATAATCCCGTGACGGACTTGAATAAGCGGGTAAAGGAACTGAGATCTTCATAACCCACCGCGTTAGTCATCGCTTCCAATGAGACGCTCTGAGTCTCTAGTATCTTTTTCGCGGCTTCCACCCTTATCGACTGTAAATAGGCAAAAGGCGTTTGTTCAGTAGCGGCTTTAAATCTGCGCAAAAGCGTGCGAGGGGTCATACTTACGCGTTTAGCCAATTGCGCCAATGTGATAGCTTGTGAGTAATGATTTTCTAACCATTCTTGCAGTAACAACACTTCCTGATCTTGATGATATTTTTTACTCCGTAGTTGTGCATAAGCCGCCTGACTGCCTCTTGATAAATCCATCACATGCGCTTTTGCGGTGTTACTGGCAACATCATGGCCACAATAACGCTCAATTAAAAGCAAGGTTAGATCAAACCAAGCCATGCCACCACCAGAGCAGTATATCGAGCCATCTTGGGTAATCAACTGGTTAGAATTGAGTGCCACACAAGGGTAGCGCTGTTCAAACAATTCAGCATATCCCCAATGGGTTGTGGCTTGTTTATTATCCAAAATGCCTGATTCGGCAAGAAAAAATGCACCACTGCAATTGCTAGCAATATCAGCTCCGGTGTCATAAAAATGTTGGATAAAAGGCAATAAATTGCGATTGTTGCTGAGCACTTCTTCAGGCTTGCCGCCTATAGTGGGGACAATCAAAATATCAGTATGGTCAACATTTTCAATCGCCAATTGACTTTGAATGGTGACATGATTGATACATTCAATTGGCTTATTGCCGATTGAAGCCAATTGTACTTTGAATATTTGCTGTGGCGCTTGACCTTGCATTCGTTGCCAAGTCACGCCTGCTAATGCAAACAAATCTAAGGCGCCTGTAATGGCACTGGCGTATGCCTGATCAAAGCCTAAAATTGTCACCACATGCATAGAATATAACCGACCAATAAAGAACAGTGTTTGGAGGTTATCACAGTTATGAATGGGTGGCGATATTCACCATTATAATGTCGATAGAGACAATTAGCGGTCAGGTATAAATATGTGATCCTAAACCTGTATTAATCTAATTGCTGAAGGCTTTGTCGATGATCCAACCACTGATTAACCCCAAAGAATTACCTTTTCAACTGTATGAGGTTTTAGATACAGAAGCCTTACTCGCCCGCGAGCGGTTTTCGGAACATAGTAAAGACACCTTTGATGCCATTTTGAATACAGCAGATAAGATCGCTACTGAAAAGTTTGCAAATCATAATGCCAAAGCGGACAGTCAAGAGCCGACATATGATGGTCAAAATGTCCACATGATTGAAGAAGTTAAGCATGCCTTTGATGCTTATTCTGCCGCTGGTTTTATGGCCGGTCGCTACGATTTTGATGAAGGTGGTATGCAGCTTCCAGAAAGTATCATGATGGCCTGTTCAGGCTTTTTCATGGCCGCTAACCCATCTACAGCAGGCTATCCTTTTTTGACCGTAGCGGCAGCCAATGTGATCCGAAATTTTGCTTCACCAACGTTAGTCGAACAATTTATGCCGCGAATGTTAAGTGGCGAATTTACCGGCACAATGGCCTTAACTGAACCTCACGCAGGCTCATCACTCGCCGATATTCGCACTCAGGCTACACCTGCTGATGATGGCAGTTACCGACTGAAAGGCAGTAAGCTTTATATCTCTGGTGGGGAGCACCAATTGTCTGAAAATATTGTGCATTTAGTGCTGGCTAAAATACAAGGGGCGCCAGCCGGAGTAAAAGGCATTTCTTTGTTTGTCGTACCCAAATACCGATTGGATGAACAGGGTAACCCAAAGACGAAGAATGACGTAGCCTTAGCTGGTCTCATCCATAAACTGGGCTATCGAGGTACCACATCAACGGCGCTGACATTTGGAGAGAACGACGATTGTTATGGCTATTTAGTTGGCGAACCTCATCAAGGTTTGCGCTATATGTTTTTAATGATGAATGAGGCACGTATCGGTGTGGGGTTTGGCGCCGCAATGATTGGATACAGTGGTTATCAATATTCATTAGCATACGCAAAAGAGCGCACGCAAGGGCGGCTACCTCCTCACAATTCACCCACTGATGCGGCGACTGAGATTATTAATCATGGCGATGTTAAGCGCATGTTGCTTGCGCAAAAGTCGTATGTCGAAGGGGCAATCTCATTATGTCTATACGCAGCCAGATTAGTTGATGACATTAACACCTTGAACGCTGAAGATGAAAAGCGCAGTACAGAAGAATTGCTCGATTTATTAACGCCAGTGGTTAAAGCATGGCCTTCTGAGTTTGGGGTTAAAGCTAACGATTTAGCCATTCAGGTGTTAGGTGGCGCTGGATACACCCGTGAATATCCAGTAGAGCAATGTTGGCGAGACAATAGGCTCAATCCGATTCATGAAGGAACAAATGGGATTCAAGCTTTGGATTTACTGACGCGAAAATTGTGGCAAGCAAATGGGGCAGGATTGCGCACACTGCAACATCGTATGCAGCAGGACTTCAGCAAGGCTGATGGCGAGTTTTGTTTACCATTAGTGACAGCGTTGTCTCCTTACTTAAACGAATTGCAAGGACTTATCCCGAAGCTCGCTAAGGGATTGCACAGTGAAGACCAGCCTACTTTGCTGGCCAATGCCCAGTGTTTTATGAACATTTTCTCTAGCATTGTGATCAGTTGGATTTGGATCCGACAAGCAAATGTTGCGGAGGCTGCCTTACAACATTGCGAACAGGCAGATAAACACTATTATTTAGGCAAAATTCAAGCCGCCAAATATTACATACATTGGGAGCTTCCTCTTATTCAACGGGATATCTCTTTACTGAACGAACTTGATGACAGTTGCAGTGGCATGCAAGCAGACTGGTTTTAAAAGGAAAGGAACATGAAAAGTAGACAATTTTTACTCGCATCACGACCTGTAGGTACGCCTACCGCTGATAATTGGGATTATGTGGAAACTGATTTGCCGCCACTTTCAGTCGGTCAGATTAAAGTAAAAGTACTGTACATCTCACTTGATCCGGCAATGCGAGGCTGGATGAACGAGGGAAGGTCATATATACCACCGGTTGCTATTGGAGAGGTGATGCGAGCTGGCGGCGTGGGCGAAGTATTGGAATCCAGTGATCCTAATTTTGCCGTTGGCGACTTTGTGTCTGGTGGATTTGGCGTTTGTGATTTTGCGGTGATCGACACCAAAGGTGTGCACAAAGTAGATCCTAAACTCGCTCCCCTTGAGCGCTATTTAGGTGTGCTAGGTATGCCAGGTATGACGGCTTACTTTGGGCTGCTTAATACGGGACAACCAAAAGCAGGCGAAACCGTCGTGGTATCCGGAGCGGCGGGAGCAGTGGGCACTGTGGTAGGGCAGATAGCAAAATTAAAGGGGTGCCACGTTGTTGGTATCGCCGGCGGTACTGAAAAGTGTCAATATTTAATCGAACAACTGGGTTTTGACGGGGCGATTGATTATAAAAACCAAGATGTTAAAAAAGGCTTAAAGGCGACCTGTCCCAATGGTGTTGATGTTTACTTTGATAACGTAGGTGGTGATATTCTTGATGATGTGCTCAGCAAAATAAATATGAAAGCGCGTATTGTGGTGTGTGGCGCAATAAGCCAATACAACAACACAATGCCAGTAAAAGGCCCTTCCAACTATCTTTCACTGTTGGTAAACCGTGCGCGAATGGAAGGGATCGTGGTATTCGATAACATCAAGGATTATCCCAAAGCCGCGGCTGAAATGGCGGGCTGGATTGCACAGGGTAAACTGATTGCTAAAGAACACGTTGTTGAAGGGTTAGCGACTTTTCCCGATACCTTACTTATGCTGTTCCGCGGTGAAAACTTTGGCAAGTTGGTGATTAAAGTGGATCACACATCATGATTGCCGCGGACGTAACAGAAAAACACATTGTGATCACCGGTGGCGCCTCTGGTATCGGTGAGCACACTGTGAGGCTATTAGCGGCGCGAAATGCCAAAGTATTCTTTGGTGATCTTAATGAACAGGCTGGTTTAGCGTTAGCAGCATCGTTATTAGAGCAAGGACTCACCGTTTCCTTTCATGAGCTCGATGTGACAAATGTCGAATCGGTAGAGACCTTTTATCATGCGGCAATTGCGACTTTTGGTAACATTGATGTGGGTTTGAATAATGCCGGCGTGGATCACACCCCAGCGCGCATGCTTGAAGTGCCCGATGAAGACTACCATCGAAATATCGCCGTTAACCTAACCGGCGTGTGGTACTGCATGAAGCAACTATTAACCAATATGATGGAAAGCGGTGGCGGCCATATTATCAATTTGGCGTCCGTTGCCGGTACCTCTGGAGCACCCTCTATATCTGCTTATGGTGCTTCAAAACACGGTGTGATTGGGCTAACCAAATCAGTTGCTATTGAGTATGCAAAGTCAAATATAAGAGTAAATGCGGTATGTCCTAGTTTTGTCCAAACCCCCATGGTGGAACACGTCATGTCACAGATGAATGACAAACAAAAGGCGACATTAGTGGCTGCTAATCCAATGAAACGATTAGGTAAACCCGAAGAAATTGCCAGCGCGATAGCATGGTTGTGTAGCGACGAATCAAGTTTTATGACCGGCCATTCAGTGGTGTTAGATGGCGGATTAACGGCTTGAGCAAAGGAGGTAATATGAACAAAAATCTATTCGACTTAACCGGTAAAATTGCCTTGGTGACAGGTGCCAGCCGCGGTATTGGTGAATCAATTGCTAGATTATTGGCCGCCTATGGCGCGGAAGTTATCGTTTCAAGTCGCAAAATTGATGGCTGTGAAGCCGTTGCTAAAAGTATAAGAGATGACGGCGGTAAGGCTCACGCTCTGGCCTGTCATGTCGGTGAACTTGCTCAGATTGAATCGACTTTTGCGCACATTCAAGCGCAATTTGGGCGTCTCGATATTTTGGTCAATAACGCCGCTGCAAATCCTTTCTTTGGCCATATTTTAGATACTGACCTGGCAGCTTACGAAAAAACGGTCGACGTCAATGTGCGCGGTTACTTCTTTATGTCAATTGCGGCAGGCAAAATGATGAAACAACAAGGTGGTGGGGTGATCTTAAATACAGCCTCGGTCAATGGACTCTCGCCCGGCGACATGCAAGGTATCTACTCAATAACCAAAGCTGCCGTCATCAGCATGACCAAAGCCTTTGCGAAAGAGTGCGGTAGTCTTAATATTCGCTGCAACGCGTTGTTGCCTGGTTTAACGGATACTAAATTTGCATCGGCGTTAACCAGCAATGAAAATATTCTTAAAAAAGCGCTTAAAATTATCCCACTTGGCCGTGTCGCAGATCCTGACGAAATGGCTGGAACGGTATTGTATTTAGTCTCAGATGCATCCAGCTACACGACTGGAACCACAGTGGTTGTTGATGGGGGAATGATGGCGTAAGTAGCGCTGATGTTGAGCATACCACTGGTAAGGTCAGTTCTTGGTTGCCTTATAAAGACATTATCAGTATAAAGCGTCCCAACTTTTAACTTTATTTTGGTTGGATTTTTCGTGGCATTATTTAATCAATTTAATCGAGCTTCTTTACGCGGTGATCTACTTGGTGGCATGACCGCCGCTATCGTTTCTCTACCAATGGCACTGACCTTTGGTGTGGCGTCAGGTGCTGGTGCCGAAGCGGGGATTTATGGTGCCTTATTAGTTGGCTTGTTTGCAGCAATCTTCGGTGGTACTTCCACCTTAATATCTGAGCCTACTGGACCGATGACAGTCGTGATGGCGACGGTCATGACCACTTTGATTGGTGAAAATCCAGAAAATGGTAAGGCAATGGCCTTCACTGTTGTGATGCTGGCCGGTTTGTTTCAAATCCTCTTTGGCGCGCTCAAGTTAGGACGCTATATTACCCAAATGCCATATAGCGTGATATCGGGGTTTATGTCAGGTATTGGCTTGATATTAATCATAATTCAATTAGCGCCATTTACCGGTTCTGCAGCCCCACCCGGAGGGGTAGTGGGAACACTTTCTTCGCTTGATTCAATTCTTCAAAACTGGCATCCAGTAGAATTATTTTTGGGTGTGTTTACGCTGATTATTCTGCTGTTTACGCCGAAGCGATTTACACGAGTTATTCCGCCACATTTAATTGCATTAATCCTTGTCTCTTTGGTTTCGGTTTGGTTTTTTTCGTCGTTTGAGATACAACGCATCGGGGCAATAAATATTGGTTTACCGTCGATTGTACTGCCTGAATTTTCGAGTGCGCAACTACAAACAATGCTGATTGAAGGCATGGTGTTGGGCATGCTTGGCTGTATTGATTCAATGTTAACGTCTGTTATTGCTGATAACCTTACTCGCACCGAACACAAATCCGACAAAGAGCTTATCGGTCAAGGGATCGGTAATATATTTTCTGGCCTGTTCGGTGGTTTACCGGGGGCCGGGGCAACAATGGGCACGGTAGTGAACATTCAAAGTGGCGCCAAATCGGCCTTTTCTGGCGTATTTCGTGTTGTATTCCTAATCGTTGCGGTATTTGGTGCGTCTCAGTTAATTGAGCAAATACCCCTAGCGGTGCTAGCGGGTATAGCCATTCGGGTTGGCATGAATATACTCGATTGGAGTTTCATCAAACGTTCTCATCGGGTATCCATTCAATCCACGGGCGTGATGTTTGCGGTAATGTTATTAACGGTATTTGTGGATCTGATCGTGGCAGTTGGGGTGGGGGTGTTTATCGCAAACCTGATCACTATCGACAAGCTCAGCCGTACCCAAGAAAAGAACATCAAAGCCATCAGCGACATGGATGATAAAACCCCGCTAACCAAGCAACAAAAACAACTCATTCGCGAATCCCAGGGGCAGATACTCATGGTGTATTTGAGTGGCCCGATGATTTTTGGCGTTGCCAAAGCATTAAGCCGAGAACATGCGCAAATTGCCGATCACAAAGTATTTATTATCGATTTGTCTGACGTCTCGATGCTTGACGATACAATTTCACTGTCGATTGAGAATGCGATAAAAGAAGCCGTGGAATTGAAAAAGGAAGTGTTTATTGTCGTGCAGTCCAAAGCGACAAAAGAAAAGCTGTCCCGCATGGGAATCGATGAATTGATTGGGCATGAGCACCTTACAGAGAGTCGTACAACAGCGCTGCAACATGCGTCGAGCATAGTGCATACGCAATAACTGCGTATGCACTTAACTATTCACTATTGTAAAGTGAATGGGGCGCTATTTTAGTTGCTCGACAAGTTCGATGGCATCGCCAATATAATTGGCTGGGGAGAGCTGTTTCAATTGCTGCTTAACGTTTTCAGGCAGCTCTAAGTTGTCAATAAACTGCGCGATAGCATCCTGATTGACTTTTTTACCGCGGGTGAGATCCTTTAACTTTTCATAGGGTTTTTCAATCCCGTAGCGACGCATTACGGTTTGAATAGGCTCGGCGAGTAATTCCCAATTGTTATTCAACTCATCAAGCAAGCTTTGTTCATTGACTTCTAATTTACTGATCCCTTTTAGCGTAGATTCATAGGCGATCACTGCATACCCCATACCCACACCGAGATTTCTTAATACCGTGGAGTCGGTCAAATCCCGTTGCCACCTTGAAACCGGTAATTTACTTGCAAGGTGCTGCAACATAGCGTTTGATAAGCCCAAATTTCCTTCAGAGTTTTCAAAGTCAATTGGGTTGACTTTGTGTGGCATGGTCGATGAGCCAATCTCGCCAGCAACGGTGCGCTGTTTGAAATGTCCCAACGCAATATAGCCCCACACATCCCTATCAAAATCGATCAAAATGGTGTTGAATCTTGCGATGGCATCGAACAGCTCAGCAATATAATCATGGGGCTCAATTTGAGTGGTAAATTGATTCCAATGAATACCTAGACTGGTAACGAACGACTCTGAAAAGGCATCCCAGTCAACATCTGGGTAAGCCGATATGTGCGCGTTGTAATTGCCCACAGCGCCGTTTATTTTGCCCATAATGTTAACATCGGCAATTTGTTGACGTTGACGTGCTAAGCGTTGCATCACATTCGCCATTTCCTTGCCCATAGTGGTAGGAGACGCAGGCTGGCCGTGAGTTCTTGCCATCATGGCAATGTGCTGATAATCAATCGCCAAACGCTTGGTTTCACTGATTAACTTGTCGCAATAAGGCAGTAAAACTTGCTCTCTTGCTTCATTAAGCATCAGTGCGTGGGATAGGTTATTGATGTCTTCAGAGGTACATGCAAAGTGAATGAATTCATTGACCGCATGTAATTCACTATGATCTGCCACTTGTTCTTTTAAAAAGTACTCGACCGCTTTCACATCGTGATTAGTAGTGCGTTCAATCTCCTTAATCCGCAGGGCATCTTGCTCACTGAAGTTAGCGGCAATTTGATCGAGCTTTTGGATTGCGTCAGGAGAAAATGCAGGAACTTCTGTTATTTGCGGTGTCGATGCTAATTTTTGCAACCAACGAACTTCAACCAATACGCGGTATTTAAGCAAACCGTATTCGCTGAAATAATGCCTTAGTGCTTTGCTTTTTTCGCCGTAGCGGCCATCTACGGGTGACACTGCAGTCAATGCAGACAATTCCATGAAAACGCTCCTATTAAAATTGATGAATAAGTTGTTGTAAAGCCTGAGTGTTGGCAACAATTTTTCTGCGACCAAATAGAATTTGTCGACGTTGCCCGCCCAGTTGACGCCACAGCACAGCAGCACGTACACCGGCGAGCAGTAGGGCTCTAACTCGGTGTTGGTTCGCGTTTTGTTGCAGCATGGCAGGCAGTCCCGCCACTTGAATTTTAGGACCTACAGGACTAATGACATCAACGTAGATACTGGCAAGGTTTTGGATCATTTGTTCATCAAATAAATCAAAATGAGCCAATTGCCTGTTCACCTGAGAAATGCGCTCTCCCAGTTCATTCATTTTCGCTGACTGTCTGCTTAGCTTGCGTTCCAGACCCAATATGCTGGCAACATAGCGCGTAATTTCGGCATCTTTTTCCAGTGGTGTGTTACCCAATTGGCTAACCAAAGTTGACATGCCTAGCTCTATATCGGCTAGGGTGCCAAATACCTCTAAGGTGCTCGCTGGATTGGTGTTAATAATACTACCCAAGCTAGCCGCAAATGCCGTTTCAGGAGCTTGTCCTTTTCTTGCGTATAATTGCACTAATGCTGCAGCCTGACAGACACCTGCTAAGGCAATGCTTTTTTCAGATTCGTTATCCATATTCTCAGCGTAAGTAATGTTCAATAATGCCGCCACCCAAACAAACTTCGCCGTTATAAAAAACAGCGGATTGACCGGGGGTAACGGCTTTTTGTGGGAGGTCAAAAATAACCTTGACGGTACCGTCTGCCTCAGGTGTTAAAGTGCAGTCGATGTCTTGTTGGCGATAACGGGTTTTTACCGTACACCGCAAATCTGCTGTAGGTCCAGTTCTATCAACCCAATGTAATTGGTTAGCAACTAAGCCTTTAGAGTAAAGGGCAGGGTGATCCGCTCCTTGGCCGACGATTAAGACATTGCGTTTCACATCTTTATCAACCACATACCAAGGCTCGTCACCGTATTCTTTCATGCCACCAATGTGCAAACCTTTACGTTGGCCTAGGGTATGAAACATAAGTCCTTCATGATCGCCAATTTCAACGCCTTCGGCCGTTTCAATTTTACCCGGTTGCGCCGGAAGATAGCGTGATAAGAAATCTTTAAATTTACGTTCACCAATAAAACAGATGCCAGTACTGTCTTTTTTATCGTGGGTGATCAATTGTTGTTGTTGGGCAATCTCGCGCACTTTGGGCTTTTCAATCTCACCTACCGGAAACAACGTTTTGGCAATGTGATGTTCACCCAGCGTATAGAGAAAGTAACTTTGATCTTTATTGTCATCTTGACCACGTAACATTTTCCAATGACCGTCTTGATAAGCACGACGAACATAATGACCCGTGGCGATGTAATCCGCGCCGAGATCTTCGGCAGCAAATTCTAAAAAGGCTTTGAATTTGATTTCTTTGTTACACATGATGTCGGGATTGGGCGTTCGCCCGGCACGATACTCATCTAAAAAGTATTCAAACACGTTGTCCCAATACTCGGCTGCAAAATTAATCGTGTGCAGTTCAATACCCAATTTGTCGGCGACAGCTTGAGCATCGGCTAAATCTTCTGCTGCGGCACAATATTCATCGTCGTCATCTTCTTCCCAGTTTTTCATGAAAAGACCTTCGACCTGATAACCTTGTTGCAATAACAAATAAGTGGCCACAGAAGAATCAACGCCTCCAGACATCCCAACGATGACTTTTTTGTTAGCGTTTTGTGAATCAGATGTACTTGATGTGACAGACATATTGCTGAATTAATCTCACTGGCAAAAGGGCGGCTAAGTCTAGCAAAATAAACACTTTAGTGGAACATGCAAGTCTTAAACAAAATACAATTAAACGGGCGCTTACCGTTTATTTAAAAGTCGGTATTCCCCGTTGGTGATGCCATCGATGGTCCAGCTACCTATACGGTATCGGATCAGTCTGAGAGTAGGGAAGCCGACTGCCGCGGTCATTCGCCTTACTTGTCTATTTCTACCTTCGCTGATGGTTAACGATATCCATGAAGTGGGTATATTGGCGCGAAACCGCACCGGTGGATCACGTTGCCATACCTGAGGTTCGGCTATTTCGGATACTTTTGCCGGTAAGGTCATGCCATCTTTGAGCTCAACGCCAGCGGCAAGTTGCGCTATTGCCTGAGGCGTTATTTGACCATCAACCTGCACCCAATAGGTCTTTGTGGTTTTATGCTTAGGATCGGCTAATTTATGTTGAAGTTTTCCATCATTGGTCAACACCAATAGTCCTTCACTGTCTCTATCCAATCGACCAGCGGCATAAACACCTGGAATATCGATAAAGTCTTTCAGTGTTTTTCGACCCGCTTGATCGGTAAACTGGGTAAGTACGTTAAAAGGCTTATTGAATAACACAACACGTGTTTCTTGCGCAGTTATTTTGTTTTTCGCGGTTTGGTTATGCTTCATAAGTTTCAATTGCGTGCAATTTTGCTCTGACGAGTACTGGTAATGCAAGTTTACCCCATATATTATTGATAATTAATGTAATTCGAAAAATTGCTGGTGAAGTTGAAAGGATTGACTAAAATCTGCTGTGACATTAACCCAAAGTGTGATGGTGCGAGCTCATCAATGGCTCATGGCCGCTTCCAATGCGATTAGGACTAACCAGGCGCGATTGCGCCACTACTGAGGTATATAATGACTACATCCAAGTCTAAAATAATTTACACTAAAACAGATGAAGCTCCGGCACTGGCAACGTATTCGTTGTTGCCCATCGTTAAGAAATTTTCTGCGGCGGCTGGCATTGAAGTAGAGACCAGTGATATTTCGCTCGCAGCGAGAATTCTAGCCAATTTTCCTGACTACCTAACAGATGAGCAAAAAGTGCCAGACGCTTTATCAATCTTAGGTGACCTTACTCAATCTCCAGATACCAATATTATCAAGCTTCCAAACATCAGCGCGTCAATCCCTCAGTTGAAAGCGGCGATCAAAGAATTACAAAGTAAAGGGTTTAATCTACCTGAATATCCCGAAAACCCGCAAACAGATGAAGAAAAAGATGTCAAAGCGCGTTATGGCAAAACCCTAGGTAGTGCGGTTAACCCGGTACTACGTGAAGGCAATTCAGACCGCCGCGCACCGACTGCGGTTAAAAACTACGCGAAGAAACACCCGCATTCAATGGGCGAGTGGAGCCAAGCATCGCGGACTCATGTGGCACACATGCGTGGTGGCGATTTCTATTCTGGTGAAAAGTCAGTCACAGTTGAAAAGGCTGGTCACGTTAGTATTGAATTCTTTGACAAAACGGGTAAGAAAACCACGTTAAAATCGCGCGTTGATTTGCTTGCCGGTGAAGTTATTGACGGCATGTTCATGAGCAAAAAAGCTTTATGTCAATTCTTCGAAGAACAAATTGAAGACGCTAAAAACAGCGGTGTGTTGTTCTCATTACATGTTAAAGCGACCATGATGAAAGTGTCGCATCCCATTGTATTTGGACACTGTGTCAAAGTGTTCTACAAAGATCTGTTTAAGAAATATCAAAGCCTGTTTGATGAGTTGGGGGTGAACCCAAACAATGGCTTAGGCAGTGTTTACGATAAAATTTCTAGCTTGCCTGCGTCTCAACGCTCTGAAATTGAGCGCGATATTAATAAGTGTTATCAAGATCGCCCGCCCTTGGCGATGGTTAATTCCGACAAGGGTATTTCTAATTTGCACGTGCCCAGTGATGTCATTGTTGATGCATCAATGCCTGCAATGATCAGAAGTTCAGGTCAAATGTGGGGGCCAGATGGAAAGCCTCAGGATACTAAAGCGGTGATCCCTGAAAGTACCTATGCAACCATCTATCAAGAAGTGATCAACTTCTGTAAGACCCATGGCGCATTCGATCCTACCACTATGGGAACCGTGCCTAATGTTGGACTGATGGCGCAAAAAGCCGAAGAGTACGGCTCGCACGACAAAACGTTTGAGATGCAAGCGGATGGTAAAGTACAGATAATCGACCAAGACGGTAATGTTCTGATTGAGCATGATGTCGAAGAAGGTGATATCTGGCGCATGTGCCAGGCTAAAGACGCTCCGATTCGTGATTGGGTAAAACTGGCTGTAACTCGCGCCAGACAATCTGGCATGCCTGCCATTTTCTGGTTAGATGACGAACGTGCTCACGACGTGCAGTTGATTAATAAGGTCACTCAATACCTTAAAGATCATGACACCAGCGGTTTGCAAATCGAAATAATGTCTCCAGTCAGAGCGATCCGTTACACCATGGAGCGTGCGATCCGAGGATTGGATACCATTTCGGTAACCGGAAATGTGTTGCGTGACTATTTGACCGATTTATTCCCTATTTTGGAATTGGGTACCAGCGCCAAAATGCTATCTATAGTTCCTTTGATGGCCGGTGGCGGACTTTTTGAAACCGGTGCTGGCGGATCTGCGCCTAAACATGTTCAACAGTTTGTTGAAGAAGGTCACTTACGTTGGGATTCACTTGGTGAGTTCTTAGCGCTGGCAGTGTCACTTGAAGATCTCGCGATCAAAAATGACAATGCCAAAGCGAAAATACTGGCTAAAACTTTGGACACGGCAACCGAGAAGCTATTAAACAATGGCAAATCGCCACTGCGTAAAGCGGGCCAACTTGACAACCGTGGTAGTCATTTTTATTTGGCGTTATATTGGGCTGAGGGGTTGGCAAATCAAACTGATGATACGCAACTCGCTGCAGAATTTAAGCCGGTGTTCCAAAACCTGAGTGATAATGAACAGCAGATTATTGCCGAAATTGATGCGACTCAGTCGAAACCGACAGAAATTGGTGGCTACTACTACCCCGTTGATGCGCTCGCCACTAAAGCAATGTGTCCAAGCGAAACCTTAAATAAAATTTTAAATTAAGCGTTTGGCAATATTATTCCGTGAACACCAGGTGTTCACGGAATATGAGACATTAAAAAAGCAGGCTAATGAGCCTGCTTTTTTATTAAAACGTAGTAAGTCGAGTTTAACTATCTTTCAGGCTCATCACTAATATCAATGTTTTCAGCATGCAGACCTTTCGGTCCCTGCTGTACTTCATAAGTCACTTCCTGACCAGCTTTAAGCGAACGATAACCATCCATTTTAATAGTGGAGTAGTGGGCAAATATGTCCTCGCCACCATCATCAGGGATAATGAATCCAAACCCTTTTGCGTTGTTAAACCATTTGACTTTTCCAATCGCCATACTTCTGCTTCCTCTTAATCCCTTGAACTGACACTTCAGAGTCCCCACAATGTAATTGTAAGAACGGGACAAATCGACTACTCAACGTTTTGTCTTACGTAAAATGTAGATATTTTAACCTAGTAATGTCAAGGTCAATTTAATTTAATCGACAAAAATTGATAAAAACGCCACAATTTCTATTAAAACGGCACTATTATTTCATTATGAGCAAAGATAATACCATCAGCATAGATCACGATAAGTATCTAGAAGCGGTGAAAAAGAAAGTTCAGCCACCGCCAATGTACAAGGTTTTGCTGAATAACGATGATTACACACCAATGGATTTTGTCATTGAAGTGTTGATGCGCTTTTTTAATGTTGACGCAGAAAAGGCTAATCAGATTATGCTTACGGTTCACTACCGAGGCAAAGCTGTGTGTGGGGTGTATACTGCACAGATAGCTGAAACAAAAGTGATGCAAGTTAATCAATACGCTAGGAAGCATCAACATCCATTGATGTGCTCAATGGAGCAAGCTTAGTGTTAACCAAATAGATATGAGGGTATAGGTATGTTGAATAAAGATTTAGAGCAGACCCTTAACGAAGCGTTTATATTCGCTAGAGAGCATCGTCACGAGTTTATGACAGTAGAACATCTATTGTTAGCACTAGTTGATAATAAAGCCGCCAGAGAGGCGTTAAAAGCCTGTGGTGCCAATATTGAGTCGATCAAGGCAGAACTTATCGACTTCGTCAAAGATACCACCCCACAATTACTTGAAGATCAAATAGGCGATCGTGAAACTCAGCCGACGTTAGGATTTCAGCGCGTACTGCAACGGGCAGTATTTCATGTGCAATCTTCTGGCAAAGATGAAGTGACTGGGGCAAATGTTTTAGTCGCGATCTTCAGTGAGCAAGAGTCGCAAGCCGTATATATTCTTAAAAAAGCCGATGTGACCCGGTTAGACGTGGTCAATTTTATTTCTCATGGTGTCAGTAAAAACGACGATGAAGGCAGTTTAGAACATCCCGAAGAAACCACAGAAAGTGAAGAAAACACCTCGGTGCTAGATAAGTATTCGAGCAATCTCAATGTGTTAGCTAAAGAAGGCAAAATCGACCCGTTGATTGGTCGTGATGCTGAGCTTGAACGTACGATTCAAATTTTATGTCGCCGCCGCAAAAATAATCCGTTATTAGTCGGCGAAGCAGGGGTTGGTAAAACAGCCATTGCTGAAGGGTTAGCGTATCGAATTGTTAATGAAGAAGTGCCAGAGGTTATCGCTAATTCAACCGTTTACTCTTTGGATCTAGGTGGTCTGTTAGCGGGTACAAAATATCGAGGTGATTTTGAAAAACGCTTGAAGGGTATTTTGAAAGAACTGAGCAAAGACGATGACGCCATATTATTTATTGATGAAATTCATACCATCATTGGCGCCGGAGCTGCATCTGGTGGCGTAATGGATGCGTCAAATTTACTTAAACCCAAGTTAAGCAGTGGCGAATTACGTTGTATAGGGTCAACCACCTATCAAGAATACCAAGGTATTTTTGAAAAAGACCGAGCGTTGGCACGTCGCTTCCAAAAAATAGATGTCCTTGAACCTAGTGTTGCTGATACCACTAAAATTTTAATGGGACTGAAAAGTCGCTATGAAAAACACCACAGTGTTCGATTCACTAATCAAGCGATTAAAGCGGCCTCAGAGTTATCAGCTAAATACATTAATGAACGTCACTTGCCTGATAAGGCCATTGACGTGATCGACGAAGCTGGAGCGTCTCAGAGGCTTCTTCCGGTTTCCAAACGTCGCAAGACAATTGGTGTCGGTGATATTGAGCACATTATTGCCAAGATGGCGAGGATCCCAGAGAAATCGGTATCTGCTACAGATAAAGAAACCCTCAAAAACCTTACTCGTGATTTGAAACTGGTGGTGTTTGGTCAAGACCAAGCAATCGAAACCTTATCCGATGCGATTCGCCTCTCTCGTTCCGGCTTAGGCAATGAAACCAAACCGATAGGCAACTTCATGTTTGCAGGTCCAACGGGCGTTGGTAAAACCGAAGTGACTCAACAGCTCGCTAAGATCATGGGCGTAGAGTTGGTACGATTCGATATGTCTGAATACATGGAGCGTCATGCAGTGAGTCGACTTATTGGCGCGCCCCCAGGCTATGTAGGTTTTGATCAAGGCGGCATGTTAACGGATGCTGTTATCAAAAACCCCTACAGCGTCGTACTGTTGGATGAGATAGAAAAAGCGCACAGTGATATCTATAACATTCTATTGCAGGTCATGGATCATGGTACCTTGACCGACAACAACGGACGCAAAGTGGATTTTCGTAATGTGGTACTGGTAATGACCACTAATGCTGGCGTACAGGAAACCGTGCGCAAGTCTATTGGCTTTAAGCAACAAGATCACAGCACCGATGCATTAAGCGAAATTAATAAAGTGTTCACGCCTGAATTTAGAAACCGCCTTGATGCCACTATTTGGTTCAACCATTTAGAAACGGACGTTATCTTGCAAGTGGTCGATAAATTTATTGTTGAGCTTCAAGTGCAGCTGGATAATAAAGGCGTATCACTGGAAATCGACAAAGCCGCAAGGGCCTGGCTGTCTGAAAAAGGTTATGATCGCTCAATGGGTGCACGACCTATGGCCAGAGTGATGCAAGAACATATTAAAAAGGAACTTGCCAATGAGCTCTTGTTTGGTGAATTGGTAAATGGCGGTAGTGTCAAAATCACCATGAAAAAGAAAAAGCTGCATTTCGACTATACCAATGCCAAAGATAAACAGGCCAGTAAAGTGTAATCATTCATTGGTGTGTTAGACATAAAGAAAAGCCCAGCAATGCTGGGCTTTTTTATTCATAGTTCGCCTACCTGAAAATTACCTGGCGCGATAGATGATACGACCTTTTGATAAATCATAAGGAGTCATCTCAACTGTAACCTTGTCGCCAGTCAAAATTCGAATGTAGTTCTTGCGCATTTTACCAGAAATGTGCGCAGTGACGACGTGCCCGTTTTCTAATTCAACACGGAACATAGTATTTGGAAGTGTGTCCAACACAGTGCCTTCCATTTCAATACAGTCTTCTTTCGCCATGTAAGTTGTTTACCTCAAATAAGTATAAAAAATGCCGCGCAGATTTTGCCCAATAAGCGCGCCAGTGTAAAGGAACTATCTTGTTTTTTTCGATATTAATTGCCATTTAAGGTTAATAAAGCGCTGATGTGGGTAAAAATTAGCTTTATAGCGCATTTTTTGACAGGCATCGATTTGATATCCCAAATATAAAAACGGTTTGTTTTGTTGTTTGGCTTGCTCAATTTGCTGAATAATCGCATAAATCCCCAGTGAACGATGCTCGTATTCGGGCAGAAAAAAGGTGTACAAAGCCGAAAGTGCATCTGGTAAGACATCGGTAACCGCCACACCAATCAATTTGTCATCATGATAAAATTCGATAAACAGCGAGTCCAGCCAGTCGCAATTAATGAATCCATCATATTGATGCCGAGATGCGGGAAACATCGATCCATTTTGATGGCGTTGATTGATATAACTTTGGTAAATAGGAAAGTATTCAGGTTTGTCTGTGGTGCTGGTAAAAACTTGAATATCTTGGTTTTTGTTAATAATACGTCGTTGGCTTTTGCTCGGCGTAAATTGATTGCTGATCACGCGAATAGAATGACAGGCATTACAATTTGCGCAATGAGGACGATAAACCTGATCACCACTGCGTCGAAAACCAGCATCTAATAATAAATTGTACTGTGACGCCGAACACTGATTAGATTCTCCCACAAACACTAAAAGCTGCTCTTGTTGATTGTCTAAATAGCTACAATCGAAGGCTTGGGTGATACCAAATTTCATGTTCATCAGGAAATCACCGCCGGTTCCCAACAAATCGCATCGTTATTTTGCTGTTGTGCCAAAGCGTGAGTAAATTCAATTCGGGGGAGGGTTACACAGCCCAGGGATTGTAGATGCGGGTTCTGCATCTGACAGTCAATCCAAGGCACATCATACTGTTTCAAAAATGCGATTAAATAATGTAACGCAACTTTTGAGGCATTGCTTTGCAGGCTAAACATGGACTCACCGCAAAAAGTATTTTTGACAAAAACACCATACAAACCTCCCACAAGTTCATCTTGCTCCCACACTTCCACCGAATGAGCATGTCCGTCAATATGCAGTTGTTGGTAAGCTTCGATCATGTGTTTGGTTATCCAAGTGCCGCTGTCTGTCCTTGGGATCATGGCGCACTGCTGTATCACTTCGTTAAAACTGTGATTGATAGTCACTTTAGGTTTGGTTTTACGAATGTATTTGTTAAGACTTTTGCTAGAAGAGTAATCGTCTAAATAGATGACTCCCCTCGGATCAGGTGACCACCATAAGATTGGCTCACCTGCGCTGAACCAAGGGAAAATACCGAGTTGATAAGCATGCAGTAGACGATTAACCGATAAATCACCGCCAAAGGCGAGCAAACCGTTGGGATCACCCAGCGCTTGCTCTGTATTTGGAAACGCGATTTTAGCGTCTAGTTTGGGTAGTGAAATCATACTGTCCTATGCTCACAACGGCCAGTATGAGGAAGTACAAAGCCCTATTTGGCTTTTAACCTCCTCCGGTCACTGTGGTTAAATTACTCGCCTAATGCATCCAAATATTTTTCTGCATCAAGCGCTGCCATACAGCCTGTACCTGCTGACGTGATTGCCTGACGATAGATATGGTCACACACATCCCCCGCGGCAAAAACGCCTTTAACACTGGTTTGTGTGGCATTGCCTTCTAAGCCGCTTTGGATCTTGATATAGCCATCTTTCATTTCCAGTTCACCAGCAAAAATATCGGTATTGGGTTTGTGACCAATGGCGATGAATAATCCCATGATATCGAGGTTTTCCGTGTCGGCAGATTCGGTATCTTTAATACGGATACCTGTTACGCCCATCTCGTCGCCGAGAACTTCATCCAAGGTTTTATTTAAATGCATCACAACGTTGCCGTTCTTGGCTTTTTCAAACAAACGGTCGGACAAGATTTTTTCCGATCTAAAGGTTTCCCTACGGTGAATAACATGTACCTCAGAGGCGATGTTAGATAAATACAACGCTTCTTCAACGGCGGTGTTTCCACCACCCACCACGGCGACTTTTTGATTGCGGTAAAAGAAACCATCACAGGTAGCACAGGCAGAAACCCCTTTACCCATGAACGCAGTTTCAGATTCCATGCCTAAGTATTTCGCCGACGCACCTGTTGCAATAATCAATGCATCACAGGTGTAAGTACCGTTGTCACCTTTTAGGGTAAAAGGTCTTTTCGATAAATCGGTTTCATTAATGTGGTCAAATACAATCTCAGTGTCGAATTTTTCAGCATGCTTTTGCATTCTAATCATGAGGTCTGGACCAGTAAGACCTTCAGGGTCACCTGGCCAATTTTCTACTTCAGTGGTGGTGGTAAGCTGACCACCTTGCTGGATGCCAGTCACTAACACTGGATTAAGGTTCGCTCTGGCTGCATAAACCGCTGCTGAATAACCCGCTGGACCTGAACCCAAAATTAAAAGACGAACGTGTCTGGTTTCTGACATTTTTTACTCCATTTGATTTCGACATTGAGCTCGCCGCCGACGGCAGCTCTATAGTAAATTTTAGTTTTTCTAAACATTGGGTTGATTATTAAAGTTTCAATGTTTCACTGTATAATTTATTCATTGATCGATACGAAAAATGCGTAACACCAAGTTAGCTATGATTTTAATAGTCTATTTAGCGCTGAGTCGATCAATATTGTGATCTATTAGAACGCGATAGGGTATATTTACTTACACTATATAGCTAATTGGTTTTGGCAAATTGGGGCAAAAAAGATTAGTCTTAGTGTCTGTTGTATTGAAAGCTTTAGAAGGTGGGTCATGTCACAAACTATCACCGACATTTTTAGAGATGGTCAAGATTATATGAAAATTTGGCCAATGAAAAAGGAACTCAACTCGCTTTTTCCCGAAGGGAGAGTGATCAGTGCGACTAAATTTTCGATCTCCGTTATGCCGCCTGTTGCGGTATTGAGTGTGTTTGCTTTAGTTAACTTCAATGGCGAGCACTTCATCCCACAAGCTATCGCAGTGGGGGCGTTCTTTCTTAGCTTACCATTACAGGGATTAATGTGGTTGGGCTACCGTTCTAAGCAAACCCTACCTCCTGCAATGCGAGCTTGGTATCAAGAAATTCAACATAAAATGCGTCTCGAAGGCGTGGTGGTCTCACAACAGCGTTCAATTCCACGCTATAAAGAGTTAGCAATCTTGCTGAAAACGGCGTTCAATGAATTAGATAAAGTATTTACCAAGCAATGGTTTTAGTTATTGTTTTCGACTTGGTGTAACACGTGATTACATTGGCGACATAAGTAGGTTTGTTGTTTTCGCACGATTTTGTTGTGTCGACGAATACTCAGTTTCATTGTTCCACAACGACAGTGATAGTCGAACGTTTTCCCTTGTGTTTTAGTAACATCCATTTGGTGCCTAACCTTTGGCTCTAATCCAAACACACCTGTCATTATCCCTTGCCATTCTTTGCCATGAGGTTTTACCCGTCCGTACAGTTGAAAAACCAATATGTGGGCAACTTCGTGAGGGATAACGGCTTGGCAGAATTGATCTAAGTTATCGGCCATAAGTACCGCATTGAGCTTGATTAGATTCTTTTGTAAGTGAGCCGTGCCTGCGATTTTGCCTCGTTGATTAAACAACAGTGCAGGGGAGTTAAACTGGCGACCGAAAAAACCTTCGGCGGCCGATATGCAATCCGCTAATCGTTGTTGCGCTAACCGCTGGTGTTCTTTACTGAGCATAAAATAGGTGAGTCATTGCCGGGACGAATTGGAGCGCAGTGACAACAATGCCACTGCGCCTCTAGGTGTTAGTAAATTTCACAAACTAAGCAATGCGCATACGTGCCTCTTGGATCATTGAATCGAGCCACTGCATCAAAATCTTGGACTAACTGTTTGACCAGACTCATTAATCTTGAATCACTTTGGGCAAAGCTAGCTTTACCAAATGTCACCGCCGCTTGTCCAAAAAACTCCTTCCAAAACTTATCTGCCGGACTGAGATCGCGCTCTATATATTTAGTATCAAAGGTCTCTAAACTGGCGAGTTTAGCCGCGGCATTGACCGCATCGTCAAGATATCCCAAGTTATCGACAAGACCTAATTCTTGAGCCGTGCTGCCTATCCAAACTCGACCTTGAGCGATACTATCCACCTTACTCGCGGTCATATTGCGCGCTTGAGCCACTAGATTAAGAAACTGATCGTAGCTATTTTCAACACTCATTTGAATGATTTGTCCGATGCGCGGATCTAACTTTCTCGCAGGACTTAACCCCGCGAAATCTGTGGTGCCAACACCGTCAGTGTTAATGCCCAGATAATCCAAGGTATTTTCATAGGTCATGAACATACCAAAGACGCCTATTGAGCCGGTGATGGTGCTAGGTGCAGCCCAGATTTGATCTGCACTTGCCGCAATCCAATAGCCGCCAGATGCCGCGTATGTGCTCATCAAGGCTACCACGGGTTTGTTGGCCGCCTTGAGGTTTTCTATTTCTTGCCTGATCACCTCAGAGGCGGAAGCACTGCCCCCAGGGGTGTCGATATGTAACACCACGGCTTTCACTTTATCATCAAGGCGCGCTTTTCTTAGCAGCACCGCAGTGCTGTCTCCACCGATTTGCCCGGCTTTTTGAGTACCGTTTAGGATAGTGCCTTTAGCAACTACAATGGCAACCTTATCCGTATTTTCTGGCGCCAAGTCAAAAGGCGTTTTAACCACGCGTAAATAACTTGCTAAGGAGATTTGTTGAAAACTATTTGTAGAGGAGTCTTCACCGACTTCGTCAATCATCTGCACACGGATCTGCTCTCGTGTTTTCAGAGCGTCTACCCAGCCATTTTCTAATGCATAGGCTGCGAAATCACCGTCAACTTGCGCAAATTTAGTAAGGAAAACATCAACATCTTCGTCGAAACTATCGATTGGAAGGTTTCTTTGCGCTGCGACATCTTGCTTATATAATTGCCATAAACTGGTTAACCACGCTTTGTTTGCTTCTTTGGCCTCTTCAGACATGTCATCACGAATAAAAGGCTCCACTGCAGATTTATAGGTGCCCACTTTAAATACATGAGTACTGACTTTCAGCTTCTCTAATGCTGATTTAAAGTACGGGCCATAACGTCCATAGCCATCAAACATCATTCGGCCCATTGGATTAAGGTAAATGTTATCTGCTTTGCTGGCCAGATAATATTGGCTTTGGGTATAGTAATCACCTATGGCATAAACGGGCTTACCACTTTGTTTAAAACTATCAATAGCGGTTGCAACTTGTTTCAACTTATCCATGCCGGCGTTGTGCATGCCTTCTAAATGTAAAACCAATGATTTGATTCGCTTATCATGCTTAGCATTTTCCAATACAAACAAAATATCACGAAGCAGCACTTCTGGATTTTCGTCTTCTGAATCAAATGCTTGTTGAAGAAAGGCATCGAAGGGATCAACATAGGTTTTTTCTATGACGATCTCACCTTCGATGTTCAGCACCAATGCGGCGCTATCCGGCACTATTACTTTGCCATCGTCTTTCATTAAGACTGCGATTAAGCCAATGGCTAAAATAATGAAAATGATATTAAAAAATACTTTGCGACAGAAATTGAGAACTTTCCAAATCCCAACAAAAAAGGATTTAGTCCAACTGGTTCCATTTGCCATACTACCTACTCACCTGAATTAATTTCATTGGGTATCCTAACTAATTTCAAAAATATAGCTAATATTCAAATGTAATTTTTTATGAATAAAGCAGTTTCCCTTCTTTACCTAACTTAAAAAATAGTATTGTTGTTATCGCGTGCTGCGGTCTGTTTACGGGGCTTTTTACGTTTGGTGGAGTAAGCCTCTAGTTGCAAGATTTTTTGATTAGGTGGTTAGGCGCTAAAGTCAGTTGCATCAGTAAAAATGCAAACTCACGATTTTTTGAAATGATTTACGTTAAATGTCTTTCTATCGATAAAAGTAACCAATACAGAGTAAATGATGACGTTAGCCACCAAACTCCACTCCATTCAACAGGTTTTTAGCAAAATTCAAGCGATTGAGGGAATAGCTCCCTTATTGTTGCGTGTATATTTAGCGCCCATTTTTATCAAGGCAGGATATGGAAAATTAGCCGCTTTTGACGACACTGCCGCTTATTTTGGCAGCCCTGACTGGGGACTGGGCTTACCTTTTCCTGAATTGATGACGGCACTGGCAGGAGGTACGGAGTTAATAGGGGGATGGTTGCTGTTATTTGGCTTAGCGACGCGTTTTATCGCGCTACCTTTGATGCTAACTATGCTCGTAGCCGCAGTCACGGCGCATTGGCAGTATGGTTGGCATACCTTACCTGAAAGCACCTTAACCGTGCCATGGGAGTGGCGAATGGATCTCATTGAAGGGGCTAATGAGCGTAAGGATGCGGCCAAGTCATTGCTAAGGGAATATGGCAATTACAGTTGGTTAACGGAAAATGGTGCTATTACGATTTTGAAAAATGGTATTGAGTTCGCAGCGACCTATTTCATTATGTTACTGGTACTGCTTTTCACGGGAGGCGGTCGTTATACCAGTGTCGATCATTATATTGATAAATGGATAAAACAACATAAATAGACCTATAGAAAATCTTTGGTGTGACTAAGTTTACGGTTGCACAGTGGCTGTTATCTTTGCATACTTTGGGCATTGTTAATTATTAAAAGTACAGCGTCATGCAAGCATTAGATTTGTTATTGAACCGTCGTTCTCAGCCTCGCTTAACAGGTCCAGCGCCGCAGGGTGAAGAGTTAGAAAATATTATGCAAGCCGCGCTTAGGGCGCCTGACCACGCCTGCCTTACTCCTTGGAAGTTTATTGTTTGTCAGGGGCGAGGGCTGGTTAAATTAGGCGAAATTTTTGAAGAAGCGGCAGTCAACGCTGACATGGATGAGAAGCAAATAGAGCGAGCTCCGCAGCTTCCACTGCGAGCGCCTATGGTGATCGTAGCGATTGCCAACTATAAAGAACACCCCAAGGTGCCTTGGGTTGAACAAGTGGCCTCTGCATCTTGTGCTGTACAGGCTATGCAAATGGCCGCACTGGCACAAGGCTACGGTGGTGTATGGCGCACCGGAAGTTATTCACAAAACGAAGATGTGAAATGTGCCTTTTATCTTCAAGAAAAAGACGAAATTGTCGGCTTCTTGTATTTAGGAACGCCAACAGTGGAACCTATGCCAGCACCTACCCGTAATAGCAGTGACTATTTTGAGTTTTGGAGTTAATGGGCTTAAAAGAGTTCGCTGTGGATGAGCAGCCTTAGTTCATTATAGTTCACTGTTTTAGCCAGTTATTTTGCGGAAGGCGGCCTCAATATTTTGAGAATATGCATCGTACTGTTTTTAACCTCAGTTATTGTTGGCTGCGCTACTAAACCGCAAAATAAAACTGAAATTCAATTCTCTCATCAACAACATTTCAGTTATTTCGGCTATATCACCGCGTGGACTCGAAAACTTGGTACGCCTTCTGCCGTCAGTGATCTAAAAGTCGCGGAATATGACTTTTCCGCGTGTAAAAGACAGAGTATGACCCGTTACATAGATCATCACACTCCCAATAAAGATATTAGGTTTGCGTTTATGGTGGAGTGTATGGCGAACAAAGGGTGGTTCTTGGTCGTCGAGCCATACATGGTAACGCGTTGAATCATAGAATAATCAAATTTAATTACGCCAATTAGATGGCTTGCTCGCACTCATCGTGAGTGCAGGAGTTTAGTCACTAGCCATTTTTCAAAGTATGTAATTTATATTTAGTAAGGGAGGTCAATGATGCCAATAAAGAAATGGATTATTCAGTATAGTGTGGCGTTACCGCTTCTATTTGCCTTGTTTGCAAGTGTGCAATATCTAAAAGGGAGCTCGCTTGAAGAGTCAATCGAGTTTGGCCTCCTATGGTCAACTCTATCGTTGACTGTATTTGCACTGAGGCGTGTCTATAATTTCCGCAAAAATATAAACTGCTCTATCTGTAATGATCTGCCCGACAATGAGAAAAGCTGAGTCGGGTAAAGATAATAAACTTAAGCCGCGGTTAAATACTGAATTGTTGTACAAAACCGTCATGTTTTTTGTTACTTAAAAGTGTTAGTTGCTAAAGGAGTTGTGGATGTTAAGCAGTATTATGTCTCGATTTGCTTCGGTGTTTTACGTACAAATCTGGGAAAATAGGATAAAAGTTACCGACATAACCAACAATCAATGTTTCGATGATTCCCCTATGGTTGTTATTCAAACATCTGATAAGGGTAAAAAAACAATCTCTGGCATCGGCAAAAATGCGAGCCAGTCACTACAACGCAACGAGATAGCAATTAACCCCTTTTCTCATCCAAGAGTACTGTTTAATGATTTTTATATCGCTGAAAAATTGCTCCAGCATGCGTTTAGAAAGCTCAGTAATATTGGATTTTGGCGGCCTAAACCGAAAGTCATACTTCACCCTATGGAAAAAATCGAAGGTGGCCTTACAATGATTGAAAAGCGCGCATTTAGAGAACTTGCACTTGGTGCCGGTGCAAGTGATATCAAGCTTTATACTGGCTCCCCGCTTAATGTTAGCGCTATTGATTTTGATAAATTTAATCAATATGAGGACAACGAACACCGCATTTCGCAACAAGGTGTTGCCAACAACACTGCAGTATCAAGCGTAGGTCTATTTTTATTTTATCTCACTTTAGTCATTATCGCGCTTTGGTATTTTCGTCAGTAGTCGATGCAAATCTGTTGGTTAACCTGATGGGTGTTTGAACACTTTAATTAGGTCATTCGGTCAAGCGTTTTTAACAAATTATTACGCTACAATTAAAAAAGTTTTATTAAATTAAGGAGTCAATCATGACCGATATGCGTGAAGGAAAAGGCAGTTGTCTGTGCGGTGCAGTGAAGGTTCTGGTCAAGAACATCAGTAATGAGGTAGGGGCTTGTCATTGCGACATGTGTAAGAAGTGGACGGGAGGGCCATTGCTGGCACTTGATTGCGGAACTGAAGTGTCATTTAACGGGCAACACAATATTGCGGTATTTGATTCATCCGAATGGGCTGAACGGGCATTTTGCAACAAATGTGGAAGCCATTTGTATTATCGTTTAAAAGAAGCCAATCAACACATTATGCCGGTAGGCTTATTCGATACCGAGATTCCCTTGGTGTTTGACCACCAAATATTTATTGAAGCCAAACCTTCTTACTATCATTTCGGAAATAAAACCAAAGAAATGACAGGTGAAGAAGCCTTTGCGCATTTTGCACCGCCAGAGAGTTAATTCTTTAACCCACTGCAAATAACAGTTCTAAATATCACAATAAGGACACCCATGGCAGATTACATTGATGGATTCGTACTTCCCATTCCAAGCGACCGTCTGGATGACTACAAGCAACTTTCTGAAACGGTTGCACAGATATGGAAAGAGCATGGCGCACTCGACTATCGAGAATATGTTGGTGATGACATGATGTTGCAAGGAACTCGTTCGTTTTCAGATCTTGTTGCAGCTAAAAAAACGGA
The DNA here is from genome assembly GCF_039523355.1 of Aliiglaciecola litoralis. Taxonomy (NCBI): domain Bacteria; kingdom Pseudomonadati; phylum Pseudomonadota; class Gammaproteobacteria; order Alteromonadales; family Alteromonadaceae; genus Aliiglaciecola; species Aliiglaciecola litoralis. Next base: position 309,927 of record NZ_BAAAFD010000001.1, on the reverse strand, counting down.
TACTGTCGTCTTTGGATGGGTAGTGTTTGAGTCACGTGAAGCACGTGATCTCGCTAACGCTAAGGTCGCGGCAGACCCACGAATGGAAGATTTAGTTGCGTCTTCAAATTCTGGGTTTGATGCTAATCGAATGGCTTATGGCGGCTTTCTTCCACTGGTTCGCGCTGCTTGCATTACCAAGTAAAGTCTTAGTTTCAAGAGGATAGGGAGTGTATATGAATGAATTAATCGTGTTTCTATTGGTTATCTTGGTGCTTACGGCAATCTCAGCAGGATTTCACTATTGGATCCATAAACGCATTTGGGCGATTCTAATCCCCACCATAGTGGTTCCGTTCATTACACCGTTGATTGACTATTTTGTGTATGATGAGATTGATCCTTTTACCTTAGACGCGGTGATTAATGCATTCATAATGATGTTAATTATTTCTTATTTAGTATCCATCCCATTTCATTCATTTAGAACGCGCAAGCGACAAGATTAGTAAAGTAACTGAACTATAAATTCAATCAATTAAAGACAATCTTTATAGCCGTTATGTGGGGGCTAAAGAAACACATGAATATCGAATATAAAATTAATCAAACGATAAGCACCGAACAGTTTGTGGAATTGTTGCAAGCGTCAAATTTGGCGGAACGTCGTCCAATTGAAGATAGAGAGTGTATGCAGGGTATGATTAGCAACAGTAATCTGATTGTCAGTGCTTGGTATGATGATAAGCTTGTAGGACTTGCTCGAAGTATTACCGATTTTCATTACGCCTGTTATTTGTCAGATCTGGCGGTGAGCCTAACACATCAAAAATCGGGTATTGGTAAACGTCTGCAAAGTCTCACGCAAGCGCAGCTTGGTCCCAAATGTAAGCTTATTTTGCTTGCAGCCCCTGCAGCCAACGAGTATTACCAACATATTGGCTTTGATCATAATCCACGTTGCTGGGTACTTGAGCCTGATTCTCGCATCAACGAGTAACCAACGAATGCTAAGTACGCATTATTTCTCGGATTTAAGCGGCTGCTAGTTAACCAACAGACTATTGATGAGATCCCCACTAAGGACCTGTGGGGATGACCGAATACGCTGTCTTCCTCGAGGTCCAAATTTACTGTCATCCTCGAGGTCCAAATTTACTGTCATCCTCGAGGTCTAAATTTACTGTCATCCTCGAGGTCTCTTGATCGAGGATCTCCCAAACTCCCAAGTGTATTTGAAACAAGCACACTCTACTCTAGGGTAAAAGACATGCCAGCTCTGGCAATTAACCTATCTATCAATTTATTACCCATCGCAGGCGCAGAGGTCCAAATTCCACCTTTGGTAGCTAAGTTGTCTTGAACTAGAGATATTGCAGACTCAGCAATCATTTTAGAGGTTGTACCATAACCAGGGTCCATAACGCCTTTAACCGATACCGTTAGTGTTCTGCCATTTTCTGAACCATGAAAAATAATATCGAAAAATCCTGCTTCGCGCTCTTCCTTACTAGGACCTTCGCCAGGTTTTGGTCCTTTATCGCCAGACATACTTTTATCATTGGCAACTGCATTGGCTGCTGCTTCACCTTCATCGCCTGGACCGGTAAATATCATTTCGTCATAAACAAAGTTCTCACCGTATTCATGGCCTAGTAGGTAATTTGAACGGTGAATGTTACGAGTATTGATGGCGGCCATGATAAAGGGCGCAGACCAGCTATTAAATTCTTTTTCGTAGAGCGGCTTATTACCATGAGGTTGAGCAGGCCCTTCGACACCTTCAGTTAAAGAAAAAGGGTTTAATAACACTCTCATTACCGCGGGATCTTGATGTGCCGCTTTCATTGTGGCTTTTAGACTGGCTGCGGTACCGCCTGAAAAGGTGCCTTTCATCGCTCTAACTCGGCCTTTGACGCGCTCGAAAGGATGGCCAAATTGCTGTTTTGCTTGTTGCTGTAAATAATACACCCCAAGATCAAAGGGAATCGAATCAAAACCGCAAGAGAAGACGATCCGAGCGCCACTTTGTTGGGCTGCCTTTTGATGCTTGCTGATCATCTCATGCATCCACGCAGGCTCCCCACACAGGTCAACATAATCGGTCCCCATAGTTGCACAAAGCTCTACTAATTCATTGCCATAGAGCTGATATGGTCCAACGGTAGTAAGTACAACCTTGGTACTGGCTACCATTGATTTTAAGCTGTCTATATCTTCGGCATCTGCGACTACCAGTTCGATGGATTCATCCACTTGGTATTGCTGCTTGATCTGTTGCAGCTTTTCAACGCTTCTTCCCGCCATAGCCCACTTCAGTGACTTACTATTAGGGTAATGTTGGGAAAGATATTCGACGACCAGTTGACCGGTAAATCCGCTCGCGCCATAGACAATGACATCAAATTGAGTGCTTAACATAGAAGTTCTCTGTTTACTTGTAATAGGTGTTCTAAGCTTAGCGACAATCGGAGGAAAACAAGAGTTTTCTAGATGAATACAAGACTATAGATAGGATAAATACTCATTTAATTGATAGTTAACAATAAAAAAGCCAACAATGCTGTATTGTTGGCTTGGTTACGGATTTAGTTTTCTAACCTAGTAATTAGGGCACGGTAACGATTTTACAAGCATTGGTTGAGCCGATGGTTTCCATTTCGTCACCATAGGTCATGACTAATACGTCACCGCTTTCCACTATGCCTTTTTCTTTTAATACCTCAATCACATCGTGCTTTAATTGACCCGGCTTACTGCCCCTAGAGTCAAAATAGACCGGTTTAACACCGCGAAATAATGCCATAGTGTTGAGTGTCGACTCATGTCTAGACATCGCGTAAATAGGTAAAGCCGTGGTGATCCGTGACATTAATTTTGATGTTTTTCCGCTTTCAGTCAATGCAATTAAGGCCTTTACTGATGGCAAGTGATTTGCGGCATACACTGCAGACAAAGCGATAGTTTCGCCGATATTGGTGAACTTCTCATCGACGCGATGTTTGGAAATTTTTACACTCGGGTGTGTTTCGGCACCTTCACAAACCCGGGCCATTGCTTCGACCGTTTCGATTGGGTAATCGCCTGCTGCGGTTTCAGCCGATAACATAACTGCATCGGTACCATCGAGCACGGCGTTGGCTACGTCCATTACTTCTGCCCGCGTCGGCATAGGACTATTGATCATCGATTCCATCATTTGTGTTGCTGTGATCACGACTCGATTTAATTGACGGGACCTTGCAATAAGCTTTTTCTGAACGCCCACTAATTCGGCATCGCCTATCTCGACACCTAAGTCTCCTCTAGCAACCATAACCGCGTCTGATGCTTCAATGATGTCGTCTATGGCAGCATCGCTAGCGACCGTCTCTGCTCGTTCGACTTTGGCACAAATAAGCGCATTACAACCAGCAGCGACTGCCAGTTTACGAGCATAGTGAAGATCTTCACCACTACGCGGGAAGGAAACCGCTAAGTAATCAACGCCCATCAATGCGGCGGTTTTAATATCTTCTTTGTCTTTTTCCGTAAGCGCTTCTGCGGATAAACCGCCACCAAGACGATTAATACCTTTGTTATTAGATAATTTACCGCCCACCGTAACGGTCGTGTGCACCTGTCTGTTTTCGACTCGTTCAACACGCAGTTGAATACGTCCATCATCTAACAGTAACAAGTCTCCAGCATGAACATCATCGGGCAGGGCTTTATAATCTATGCCTACGGCCTGCTGGGTACCGTCTTCTTTACCCATCTCAGCGTCCAAAATAAATGGGTCACCAATATTAAGTTTGATTGAACCATTGATAAATTTTGAAACTCGAATTTTAGGTCCCTGTAGATCACCCAATATGGCGACATACTTACCTAGCTTTTTCGCCGTTTCGCGAACTATTTTCGCGCGATTTATGTGATCTTCAGCACTGCCATGAGAGAAATTCATCCGAACTACGTTAGCGCCAGCGTTAATGATACCTTCAATCATTTTAGGTGTATTTGTTGCGGGTCCTAGCGTAGCGAGAATTTTTGTGCGTCGTAACATAGGTGGTTATCCGGATAAGTTGATGAATGCACAGTGAGACAACGAAAAAACTCATACTGTAATCTGTAAAAACAGTCGTAATTCTGTTCGTGAACACACCATTTTGTAATTTTATTACAAAATATTAGTTCATTGGCCGGAAAATGTGAATTAATTTAACAAATTAATTCACATTTATTGTTTCAGTCTGTGGGCTTTTCGAAGCGAGAACCACGCAGTGTATCCTTTACTCGCTTCAAATTTTCTCTGAACTTGCCACCGCGACGCAAGGTAAAACCGGTTGCCAATATATCGATCAAGGTTAGTTGAGCGATGCGTGAAGCCATTGGCATATACATGTCTGTATCTTCAGGCACTTCAAGCGATAACACTAAGTTGCACTCTTTCGCTAGCGGGCTGTTTTTAGATGTGATCCCAACAACAGTCGCGTCATTGGCTCGTGCTATGTGTGCTATCTCAACTAGGCTCTTAGTGCGCCCAGTATGCGAGATTAACACCACAACGTCATCTTCGTTGCTATTCATACAGCTCATACGCTGCATTAGAATATCTTCAAAATAAACAACTGGAACATTAAAGCGAAAGAACTTATTCAATGCATCATGTGCCACAGATGCGGAGGCGCCTAGTCCAAAAAATGAAATTTTCTGGGCTTGGGTAAGCAAATCTACAACACGGTTAATGGTATTGATATCGATAGATTGTCTCGCCACTTCCAAAGATGCCATCGTCGATTCAAATATCTTTTTGGTGTATTCCTCAGGACCGTCGTGTTCTTCTACATGCCTGTTAACGTATGGGGTTCCGTTGGCCAGGCTCTGCGCTAAATGTAACTTAAAGTCAGGGAACCCTTTAGTATCAAGCCGCCGACAAAAGCGGTTGACGGTAGGTTCACTAACATCAGACATCTTTGCCAAAGTCGCAATACTAGAGTGGATTGCTGTTTGAGGATTATCTAAGATAACCTCTGCAACTTTTCGTTCTGATTTGCTAAAAGCAGCTTTGTGTTGAGTAATTTTTTCAAGGATATTCATAGTTGCAAAAATCTTTTTGTTTTTAAATCAACTCGCGTTGACAGACTTTATTAGTCTATTATTTTGCTTGAGACAGCAATTGTTGTAACTTTTTAACAATTTAGCCAGTACTTTTTGTTGCTTTAGCAAAATAACCGTTAACAATCTTAAAGTAAGACTTACTTAAAAAGTTGTAATTTTACTACATTAAGTGTTAAATTTTAGCACAATTGTCATAATAGAACGAAATTAGTTTGGTGTAATTACATTTAACTAATTATCTTTCTTCACAATATAGGTTAATAAAATGGCGTTGGAAAAGACATCCGAACCTTGCGACTTCGTCCTATTTGGCACAAAAGGGGACCTAGCTCGTCGCAAACTACTCCCTTCTTTATTTCAGTTGGAAAAAGCAAATTTGCTTCATGAAGAGTCACGCGTAATTGGTGTGGCACGACAAGATATAACGAATGCTGCTTATAAAAAGCAAGTAAAACAAAACATTGAAGAATTTGGTGGCGAAACCTTGTGTCTCGACACATGGAAACGGTTTTCTGAAAAACTAGACTATGTTTGTGTCGATATGAAAGATGAAAAAAGTTATCAAGTATTCAAAGACCATGTGGACAAGTCACGCACAATGGTGTGCTATTTAGCCACACCGCCATCAATTTTTGGTGACATATGTAGAGGTTTAAATAGCGCAGGCATTATTGATCATAGCGTTCGCGTGGTGTTGGAAAAACCAATCGGCCATGATTTAGCTTCATCAAAAGTGATTAATGATCAGGTGGCTGAATTCTTCTCGGAAAAACAAATATATCGTATCGATCATTATCTAGGCAAAGAGACGGTACTCAACTTGGTGGCTTTGCGTTTTGCTAATTCTATCTTTGCCACCAACTGGGATCATAATTGTATCGATCATGTTCAAATCTCGGTCGCTGAATCTGTCGGCATTGAAGGTCGTTGGGGCTATTTTGACGAAGCTGGACAAATGCGAGACATGGTGCAAAACCATTTGTTGCAAATTCTTACTTTGATCGCGATGGAGCCACCTGCGGTACTTGATGCTGACAGTATTCGTGATGAAAAGCTCAAAGTATTAAAAGCGCTAAGACGTATCACCTCTTCAAACGTGCAAAGTGATACCGTTCGAGGCCAATATGTGAGTGGTTTTGTTAAAGGTAAAGAAGTTCCTGGCTACCTTGAAGAAGAGGGAGCTAATACCGAATCACAGACTGAAAGTTTTGTGGCGTTAAAAGTACATATCGATAATTGGCGCTGGGCAGGCGTTCCTTTTTATCTTCGAACAGGTAAGCGATTACCGAGTAAAACTAGCGAAGTTAATATCTTCTTTAAACGCCAGCCGCATAATTTGTTTGGAGAGAGCTTTGCTCAGTTACCTCCTAACAAATTGACTATCCGACTGCAGCCTGATGAGGGCGTAGAAGTGACGGTTATGAATAAAGTGCCTGGGTTAACCAGCAGCGGCTCAATGGATTTACAAAAGTCTAAACTTAACTTGAGTTTTTCTGAAACCTTCAAAGATGAACGTATTGCCGATGCCTATGAAAAATTACTGCTCGAAGTAATGAGAGGTAATCAGGCGTTATTTGTCAGACGTGATGAAGTAGAGCAAGCATGGTCTTGGGTCGATGGAATATTTAAAGCATGGGATGCCAACAATGACACACCAGAGCCTTATCAGGCGGGTACTTGGGGACCAGTAGCCTCAATTGCTTTATTAGCCAGAGATAACCGCGCTTGGTATGAATCACGTTTAGGAAAAAAATAATGGCGTTAATTGAAACCAATTTTGATTCTGTTGAAGCGCTAAATAAGGCGTTTTCTAAAGATGTTGCCCAGCGTTTGTCACAGGGTATCCAACAAAACGGTAGAGCTAGTTTAGTCGTGTCAGGCGGGCGCACTCCGGCCGCTATGTTCAATCAATTATCCAAACAACCAATTGACTGGCAGAACGTAGACATAACACTAGCAGATGAGCGCTGGGTTGATCAGGACGACGCAGCAAGCAACGAAGCTATGGTAAAGCGTGAACTGCTCATCAATGAAGCCAATCGGGCTAATTTTTATGGGCTCAAAACCTCAGCAAGTGATGCTAACAACGCTGTTGAAGAGTTAAATCAGCAGTTAGAAAAAATGAGAACGCCCTTTGATGTTCTGATTTTAGGCATGGGTGAAGACGGGCATACCGCGTCTTTATTTCCCTGCTCAGAGCAAATTAAACAAGGGTTAGATACGCAGGAGCCCAGTGATTACATTGCGGTAACCCCTACAACCGCGCCAAACCAACGTATGTCATTGACGCTTAAACGCTTATTGCAAAGTAAAAAAGTGTTTCTGCATCTAACCGGTGAGGCAAAAAAAGCGGTACTTAGTGAAGCACTTAAAAACGATGACCCATTGGAAATGCCAATTCGCGCTGTAATCAATCAAACAGACGTCGAACTAATGTGGGCACCTTAGGAGAAAGATATGAATTCTGTGATCAATGAAGTAACCGAACGGATAATCGAGCGAAGTCGTCAGTCTCGTAAGCAATATCTTGAAAAAATTGATACTGCGCGACGTCAGGGCCCACATCGTGGGGTATTGTCTTGCGGTAACCTTGCTCACGGTTTTGCAGCTTGTAGCACTGAAGAGAAGAGTGATCTTACCAGCCTCACGAAATCTAATATTGCTATAGTGTCTTCATATAACGATATGTTGTCTGCGCATCAGCCTTATGAGCAGTATCCGGCTATTCTCAAACAAGCAATAAAAGACTGCGGCGGTGTCGCTCAATTCGCTGGCGGCGTGCCAGCCATGTGTGATGGCGTGACGCAGGGTAATCCAGGTATGGATCTAAGCTTGATGAGTCGTGATGTCATCGCATTATCCGCTGCCGTTGGCTTATCACACAATATGTTTGATGGTGCCTTGATGTTGGGTATCTGCGATAAAATCGTGCCTGGCTTGTTGATAGGCTCTTTGAGTTTTGGTCACCTACCTACGGTGTTTGTTCCTGCAGGTCCTATGCCCTCTGGCTTACCGAACAAAGAAAAGGCACGAGTCCGTCAAGCTTATGCTCAGGGTAAAGTAGGGCGCGAAGAATTACTCGAAGCGGAATCAAAAAGTTATCACTCTGCGGGTACTTGTACTTTTTATGGTACCGCTAATAGTAACCAATTGGTGGTCGAGATTATGGGACTACACTTACCCGGTTCCTCTTTTGTGAATCCAGGTACGGTGTTGCGTGATGAGCTGACTAAAGCGGCAGCACGACAGGTAACCCGTTTAACAGATTTAGGCGATAACTACACGCCCATAGGTCACATTGTCGATGCTAAATCCATTGTTAATGGCTTAGTAGGGCTGTTAGCAACTGGTGGCTCAACCAATCACACCATGCATTTAGTGGCAGTGGCGCGAGCCGCAGGTTATGAAATAAATTGGGACGACTTTTCAGATATCTCTGACGCCGTACCCTTGTTGACGCGTATCTACCCTAATGGCTCTGCCGATATCAATCACTTTACTGCTGCCGGTGGTATGTCGTTGCTATTTAGAGAGCTGTTGAATGCCGGATTGTTACACAATGATGTTAAAACCATCTGTGGAGACGGTTTAGAGCGTTATACACAAGAGCCGAAGATTAAAGACGGTGAACTAACTTGGGTCGATGGCCCTCAAGAAAGTTACGATACTGAGGTTGTAGCATCTGTGGCTAAACCGTTCAAACCTGATGGCGGCCTTTCAGTGCTACACGGTAATTTAGGCCGTGCGGTAATGAAAACATCTGCACTGCGCGAAACTCACTGTCGTATCAAAGCACCTGCAGTGGTATTTGAAGATCAATTTGAACTGTCTGATGCCTTTAAGGCCGGCGAGTTAGATAAGGATTGTGTCGTGGTTGTTCGCTTCCAAGGTCCGGCAGCGATAGGCATGCCAGAACTACACAGTTTGACCCCACCTTTAGGGGTTCTGCAAGACAAAGGCTATAAAGTGGCTTTGGTCACTGATGGCCGTATGTCTGGGGCATCGGGTAAAGTACCTGCTGCAATCCATGTTACACCTGAGGCCTATCATGGCGGCTTGCTCGCCAAAGTACAAAGCGGCGACATTATAGAAATTAACACAGAAACCGGTGAAATGTGTTTGCATGTCGACAGTGAAGTACTCGCGAAGCGTAAAGCCAAAATAGCCCAGACTGACAAGCATCAAGTTGGCATGGGACGCGAGATGTTCGCGGGCATGCGTAATTCACTGACGGGCGCAGAGCAGGGCGCTTGTTCCTTGTTCGCTGGTCAGGGGAACCAACATGACAGCTAGATTCGTCGCTGATGTGGGCGGCACCAATATAAGAATTGCTCAAATCGAGGGCAGTTCTTCACTGTCGCACATCAAAAAGTATCTGTGTAATGATTTCGCCACTATCGAAGAAGCTATCAAGCATTATTTTAGTCACTATCCCGATGTGAGCTTTAGTTACGGATGTATCGCCATTGCCTGTCCAGTGTCAGGTGATTGGGTCAAAATGACCAATCATTCTTGGGAGTTTTCTATCGAAAAACTCACTGCAGCATTGGGTCTTGATTGGCTCGGAGTGATCAATGATTTTACTTCTGTGGCACATTCGCTGCCGGTTTTGGGTGACGAACAAAAAATTCAAATCGGTACTGGCACGGTTAAAGAAAAAGCCAATATAGCCGTGTTTGGCCCGGGTACGGGGTTGGGCGTTGATCATCTTACTTTCACTGACAAAGGCTGGAAAGCACTTGATGGCGAAGGTGGTCACGTAGATTTTGCGCCGCAAGATGAAAATGAATTTGCCATATGGCACTTCTTAAAGAAAAAATTAGGGCATGTCTCTGCCGAAGAAGTGCTTTCTGGTCGCGGCATATTACATATATATCAAGGGTTAGCTGATCATCGACAATTGCCAGCGACACTGACACAGCCCGCGCAAATAACCCAAAAAGCGGTCGATCAGGAATGCGAGTTGTGTCTAGCAACCTTGCAACAGTTCTGCAAAATAATGGGCAGCTTTGCAGGCAATTTAGCGTTGAATTTAGGCACTGCAGGCGGAGTCTATATCGGCGGTGGAATAGCCGCGCGTTTTGTCGACTTTATCCAAAACAGTGACTTTCGTGCTCGTTTCGAGGACAAAGGGCGTTTTAGCCACTATGTTGCCACTATTCCCACATTCATTATTACTGAGCCTGACCATGGCTTGATTGGCGCAGCCGCCTATCTAGAACAAAATCATAAGGATTAACATCATGTCTTCGAATTGGAAAGTAAGCTCTGAAACCGTCTTTAAACAAGGTCCTGTGGTGCCCGTATTAGTGATCAATGATGTTGCTCATGCCGTCCCTTTAGCTAAGGCCCTTATGAAAGGGGGGATCAATGTTCTTGAGGTGACACTGCGCACTGAGGTCGCTCTTGAAGCCATAAAAAAAATAGCTGACGAAGTTCCTGAGGCAATGATTGGTGCGGGTACGGTGACCAATGAGGCGCAATTAAAACAAGTTGAAGCGGCTGGGGCAAAATTTGCGATTAGCCCAGGACAAACAACCAGCCTTTTAGAGGCCGGTAAGCGTTGTTCCATTGCACTGATCCCGGGTATTTCGTCGATTTCAGAGTTAATGAACGGTCTTGATTTGGGTTACACCCATTTTAAATTCTTCCCTGCTGAAGCGTCTGGCGGGATTAAAGCGCTAAAATCCATTGGCGGTCCTTTTCCTGATGTCACCTTTTGTCCTACTGGGGGGATCGGACCTAATAATTATTTAGATTATTTGGCTTTGCCAAACGTGCAGTGTGCCGGTGGCTCTTGGTTAGCACCTGATGATGCGGTTGAATCTGGGGATTGGGATAGAATAACTGCGTTGGCAAAAGCAGCAGTAGAGGGTGCTAAGTCTTTAGCAAAATAAATAGCGATTTATTACTGCGTTGACCGGTAATTCAGCCTTTAACGATCGACAAGTGGCGCGCTTAAATTAATGTGAGTGCGTCACCTAATCTTATTTCTCCACCAGCAATCACTTTACAACAGACTCCCCCTCGCCAATCCGGCGTTAATGCCGCTCTTAACCCCTGACATTGTTGGTCCATTTTGTGACAGGGTTCGGTTTCAGCGGTAATCAACAACTCAAGATCACCAATCTTCAATGTTTTACCAACCATTTGCGCGGTGAACTCAATATCATTGACTAACAAATTTGCCCTGCGGGTCGTCCAGGGTAACGTAGTTTCCAGTTCTGCACAGGCGTGTTGCCATTGTTGCAGGCTTAATACGGTAACTTGGCGTTTACCTGGACGACGCTTAAAGTCTCCAACCACGCCTTCAGATAGGGTAACTATGGCTTCTTCTCTAGTTTTCATCGGCGCTTGATTGCGCTCTCTGATTGCAATTCCAACTAATTTCATTCAAACCTCATCAGGTTATATATTAAAGTGTTAAGCAAGGCGTTGCTGTATAAAACGTAGTCTTAAGCCAAGCATAACCGCAGCACTGGTTAATCCACAGATAAATCCTATCCAGAAACCCGGAGCACCTAAAGGAGACACGATCCAGTCCGTTAGGGCCAATATGACACCTGTGGGTAATCCTACGCCCCAGTAGGCTAAAAACGTAATAATGAACATGGCATTGGTGTCTTTGTAACCTCTTAACGCACCTGCAGAGATAGCTTGCACTGAATCTGATAACTGAAACATGGCAGCGAGTGTCATTAAACTTATGGCCAAATCTCTGACCACGGGATCAGTGGTATACAATTCGGTAATGTGAGTACTGCCAAATATGGTTAATCCAGCGGTGATAACAGCAATGCAAAGACCAAGCGCTATGGCTGTTAAGGTAGCCACTTTGGCGCCGGCAAGATCTTCGCGGCCTAAAAAGTAGCCTACTCGAATTGACGTTGCCATACCCAAACTCAATGGAAACATAAACATCAATGACGAAAAGTTCAACGCAATTTGGTGTGCTGCTACTGTAAATGCGCCTAATGGAGACAATAACAACGCAACTACGCCAAATAAGGTCACTTCGAACAAAATGGTTAAAGCGATCGGAGTCCCTAATTTGGCAATCACCATAATTTGTTTTAATTGAGGGGAGAAGAGCTGTGTGAACAAACCATATTTTCGTAGTGTAGGAGAGAGATGTACGTACAAGGCCGTAGCAATCATCATGGCGATATAGACTAGTGCTGTAGCGACACCACAACCAACTCCGCCCATCGCAGGTAAGCCTAATTTACCGTAAATCAAAAGATAATTAGCTGGAATATTAACCAATAATCCCACTCCCATGATCACCATGGTGGGCTTGGTTTTACCTAAACCTTCACAATAATTCCGCAACACTTGATAAGCAGCAAACGCAGGTGATGAATACAAAATAAATAGCACATAATCGACGGTGATTTTACGCAGTGATTCTTCCATGTCGATGAGTGAAAACCAATAGGGCACGAACAGACTGACTAATACAACCATGATTGTACAAGGCAAAATAAGATAGGCCGCTTGCTGTGTTGCCTCGCTAATTTTTGCCGTTTTGCCAGCGCCATCGTAATTCGAGACGATAGGCGGGATTGCCATGGCAAGTCCCTGTATAAAACTTAGTAAAGGGAAAGTAATACTAAAACCAATCGCCACCGCCGCCATATCGACAGCTGAAAAACGTCCTGCCATGATCGTGTCAGAGACACCCATTAACGTTTGTGTGACCTGCGCTATTAACAATGGCCAGGCTAAGCGAACCAAATTTTTGAGTTCAATTTTAAACAAGGTCAAAACAACTCTATCCTAACGTCAGCTCCAACGGGCAAGTTACCTTGATCTTGTTCGAGCAACAGGTAGCAATTTGCATTCGCGATAGACGTCATCACCCCTGAACCTTGTTTCGCGTGTGGTGTTACCCACAAAGTGCCTTGTTCATCTTGGGTCACAACACCACGTTGGAAATCTGCTCTACCGGGACGTTTGTAAACAGGGGTGGAACACTTAGCGATTAGGCTTATCTCATTGTTGACTGGGATACCCTGTAATTTATTGAGCAAAGGCACCACCAGTTGTTCAAAGGTCACGTATGACGACACAGGATTGCCGGGCAGACCACAAAAAATAGCGTTTCCGATTTTACCAAAAGCAAAAGGCTTTCCTGGTTTGATCGCCACTTTCCAGAAGTCTATTTGCCCAATTCTAGCCAATACTTGCTTGACGAAATCCGCATCACCAACCGAAACACCGCCACAGGTTAGGAGCACATCTGCGCTTTGTGCAGCTTTCAACAATGCGTTTTGAATGTCTTCTAGATTGTCTTCGACGATCCCACAATGTTGAATTTCGACACTATGCTGACTCAATAGACCGTGCAATGCGTAACGATTGCTTTCGTAGATTTGGCCAAACTCAAGAGCTTTACCTGGTTCGATTAACTCGTCACCGGTAGCAATAATGGCGACCTTTATTTTTCGCACGACATTAACCTGTGCAACACCAACTGAAGCCAATAGTGCTAAATCTGCCGCCGTTAATTTTTTTCCAGCGGCGATGATCTGCTCACCAATGGCAATGTCTTCTCCTGCTTTTCTAACACTATTGCCTGGCATGACATCGTTATTGAGGGTGATGCGCTGATCCGTGACCTTGACATTTTCTTGCATCATCACTGTATTGGTGCCCTCAGGTAGGGTCGCACCTGTGGTGATCCTGACGCAACTGCCTGTAGGGACAGTGCCAGTATATGGTCGCCCAGCCAGTGCACTCCCACATAAAGCAAATGAAGTACCTTGATAAACCATTTGCTGCGCATCAAAGGCATAGCCGTCCATAGCGGAATTATCAAACGGCGGTACATTGATATTGGATAATACAGGCGCCGCCAAAACTCTGCCAAAAGCGTCTATGGTTGCGACTCTATCGGTTTCGGTGATTGAGTCACAATTAGTGGTCATTGCCAAGACCGCTTGTGATAGCGGCATCAAGCTTGGATTATTAGAGGGGGTTTTTGCCACGCAGTGGTATTCCTTTATCAATTTTCTAATGCTTCAACTAAATAACCTTTATTAGCTAAATGTGTTAACACACCATCTTCGCCAATAAGGTGTAATGTGCCAACTAACACGAATTCGGTCTCGGCATCATCAAACAAGGCTTCGATATTGGGTAACCAATCTTCGTTTCTATCGACTATCAGGCGTTGATAAACCTTAGGGTAATCTTGTTGTAGACTCTCTATACCGATTTTGCGCAGCGCATTGCGATCACCGCTCCGCCAAGCTTCCATCATATCAGTCATGTAATCTGGCAACGAACCAATATCACTTAAGGTATGAGAAATTACTTCATCCTCATTGCCTTTGCCGATCTGAGATAAAAACAACAATTGCTGTTCAGGCTCTTCTAGCCAGGATATTGATTTGCTGTCATGGCGGGCTTTTTGCTCGTAAAACGCATCCACACCTTCGCTAGTAGCACCTAACATACGAAGCTCCATCAATGACAATGAAATGGTTATAAATCCTGGCGTAAAGGTTGCAAAATTTTGGATATCTAAACTACGCGCCTGCAGATGCTTCTCAAGCGCCTGATAAGTTTCTTTAGAAAGGATATCGCTGAGGGTTTTGCCATCTTTGCGCAGCATGTATTGCATGGTTAACTGTTGGAACTCAGGAGAGCCAAACACCGATATGTCTGTCTCAAACACCAATTCATCTGACTGTTGATAGGCAATTTCAAAAGCATTGGGTAACGGAAAGTCGTTTTCACGCAAAATGTGAACCGTGCCCCCGATATAAACTGTGCGGTTAGCTTTAGTTACTTTCCACACCGGTGCCGCAAAACTTTCTTGGATTACCAAGCAACTAATAAACACCAATATGAGAGAAATTCTGAACATACTAACCATTCCTTGTGTGGGGCAATTGATTTATTAAGTCACTATTATGCCTCGTTATATTGGATTAGGTAAGTAGTAGACCTGTGATACAGGGTTAAAAAAATTAGCATGAAAGAATGGAGGGTTTCGTGATTTACGAGAGAGGGGAGCAGCTTGCAGGTATAAATAGCATTATCTTCATCGAGTGACTTTTATTATTGGGCTTTACACAGTAAAACACCCGCAAGAGCGGGTGTTTTCAATTCATCGAGGTTTCTGTTTTTATGATTCAGCGAGTTCGTTGGCTGTTAGGTAACCGTCTTTGTTAACATCTAATTCAGCGAACATGGCAGAAAGTGCGGGATCACTGGCGGCTTCTTCAACACTGATACGTCCATCTGCGTCAACATCAAGAATAGCTAATTTATCTTCTTGAGCAAAAGTTGAGCTAGCAGCTAAAAGCAATGCACTTACTAAGATTGTCTTTTTCATTTTGTTTCTCCATTTATTGTCGTTTAAGGTTTTTTCTCTACCAGAAAGAACCGGTAAATCACACTTGATGCAACAAATTAAAAGGTCGCATACCATGGCTATTACACTTAGCGTGCCAAGATTGAAAAATCATTTGTAAACAATGAGTTAAAGAGAGTTGTATCAGTTATGCGTAACCGGTTGTGGGTTTAACATCCTAAAAGGCATGAAATGTGTGGGCATTCGCCTACGCAAATCGGCACAATGAATTTTTTTAAAGAATAATCAGGAGGTTAGAGTGAAGCCATTTCGCAACATTAGGCGAAAAATTGAATTTTGAGGTATTTGAGCAACCTTGTGCGAGACTAGTCGCACGATTGATAACTTAACCTGAACTGAAGGACTATAAGTGTTCTTCAGTTCAGGTTACTTATCCAAACGCTTTGATAGGGCGTCAGTGTTAAATATGGCTGGTCCATGTTAATGGGCTCTTGGCTAAGCAAATCCCACCAATCATGAGTACTGATTAAATTAATATCGGATAAATATATCTGCTGTTCAATATCGGCGACATTGCTAATACAAAATATACTTTGTTTACGGTCGATACTTTGTCGCCAAAAGCCAAAAATGCCTGAACCTAACTGCAAGGTAAATTGGGTTGCATTGGGATGAAAGGCTTTTTGTTTGATACGAATGGCGAGAATGGCATTAAGCTTGGTTAATACTCTACTGTGTTGGCTGCGTTTGTCAGATAGTTGCTCAGTTAATTTTAAATGATCCCAGCGATGACGATTAATGGATCGGTTTTGACTGGTGTTTTTTACTTTTTCGTAATCGTTGCTGGTAGCCAACAAGCTATGAATATAGATACCTGGGATACCCTCCATCGCCAGCATAATTTCGTGGGCACACATAAATCTTTCTATGCCCCATTTGTCTGGACCTTTGACCGTGCCTTGTAGTGCGTCAAACAGCGTAATATTCACTTCATAGGGCTTTTGCTTCTTATCAGGGGTTGATCGCCAAGATACCAAACCGCCGAATGATTGCATGGTATTGAGCAAGGTATTTAATTCACGCTCATCTAATAAGCCTTCAGCAGGACGCAAACCAATGCCATCGTGTGACGCTATGAAGTTAAAATAGGTCGTGCCGTTTTGGGCCGGTGGCATTCGCATTTGCCAGTTTTTTAAATATTCGCAATCTCCGGTAATGAGCGTGTTAACTAACAATGGTGGTAATGAAAAGTTATAGATCGCGTGCGCTTCATTGGCATTGCCAAAGTAGGTAAGGTTTTCTCGATTGGGTATATTGGTTTCGGTGATAATAATTGCATCGGGTTGAGCACATTCGATAAGCGTGCGTAGCAAGCGAACGACCTCATGAGTTTGCTCGAGGTTGATACAGCTGGTGCCGGATTGTTTCCATAAAAAAGCAATCGCATCCAAACGAAACAGACGTACACCGTTATCTAAATATTGTCGAATGATTGAAATAAAACTCTCAAGCACCTTAGAGTTGCGAAAATCAAAATCCACCTGATCGTGGCTGAACGTGCACCATACGTGTTGCTCGCCCTGCGCCGTTTCCGTTGCTCTGATTAACTCGGACGTGCGAGGCCGAATAACCTGAGAAGTGTCAAAGCTAGGGTCTACCGTAAAGAAAAAATCACTACCCACGCCCTCAGATTTGGTGAAGTTGTTGAACCATGCACTTCGAGATGAGCAATGGTTAATGACGAGATCAGACATCAGTCTAAAGTCGCTAGCGATGGCAGTGATATCATGCCAAGTACCTAATCCTTCATTGACAGTCGAGTAATCCATTATCGAAAATCCGTCATCTGAACTGTACGGAAAAAACGGTAAAATGTGCACAGAGTTAATGGTGTTATTAACATGCTGCTTGAGAAACTGATGCAAAGTCGCAAGGGGAGCTTCATCCGCTGTTACGATACTATCGCCGTAAGTGATTAATACCACATCTTGCTCGGTCCAGTGATTTTGATGCGGCGCGGGCAGAGTTACATCATCTTGATCTAAGCCCATTTTCGATAGTAATGTTTGTGCAACTTCGGTTAACGGCTGCGCGGTGTCTACCTGATCATAGATCACATTAAGGTGGTGACAGACTTTGTCATACAAGTGTGTTTGTACTGGGGTCATTAACCGCTCCTTTACTGTTTGTGCTCTTGGTAATCCAATTCAACGGCATCTTTAAGCCTGTCTAAAAAGTCAGGGATGGCACTGCTAACCCTGTTCCAGCTCGGAATAAAGGGTGTCTCCATAGGATTATCTAGAAAACTCTGACCTGCTTTCATTATATTCTGCGCAAACATTTCGACGGCTTTTTCTTCACTATGAATATCCAATACCAGACCATTCATTAACGCATCATTGTGGTAGGTTTCAATGAAATCCAAGGCGATTCGAAAGTAGGTGGCTTTGAGAGTACGGAATGACTCGGTAGAAAAGGTAAATCCCTGTGTCGCTAATTTTCGAAATAATGCCTTAGTGATGTCAATTGACATTTTTGAGAGGCCACCTTGATCATTGTGCAAAGACAGATCTTGATGCTTGTGATCGTAATTGTCTGCAATATCCACTTGGCATAAGCGGTTGTGAGAGTAATTACGGTGCATCTCTGATAGTACCCCGATTTCCAATCCCCAATCGCTTGGGATCCTGATGTCATTGAGTACATCGCGGCGAAACGAAAATTCCCCCGCTAATGGATAGCGGAAGCTGTCCATATATTCTAAATATTCATTGTTACCAACAGTGCGCTTTAACGCTCGAAGTAAAGGAGTCACAAGTAATCGAGACACTCTGCCGTTTATTTTTCCATCGGCAACGCGTGCGTAGAAACCCTTGCAAAACTCGTAGTTAAAGAGCGGGTTCGCGACCGGGTAAATCAACCTTGCGAGTAAGCTACGATCATAAGTTAAAATATCACAGTCGTGCAGAGCAATGGATTCTGATCGACCAGTAGCAAGTATATAACCCATGCAATACCACACGTTTCGGCCTTTGCCCATCTCTTTGGGCGCCAGTCCCATTTTGGCGAGTTCAGCATCTAAGGCTTTAAGTCGTGGGCCATCATTCCATAAGATGCGATGATGTTGTGGTAAATCTTTGAAAAACCTCAGAGCATGTTTGTATTGGGCTAAATCTGCACGGTCTAATCCTATGACTATTTCATTGAGATAAGGTACCTGTTTTATCTGCTCTGTAATCTTCGGCATCGCTTTACCTTCTAATTCAGAAAATAACGATGGCAACAGCAAGCCTAATGGACGCTTTTTTGAAAAGGTCAGTAATTCGGATTCAATCTCTTCAACTGGGCGGTTAGATAAATTATGTAAGGTCGTGGTTATGCCGTTCTGATAAAAATCAGCCATGTCGCGCCTCCTATGAAGTTAAATTTAAAATGTGGGTCACCGTTTCAGACCATCCTTTAGGTCCCTCAGAAATTGAGTCAAGGGTGTTCTGGGTCCTATTTAGGCGGGGAAAGTCATGGGTAGGTGATTTTATTCTTACAGCAACATCAGCAGCATCTAGCATGGCTGTATCATTGTTACCATCACCCAATGCAATGCTGGTGCATAGTTTATCTGGATGTTGACGTCTATATTCGTTGCATAGCCATCGCATAGCGATGCCTTTATTACATTCCCCCGAGATATGAATAAACCGACCACCAATGAGTGGGGAGGCCCCCATCGCTCGAACTGCCTGAATAAAGAGTTGCTTTTGTCGTTCGTCACCTAACCACAATACAGGTTCTCCGTAATGCCTATTCGCTGCTCGTTGGGCTTGCTCTGGAGAAAGTCCTGTGGCCTCGCAAATTTCATTGATATCCATATTCGCAAAATGGGTAAATAGCCCTGAAAAATCATGCTCTAAACGATTTAGCAAGTTCAGCCAATGGGATCTTTTTGACGTAAATTGGTGTAGCCAATGTTCGTTTATCCATTGGGTATTTGCGGGCTTGTGTTTAAAAAAAGCATGCGGAATAAAAATAGCGGCGCCATTTTCGACGATAAAAGGGCCGGTCAGGCCAATTTGCTCTCTGAGTACGAGCATTTCGTCAAAGGTTTTACTGGTGTTAGGGATAACCGGTATTTGAAGCCGCTTTAAAGTCTTCAACGTGTTTTTAGCAGGTTCATGGCTGTAAGTGTGATGATCCAATAAGGTACCATCCATATCGGTAAAAATTAGGTACTGACTATTCATATCAGCCCCTTAGATGCAATGATGTTGCGTAGTTCGTCAAGCTCTAAAACCAAGTCACAGGTTTTTGCCATGCTGTTTAGACTATGAGTGGTTAATCTCTGATAATGTTGAATGAAAGTCGCGATTTGTGGAGCTTGCATTATACCTTTTGTAGCTTCACAAGGAAGAACACCATCTTGCGTAAACGCATCAACTAACTTTTGTTCTTGCTGCAGTCGCCAACGGTAAACACAGTTAAACGAGGGCGCTTTCAATTGCATCCAAAACTGCATTTGTTGATATAAGGGCACATAGTGCTCTTTAATTTGTTGATTCACATAACCCCGCCAAACACCTAAAGGATCATGTTCCTTTTCTAGATCATTCATCGGCGCCAGCAATGCACTCGACTGCTCAGGTAATACCCCCCAACACCAGCCTTCAAATAACACGATATCGACTTTACCGGTGACTGACTGCCACTGAGATGTAGGGCAGGGATCATCGGTCGCTTTGTTAAACCTTGGTATGGTTGCTGATTGTTGCGTGCTCAAAGCCGACAATACGGTTTGAATTAAATCAGTATTGTGAGTGCCCGGAACACCGCGTGTGGCGAGTAAAGGGTGAATTTTAATCGACAACGCCATCCGTTCACTGTGGCTGAGATAAAAATCGTCAAGTGACATACTCACAACAGACAAACCTTTGCATTGCTCAAGGTATTGGTGCAAAAACTGACTTAACGTAGATTTTCCTGAACCTTGGCAACCGTTTATCCCGACAAAAAGCGGGTTATTTGCACGCTCATGGTGCACATAAAGTGTTTCAGCGACAGGGATGAACCAATTTAGCGCAATGGTCGCAAACTGACTGTCCAACTGATGTTGCTCGATAAAATCGCTAATTAAACGCTTTGTTGCAGGATGAGTATGCAAATTTAACCTTTTGAACGTTATCTTTATACATGAGTTTAAAAGTAGACCATCAACATCCATGCCAATACTAATTTTGGCAATGGTACGAACAATTTGGAGAATGTTAGCCTGTTAAATTTTATCTGATATACGCGAGCGCCTGTTGCGTTTTGGGTGGCAACTGAGGTTAAATGCAAAGGTGCTAGTTAGTTTTATTAACATTACTAGCGATTAGCAAACTCCGAGCCTCTTCACCTAAGTAACCTTATAGGGTGGTGTGGCCGCGACATAAGTGTGTCGCCAGGGTAAAAAGGGAAACCGATTTGCCTCCCGTTACACAAGTGCCATTTTGGCAATTGTGACTTTGGAAAGGTGTTTATTGTGTTAGAAGACAAATTTGGGCGTCGCTTCCACTATTTGCGGCTGTCTATTACTGATGTGTGCAACTTTAGTTGCGAATACTGCTTACCTGATGGCTATCAGTGTGACTCTGATCGTGACTTTCTGAGTCAACAAGAAATACAGCGAATTTGTACTGGTTTTGCCCGCCTTGGCACCAGTAAAATTCGCCTTACTGGTGGTGAGCCTTCGTTACGTAAAGACCTCCCTGAAATTATTGAAATTTGTGCCAAAACACCCGGCATAAAACACGTGGCAATGACCACTAATGGTTATCGACTTCCACAGCAAATTCACCGCTGGGTTGATGCCGGACTAAATTCTTTGAATGTCAGTATTGATAGTCTGGACCCTCGGCAGTTTGCCAGCATTACCGGTAACGACAAACTCGATACCATTTTACAAGGCATTGATATTGCGATTTCTCTTGGTATCAAAGTGAAAGTTAATGGCGTTTTGATGCGCCAATATAATGGTAACGATATTGATTCGTTTCTGGCTTGGATAAAACACAAGCCGGTGACGTTTCGTTTAATCGAATTGATGCAAACCGGCAATAATCTCACCTTTTTTAATCAACAGCATGTGGCTGCGCAACCGATTAAGGAAACCTTACTCGAGCAAGGTTGGCAGCTTAAGCAAAGAGCGTTAACCGCAGGGCCAGCGCAAGAGTTTCAACACCCTGACTACCAAGGCGAGATAGGCTTGATCATGCCTTATGGCAAAGATTTCTGTGCTACTTGTAATCGTTTGCGTATCAGTGCTACAGGTAAATTGCACTTGTGTTTATTTGCCGAACAAGGACTGGATATCAGGCCTTACTTAAGCATGGACTCTGATAGTGCTTTTGAGCAACAGTTGGTTGAACTGTTAGGTGACAAAGAAGCCAGTCATTGGTTGGATCAAGGGATGACTGGCGCAACTCAACATTTGGCGATGCTTGGTGGGTAATCAGGGTGACTAATAAGCACTGTGACAGCCGCACCGAAGACCTCGCGTCTTCCGATACATTAGGCTTTGTATTAGCCGGTGGCAAATCCTCTCGAATGGGACAAGACAAAGGACAACTTTGCATAGGTGAGCGGGATTTGGTTTCGCTCGCCTGTGATGTATTAATCAAATCAGGCGTTGATAACGTCGTGGTGAGTTCCAATCATATTGAATCTGCTTTGGCAGATAAAGTGGCTAATTGTGGTCCTTTATCGGCAATCCATTCGATTGTCCACGAGCCAATTGCGGCACACTATCAAGGGATGGTTGTTTTACCTGTTGATATGCCATTGATAGACAGTGAACAGTTACGTCTGTTAAGACAATATGGGCAGTCACACGAAACGACTTGTTGTTACCAGCAAAGCTATCTGCCTGCCTATATACCCTTTACCCAACAACTCAGTCAATTTATTGAAGAACAACTCTCGAGTCGCTGTTACGCCTTTAAATTACTTTTGGCAAAACTTCAGTTTAAGCAACTTGCGCTTCAACCATCGAGCAATCAAAATGCGCAATTGTCGCCGTTTTACAATATAAATACGCCCGAACAGTGGCTCACATTTAAACAGTCGGCACAGCGACGTTTTTCATGAAGCGATCAACTTCTCAGGAGACTTAATGCCAGCACATTCACAATTTATCCCACTTAATATTGCCGTACTCACCGTGTCTGATACCCGTGATGAGGAAACGGATACATCAGGGCGATTTCTTTGTCAGGCAATCGAGCAGGCTGGACATCATGTGTATGAAAAAGCGATTGTCAAAGACGATAAATACCAGCTTCGCGCAATCGTCAGTAATTGGATTGTCAGTGATCAAGTACAAGTTGTAGTCTGTACTGGGGGAACCGGCTTTACTGAACGCGATAGTACTCCAGAGGCGATAGCTTGCTTATTCGACAAACAAGTCGACGGTTTTGGCGAGTTATTTCGGCATATATCATATCAAGAAATTGGCACTTCTACCGTGCAATCTAGGGCTATCGCAGGTATGGCCAACGGCACGCTTATTTGTTGTCTGCCTGGCTCTACTGGCGCATGCAAAACCGCTTGGAATGGCATTTTACGTGAGCAATTAGATAGTACGCATCGCCCCTGTAACTTTGTGGTGCATTTAACCACAGCCCACGCCAAAGCGTGTGATTCGAGAGGCTAATATGACTGAGAAAGAAACTCAACGTGCAACGTTAACCCATATTAATGAGTCTGGTCAGGCGAATATGGTCGATGTATCAAATAAACAGGTAACTTACCGGCAAGCCTGCGCTACCGGCTATGTTGCAATGAAAGCAGACACCTTGAAGATGATTGCGAATGCCGAACATGCCAAAGGTGATGTGTTTTCAGTGGCTCGTATTGCCGGTATTCAGGGCGCTAAAAAATGCGCAGATTTAATACCCTTATGTCACCCGCTCATGTTGTCAAAAGTGCAAGTTGATTTTGCTATCGATGAGGTTAATAACCGCGTATTAATTACCTCGGTGTGCAAGTTGTCTGGTCAAACTGGGGTTGAGATGGAAGCCTTAACGGCTGTTTCAGTGGCCGCGCTTACCTTATTTGATATGTGTAAAGCGGTTGATCCTAATATGGTCATTGGTGAGATAAAAGTCATGAATAAACAAGGTGGTAAAAGTGCTGATTGGCAGCATGGTGATGAGTAAATATCAAAGGATCAGAGTAGGAGCGTCATGAAGGTTTTGTTTTTTGGCCAAGTCAGAGAGCGCTTAGCAACACAACAAATAAGCGTTACTTCGCCACCCCAAAATATTTTACTGTTGCGTCAGGAGCTCGCTGAACGTGGCGAGGTTTGGTTTGAGGTGTTACATCAACGTGACCTGTTGGTTGCGGTTAATCAAACGCTGTGTGATGACAAACAGGAGATCACAAGCACCGATGAGGTTGCCTTTTTTCCTCCAGTAACGGGGGGGTAGGGGCAATGTCAGAGCAAACTAACAAGTCGTCAAAGATCAACATCAGTGTGCAGGTAGCTGATTTTGATCAGCAATACGAATATCAAGCGCTAAGGCAAAATCACTGTTCACAAGGTGCCATAGTAACCTTTGTTGGCTTAGTACGAGACAATCATTTAGGTAAAGATGTGACCGGATTGTTTCTTGAGCATTTTCCCGGTATGACCGAGAAAAGTTTAGCTGAGATAGCCCGGCAAGCAATGGCAAGGTGGCCCTTAGGAGGCGTTCGAATAGTACATCGGATTGGTCAGTTAGCGCTTAACGATCAAATCGTCTTCGTTGGTGTCAGTGCCGCTCATCGTCACGCTGCATTTCAAGGCTGCGAATTTATAATGGACTATCTGAAAACCCAAGCACCTTTTTGGAAAAAAGAATACTCGGGAGATTCCGCTACATGGGTACAGGCAAAGGATTCAGATACGCAAGCTCGGCAACGTTGGGAATCCAAAGCTACAATTCCGCAGTCAGAATTGCCCGAATAGGAGCGGGATAGCCCTCAATCGTTTTAGTGGGATCCTTGGGATCGAGAAAATCTGCCAACGATAAACTGTCCATCCAATCAGTGCGGCGTTGCTCGTCAGTGGTTGTTGCTGCCACATCAACCACTTTGATATTTTTAAAGCCTAATCGGGAAAGCCAGACTGTTAGTGCTGCAGTGCTGGGTAAAAACCAGACGTTGCGCATTTGCGCGTAGCGATCTCCTGCCATTAACACGGTGTTTTCATCGCCTTCGACAACCAAGGTTTCTAGTACAAGTTGTCCACCCGCTCGAAGCTGTGATTTTAATTGGGTGAGAAAGTCGATCGGACTGCGTCTGTGATACAACACCCCCATAGAAAAAACCGTATCAAAGGCCTTTAATGGGATGAGATCCTCAACGCCGATGGGAAGCAGATGGACATTAGGATCTGGGTTGAAATGCTTGATTGCCTGAAATTGCATTAAAAATAGCTGAGAAGGATCAATGCCAATAACTGTTTTGGCTTGTTCACCACGCATACGCCACAGATGATAACCACTACCACAGCCTACATCTAATACGGTTTTTCCCGCTAATGGAGCAAGGTGAGGTAGCACCCGTTGCCATTTCCAGTCTGAGCGCCATTCGGTGTCAATGTGGATCCCGTGGACGTTAAACGGACCTTTGCGCCACGGTTTAAATTGCTGTAGTAAGCCGGTTATTTGGCGTTGAGTATAATCATCAATGTCATCTGAAGTGCCCATCTCTACGGCATTTTTTAACTCTAGATGAGTGACTTTGGTCGCGGGGAGCTTACTGATTAGTTTTCGCCATTTGGCAAAATCGCCATGCAGTTGCGCTTTTTCCCAATGAGCCAGTTGAGCAGGTAGCACCTCAAGCCAAGGGCTTAGTTCAGTATCTGCTATGTACTTGTAGAATTGGTTGAACCAGGAAATTGCCATAGGTTATTTCACCGCAACCATAGACATAAAATTAAAACAGCGAAACCAAGTCGCTATCTCAGCAAACCCGGCCGTTCTAAGTCGGTTTTCATGATCTTGTTGGGTATCTAATAACATGACATTTTCCAAAGCCGAACGCTTTTGACTTATCTCTAATTCGCTGTAGCCGTTGCTGCGTTTAAATTCATGGTGCAATTCAATCATTAGTTCGTCCATTGGTTGATGCTTATCTCGTAATTTTTCAGATAGCACCAACACCCCACCGGGCAGCAAATTATCATATATATGCTGAATCAAGCTGTTACGATGTTCCGGGGCGATAAATTGTAAGGTAAAGTTGAGTACCACGACACTGGCATTGCGTATCTGTGTATCTAGAATATCTTCACATCTGATCTCAACCGGTATATCCGACTTAAACGCATTGAGATGCAGCTTACATTTCTCCACCATGGCAGTTGAATTATCTACCGCAATAATCTGGCAATCTGCTTTTTTAACCATACGGCGCATTGCCAGTGTGGCAGCGCCTAAAGAACAACCGAGATCATAGATAGCCGAGTTTTGTTGCGCGAAGCGGCTGGCAATTTGACCAATGTTATCAATAATGGTGCTGTAACCAGGCACCGACCGTTGGATCATGTCAGGGAAAACTTGCGCGACCGAGTCGTCAAAGCAAAAGTCTTTTATCTGTGCTTTAGGCTGTGAATAAATGGCGTCTCGGTGATTCATTTAAATTTACTCGTAGAAAATTAGCGTGATTCTACCCGCCAGTTCCACTGCAGGCAAATATCATCTAAATTCAACGTATATTAACGACAATAAATCAAAAAATAGTTGGCTTTATAAGCGAACTGGTTAGACTTAGCGACATTAATAAGGAATTTATCAATTAGGAAGTTTGATGGCCTATTTTCTCATCGCGGACGATCACCCACTGTTTAGAGAAGCACTCAAAGCGGCGCTTCAATCAAGATTTGAGGGCGCTCAGTTTGTTGAGTCTGATAATTTAAGCAGTACATTGGCAGCCATTCAAAGTCATACGGGGATAGAACTCGTATTGCTAGATTTAAATATGCCAGAGTGCGAAGATTTTAATGGCCTGATACAAGTTCGCCAACGCTTTCCTAATCTTCCAGTCATGGTGATCTCTGCAAGTGATTCCCCGCAAACAGTAGCTAAAGCAATGGGTTACGGGGCCAACGCATTTGTATCCAAAGTGGCTGCAATCGATACTGTCGTAAAGGCGATTCAAGCG
The DNA here is from genome assembly GCF_039523355.1 of Aliiglaciecola litoralis. Classification (NCBI taxonomy): domain Bacteria; kingdom Pseudomonadati; phylum Pseudomonadota; class Gammaproteobacteria; order Alteromonadales; family Alteromonadaceae; genus Aliiglaciecola; species Aliiglaciecola litoralis. The sequence goes on along the minus strand of NZ_BAAAFD010000001.1, from coordinate 283,349 downwards.
GTTTTAGCTGGTGATACTTGGATACCGTCAGAGTTACAGGATCAATATGAAGGGGTTTGCCAAGAGCAAAAAGAGATTTCCGCAAAAGTGGCTGCACTCACTCCAAAACAATTTGAAGTCTTAACCTGTTTGCAAGCGGGCAAATTAAACAAACAAATTGCTGAAGAAATGCAGGTCACAGAAGCAACCGTAAAAGCGCATATCAGTGTCATATTTAAAAAGCTGTCAGTAAATACTCGAACACAAGCTGTGTTATTGGTAGAAAAATTACATTCTGATATGTAACACTGTTATTCAGCTTATTGATATAAAACGATAAAAAGGCGCGTTAATGATAGATTACTCACTTCCGTTGGTCGATTTACATCGTCATTTGGATGGCAATATAAAGCCGCAAACAATTTGGCAATTAGCACAAAAGCACAGTCTTAAATTACCAGCAAACACCTTGCAAGATATCGAGCAGCTTACCCAGATCCATGACAAGACCAGTGATTTAATGGCTTTTCTTGAAAAGCTTGATGTTGGGGTTTCGGTGCTGGCTGATTATGACGCGTGCTACACAGTGGCCTATGAAAATATGCGCGATGCACAACAAAGTCGTCTCGATTATGTAGAATTGCGATTTTCTCCTTACTACATGGCAAAATCCCATAACCTTGATATGGTGCAATTAATTGCAGCGATTATTGACGGGGTGAGAGCGGGTGAAAAGGAGTTTGGCGTAAAAGCAAATTTGATTGGGATCTTAAGCCGCACATTTGGCGCTGAAACTTGTATGGATGAGCTCAACGCTTTGTTACAACATAAAGACGATATCACTGCTTTGGATCTCGCCGGTGATGAACTTGGCTACCCAGCCGAGTTATTTGTTAATCATTTTCAGTTGGCGCGAGATGCCAATTGGCAAATAACGGTGCATGCCGGAGAGGCTGATGGTCCGCAAAGTATTTGGAACGCGATATACAAACTCGGGGCAACACGAATAGGTCATGCTGTCGCTGCCAGTGAAGATGAGAAGTTAATGCAATATATGGCGCAAAATAATATTGCGATAGAATCTTGCCCGACTTCAAATTATCAAACTGCCACGGTCAAAGATCTGAGAAAGCATCCTATGCCGATATTTTTAAAGCATGATATTATCGTGACACTGGCAACAGATGATCCGGCAGTGTCCAACATTGATATAGCGCATGAATATAACCTTGCTCATACTACTTTGGGATTATCTCCATCTGTACTTCAGCAAGTTCAGCGCAATGGAGTCGCGGCGGCTTTTTTAAGCGACATTGACAAACAAGCCATATTTGATAACAAAAAGCCTCTTTAGTAAGAGGCTTTTTAATCGGTTATAGTCTCGTCAACGGCTAAGCTGCTTTTTTACTGCGTGGCTTACGTTTAGGTTTTAGCAATGATTTATCCGCGATTAACTCTTCGTTTTCAAAATCATCTACATTAATGGTATCTAAACGCCCTTGCTCAGCACGTTTCATCAATGCCGCCTCTTCTTTGGTTAACACGCCTAGTTCGAGACCTTTTTTGCCAATCTCATCTAAATCAGTAAACGGATATTTCTCACCTGCTGCCAAGCAGACTTTTTCATACAAGGGTTCGCTGGCTAAAATATCATCTAATATTTGTTCCAAGGCGCCCATTGGATTACCTTCATCTCTGCCAAGATATTGACCCTGAGCCAAACGAGTTCTTGCTTCGCTGGGCGTTTGTAAGAGGGTCGCAATCTGATGATCAATATCATCTGAAGGGCGAGCGTATGTTTTACCGTAGGGCATAATGACCAGACGTAAAAACAAGCTTAGCGGTTTGTTTGGGAAATTCCGTAACAACTCATCCATCGATGTTTCAAGCGATGACAAGCAGTCTTGCATAGCCCAATGCATCAGTGGCAGATCTTCTTTAAGTCTGCCTTGATCGTCAAAGCGCTTAAGGACTGCCGACCCCAGATATAAATAACTGAGTAAATCGCCTAATCTGGCCGACAATCGCTCCCGACGCTTTAACTCTCCGCCTAACACACCCATAGCCATGTCAGACAGTAACGCTAAGTTTGCGCTGTAACGTTTCATTGAGCGGTAGTAGCCGCTGGTTTGATCGCTAAAGGGCGCGTCTGCCGTGATGGCACCGGTAAGACCAAACCACAAACTACGGAAAAAGTTACTCATTGCAAAACCAATGTGACCAAAGATCGCTTGGTCAAACTCTTCCAATCCTTGACTGCGATCTTGATTAGACGCCGCGTACATTTCTTTGAGTACAAAAGGATGACAGCGGATCGCGCCTTGCCCGTAAATCATCATATTACGAGTGAGTATGTTGGCTCCTTCTACGGTGATTGCGATCGGTGCCCCTTGGTAAGCACGTCCAAGGTAATTATTTGGCCCTAACATGATCCCTTTACCGCCGTGGACGTCCATTGAGTCGTTAACCACTGAACGCATTCTTTCGGTAAGATGATATTTACAGATCGCAGAGATGACCGAGGGCTTTTCGCCAAGGTCGACGCCTTTGGTTGATAAAGAGGTGACAGCGTCCATCAAATAGGCGTTACCGCCAATTCGACCAAGCATCTCTTCAATGCCTTCCATTTTGCCCACCGGCATTCTGAATTGTCGTCGAATTCGAGCATATGCACCTGTGGCCAATGCCATGGTTTTGGCGCCACCAGCTGAAGTTGAGGGTAGGGTGATACAGCGCCCTACGGATAAACATTCAACCAACATTTTCCAACCTTGCCCAGCCATTTTCTCGCCACCGATGATGTAATCGATAGGAACAAAAATATCAGTTCCTTTAAGTGGGCCATTCTGGAAAGGTACGTTCAGTGGAAAATGGCGATTACCAATCTCTAAACCCTTGGTGTCCCGAGGTATAAGCGCACAGGTTATGCCAAGTTCTTTTTCTGCACCAAGTAAGCCATCAGGATCAACTAATTTGAACGCAAGACCAACCACAGTCGCGACAGGCGCCAGCGTGATATAGCGTTTGTCAAAGGTCAATCGCATTCCTACGATTTCTTTTCCTTCCCATTCACCTTTACACACCACACCGATATCAGGAATGGCGCCAGCGTCAGATCCCGCTTCACGACCGGTTAACGCAAAGCAAGGGATTTCTTTACCTTCAGCTAAGCGAGGCAAATAATAATCCTGTTGTTCTTTAGTCCCATAATGTTGTAATAACTCACCTGGACCTAATGAGTTTGGTACCCCCACTGTTGTGGACAACACGGCATTAACGCCTGATAGCTTTTGCAAGACTCTTGACTGAGCGTAGGCAGAAAACTCTAAGCCACCGTATTTCTTTTTAATGATCATGGCAAAAAACTTATTGTCTTTAAGAAACTGCCAAGTTTCAGGTGAGAGATCGGCCCGTTTGTGATGGACTTCCCAATCGTCATTCATACGACAGACTTCTTCTACCGGCCCATCTAAAAAGGCTTGTTCCTCTGGGCTAAGTTTTGGCTGCGCAATACTATGCAGGTTACGCCAGTTTGGGTTACCACTGAATATTTCACCATCCCACCATACCGTGCCGGCATCAATTGCTTCTTGTTCTGTACTGGACATTTCCGGCATTATCTTGCGATAGGTTCGTAAGATCGGCTTCGTTAGATATTGTTGACGCATTGAGTCAATATTAAGCGGGATAGCAATGGCTAAAAAAATCAACCAAGTGAAGAAACCGACATAGCCAAATGTGGTTCCAATGAATAATGCGACGCCCACTAAAATACACGCATTAAGCAATCTCAATCGTAGAAAACTAACAATTCCAATTGCACCGATAACGGTGACTAACCATAAAAGAATATTCATCTTTGTTTACCTAATAGAGGTCTGACCACGTAAGGTGAAAATATGCTGATTAGTGTTAAAAATCAAGTCTAATCACGACTTTGTTTCGTTTATGTAGCGATACATTGATGACTTATTTACAACAACTAATGGCGTATATAAGCATGGCTTGATTGCGCAGATATTCAAGTGGAGGGTGCAAAAAACTTCACACCATTTTAAATAAATTGACTTAACAATATGGCAGGTTTGGAAGGTTATCGTGATGATTTAAACGACGACAGTTGGATATCACCTTGTTCTTCACCTTCTTTAAATTGCTGTAAGCGTACGAGCTGATAATTTAATGATGGAGCGAACCAAGCATAGGTTTCACGCTTGTTATTTTCACGCATTATCTTAATTTTTATACCTTCGAGCATGCCATAGGGCAAGTTAAGTTGCTCTTTACCAATCACTAGCATGTCGTAATGTCTCAGTTCACCACGACTATTGATTAAATCATACGAAAACGATTTTTTATCAGATGCTAATTGCAATTGAATGTCTAGACGATAGAGCTGATTGTCAAACTCTTGTTGCCATTCCAGTGAGGTTTCATTGTTAATGCGAATGGTGTTTTTTTGACGATCAAATTCTGCAACCAGTTCCTTATCTGAGCCAAAGCCAGTGCGTTCGTAAGTGTACTTGAACGGTATGATTTGATTATCCTGATAGGAAAATAGACTGACTTCTTTGCGTTTATCTGACAAAAAAAACATCGACACTTTAGATTGGTAGGATAATCGATAGCGATTTCTGCCAAGCGACTCTAACTCTAACGAAGCCGTACCTAACTCTTTGCCATACTGAAAAGCTTTATATTGCGCATTAAAAGCTTCTAGTGTTGTCGCTTGCATAACGCCTGACCATATCAGCAAAACCGCTAATATGAAGCTTTTACACACGCTAGTCAGCTGCATAACCTGACGGTGGAAGTTCTTTTCCATCTAAAACTGCCTTATTGTTTATCATCAAAAGTCGCTTCTTGCTAAACCAGTCTACAACAAGTGGATATATATTTCGCTCTTGTTGCTGCACCCTTTGGGCCAGCTCCGAGGCAGTGTCACCTTCAAAAATGGGGACTTTCGATTGCACTACCACAGGTCCACCATCTAGCTCTGGTGTAACAAAGTGGACTGAAGCACCATGTTCTTCATCGCCAGCATCAATTGCTTTTTGATGCGTATTCAAGCCTTTATATTTAGGTAACAATGACGGGTGGATATTAAGCATCCGTCCTTCAAAGGCAGTCACAAACTCTGTCGTTAAAATACGCATAAAACCGGCCAATACGACTAAATCAGGCGAATATTGTTCGATTGTCTGTAGCAATTCGCGATCATAGGCATCGCGGCTATTAAAGTTTCTATGCTCAACGCAAACCGCTTCAATACCCGCTTGCTTTGCCCTTTGTAATCCATAGGCTTCTGGTTCATTCGAGATAACAGCAGCAATCTTTACCGAGTCCGTTTTATTGCTAAAGTGATCGATAATTGCTTGTAAATTCGAACCATTACCCGAAATTAACACCACGATGGAACAAGGGGAGACAGTCACTTATTTAATCTCTACTTGGTTTTCATCGCCAACACGGTCTTCAATTACTCCAAGGTGCCATGCATTCTCACCCAACTCATTCAGTTTACTGATTGCATCTTGCGCTTGGTTTTCTGGTAACACCACTATCAGACCCACGCCGCAATTAAAAGTTCGGAACATTTCATGGTCGGTAATATTGCCGTTTTCTTGTAACCAGTCAAAAATGTCGGGGCGTTGCCAACTGCTGCCATCGATAACGGCTTTGGCATTTTCAGGGAGTACTCTTGGAATGTTTTCCCAGAATCCACCGCCAGTAATATGCGAAATTGCGTGAACTTGAGTGGTTTCAAGCAGCGACAATATTGATTTAACGTAAATACGAGTGGGCTCGAGTAAATGATCGGCTAAGGTTTTGCCCGCAAACTCTTGCATTGGATCCTGTCCACTAACCTCAAGTACTTTGCGTATTAAGGAGTATCCATTGGAATGTGGACCTGATGAAGCTAATGCAATGATGGCATCGCCTTGCTGTACTTTTTGCCCGTCGATAACGTCTTCAGCTTCCACCACACCAACACAAAAACCCGCGACGTCGTAATCATTACCGTGATACATACCAGGCATTTCAGCGGTTTCACCACCTATCAGAGCGCAACCAGACATTTCGCATCCAGCGCCAATGCCACTGACCACTTCCGTTGCGACATCTACATCTAATTTGCCTGTGGCGTAATAGTCTAGGAAAAAAAGCGGCTCAGCACCTTGCACGATAAGATCGTTGACACACATGGCCACCAAATCAATACCAATACCAAAATGGCGTTCTAAATCCATCGCCAAGCGTAATTTAGTCCCCACGCCATCGGTTCCTGACACCAACAGTGGCGATTTATATTTTTGAGGTATCGCACACAGCGCACCAAAACCACCTAGGCCGCCCTTAACTTCTGGACGATGAGTCTTCTTGGTTACTGATTTAATACGCTCAACCAATTGGTTTCCTGCATCTATATCAACACCGGCGTCTTTATAACTAAGAGAATGTTTTGAGTTGCTCACGATATGCCTCAGTAACAAAATTTTGCGGATTTTAGCAGTATGACAGAGGAAAAGGTACAGTAAATCTCGCTATTTTATGCATTGATACACATCATCTAGTGTAAACAAATGATGAAATTTACAATCAGATACATGACAATAGCGTTTTTAGTTTAGGGACATTCAAATTTGATGCGTTTGACGGTATATCTGTTTTTATTCTTACCTAGCTTATTTTTATGCGGAAAGGCCAACGCTGCTATTGTGGATGGCTTGTATCAGGCGTCCGTTAAAATTGAAGGACAAACGTTTAATCATCAAAAAAAAGCAGCCAAGCAAGCGCTTTCACAGGTGTTGGTGAAAATCAGTGGTAATCGCCAATTGCTTGAAGATAAGGCGATTAAAGATGTGCTTAACCGTGCCGAAGATTTATTATTGTCTTACCAATTCGAGCGCTCTGACACTGATTTGTTTTATAACGCGTATTTCGATGTCAATAAAGTAGAGGAGGTAATCCGCTCAACGCAATACCCATTATGGGGAAAACACCGTCCGCAAACACTTATTTGGTTCGCGATCGAAGATCAAGTTAGCCGCAAAAGAACACTGGTGTCGGATACAACCGCTGCCGAAATCGTGCAAAAAGCTAGAAAAACCGCATTCACCCGAGGGATCTCGATTCATTTTCCAATTTTAGATCTTACTGATATACAGCAAGTGAGCGTCTATGATGTCTGGTCTAGTTATTCGCAAAACCTGTTGGCTGCCAGTGAAAGGTACGCTACTGAGTATATGATGTCGGCCCGAATGTACTATCGCAGTGAAGCAATGGCGGATCGTCAGCAAGCCCAGTTGATTGAAGGTGCAAGCCCTGTGATAGGCAATGTCTGGGTCATTGAGTGGATGCTAACGCGCCAGGGGGTATTTGATTCTGGTGAAATTACCGCTTTGTTGAAAGACACAGCAATAGATAATTTAATTGAAACCTTGGCGGATACGTTAGCAAGTAAATACGCGATTAGAGCATTACAAGGTGATAACAGTGAAAATACCACTCAAATACAAATTGCCAATATTAGTTCATTAACGGCCTATGCCGATGTGATGCGTTTTCTCAAGAGTCTGTCCATGGTTGTCGATGTGACCTTAATTGAACAACAAGGCGATTTATCTACCTTTGAGTTGCACTTGTTTGGTGCCCGTGAAAATTTGGAACACGCATTTAGTCTTGAAAATCGACTGCAAAGGCCTTCAGATAATTTTGGACAGCCGATGTTGCAAGCACCACTGCGCTGGAAGCCTTAGTTGTGTCAGTAAATACACCACAACAAATCGTGTTAGATGTAGATCTACCGGACGAACAGACGTTTGATACCTTAGTTGAAGGTGAAAATACCCTTGTGGTAGCTCATTGCCAGTCACTGTTACTGTCACCAAATAGTGAAAATACGCCCTTTGTTACTTATATTTCGGGTGCTTCAGCCAGTGGCAAAAGCCATTTACTAGTGGCTATGTGTCATCAAGCAGCCGAGCGCCAACTTTCGCATTTCTATCTTTGCTTAAGTGAAAGTTCCCCCTATCCGGCGGATATGCTCAATTCGATGGAAAACCTCGATTTACTGTGTATCGACAATATTCATTTACTTGAAAGTCTGCCAGATTGGCAACGTGCTTTGTTTGATTTAATTAACCGGATCAACGAGACCCAAGGCTGTAAGTTAGTCGTCAGTGCAAATCAAGGACCTTTATCACTCAACTTTGATTTAGCGGATCTCAAATCGCGCCTCAGTTGGGGAGTAAGTTTTAATTTGGTTCCTTTAGGTGAAAAAGAAGCTGAGCATGCATTAGAGGTTAAAGCCCGCCATCGAGGCTTGGTGATCGCGCCAGAATCGTTGAGCTACTTGGTGACCCATAGTCGCAGGGATATGCACAGTTTAACTCAGTCACTTGAAGTCCTTCAGCAAAAGAGCCTTCAACAGAAACGTAAAATCAGTATTCCCTTTATCAAACAGACGTTTGATTTTTAAACGTGCTTAACCTTCTTAACAAAGCATTTCTTTAACTATTGAATGCGTTTTTGATGTTCAGATTGCTTAGTCATAACATCACATTCAAGGTTTTAATGGAGTGTTTGGGTTGTGAATTGTTGCTATCTCGCTTAGTCTTTAAGCCCGTTTTCGTTCATATGATCACTTAATGTCAGTTTATCAATTCAGCGAATGGTTTCTCGCATTGTTTTTTAGTTTCGTCGCTGTTTTTTATACCATCAACATCACGCTTAAAAAGCGTCGCTTTAAACAGGCCTCTTTAGCAACTATGGGCACGCCGTTCTCCCTGCATTGGTGGAATCACGCCACTTTTCATCTATTTAGAGTGCTGATTTGGGGGCTATGTGTAGTACGTATCGCTTATCCCGAAGTCGATGTTGTTCTTGGTAAGTTTGACCTGCTATTCATCCCCTTATTACAAATAGTCGGCATGGTCTTTATGTTGATTGGCTTCTCACTTGCTGGGGTGAGTGGCAGAGATTTGCAACATAATTGGCGTTCTGGCATCTACCTAGATAAACCTAAAACGTTGGTTAAATCAGGCGTTTATCGAATTTCGCGGAACCCGGCGTTCAGCGGAGTAATATTAGCCCAGCTCGGATTTTTTATGGTCTTGCCGAGTATTTTTACGCTAGTTTGCCTAGCGGTTGGCGTTCTCTCATTGCGGATCCAAGTCATGCTCGAAGAAAATCATTTAAGCAACCTGTTTGGTGAGCAATATACTCGCTATGCACAGTCCACACCTCGATGGTTCTAACCCAAAAAACTTAGAATACGGTGGCCTAATAGATTCGTTCCGCTGAGTAAACTTGTTCGTTTTATAGCGTATTAGTGACACTATTTTGCAGCGAAGTAATTTCATTCTAAAGATGATTGGTATGTAACTAATTGTTTGCTTTGATTTAGAACGATAATAAGCTCAGATTTTGACTAATCACTGCTGATCTAAGACACTGCAGCTAGCATGGATCGTTAACTATAGAGAAAAAATTAAATGAAAAAATTTGCTTCACTGTGTTTTGCTTTAGCATCAACCGCAACCCTCGCTGATGAGGGGATGTGGCAGCCACACCAACTTCCTAACATTGCCAACAAACTCGTTGATGCTGGTCTGGAATTGAACCCCAATTCACTCACCGATCTGACGGGGTTCCCGATGGGGGCTATCGTTAGTTTAGGCGGGTGTACCGCCTCATTCGTATCGGACAAAGGGTTGGTTGCCTCCAACCACCACTGCGTATATGGATCTGTGCAATACAACTCCACAGAGCAAAATAACTTACTCAAAAACGGATTTCTAGCCAAGTCCTATAATGAGGAGCTTCCGGCAACACCAGGTAGCCGAATTTATGTCACAGAAGAAATCACTTCAGTCACAGAGGTTATTCAAGCCGCGTTAACGTCAGATATGACAGGGGCAGATCGCTACAATAGTATTGACCTCACCTCTAAATCGTTGATTGCCGAATGCGAAAGCGACAGCAAATACCGTTGTCGCGTAGTTAATTTTCATGGTGGATTAGAATATTACTTGTTTAAACAACTGATGATCCGCGACGTAAGATTAGTGCATGCACCTGCAAGTAGTATTGGCAAATACGGCGGTGACATCGACAATTGGATGTGGCCTAGACACACCGGTGACTATGGATTTTATCGTGCCTATGTTGGCAAAGACGGCCAACCTGCGGATTACCATGAAGATAACGTGCCCTATGAGCCAAAGCATTATTTAAAAGTGAATAAAAGTAGTGTTGAAGAAAACGATTACATCATGGTGTTAGGTTATCCTGGAACCACTAATCGTTACCGCACCGCCTTGGAAGTTGAGAATCAATTCACTTGGACCTATCCCCAAGCAAAAGCATATAGAGAAGAGCTCATCGATATTATTCACGCCAATTCGGCACCGGGCAGTGATGTGCGTATTAAGTACGAAAGCACCTTAGCCGGACTAGCCAATTACGCTAAAAATTATGGCAGTATGATAGAAAGCTACAACAAGGGCACAACCCTTGCTCGTAAGAAGGCATTGGAAATCCAATTAAAACAATGGATTAATGCCCAACCACAGCGCCAACAAAAATATGGCGATGCATTAGCTGGTTTAAATCGCTTAATTCAACAAGATCAGCAAACCCAAGCAAGGGACCTGATCTTAGGCTATATGGGATACAGCAAAATGCTCAGCACTGCAGAATCCCTCTATCGTCTATCGCTTGAAAAGCAAAAACCAAATATTGAACGTAAACGCGGTTATCAAGAACGCGATATGGCGAAATTTGAACAAAGTATGAAAGCGGTTAATCGACGTTTTGATGCGCAAATGGACAAAAATATCCTGCTAGCGATGTTTAAGCATTACGTGCAGCTACCACCAAATCAGCGCCTAACGTCACTGGATAAATTCTTCGGGCTGGATAAGGGGTTTAACCAGCAGCAGTTGAAAGACAAGCTTGCGAAAATGTATCAAGCAACTAAGTTGGGTGAACTAGACGCGCGTTTAGCCTGGATGAATAAAAGCCCTGATGCGTTTCGTAACAGTGACGACCCCTTTATACAATTGGCGGTAAGCACCTTTGCTGAACGCAAAGAAATCGAACAAGCAAGCGAAGAGCTATCCGGCAATATCCAGGCCTATAGACCTAAATATATGGCCGCAATCATTGCCTATTTTAGCGCGCAAAACTTGCCGGTATATGCTGATGCTAATAGCACGCTGCGCGTCACTTATGGCAATGTTAAAGGTTATTCACCGCAAGATGGTCTACTGGCAACCCCCTTTACCACCTTAGAAGGGATCCTTGCCAAAGATACCGGAGAAAGCCCATTTGATGCGCCTAAAAAGCAACTTTCATTAATTAGCGAAAAACATTATGGCGAATATGCCAGCAAAGCACTTGGTTCTGTGCCGGTTAACTTCTTGGGGACGCTAGACATCACCGGTGGTAATTCCGGCTCTCCGACCTTAAACAGTAAAGCTGAGTTCGTTGGGTTAGTTTTTGATGGTGTTTATGAAAGCATCATTGGTGATTGGGATTATGATCCAAAACTAAACCGTTCTATTCATGTAGACGTCAAGTACATGCTGTGGGTCATGGAGCACATTGATGGTGCAACTAATCTAATTGAAGAGATGGACATAGTGGAATAATAGCAAGTAAAAAACTTACGAGGGCGGGTTGAATGTTGATTCAATCCGCCTTTTTTAGTGTTGAGGTGTGATAGGTCTGCCAATATGGTGATGACGCAGATCTTGTTCAATTGAGCGCTCAGTGAGCATTGGTTTTTTCTGCATGCGTTGCGCCGAACCTTGTGGATCTAGGTTGAGTTGTTCGAAATAACCGACACCAGGTTCAAATAATTGCACGCCAGGTAGTCTTTGTTGTTCAGTTTGCACGTCAATCTCAGGCAATATTTGCTCAATTACCGCCTGTGTTCTTAATTGAATACTGGGGTGGTTAACTCGATTACGTTGTCCCCATGCCACCGGATAGATATTATCTTGGTCACGTTCAATAATGGCAGTATCAGCCAAAGCGTCGAGGCGATACAACATCATAAAACGCTCAAACAAAGTGGCATAATCTTCTCTTATCGTAGAATAACTGTAATAGGCGGGGGCCTTATCAGGTTCAAAAAAGTCTACTACTTGTTGGGCAGTGTATGACTTTTGTAATTCACTCGCGCTATCCCCTAAAAAGCTGACGCGCGCTAGGCGCTGCATCACTTGTGAGGTTAACGGATAGCTTTGAGAGAACGCAGTTGAACTTGGCTCATTGTTGTTAGCATAACTTAAGGGCGTATCTGTGCCAGACACGTTTGCCCAACTGCGTTGCGGATAAAAATCATTGGCGTGGGCCAGTTCGTGGTACATCAACCAACTTACACTGGCTTCCATATCTTCAAATGACTTGGTTAGACGGTCGCTTTTGGGATATTTACTGCTTTTAATGTAGTAGTCATTGTCTTTGATATATCGCCATGGAATAGAGAATTGCAGATCATTACCAAAGTCAGCACGGTAATCTGGGGCAGAATTGAGTGTATCTCGCTCTTGTGGTGTTACCCAAAAATTAGCGGCATCTAAATATATAGCGCCAGTCGCACTCCAGTAAAACGAAGGGCGTATATCGTAAGAAATAACGATAGCCGTAGTCGCGCGCAGTAATTTACGCATGTCTTCGCCAGTGGTAGAGCGTTGTAAAAACTGTTCAAATCGTTCTCCCATCCACGGATGCGACACCAATACGCGCTGCATAATATCTGCGGTGCTCGGAGCTAAATTATCTTGTCCAATCAGGGGTAATTGATTGAATGAACAGGAGTTGTCGATAGTATTGTTGTACACACAACGTTCTAAAGCATTGGCATATGGGCTGTCTTTCCGATAAGAGAACAGGTCTGTACTGACCACTTGTTCGCTGTAGCGCGGAAAAAAGCCATCTGCATTTATTTCAACATCTTTGATCACAATGTGGCTGATGTCGGTTGCGGTAGTGCCATCTTCAAATTCGATCGTGCCTTGAATAACAACAATTTCATCTTTGTTGACACTAGGGGCATCAAAAAACACTTGGCTTTGCTGGGGATCAAGTGTCACATTGACCGTCCCTGCAATTTGTTCCCAGCGCCAAGCGCTTATAGATTTGCTCGAGGGAGAATCAATACGAAGGGAAACATTGGCTTGCTCGGAAGCGGCATGATCTAGTCTTATATTGGCAATGTCAGCGTGGTGTTGTATTACACTTAGCGCAATGGCTTGTTCAAAGTCTTGACCATTAGACATAGTCCCCGTGACCAGAAAACTATAGTCACCTGCATCGAGTGTATCAAAACCGATAACCTGCATGTGTGGGGCCATTATGGTTACAGAAGGACCCGCGGTTTGCTGCCATGCAATTTGCTTAACCCGTTGTCCGGGGTTTGCCCTAAGCGCTAAGCCGACCGCTTCTCCTGTACGTGCTTCGGTTTGACCATAAACAGCAAAAAAAGTCGTATCTGCAATAGGTTCAGGCGTATCAACGGTAACGGGGGGAGGAACAGGTTGCTGAGGGGTAGGTGAGGGCGAACTGCTATTATTTGACCCTCCACAGCCACTTAACCCAACCGATAAGCCAAACAGTAACGCTCGTTTGTTCATCGTAGCTACCTCTTTGTACTTTACTTATTACTGGTTCTCAAAATGCGCCTTTTCTTTGGCCATGTCAGCTTTCAATTTAGGGATCCCTAAGCCCAACTCTTTGCCTCTTAAACGAGCATACAAAATACAACCGACAAATAAACCGCTACATAACAGCAATTCAATTGCCGCAAGCCATCGTTCGTTTTCAATCGCATAGATACTTGTAAGACCGTGGATCATGTAAAACATGACAATAAAATTCGCCCACGCAAAGGTGTAGGGTTTACCTTTTATCATTCCAGGTAATGGCAACAGCAACGGGAGCGTCCATACTGCCGCTAAGAACCATTCAAATTCGACACTGCGACCTGTTGGTTCGGCTAGTAAAAGGTGCCAAACTGGCATCCAGATAATGAGTAATAGCAAACAGCTCAATGCAAGTTTGCGATAAAAGGGAGTGGATAATTTCATTGTTTTCCTAGTTTAATCGCTAATGTGGCTAAATGTTTGCCCTGTGCTAAACATAAGGCACTCTCATCTTCACTTAGTTCAGACGAGTCAGCAAAACTTACATGAGTTGCACCATAGGGAGTACCGCCAGTGCGCGTTGCCTTTAATTCGGGTTCAGAATACGGGATCCCAGTTACAACCATGCCGTGGTGCAACAAAGGCAACATCATGGTCAACAGTGTCGACTCCTGACCACCATGGAGACTGCCACTTGAGGTAAATACACAGGCGGGTTTGCCAATCAAATCACCGGCCAACCATTGAGCAGCCGTACTATCCCAAAAATACTTCATTGCGCTAGACATATTGCCAAAACGCGTTGGACTACCTAAAGCCAAGCCACCGCATTGTTTAAGATCCGCAACGCTAACATAAGGATCTCCTGAACTTGGCACTTTAGCTTGGATCTGTTCGAAACCATCTGACACTCTAGGAACCGTACGTACCATCGCATCAAGCCCTTGGGATTGAACACCTTGGGCAATTTTATTGGCGAGCTGTTTGGTACTACCGTGAACGCTATAATACAGGATCAGAATTGGCCCCACTAAATAATCTCCAATACCGACTCAGGAGGACGACCAATACGTGCTTTATCGCCGTTGACGACGATAGGGCGTTCCAACAACTTTGGCATCTGTTCCATTGCTTTGAGCAGTTGATTGTCGGTCAACGATGGATCACTTAGATTATTCTCAATATATTCAGCTTCTTTTTTACGCATCATTGCTCTTGGGTCGGTAATGCCAAGTTGGTCCATTAGCTGTTTAAGCTGTTCGACTGAAGGAGGCGTTTTAAGATACTCAATAATGTCTGGTTGCAGGTTACGATCGACGAGTAGGGCAAGGGTTTGTCGGCTCTTGCTACATCTTGGATTATGATAGATATGGAGATTTTGCATAACTAGTTACATTATTTTATGAAAACGTTATTCTATTCTAAAGGGAATTACGGGCGGGTGATAGCCCAAAGTTTCACAGTATTTTGGTCATTTCATAAAATTATTGAGGAGCAACATAACGGTGCTTAAAAAAATCGGTTTTGCGCTGCTACTGGCAGTGGCAGCTGTTGCGGGTTTTTGGTTTTCTCTGTCTTTGCGTGCTGATTTTTCGACTTTAGACGGTAAACAATATTCATGGCAGTCATTAAAAGACCAGATAGTGGTGGTGAATTATTTTGCTGAGTGGTGTGCTCCTTGTTTAAAAGAAGTACCGGAGTTGAATAAATTTGCACAGTTTGCTCAACAAAACGATGGTGTTTCAATTTTTGCGGTTAATTTTGATAATTTATCTGACCAAGAGCTAAGCAAATTAAGAGATAAGTATTCTATGGAATTTGCAATGGTGTCTGGCTTACCGAAAAACGCGCCATTTGCTATGCCAAAGTCGTTACCCGCTACGTTTATTATTGGGTCAGACGGTACCTTGATAAAGCAGTTGAATGGCGAGCAAACCGATGCACAATTACAAAACATTGTATTGACCCTACAAAAATTACAAGCTCTTTAAGCGGTCAATTTCGCTTCTAAACTGGTCTATTCTGGCTTTAATGCGTTGCTTTTCAAGCGGTCGCTCATTGGCAAAGTTGTAGGCTGTATGCAACTCATCTATGGCTCTAGGGTAGGCCGCGACCAGCGCATAGATTTCCGCTTTGCTTTGATGCATCTCAAGCATCTGCCGACTTTTGGCATAAGCATCAGAAAGTAACTGAAGCGCTAACATGTTGTTTGGGTTAACCAACAAGTAGTCCTTGAGAATGAGTATCGAGGCCTCCACATCGCCTTTTTCTAACAGTGCATTGGCTAAATTAAGCGTGATCACCCGATTGCGAGGCGCTCTTTTGGCCTCTTCTTTTAACATGGTAATAGCGTCGTCGAAGCGTTTTTCTGCAAGCGCGATGTCGGTAGCGGTATCAATATAGAACAGGTTTTCAGGATCTTTTTCACGTAGCCTATCAATGATTTCTTGTGCTTTGCTATATTGCTCGGCACCGAGATACGACAACGCTAACCCATAGGCTGCAGCTTGCTCAAACACATAGCGTTTTTTATCCAGAGCAAACTCGAATTGGGTAATGTTGTCCTTGGGGTTGCCGTAGTAACGGGCAATAATTCGGGCTTTGGCAAGGTGAAAGCTTAGCCGTTCGGAAACCTGACGTACATTGTATGAAGCCGCTCTGCTGCGTGCATCAGCGATTCGAGACTGTGGTAATGGGTGAGTCATTAAGTACGCGAAAGGTGTCGAGCGTAGTCGATATTTTTCTGCTAGTTTGCCAAAGAATGACGCTGCGGCATCTGGGTCGTAGCCACTTTGTGCCAGTACATCAATTCCAATTCTATCTGCTTCTTTTTCATTGCTGCGAGTATAATTTATCGATGCTTGTTGAGAAGCTGCATTAGTAGCACTGACTGCTGCAATACCTGCTTCAGGATTGGCGATGGCTAATAACAGTCCACCAAACAGTGAGGCAAGTTGCAAAGGTGAGGCTTTTTGTTGTGCTTGAATTTTGCGTGCGATGTGACGCTGGGTCACGTGGGCAATTTCGTGGGCAAGCACAGACGCTAATTCACTTTCATTATCAGCGCTGAAAATTAGCCCAGTATGAATGCCAACATGACCGCCGAAAAATGCAAAAGCGTTTATATCGGCACTGTTGATAAGGAAAAACTTAAACGGAAACTTTACGTTCTCCGCATTGGCAACAAGTCGATTGCCAAGATCCTGAAGATACTCATCGAGCAAGGGGTCATTAATTAATGGTGCTTGACCACGCAACTGGCGCATCAATATATCACCAATAAGAACTTCTTTATCGATACTAATGGCTTCAGATGCCACCACTCCTATTTCTGGTAACGCATTGCGTTTCCGATCATCGGCGAGTTGCGCCCATGTTAGGCTACTAAATAGGCTATAGCTTAGCGCACCAAAAACGATGAACCCCTTCTTTGAAATCCAATTTATCAAACTACCAACTCTCAAACGTGTGTGCTTCCTGTATAAATGTAAGGGCGATTGTGTCTCTTTGAAACAGCTAATTAAAATTAAGTTCAGTTAAATCGTAATTAAAACGTGTATTTGCATAAATTTTAAGCCCAAATGCATTAAATAGGGATGAAGATAAATCTAAGTGTTACGTTTTGTTACTGGTTTATACGAAATAGTTGTCAAACTGAACCATTTTTTGGTGTAAATTATTGCTCTACAGGATTTTCATCCAACTTTTTGTAAGATCACCTATATCGTTTCGTCAGGAGTACCCATGCTAGAGTTTTTTGATCGTTGGTATAAGCGCAAGTTTTCAGATCCAGATTCGTTAATGTTGCTTATGCTTTTGGTCACGGTGTCTTTATTGCTTGCTGTTTGGGGCGGTATTCTCATGCCTGTAATCGTCGCTGCGATCATTGCTTATTTGCTCGATTGGCCGGTGGTTCAATTGATTAAAACCGGTTTTTCGCGAACCTATGCGTCGAGCCTGGTACTCACTCTGTTTATCGCTATTTCAATATTAATCTTTGTAGTAGTCGTGCCTGTTGTGTCACAGCAAAGCGTTAATCTTATTCAAGAAACGCCGCAAATATGGAAGGAAGGCCAACAATGGCTACTGACGTTGCCAGAATTGTATCCAAACTTTGTTCAAGTTGACCATATACAAAAAGGACTACATGGCTTAAATCAAAAAATAGTCGAAGTAGGGGAAAAACTCATTTCTGCTTCGTTTAGCTCCCTGGCTGATCTAGGCGCGTTACTAATTTATTTGATTTTGGTGCCGTTGATGGTGTTCTTTATGCTTAAAGATAAACAGTTACTGATTGATAATATAGCCAAATTCTTGCCTAACGAACGGCGTCTTATTAAACAGGTAGGCAGTGAGATGAATTTGCAAATCGCCAATTATATACGCGGTAAAGTCATCGAAATCGTGATTGTTGGTGCCGTGTCTGCCGCTACCTTTGCTTTCATGGATCTGCGTTATGCCGTGTTATTGGGAGTCTTGGTTGGGTTTTCGGTATTAATACCCTACATTGGCGCAGCGGTTGTGACCATTCCAGTGGCGATTGTCGCGCTGTTTCAATGGGGCGTGACACCGGATTTTTGGTATTTGATGGTGGCTTATTTCATCATTCAAGCTCTCGATGGCAACCTATTGGTACCGGTACTTTTTTCCGAAGCCGTTAGTTTGCATCCTATCTACATCATAGTTGCAGTGTTGTTCTTTGGTGGCCTTTGGGGCTTCTGGGGAGTGTTTTTTGCAATTCCACTGGCTACACTGGTAAAAGCCGTGATCAATGCATGGTCGCCACCACCAACAGAACCAAGTGAGAACACCGAAATTTAAAACTAAAAAGGGGCTGTGAAAGCCCCTTTAAGTATCGATACGCTTTGTTTTAGCCATTTAAGTAATCTAGTACCACTTGATGATGGTCTTTGGTTTTAAATTTATCAAAAACATGCTCAACCTTGCCTGATTCATCGATTAAAAATGAAATTCGATGAATACCATCATACTCCTTGCCCATAAATTTCTTTGGTCCCCACACACCGAACTGGTCGGCAACCTGATGATCTTCATCAGAAAGAAGAGTGAAGTTTAATTGCTCTTTGTCAGCAAATTTGGGCAAACGTTTTTGCGGATCAGGACTTATCCCTAGCACCACCAAGTTTTTATCATCTAACAACGTTTTGCTGTCTCTAAGACCCTGCGCTTGAACAGTACATCCTGGGGTCATTGCTTTTGGATAAAAGTAAACTAGTACTTTTTTGCCCGAAAAATCTGACAGAGACACAGCTTGGTCATTTTGATCTTGAAGCGTAAAGTTTGGCGCAGTATCGCCAGCAGTTAATCTGTTCATGGTTTTTCCTATTCATTATTGGCTAAATTTATACAGACGCAGAGCTCAATGATTCTCACTGATTTTGCCGTCTAAGCCTAGAGAGTCTAGAAGTTGACTGAAGTTCTGCCTCAGATCTTGGATGTTTGCGACAAGCGGCACACTGGCAACAAATTTAATTTTCATCAGTTCTTGTTGAGAGTCTTGATCGGTAAAGGTCTTTTGTCTCAAGGCACTGATTGCGGCATCATATTTGGCCAACAAGGTAGACACCTTATGGATTGCGCCAGGTGTGTCGTTACCGCTAATTTCAACGTCGATCAGGTGTTCAAGATTCTGTTTGCAATGGCGTTTAGTACGCTTGAGCATTGATAACAGATCATGACGCTGACAGGTCTGTGGAATTTTTATTTCTGCTTTGGTAATAGCAACTTGATTGCCTTCGAGGATCATCGTAAGAGAAAAATCCTCACCATAAATGGCTTGGCGGCTGTCCAATATATTGCAACCTGCATCGCTGACAGTGTTGGCAATTTCACTAAGGATACCGACATTATTGCTACCCAAAATCGTCACAATGAGTTGTTGATTCATACACCCGTAATCATTTTCACAAACCAGCGGCAAGATTAACATATTTAACAAAAAGCTGAAAAGAGAGGCGGTAAAACAATTGCTTATGCAATGAATTAGTACAAAGTGTGAAAGCCAACGGTCGCTTAATAGGCAATGGCGTCTACAGCTAGTAAGAAACATCACGTGATAATCTATTCAAGGCTTGTTTTTATTGAGCTTGATCATTACCATTAGGCGCTCATTTTTGTGGAGAAAGCATGTTTAAAGGTAGTTATGTTGCGCTGGTGACACCCATGGACGACCAGGGCGAAATTGATTATACGAGTCTGGAAAAATTAGTTGCTTTTCACATCGACAATGGCACTCACGGTATTGTATCGGTTGGTACAACGGGAGAGTCTGCCACTCTGCCTTTTGATGAACATATTCAAGTTGTTAAAAAAACGGTTGAGTTTGCCCAAGGTGCTATACCCATTATTGCTGGGAGCGGCGCAAATTCTACTGCTGAGGCGATCTTTTTAAGTGAACAACTATCAGGAACCGGCGTTGCCGGCTTTTTGAGTGTTGTACCTTATTACAATAAACCTCAGCAAAAAGGCATGATTGCTCATTTTAACGCTATCGCTGATGCCACTGATTTACCGGTAATGTTGTACAATGTGCCTGGTCGAACGGTTGCTGACATGTTACCTGAAACCGTCGCTGAACTAGCGAAACATCAAAATATTATTGGTCTAAAAGACGCCACAGGCGATATTGCTCGCTTAAAACAGACGCAATCGTTAGTCAGCAGTGACTTTTTATTTTTTAGTGGCGATGATCCCACTTCGTGCGACTTTTTATGTGAAGGCGGGCAGGGCGTGATTTCCGTAACCGCAAATATAGTCCCTAAACAAATGGCACAACTGTGTGAAGCTGCGCTGGCGGGTAATTTTGAGCAAGCCAAGCAAATTAATGATGGCATATCATCCTTGCATACCGCGCTATTTATTGAATCGAATCCCGTTATACCTAAATGGGCGTTGTTTAAAATGGCCATGATAAATTCTGCACAGTTACGATTACCATTGGTGTCGCCGGAACTTGCAAGTCAAAATGAAATCGAACAGATCATGCGCGAAACAGGCGTTTTATGATGTCGAAAGGAAAATTAGAGGAAATGAGCATGATCCGCAAGGCAGTACTGGTCCTTAGTCTATCCCTTATATGGGTGTCAGGTTGTACAACAACAGAAGAACGTCAACGAGCCAATGGTAATTACGAATACGTTGAAAAAGAGCAGCAAGAGCCGTTTAAAGTTCCAGAAGGAGTGGATAAACCTGAAGTTAAGAGTGATTATGAGATCCCGGAGATTGGTAGTAATGCTCCGCGTGACTTAGTTGGACCAAAAGTAACCGTCATTTCCCCCTCATTGGTGCTCCCTTTAGTGACAGGTTCCCATGTTGAAGAAGGCCTCAAAGAAGCAACAGTATGGTTTGATCAGATAGATGACTCTCAACCACTGGATACCACTATTTGGAATTCGCTCCTAAGCTTTTTAGAAGAGCGAGACATCGGTGTTGTGAGTTTTGACAAAGAACAACAAAAATTAATCACTGACTGGATGATCATCGAAGAAAATGAAGGTGAAAGCTGGTTTACGTGGACCAAAACAGAGCGCTCTGTGGGCAAGCGTTTTGAATTCTCGTTACAGTTAAAACCTCATGGTCGCACCGCTAAGTTAACAACGACCTTGCGCGACTATCTTGAAACTGTTGGTGAAAAAGTCATTGCTGATATCAATCCTGAATTGGCGCGCAGAAATGAAGTAGAGATTCTCAATCAAGTAATCAGTCATTATGAGAAACAAGTCAGAATGACCGATATTCAGCGCATTCGTCAGATCCGAAGTGGTTATGCCATGGAAATGGGTACCAACAGTAAAGGTGAACCTGCCTATATTGTCGATGGCGAATACGATGTGGTTTGGCCGCGCTTATTGCTCGTTTTACGAAAGTTGGGATTCAACGTTAAAGATCTCGATAAATCCAATGGATTGCTATTTGTTAATTATGGTGGGCAAGAAAGTTCGTGGTGGAAAGGATGGTTTTCCAAAGATGATACACAACTGAAATTGGACAAGACCGACTATCGTATACAAACCAAAAAGTTAGGCAGTAAAACCGTTGTGACTTTATTAAATAATGAAAGTGTTGCTCTTGATTTGAACAAAGTGACGGAAATTTATCCCGAGTTCGCTAAAGTCATGGCATCTGATAATTTGGATATTTAGCACTGTATTTTGATTAGGACTTGATAATGAGTTTGTCTCACTCTGTTCTGGCGGTTAACGATGATTTACCTATCCGTACTGGTGCAAAAGTACATAGCGGTAAAGTTCGCTCAGTCTACTGGTTAACTGAGCAAGACAGCCGTAGGTTGATTGCGCTAAAAGGCTATGACGTGCCTGATGATACGCCCTTGGCGGTAATGATTATCAGTGATCGCATCTCTGCATTTGATTGTGTTTGGCATGCCCAAGGTGGTTTAAACGGTGTCCCTGGTAAGGGGGCGGCGTTAAATGCGATTTCTAATCATTGGTTTTCACTATTCAAACAATCGGGGTTGGCCGACAGTCACATTTTGGATGTGCCTCATCCGTTTGTCTGGATAGTGCAAAAAGCACAACCGGTGATGATTGAAGCGATTGGCCGAAACTACATCACCGGCTCTATGTGGCGCGCTTATGCTGCCGGAGAGCGTGAGTTTTGTGGTATTCAGTTACCTGAAGGACTGCAAAAAGACAGCAAACTAGACGAGCTTCTTATTACCCCCTCTACTAAAGGCGTTCTAAAAGGTATCCCCGGCGTCCAAGAAGCGGATGATGCCAATATCAGTCGTCAATCAATAATCGATAATTATTCTGCGTTTGGTTTCAAAAAGCGAGAAGATGTTGCCTTGTATGAAAAGTTGCTAAAACAAGGCTTTGATGTGATTGCTAATGCGTTACAGCAAATCGATCAGATTTTTGTTGATACTAAGTTTGAGTTTGGCTACGTAAAAGATCGTCAAGGCACAGATAAACTTATTTATATGGATGAAGTTGGGACACCTGATTCGTCACGTATTTGGGATGGTCAAGCTTATCGCCAACAACAGATTGTTGAAAACTCCAAAGAGGGTTTTAGGCAATACCTATTAAATTACTTTCCTGATCCCGATATCTTATTGAATAAAAATCGCATGGCTGAGCGCTTTGCATTAGCTCAAAATAATGCCTTGCCGGTACAGGCGTTAATGGATATATCTTCAACCTATACTGGAATTGCAGGGCGTATTACCGGAAAGCCGCTAAAGATGGCCGATAATCCAAGGCAAGAAATCATTGATGTGTTGGCGCAACAATATCAATTAATAACGACCAGTTGATCGTTATCTGCTAGGTGAGGTTAAGCCGTTAATTATAAAAAAATTAGTTGTAGTGGCGCCGCCAATCCAGTTGTTTGAAAATTGCGCTGTAAACTACCAATTAAAAAAAGCTGTTAGGCTCACCCTAACAGCTTTTGTCTATTTTAAGCCTGTAACTTATTGCTGGGTATCAATAGGCCCTAATCATTTTCCAATGATTGTGATACCAAAAATTTACTAAAACTTATGCTCTAGACCTAGGGCTAACCACGATTTGTCTTCACTCACGTCTAAGCCTCGATCTGTATACCAAATATAAGCCTTGGTTGATTTTCCCAATTTATAGTCAGCGCCTACGCTCAGGCTTTTATCATCTTCAAGGGTTTGCACTTGACCTTTAAGTACAATTTTACCAAGGGTATAGGCTGCACTGACCAGCACACCGTCCTTAGAATCTCCGTTTTCAGCCAGTTCTTGACGATGTAAAATGGCCCCTAGTTTTAACGCGTCAAACTTTCCCTGTACCGAGATACGCTGAGAGTCATAGCCTTTTACATTAAAATCAGTGGCAATAGAGGCATACCAGTTACTCTGTTTCAAATTTTTGTCGCCATAACTGACAGATAGCGACTGGGCATCATCGCCAGCTACATCATCTTCTGCGATGTACGTCAGTCCTGCGCTGAAACCATTGATTGTGGGAGAGATGTAAGTAACCGAATCGCCCATACGATTTTCGCCTTTCCATAAGCCCTTGATGTCCGCTTCGTAATCATTGAATTGATCAATTTTACCTTGGGACTGTTTTAACATTGTGTCGTTGCGGCCTAACAAAACGGTACCGAAATTACCTTTTAAACCTAAATATTGGTTTCGCGCAGCAATATTATCGGAACCGGATTCATCCGCTAGATCAACTTGCCATTCAAGGGTATATACAACTTCAAGGTCGTCATCTACTTGTAAGTCACCTTTGATACCAAAACGAGAGGCATTACTTTTTAGTTCAGTGAAGCTTCCTTCTCCTTCATCGGCTGCTTGGGCAGACACATTTGCTTTGCCGTAAACCGTGATGGGATCAGCAAAACTGGCCATTGAAACTGACGCTGCAAGGAGGGACAAGGATAATTTATATACAAGTTTCATGTGTTCAGCTCTCAAATAGTAAAGTAGTCAATTGGTTTGTGTGCAATATAAGGCAGCTTGATTACAGGTATATTACAAAATTTAAATATTAGGATTATTACAATCGTTCTTTTCCCCTGTCATTTTAGATGACTCAAAAGCAAATTTTTTAAGGGAAATTGCGCTATCCAGAGACCTAACTAATCCACAATTAGAGTTACATTACTAAATCCTATTTAGCTTTTTCTCGATCTCATTGACACTGGTATGGCGCACATCTAAACCCCTAACCAGAAATATAATATGCTCGGCTATATTACGAGAATGATCGCCAATACGTTCCAATGCGCGTAATGCCCAAATGATTTTCATAACTCGCGTTATGCAGCGAGGATCTTCCATCATATAAGTAACTATTTCTCGCATCGCAGAAGCATATTCACGGTCCACTTTTTTGTCAGCTTTAGCGACTTGCAAGGCCTGGTCTACGTCAAATCGGGCAAATGCATCAAGCACTGAATGGACCATGTCTTGGACCAACGCCCCCATGTGTCTAACTTCATCATAGCCACCTGGCGCGGCGCCACTGTCGCTCAATTCAATCGCCATTTTAGCAATTTTTTGCGCTTCATCGCCCATGCGTTCAAGATCCCGGATCATTTTTATCACGGTCAATACCATGCGCAGGTCTGACGCCGCTGGTTGTCGGCAAGCCAGAACCATAGTGCATTGCTCATCTAGTTTAACTTCGTGCATGTCTATATCATCTTCCACTTCGATGACATTACAGGCAATTATACTGTCAGCAGTTTCCAAGGCCGTAAGTGCGTTTATTATTTGCCGTTCAACCAAGCCGCCCATCACCAACACTTGGCTTTTTAACGCTTCAAGATCAGAATCAAAGCGTTGTGAAATATGCTTATCTAGATGTAAATTTTCCATGGTTTACTCCTGTAGTTTCCGTTAGCCAAAACGACCCGTAATGTAGGCTTCAGTGAGATCGTGTTCGGGGTTAGTGAAAACCCGTTTGGTGTCATTAACCTCAATCAGTTTGCCCATATGAAAATAGGCAGTGCGATGTGATACGCGTGCCGCTTGTTGCATGGAGTGAGTCACAATTGCGATAGTATAATTTTCACTCAACTCAGCCATCAACTCTTCTATTTTTGCAGTGGCGATCGGGTCAAGCGCTGAACAGGGTTCATCCATCAGGATGACTTCCGGACTGACCGCGATAGTGCGAGCAATACACAGACGTTGCTGTTGACCTCCTGATAGCCCGGTACCTGGTGAGAGTAGGCGATCTTTTACCTCTTCCCATAAACTTGCCTTACGTAAACTGGTTTCAACAATTTCATCCAGTTCAGAACGGCTTGTGGCTAAACCGTGAACTTTGGGTCCGTAAGCAACGTTATCGTAAATCGATTTGGGGAACGGATTGGGTTTTTGAAAGACCATGCCGACCCGAGCTCGCAGTGGCACAACGTCTTGTTCTGGCGCATAAATATTTTCACCCTCTAATTTGAGATCGCCACTGATTTTACAGCTATCTATGGTGTCATTCATACGATTCAAACAGCGCAGAAAGGTCGATTTTCCGCAACCTGATGGACCTATCATGGCAACCACTTCGTTTTTTCCAATATCCAAACTGACGTCAAAAATCGCTTGTTTATCGGCATAGAAAACATCCACATTACGCATCGACATTTTGGCTTTATTTGAAAAGGGCTTACCTACGGTTTGCACACTAGATATGTCCTGTTCAATATCATTTTTATTCTTCATATCTATTGATTTACTCTTCAATTCGCATGTGTTCAACATGGTGTCTTTCATTTGTGCTTGCATGTTTTATTCTCCGCTTTTACGCAGTACTAGCGCATAAATTACCAACGACGTTCTAAGCGCTTACGCAACCATATTGCCAAAGTATTCATAGTGATTAAAAACGCCAACAACACCATAATGGCGGCTGAAGTACGCTCTACAAAGGCTCTTTCTGGACTATCTGACCAGAGAAATATCTGTACCGGCAACGCAGTTGCAGGATCAGTAACGCCGCCTGGAATATCTACAATGAAAGCAACCATGCCAATCATTAACAAGGGTGCCGTTTCACCCAGTGCTTGGGCAAAGCCAATAATGGCACCGGTTAACATTCCGGGCATCGCTAAGGGCAAAACATGATGGATTGTCACTTGCATTTTCGAAGCACCTAGGCCCAATGCGGCATCTTTGATTGAGGGAGGGACCGACTTAATTGCCGCACGACTTGAAATAATAATGGTGGGTAATGTCATCAAGGTCAGCACTAATCCACCAACTAGGGGAATGGAGCGGTGCATTTCAAAAAATCCGATGAAGATCGCCAACCCCAATAAGCCAAATATGATGGATGGTACTGCAGCTAAGTTATTTATATTAACTTCAATAAAGTCAGTAAACCGATTAGTCGGTGCATATTCCTCTAGATAGATGGCGGCTGCGACACCAATTGGAAAAGACAAAGCAATTGTCACCAACAAGGTAAATAGTGACCCTGCTATAGCGCCAGCAATACCAGCTTGCTCCGGTTCGCGCGAGTCTCCGCTAGTAAAAAACGTGGTGTTAAAACGCTTTTTAATATGCCCTTCGCTGATCAGGCTTTCCACCCACACAATCTGTTTATCTTTCATCCGTGCGGTAAAGGCGTCTGATCCATCTGAATTTCGACTTTTAACATAGGTATCAATATCGTCATCAACTAACAACCAAACACCGACTGTTTGATTAAGCAACGAAGGATCGTCCTCCAACATCGAACGCAAGGTGAATCCAGCCCCATTGCTGACGATGGAGTACAGATCGCGCTTGTCCCTGCGTCCAGTTACATCGCTAAATTGAGTTCTTAGTGATTTTTTTATTAAACCTTGGTAATCGGCCATCGCCAACTGATTTTCATCAGTGGGATCAATAATTTGCAGTTGTTGGGCATCAAATTTGACATCCATATACACGTAAGTCTGCAAAAAAGCACTGTGACCTTTACTGATTATGTCGGTAAATAAGACTGATAAGCAGGCTAAGCCGAACAAGATTGCTGCAATACCGTACGCACGAAATCGTTTCTCTGCCCGGTAGCGCTTCTGCAAGCTTTTATTAACCAAATCTATTGTCGATACGTTGTTTCTATTCATAAATTACTCGTACTGCTCACGGTATTTTTTTACTACAATCAAAGCGATATAGTTAAATATCAATGTGACAACAAATAACATCAGACCAAGCGCAAATGCTGACAACGTCTTGGGACTATTGAATTCCTGATCACCTACTAACAAAGTGACAATTTGCACTGTTATGGTTGTCACAGATTCCAATGGATTGGCGGTCAGATTGGCAGCCAGACCTGCTGCCATAACAACGATCATGGTTTCACCGATTGCTCTGGAGACGGCCAGTAAAACACCGCCGACAATGCCAGGTAGGG
The DNA here is from genome assembly GCF_039523355.1 of Aliiglaciecola litoralis. Lineage (NCBI taxonomy): Bacteria > Pseudomonadati > Pseudomonadota > Gammaproteobacteria > Alteromonadales > Alteromonadaceae > Aliiglaciecola > Aliiglaciecola litoralis. The sequence continues at coordinate 255,841 of NZ_BAAAFD010000001.1, read as the reverse complement.
CGGCAGGAATAACTACCTGCTTGATTGTTTCTGATTGTGTTGCACCCAAGCCAAAAGAACCATCACGTAGAGATTGAGGCACGGCATTGATCACATCATCTGATAATGAAGAGATAAAAGGGATGATCATCACTCCCATTACTAAACCTGCGGCAAGGGCACTTTCCGAGGACACACTTAAACCAAACAAGCCACCAGATTCACGAATGAAAGGAGCGACAGTTAACGCCGCAAAAAAACCGTAAACCACTGTGGGTACACCGGCCAGAACTTCCAACATAGGTTTCACTACGGTGCGTACTTTTGGAGAGGCATATTCAGATAAATAAATCGCTGCCATTAAGCCTGCGGGCACCGCAATGGTCATGGCAATTAATGATATCAACATAGTTCCTGCAAACAGCGGAACTGCGCCAAAAGCCCCTGAGCCACCAACCTGGTCTTCGCGAATGGCCATTTGCGGACTCCAATCCAACCCAAACAGAAACTCAGTTATAGGCACAGATTGAAAGAATTTTATGGATTCAAATAACACCGATAAGATGATCCCAGCAGTGGTGAAAATAGCTAAGCTGGCGCACATTAGTAAAAACCACTTAAACACGGTCTCAACTTCTACTCTGGCATGCAGTTTTACATTGATGCGCAATCTGGCATAGGAGACAAATAATATTGCCACACACACAAAAACTAGATTCAACGCCATTTGACTAAGCCACTGCAGATTATTAAAACGCTGCGCTGCCACAATTATATAGGCTTCAACATTAGGATCTGCGGAACTACTGGTAGCAAGGTTACTCACGGTATTAAGTAATAAACCAATATCAGATTTTGACATTTGCTGAATATCGATTGGGAATTCTTGGACGATTATTTGTTGAATAATATAGTCATCGAATATCGTCCATACAGCCAGTAACAGAATGCAGGGGATTGCACACCACAATGCGGTAATCGTACCGTAGTACGAAGGCAGAGAATTGAGACTCCGAACGTTAGATTGCCCGCCAGCCAACGTTAATGCGCGCTTTTTTCCCATGTAAAAGGTCGCAACAAATAACAGCAGTGCAACTAAAAATAACAACGATGTATCCATAGAGCCTCAAACTTTATTGAATGAATAGTGGCTAACAAGTGGGTCTTTTTGATGTTTATCATCCAAGACCCACTTTATTAACCTGAATTAGCCTTACTTTGGTAACTATAAAACTAAGGGGGTAAGCATTTTCACATCTTGCTTTACAGCGTCGCGACGCTCTTCATCCAAGGGGATCATGCCTTTTTCAGTTAAGTAACCTTCTTCGCCAGAAGCTTTTTCGCTGGTGAATTCTGCTAGGTATTCTGCGATACCTGGAATGACGCCAACATGGGCTTTTTTAACGTAGAAATAAAGTGGGCGAGAGACTGGATAGGTGCCATCAGCTATCGATTCAAACGTCGGTTCAAAACCGTCAATCGAAGCGCCTTGAATTTGGTCAGCGTTTTGATCCAAGAAACTGAAACCAAAGATGCCAAGGGCATTTGAATTAGCATTAAGTTTTTGCACGATTAGATTGTCATTTTCGCCAGCCTCGATAAAGGCACCGTCTTCACGTACTGTGTGACAAATGGTTTTATACTGATTCTTAAGTTGTGACGATAATTTACTATCACCGGCTTTGCTCGCTGCTTTTGATTGTTTTTTAAGATCAGCTATCCAATCTATTTTTTTACAACCACCTTCCAAAGCTAACTCTGAAAACGCATCGCGCGTGCCAGAAGTCGGCGGAGGACCTAACACTTCAATTTTACGATTTGGTAGCTTAGGATTGACTTGGTTCCAGTTTTGATAAGGGTTCTCTATCAGTGTATTTGAGCCATCTGGGTTTGGAACTTCTTTTGCCAAAGCTAAAAATAAATCTTTCCGAGTGAGTTCCATTCTGGCGATTTTATTAGAGTTACCCAGCACTATGCCGTCATAGCCGATCAGTACTTCAACAATCTCAGTAACACCATTTTCAGCACACAATTCGACTTCTGATGCTTTCATACGACGAGAGGCGTTAGTGATATCTGGCGACTGTACACCCACGCCTTGACAGAACAACTTTAAACCGCCACCTGAGCCGGTCGATTCAACTTTTGGTGTTTTGAATTGTGTAGATTTACCAAAGCGCTCTGCTACTACGGTCGAAAAAGGGTAGACAGTTGAAGAGCCGACAACATTAATATAGTCACGTGCCGCGTGAGCAACATTCATAGTCAGACTTGAAGTGAGTGTAAATGCAGCGATATATATAGACTTGTTCATGGTAACGTCCTAGTGGTCATAATTGAAATCCCAGACAGTATAGGATTGCAATATGACGAGTAAGTGACGCAAATGTGACAGGAATATTACACGGTTAAATTGTTTATAAAGTATCTAAGATTCAACAACCAATGACTAAAGAAGTCACTAAATAGCCCGCAGCAGAACTCTACGAGATTCATTAACTTCCTGAATATGTTGATTATTTGCGAGGAAATGTTGATATATGTGCATATTTACACTACCTATATAATGGCTAATTTTAGCTAGTACTGACTCAAGGAAAACCTATGCCTGATACTACGCACTTTTATGAGCCCAAACTAGGTCACAACTTAAGTCATGATCCCTTTAATGCCATCATCGCGCCTAGGCCCATTGGCTGGATCTCTACCTTGGCCAACAAGGGCCAAGCAAATTTAGCACCCTATAGCTTTTTTAATGCCTTTAATTACCAGCCTCCACTCATTGGTTTTGCCAGTGTAGGTGACAAAGACACCCTCAACAATGCGCGCCGAACTGGCGAGTTTTGCTGGAATTTAGCGACCGTTGAGTTGGCTCAGGCTATGAATCTAACCAGTAAAGATACCGGCCAGGACGAATTCGAATTAGCCGGTTTGACTAAACGTACGTCTAAGATTATTAACCCCCCTCAGGTTGCTGAAAGTCCGGTGGTGATGGAGTGTAAAACATCACAGATTATTCAACTGCAATCGGCAAAAGGTGAATTGTGTGACAGTTGGTTGGTGATAGGCGAAGTTGTGGGCGTACATATCGATAAATCATTGATCGAAAATGGCGTATATCAAACCGTAAAAGGCCAACCCATTCTTCGCGGTGGTGGTGCAGGGGACTACTACAGCATTAATGAAACGAATAAATTTGAGATGTTAAGACCTAAGTAACCTTAACTGTAGGTTAAATCGCCTTACATCATGATGGGCGAAGCTCAACAGCAGCGCCATTTTCGAGTCCTTTAATACTCGACCTTAATACTAATATTCGAATTTGGAACGCTACAACAGGGCAAGAACTCATCGTCATCAATATAGGCGAGGGGATCCGTTGTATAATTGACTTGACCGCTTAGTAATTTAGTACGACAGGCACCACAAAACCCCTCTCTGCAGTGGTAATGGCTTTCAATATTATGCTGCTCTAGACAGGAAAGAATATTTTTTTGATCGGTAAAAACAATATCTTCGTGATCACCGACAGTGATCACGAAGGAGTTAGCGGTTTCAGTCATTAAAGATCAAAGTCACCGAAGTCGCCGGCGTTTACTTCAGAGTCAATCTGGCCCACTAAATATGAGCTGATCTCTGATTCTTGAGGCGCAACTTGAACGTTATCTGAGTTCAAATAGTTGTTCATCCAAGGCAGGGGATTACTTGTGATATCAAAAGGTTGTCCCATACCAATGGCCGACATTCTGTGATTCGCTATATATTCAACATATTGACACAAGATCTCTTCATTTAGCCCAATCATTGAGCCTTGCGCAAACAAATATCCCGCCCACTGCTTTTCTTGTTCAACCGCTTGCATGAAAATGGCTTTGGCTTCGTCTTTCAACTCTTCAGCAATCTCAGCCATTTCAGGATCGTCTTTACCTTTTTGCCATAGGTTAATGATGTGCTGAGTAGAAGTCAGGTGTAAATTTTCATCTCGGGCAATAAGACGAATAATCTTTGAATTACCTTCCATTAACTCACGCTCGGCAAATGCAAAGGTACAGGCGAAAGAAACGTAGAAACGGATCGCTTCCAATGCATTCACCGAGTTCATGCAAAGATACAGTTTCTTTTTCAACTCGCGCATAGTGACGTTGTGCACTTGACCATCGACGGTATGTACACCTTCCCCTTGGGTTTGCCAAAGCTGGGTATAGAAAATCAAGTCGTCATAGTATTTGGAGATATCACCGGCGCGCGTTTTAATGTGTTCGTTAACCACAATGTCATCAAATATGGCACTGGGATCGGTAAACAAGTTTCGCAATATATGCGTGTAAGAACGAGAATGTATGGTTTCAAAAAAGGACCAGGTTTCTGTCCAAGTCTCTAGCTCTGGAAGCGAAATGATCGGTAAAAACGCAATGTTTGGGCTTCTGCCTTGTACCGAATCGAGCAGTGTTTGGTACTTTAAATTAGAAATAAAGATATGTTTTTCAGAGTCACTCAAGGATTGAAAATCGACTCGGTCTTTACTGACATCTACTTCTTCAGGACGCCAGAAAAAAGAGATCTGCTTTTCGATTAACTTTTCAAAAATACTGTGCTTTTGTTGATCATAACGCGCCACGTTGACCGGATTACCAAAAAACATCGGCTCCAGAAGTGGGTTGGTACGTGTCTGATTAAATGTTGTGTATTTCATGTAGTTATAATGCTCTTAAGTGTGAATTGATGGCGGGTAGGAAACCCGCCACATTTTCTACGTTATATTTTACAAGCGCCGCCAGCACAATCGTCATCTTCTTCTAGCACTACCGCTTGCGCCAATGGTTTGGATTGCTCTTTTTTGAGTTCCACATTAGAGCTGTCAGACGCACCGTCTCGGGTGTTGTGGTAATACAAGGTTTTGATGCCTAGCTTGTAAGTTGTTAACAAATCTTTTAACAACAACTTCATAGGCACCTTGCCGCCTTCGTATTTACCCGGATCGTAGCTGGTGTTGGCCGAAATAGTTTGGTCAATAAACTTCTGCATAATCGCGCATAATTCTAGATAACCGTCGTTAGACTTGAGGTCCCAAAGCAATTCATATTGCTCTTTTAGGTTCTCATAGTCAGGAACTACTTGTTTCAATACGCCATCTTTAGAAGACTTGATACTAATATGACCGCGTGGTGGTTCAATACCATTGGTCGCATTTGAAATTTGCGATGAAGTTTCAGACGGCATCAATGCGGACAGAGTACTGTTACGCAAACCATGTTCAACAATATCCTTACGTAAGGTTTCCCAGTCGTAATGAAGTGGTTCATTACAGACTTTGTCCAAATCTTTCTTGTAGGTGTCGATGGGTAACACACCTTGAGAGTAAGTAGTCTCGTTAAACTTAGGACAAGCTCCTTTCTCTTTGGCTAAATTATTTGAGGCTTTTAACAAATAATATTGCATAGCTTCAAAGGTTCTGTGGATCAATGCATTACCACTGCCGTCGGAGTACTTTTTGCCGTTTTTAGCTAAGTAATAAGCGAAGTTGATCACGCCTATACCCAAGGTACGTCGACCAATAGAGGCATTGTGAGCTGCGGGTACTGGATAGTCTTGGTAATCCAATAAACTATCAAGCGCGCGAACGGCTAAATCGGCCATCTCTTCAAAATCATCGAGACTTTCAATCGCACCTAGGTTAAATGCCGATAATGTACACAGTGCGATCTCACCATTTTCGTCGTTCACATGCTCTAGTGGTTTAGTAGGCAAGGCAATCTCAAGACACAGGTTGCTTTGTCTAACCGGTGCCACTTTAGGATCAAACGGACTGTGAGTATTACAGTGATCGACATTCTGCAAGTAAATACGACCAGTACTGGCACGCTCTTGCATGAATAAACTAAACAATTCGACAGCTTTGATTTTCTTCTTACGAATATTGTCGTCTTGCTCGTATTTGACATAAAGCGCTTCGAATTTTTCCTGATCAGCGAAAAATGCGTCATAAAGCCCAGGAACATCAGATGGACTGAATAACGTGATGTGCTGGTCTTTGATCATGCGGGTGTACATCAATTTGTTAAATTGCACGCCATAATCAAGGTGTCTTACACGGTTTTCTTCAACACCGCGGTTGTTTTTAAGCACTAGTAACGATTCTACTTCTAAATGCCAAACCGGATAAAATAGGGTGGCAGCACCGCCACGTACACCGCCTTGAGAGCAGCTTTTAACAGCAGTTTGGAAGTACTTATAAAACGGAATACAGCCTGTGTGATACGCCTCACCACCACGGATTTCACTTCCTAATGCACGAATACGACCCGCGTTAACACCGATCCCAGCGCGCTGGCTGACATATTTTACAATGGCACTGGCGGTGGCATTAATTGAGTCTAAGCTGTCGCCAGTTTCGATCAACACACAAGAGCTAAATTGACGAGTAGGGGTACGCACTCCCGACATAATAGGTGTGGGCAACGATATTTTGAACTTAGAAACCGCATCATAAAAACGCTTGATGTAATTTAATCGCGTTTCTTTAGGGTAATTAGCAAACAAACAAGCGGCGACCAAAATATACAAGAATTGTGCACTCTCATAGATTTCACCTGTAACGCGATTTTGCACCAGGTACTTACCTTCCAATTGCTTAACCGCGGCATAACTGAAGTCCATATCACGCCAGTGATCTAGGTAGCTATCCAATTCGTTAAGTTCATCTTCGCTATAATCTTCCATGATGTGCTTGTCGTACTTACCTTTGGCGATCAGTGCTTTAACATGATCGACCAAGGCCGGCGGCTCAAATTGTCCATAGGCCTTTTTGCGCAGATGGAAAACGGCTAATCGTGCAGCCAAATATTGATAATCTGGAGAATCAGTAGAGATAAGATCAGCGGCAGACTTAATTAATGTTTCATGAATGTCTTCGGTTTTAATACCATCATAAAACTGAATATGAGCCTTAATTTCTACTTGAGACACAGAGACATTTTTAAGCCCCTTAGCTGCCCAAGTTATCACTTTGTGGATTTTGTCGAGATCAAGGACTTCGCGCACACCGTCGCGTTTGGTGACCAAAAGATTATTATTCATTTTATTAGCCGTTTAGATAATTAGCGCCAAGGCTCAGACTAAGCAGAACTTAGTTGAACACATTCGTTTTTATAATTAGTTTTTAAAACCTGAAAACTCGCTCACTTGCTGGCTTTACAAACGCTTTTTCGTTTTTTCTACCAGTTTTTCTTTTTATAGTTTGTTTTCGTGAGACAGACACAAGATAGAGGTGTTTATCTATCATTGCAACCCAATATCTGGTGGTTAAATGTTCACTTAGACCTAGACCAAATGGTAGGTTAGTGTTAGCTAACTTTTTATGGTTATTCCTCATTGAGTTAGAGTGAATGCAAGTTAATTTTTAATATATTTACGTGGTTAAAATATTTTAATTGGATGATAGAGGTTTTTAGAATATCACGATATATAGTGTCTATTTTTTAACACGGCACTATATCTGGTATCTTTTATGCTTATCACAACACTAAGGCAAAGGTAAAGTAAACGCAGCAATTGTAAACTGTGGATCGCTAAGTCTAAGCAACAAAGCGACAGAACTGGACTTGTGTAGCCTGGTAAAACGTTAAACTAAATGTATGAACAAGTAAGTCCATAAAAACGTTCCTAGCAATTAGCTTTGATTTAGGATTCAAAACCAATGGATGGTTATATATGAGAATATCCCTGAAACATCAAATCAATGTAAACACTTTATTGTGTTGCCAGATTGTGTATTTCTTCGCTCAATACTCACTTTCCTCTATAGAAAGACATTACTTAGTTTTAAGTATAGATTGCGCAGGCTTCAAAAAGAATAGACGCACTACGCCATTGGCGTATAATGGCTTTGCACATGGTTATCATTGAAACCCCAATTTTTACCAAGCATATTATTCGATTAATGAGTGATGATGAATATAAAGATTTGCAAGAAGCTTTGGTTATAAAACCCGATATGGGAATGTTGATCAAAAATACTGGTGGCTTGCGAAAGGTTCGATGGGCATTAGGTGGGCGAGGTAAAAGTGCAGGAATAAGGATTATTTATTATTGGATGTCGCAAGATGAGCAGCTTTTTATGCTGTTTGCCTATCCTAAAAATATACAAGAGAATTTAACCGATGCGCAGACCAAAGCATTGAGTCAAATTGTTAAGAGGTGGTTACAGTGAATGACGAAATATTTGATTCGTTACTAGAAAGTGTCAAACAAGCGGATGGTATTATTCAGGGAAAATTAAAAGCTTCTCGAACAAAGACGTTCGCTGAACCAGAAGTTAAGGCGATCAGAGCCAAAACAGGCTTAAGTCAAGTTCGTTTCGCCAATGTTATTGGAGTCAGTAAACGAACTTTAGAGAATTGGGAGCAAGGCCGTCGTCATCCAACTGGGCCAGCCAAAGCCCTATTAAAAATTTTAGATGCAGATCCGCACTACGCGTTAAAAACCTTAAGCGGGTAATTCAAATTTTTTCAATGAATATTTTCGCTATGAATTGCATGATAGAAAATCAAATGCTCAGACTCTGCAGGTTTCACTCAAACGGCAGAAGTAGCAATGTTTACCGTTTTGAAAAAGAGCTTGTCCCATGCGTTGGAACCCAGTAGGAGAGTTTAATGAATAAATTTATTCTTTTATTAATTGGTTTTATTTTTATATCGGGTTGTGATGTTCAAAATGCTAAAGTAGACCAAGAAGACATTAACAATATTGCAGCTAGCGTAGACGAGATATCTAAAAAAACTCTCAGTAATATAGATGCGTTTGTGAAAGTAGAAAAAATAATATTGGGAAATAACAATATTTTTTTCGACCAAATGGTGTTTGAAAGTAATCCTGACCACTATTTGAGTAATTATCAAGAATTCCAAAATCTATATGATTTAGGCGTGGAGGCAGCGACAATTTCCAAAAATAACAATTTTGTCGTATTTCGATTGACCTCGAAAATTGTTCCTTTAAATGAAAGCGCTGCCAAACGATTTACAATTTTTCTAACTAGAGCAAATACAGATATGCATATTAAAACAGTTAGCACTTGTGATGAACCCCCACAAAATGGTTATTGCAATTATAAATTGCTAAACGACGACTGGGTTATTACTTATGTTGTAAGGTTAGTGAAGTGAGGATAGATAGAGCACTTGATTCAAAATAAAGTGCTCTTACCCTGCAGATATTAATTTCAGAAGTATAAATTATGTTTTTAAGAATAGCTTTTGTACTTTCACTAGTTGCATCTAGTGTTGGCTGCGAAGAGCGTCGTCATAATCAAGATAAAGATCCGACACTTTTTGTTGAGATAATCGAATGGAGAATACCTCAACGAAATTTGAACGCAGGGAATTTAGAAAAGGTTAACGACTTCTTGGGAACTAACATGGACAGGCACCTCTAATTCAACACACTACGACCTCAAAGCCCCCTAGCGGGGCTTATTAATTGAATCATTTTTTTTCCTTTCCAACGAAATTGAGAACATTTCCCCATTGAATTTCTAGGCATGGTTTTTTCAGTTTAAATAGGAAACTTTCAAGTTAAATAAGACAAGGTTCAAGCTAAGTAAGAAATCGTTTCATTTTGCATGCGGATTACCAAGTATTGCGGAAGTGCCTTTGGTTTTGGTTCTAAACATCAGGCTGTAACATCAGACAACAAAAATAATGGTGCACAGGGAGGCCAATCGGGACGTGAAAAAACTTCTGATATAATGAGTGAGGAAGAAAAAGCTAAACGTGATGCAGCTATTAGTGAGCACGTATACGGTAAAGGAGGAGAGTTGCCAGAAGGCGTAAGATTAGTTACTCCAGAAGAATTATCCGAACTCAAATTGAATGGTGTTGAATTTGAAGATTCTGGTAGTGGATTCAAATCTGCGCACTATATTGACGAGAATGCAGGAAGTTACATTTACGCTTTTGCTGGAACTGACCCTAAGAATTTAACTGGCGATTTGGCAACCAATGCTGAAGAGGGGATTGGACGGTTCAGCTTTCAACATGACTTAGCCGTCCTTAACACCGAAACGATAATTTCGAAAGTTGGAGCAGGAAACCTTTCCCTGACAGGCCACTCTCTTGGAGGAGGGCTGACGAGTCTTGCAACACTGGTTACTGGAGTAAAAAGTAATACGTTTAATGCTGCTGGATTGCATAAAAACACCATCAAAAAACATGGTGGTATGCGCAATGCTTCTAAGGTTAACGCATACTATGTTAAAGGCGAATGGCTACATACAATGCAAACCGAACCAACATTTGGTCGATTCTCGGCCAAAGTCGGAAATTTAATTGAATTGCCAAGTACAAGAACGATCCGAAATGTGCCTTATTATTTTGGGGCAGCAGGTTATGCTATTGTTACAGGAATGAATGCCTCTTCAAGGATGGGAATGCACGGCATTGGAGATGTAAAATCAGCTCTGGAAAATCGAGGTAACAATTGATAAAGCTAAAGATTTGTATATATTTACTATTAATTGTCTTATTAGGTTGCGAAAAACAGAACGAGTTATATGCCAATGAAAGCAAAAGTGAGTCAAGCGATGAATTGACACCATTAATGCATGCTTCCAAAAATGGCGATGTCGTAGCTGTAAATAAGTTGTTAAATGGAGGTGCCGAGCCAAATCTAAAAAACTCAAAAAGCACATCCGCAATGAGCTTAGCGGTTACTTATCAACACCTTGAAGTTCTTCGTTCATTACTTTCAAATGGAGGCGATACAAAAACACATGACTTCAGAGGAGAATTGTCATTACTGCATAGGGCCGTGATTTCCGGGAATGGCGACATCGTAAATTTGTTAATTAACAATGGAGCCGATCATAGTATCGTTCATGAAGCTTATGGAACTTCTGTTTACACTGCACTTACACTCAAAAAATATAATTTGGTTTTACAACTGCTAGAAAATGGTGCTTTTCCTAAATCAGGGCTGAGCGATGGGTTGTCTTTTGAAGAACTAATTTGCGAAAAGAGAGTTTTTAATGATGAAGAAAAACTGAAGGTTAAAAAGCAGATTATTAAATATCTTCGCGAAAAGTATCCAGATACGAGGCTTGCTTGCCAATTTAATTCATAGATACCCACCTTTGACATCAAAGCCCCTTAGGACAAGAAACTACATGGACAGGCATGATTAATTTCGGCATGATTAATTTCCAGAGATTAGTCCTGAAACGCTGAAAAATTTGGCACTTTACTGAAATACTCAATGCCAGAAGAAATAAATTAATAACTACCTGAGAACTTATTAAATTTTAGCCTAATACGATATCAGGACTTAGACCGCACAGTCGCTCTTTAACAAATAGTTCTACAAGACATAAAGCGTTTTAATTCATATGAACGGGCGGGTGTACGATTATAACCTTGGTAGGTTTATGAGTGTGGATCCGTTTATTCAGGGGAGTGGGAATAGTCAGGGAATAAATCCTTATTCATATGTTATGAATAATCCATTGAGCTTTACTGATCCTTCTGGATACAGTGCAGAGGAAACTAAAAAGGTTAAAGTAAAATCCAAGGCTAAAACTGGATCTAGAATAAATAAAACTCGTAATGTAACAATTTCTGCAAGTACCGACGGTGATGGCAATGTGAGTTTCGATGTTAAAGGAGGAAGTTCATCGGATAAGAAAGCTGTTACTGGAGCTTTGTCAAATGGAGCGAAAAAATTAGAAGGCGTTGATAACTTCATATCTAATATGTCAGCTGATATAAATTCGTCTAATGAGATTGCGTCAACTTCATATGGCGCATCTGTTCAAGGCAGTTATTCAGAAGGAAGTGCAGAATGGAATGCGAGGGAAAATAAGTATTTAGAAAAAGAACGTCTAGAAGATTTAGCTAGTGTAGAGAGCGGAGAAGGTTTAATTGCTGATAACTCATCTTGGATGCAATATTTACCTGAGACATTACAGACGAATATTTTAAGTAGAAATGCCAAACAGTGTCGGATGGCATGTATTGACAGATATTACGGTGATTCTTATTATTTGGCCGAATTCGTTGGCGAGCAGGGTCTCCCAGGGTTTGCCGCTAAGCAGTCATTTGAATATTATGAGGAAAAGTTGTCTGGTCAAGCAAACAGAAATCTCTATGGCAATAGTCGAACTAGAAAATTTAAACCAGGTTTGAGAATGGTGCGAACACTCAAACAAGCTAAGTTTGCGTCTGGTGCCTTGGCTGTAGCAGGGGTCGGTGCTAAAGGTTATGTATGGGGTGCAAGAGCATATTGTTCGGTTGAATGTTGGGGAGAAAATGATGAATAACAAACTTATGAGACTCTTGGCAATGTTTTTGGGGCTAGCTTTCCTGCTCATTGGTCCTATATTAAGTCTAGCATTTTTGGACAATTGGATAACTTTTACATTGGAAGTTTTCTCGTCAGTAGGATTTGGAATCTTATTTTTATATTATGCTAAAACTGGAAAAAACTTAGGACGTAATTTGCTTCGGACACTTCTAGATTGACCTTCATTAAGACTAAATAGGACACCCACTTTTCTTATTAGGTCTTTTTTGGGCGCGGCTATTTTTTAGCTAAAGGAATTATTAGTTAAGGAAAGCAGGGGCTGATTTAATCCCCCCTGATAGGAACAAATCAGCTTAACCGATACGCATTACTATCATTGTGTGCGAAGAGCCTTTTTGTGCGGCGTAGACAGGCATATAGGTCGAAGTTATAGCTATACGCCGTTCATATGAACGGGCGGGTGTATGACTATAACGTTGGGCGGTTTATGGGGGTTGACCCTTTCATCCAAGAGGCATGGAACTCTCAGTCGATTAATCCATATAGCTATATACTGAACAATCCGTTGTGGGGTACTGACCCTTCTGGATACTCCAGAATCAAGGGAAGAGGTATTAGTGGCAGTACCTTTGGCGGGAAAGCTTTTGGTTATTGGGATAACTCTAAAAAGTCAAAGGCAACTAAATCAGATAATGGGGCTGAAAATTCAACTTCAAAATCAAACGAGAATATACCAACCACTGAGCTTCAAAGTCATGGAAATTCAACAACACCCACAGAAGCATCGGTTGAAGATAATGAAAATGATTCGTCTGAGCAAAATGATACATTGATAATACATAGAGTAACTGGCGATAATTCTCCTGACTACTATAAGTCCGATGGAACACCTGTTTGGATAAAAACTGGTGTGTCACCCAAAGAAGATAAAAAGGAGATACGAAAACCCTCCCGGCCCTTGAATCACCCTAGAGCAAGCAAAGGTTATTGGCAGGAAATCGGGCGAATATACGGTAAGGGAAATACCGGAAATTTCACTGGCGCTCACAAAATTAAAATCAATTATTTAGATGAGCAAGGAATTGCGTTAACAAATGGTATGTATTTTACTGTTAGCTTCACGGCGTTAGATGAAAACGGTAAGCCTATCCCTACATTCTCATTTAAAAAGCACGGTTCAGTAATGAAAATGTTACCGATGGGAGTAATATATGAGATATATGGTGAGGTTGGTGAAAAGTTTAGATGGAACATTGAGACTAAACGCTCAGCAGCATCATGTGATAATTGTGGGAATGGCGGGATAAAAGTAAGTGAGTTTATTTATGAATAAATTAATTTTGTTTTCTATTATTGCTTTTTCAGGGTGTAATGCAGCGGAGAAATATACAGCGTCAGATTGTATCACCAGAATTCAGTTTCATTGGGGGGATGAGTCCGGAAGAGATAAGGCGACTATTATCAGTGCGTTTATGGATGATTTTATTAAACAATATACATCCGAAGCAGATTCAGAGTTGCCGCCGCCAAGCACTTCAGTTCAAGGAAGTGACCGAGAATTCATCTTTTTGCAATATACCGAAAATTGTGACGCTAAAATTGAAACAACAAAATCTATTGTCGATCAAATTATAAAAGGAACTATCTCATATCCGAGAGTATCCTTTACCGAAGAATCTTTTGAACCTAGTGACAGCACAATAATGATTACAGGCCCATACTGGAAGTCTGAATAATGAATCATTAGTCAAATGATGTTTGAACACACACAGTTAAGTTTACTCCCCAAGCCCCAACGGGGCTTTTTGCTGTCAAAGCAGAAATACAATACCGTGGACAGGCACTCGTAAAATTGCACTGCGCAAGCTACTGATTGGTACGAAAATACTCACATCAGTGCTTTGGGTTGCACTGCCAAACAAGCTGTGGATGAGGGGCATTTTGACGCTGTCATTGCTTATCTGGAAGGCATGACCCTCGGCGGCTACGCCTAAGAATTAATTAATTCAGCCAGCTCCAATCCGCAGTAATTTGTCCCTTAACTGACCTTTCTAACCTCTTCAATATCAACCAATTTGCACTCAAAAGCATGGTCTCTGGCAAAGGCGTGAATTTTAGCTTCTGTTCGAGAGACGTCAATGTCGTAGCGGCAAAAGAATCCATAGATTCGTGCATCATCTTGCTGGATTGCTCTTACGTCATTCAAGCCACCATCAATGTTAAATTGGCGCTCATCTAACGGGTGCGCTTGATTCGCGTTGCACTGCTCTTTGGCAAACATCGAAAGTATTTCACGCGCTGTTATCGGCGCTTCGAGCTTAATCGCTGTTCCACAATAAGGCATGAGTGTGCTCCTTAAATTGATATTTAAAAAAGTTTAGTCCAGCCTCAGGCTGACGTCATCGCAGCGGAATAAATCTCAATCTGTAGGGCAGGCCAGTTAGCCGTTGGATGGTCCATTTTTATGCACCACATGGTTCAGCTTAGCGAGAATCGTGCTCCAACTTATTAGCAGAGGTAGTGCGTTTAGGGGATAATATGCAATAGGATTGTTCCCCAGTATTGGGCTACATATTCTTAAGCTGTTGTTCGATCGCAAACACATGCTCGTCTACCACATTCATGGCGCGAAGCGCATCCGCGAGTTGAAACACATAGTCGCGATTTTCGCCACTGGGGCCTGAACTTCGATGTATGTGTTCGGCAAGTTCTTTATCATGGAGATGACCTAAAAAGGCTTTGTTGTCTTGTGAAGCAATATAGACTAAGCCTTTTTTAACTAAACTACTGCCATTAAAAAATATGTCGACTTCGTGACGTAAATAACCATTTTTTTCTCGATGGTCTAGATGATCAAATACCTCGTGGGTGACCCTAAACGCAATACCCACACAAGTAGCTTTTCCAGCGGGAATCAAAGTGGCGACTCTGCCGGGATTATCTGGTGTGCCACGATGATCGTGGCTGCCTTGCCACAGGCGACGTTGCCAACCTTTAATGCTGGCTGAGACTTTTTCAATAAAGGGAAAGTCGACTTTGTAAATTAATGAGCCATAACCGAACAACCAAATCTCGTCATAGTCGGTTAAAGACTGACGGGTTCTATTTTGCTCAATGGTATTGAGTGACATATTCGAATTAATCGCGGGTAACTGGTTTGGCGAGTATCTCTACGTAAAATGAAGTGCAGCCAATTGCGGTTGCTTCGTCCATTTTTTTATTTAACTGTGATAACTGAACCTCACTAGCTTCATCTTCGGTAACGCCAAAACGACAATCAAAGTCCCAATGAGTCGCTTCTTCTGGCAACGCTTTTCTGCGCTCTCGTTTGACATATTTTTTGATTTCAAACTTTATCGCATCAAGCATACGAGGGATTTTAATTTTGGGGTGAGTGAGTTCAAACGTCTTTTTCATTGGCTTCCAGCAAGGCGAAAAGGTTAACTAGGCAGTGATTTAGTATACCTTGTTTAGTCAACCAAATATTGAAAAACTAGTAAACGGCTTTTTGATATTGGCCTAGAGGTTAAAAAACACGCTGACCCTGCAGAAAATTCAAGTACTCTGACCCTTTAGAAAATACAAAAATAAGCAACTCACAACTTATTTAAAGCACTCAGTTCAGAAATATGCTGGATAGCATATTCTGCCTGCCAATCTTGAGCTTCTTGTGGGTGTGTTAGGTAGCCATATAATGCCGCAACGCTGCGCATGTTTGCCGCGTGCGCGGCTTGGATATCGCGCTTGGCATCACCCACGTATAAAGTATTCTCAGGCGAAAGGTTGAGTGCTTTAGCTGCCTCCAATAACGGCTGTGGGTGAGGCTTACTATTTTCATAGGTATCGCCACTAACAACGCATTGGCACTTGCTCATTATGGGAAAGTGTTGGAGTAGTTTGTCAGTCAACCAACCTGGCTTATTGGTCACTATTCCCCAAGGTATCGATGCGGAATTGAGTTTTGCTAAGTAATCTGCAACGCCATCAAATGGTTGGGTGTCAGTACAAATATTTAGATGGTAGTAGTCGAGTAAAGACTGCCTTGCTGTGTCGTAGTTGATGTGTTGGAATTGGTCACCAAACCCCAACTCAAGTAAGCCTTTGGCGCCGTTAGAGGCAACCGGTCGGTATAAGTCGTAACTACATTCATTCACCCCGTGCTGGCGCAGCACATGATTTAGGGCATTGCCTAGGTCAGGGGCGGTATCCAATAAGGTGCCATCGAGGTCGAACAACACACCGTCAAAATTGAGCATTACTACTTCCTTAATTTATTAGTCTTGTGCTTGGCAGTGCACTAAATAATTCACATCCACATTTTGCTCAGACAAATAATATTGCTGACTGATCGGGTTTAAATGCAAGCCGGTCATGTGTTTTACCAATAATGGCGTGTCATCAACCCAACTTAACAGCTCTGAAGGTTGAATAAACTTGTTGTATTCATGTGTTCCCTTTGGCACCAATTTAAGCACGTGCTCAGCACCTACAATCGCCATCAAATAGGATTTTAAATTGCGATTTAAGGTTGAAAAGAACACATGTCCACCAGGTTTAACCAGCGCCGCGCAGGCACGAACTATGGCGGCGGGGTCCGGTACATGCTCGAGCATCTCTAAGCAGGTTACGATATCAAATTGTTGAGGATGTTTGTTAGCCATACTTTCTGCGGTTATTTTTTGATAGTCAACCTTAACGCCGGTTTCCAAACCGTGCAGTTTAGCCACCTCAAGTGACGCCTCGGCCATGTCGATACCGGTCACTTTGGCACCTTGTCTGGCCATATACTCTGCTAAAATGCCGCCACCGCAGCCAATATCAATAAGGGTTTTATCAAAAACGCCATTGGCGTGTTGCATGATGAAGTCGGCACGTAGGGGATTGATCTCGTGCAATGGTTTGAATTCTCCGTCAGTATCCCACCAACGAGACGCCAAGGCGGCAAATTTCTCTATTTCAATATTATCTACGTTTTGATCAACCACGTTGTACTCCTTTATACCTATTCTATTTATTATAGGCTCAATGGATTTTTGATAACCAGACATTTATAACCCTGTTGCTGTTACATTTTTTGCTACATATGCTAAAAAAATGATTAATTGCACACTATATGAGCTGAACACGGCTATTCATTTTGTTTTCCCGATGATAGAATCCAGAGTCGATTTAAAGAACCCATTAAAAGTGAATTGAACCCTATTGAACGTGCAATTTTGCCAGTCAATAAGTAGATTCAGATAATAATTTAGGGACAAGGCTGTATATGACTGACCATGCCAATGAAATTCTCCCCATCAATATAGAGGAAGAGCTTAAAAACTCTTATCTCGATTACGCTATGAGTGTAATTGTTGGACGTGCTCTTCCAGACGTTCGTGATGGACTTAAACCTGTGCATCGCCGCGTATTGTTCGCGATGAACGAGTTAAAAAACGACTTCAATAAACCTTATAAAAAATCTGCACGTGTTGTTGGTGATGTGATTGGTAAATACCATCCACACGGCGACTCGGCTGTGTACGACACTATTGTACGTATGGCTCAGCCATTTTCATTGCGTTACATGCTGGTTGATGGTCAAGGGAACTTTGGTTCTGTTGATGGTGATTCAGCTGCTGCAATGCGTTATACCGAAGTCAGAATGGCAAAGATTGCGCATGAATTATTGGCCGATCTTGAAAAAGAGACAGTCGACTTTGTACCTAACTATGACGGCACAGAGCATATTCCTGATGTATTGCCGACCAAAATCCCTAATTTATTAGTGAATGGCTCATCTGGTATTGCGGTGGGGATGGCAACCAACATTCCTCCTCATAACCTAACGGAAGTCGTTAACGGCTGTATCGCGCTTATCGACAATCCAGATATGACCATTGAAGAGATAATGGAACATATTCCAGGCCCAGACTTCCCAACGGCAGCACTGATTAGTGGTCGTAAAGGAATCGATGACGCCTACCGAACTGGCCGTGGCAAAATATACATGCGCGCTCGCGCAGAAATTGAAACCGAAGATAACGGTAAAGAAACCATTATCGTTCACGAAATTCCATATCAAGTGAACAAAGCGCGATTGATTGAAAAAATCGCCGAGTTGGTTAAAGAAAAGAAAATAGAAGGCATTTCGGCATTGCGTGACGAGTCTGATAAAGACGGTATGCGCATTGTTATTGAAGTTAAACGTAATGAATCAGGTGAAGTTTTACTTAACCACCTTTATGCACAAACACAATTGCAAACCGTGTTTGGTATTAACATGGTGGCGTTGGATAAAAACCAACCTAAGATTTTCAATTTAAAACAAGCGCTAGAAGCCTTCATTCTGCATCGCCGCGAAGTGGTTACACGACGCACGGTTTACGAGTTGAAGAAAGCGCGTGATAGAGCGCATATATTAGAAGGCTTGGCGATTGCATTAGTTAATATCGATGAAATCATCGAGCTGATTAAAGCGTCGCAAAGCCCAAGTGATGCTAAAGCGTCCTTGGTTGCACGTGGTTGGGCATTAGGTGATGTGGCAGAGATGTTGTCACGCGCCGGTGATGATGCCGCACGTCCAGATTGGTTAGAGCCGCAGTTTGGTATCCACAGTGGTGAATACTTCCTGACAGAGCAACAAGCGCAAGCGATCCTTGATTTACGTTTACATAAACTAACCGGTTTAGAGCACGATAAAATCTTAGCGGAATATAAAGAGCTATTAGACTTTATTGCTGAGTTGCTATACATCCTCGCTAATCCAGCGCGATTGATGGAAGTTATCCGCGAAGAGCTTGAAAAAGTGCGTGATGAGTATGGCGATGAAAGACGTACTGAAATCACTGCGGCTACCCATGATATCGATATGGAAGATTTGATCGAACGTGAAGATGTAGTGGTGACATTGTCGCGCGAAGGTTACGTTAAGTATCAGAAGTTGTCTGATTACGAAGCCCAACGCCGCGGCGGTAAAGGTAAGTCAGCAACTAAGATGAAAAATGAAGACTTCATCGAAAAACTGCTCGTTGCCAACACACATGATCATCTATTGTGCTTCTCAACTCGCGGTCGACTCTATTGGCTTAAAACTTATCAATTACCTTTTGCCAGCCGTAATGCCCGTGGTCGTCCAATCGTAAATATTTTACCTTTGGAAGAGAACGAACGTATTACCGCTATATTACCCATTCAAGAGTTTGAAGAAGGTAAGTATGTGTTAATGGCGACGGCCAACGGTACGGTTAAGAAAACGGCGTTAACGCAATATTCTCGTCCACGTGCCAACGGTATCATTGCGGTTAATCTGAATGATGGTGATGAGTTGATTGGTGTTGATATTACTGACGGCCAAAGCGATATCATGTTGTTCTCAGATGCGGGTAAAGTGGTTCGTTTCAATGAAAAACAACGTGACGCAGACACAGGCGAAGTGAAAATTGACCCAGAAACAGGTGAAGAACTGTTAGCGTTGAGACCGATGGGTCGTACCGCAACCGGTGTTCGTGGTATTCGTTTGAAAGACGGTCAAAAAGTGGTGTCACTGATTGTACCTAAAGATGACGGTGCTATTTTAACGGCCACAGAAAATGGCTTTGGTAAACGCACGCCGCTAGCTGACTACCCAGCTAAGAGTCGTGCGACACAAGGTGTTGTCTCTATCAAAGTGTCTGATAGAAACGGTCTTGTGGTTGGCGCTGTGCAAGTGGTTGAAGGTCAAGAGATCATGCTGATCAGTGACCAAGGCACATTGGTTCGTACTCGCGTCGACGAAGTTTCCACCGTTGGCCGTAATACCCAAGGTGTGCGCTTAATACGCACCGGTGCTGATGAGCGAGTCGTAGGTTTACAACGAATTGATGAAATCGAGTCTGACGAGATTGAGTTAGATGAAGATGGCAATCCAATTGAAGCTGCGGTTGAAACCGTAGAAACGGCAGAAGAAGGTGTTTCAGACACACAATCAGATTCGGATTCAGATCCAACTGAATAAACACTGACGCACGTCAAAACACAGTAAGTTCTGTGAGCAACGAGCGGTTTATCCGCTCGTTTTTTTTTGGAGAAGGAAAGTAATGCAAAACGAGGTCTTCAATTTTAGTGCAGGTCCTGCAATGCTGCCAAAAGAAGTGATGCTACAAGCTCAAAGCGAGTTTATTGACTGGCAAGGGCAGGGGTGTTCGGTGATGGAAATGAGCCATCGCAGCAAGCCTTTTATCGAACTTGCGCAAAAAGCGACAGCGAACTTGAGAGCCCTGTTGGCTGTGCCCGATGATTATCATGTGCTATTTACCCACGGTGGAGGGCGAGGTCAGTTCTCTGCTGTGCCGCTCAATCTCTCAGTTAAGGACGATCGCGCCGATCACTTAGTTACCGGTTCATGGTCAAAAGGTGCGGTAAGTGAAGCCAATAACTACCTTAATGCCGATGTAGTTGCTACCACCATAGAAGAAAATGGGCTTATCACCTTACCTAGCCGTGATACTTGGACAATGAATTCAAAAGCCGCCTATTTCCATTATTGTCCGAATGAAACGGTTGATGGTTTTGAGATTGACTGGGTGCCGCAAACAGAGGGCGTGCCTGTGGTGGCCGATATGTCATCGACTATATTGTCGCGTAAAATTGATGTCAGGCAATACGGTGTGATTTACGCCGGCGCGCAAAAGAATATTGGCCCATCCGGCTTATCCGTGGTTATTGTGCATGACTCATTGCTTAATCGCGCCAGAGTAGAAACACCGTCTATATTGCAATATGACCTGATTGCTAAGAACGACTCAATGTACAATACGCCACCTACCTTTGCTTGGTATCTTGCCGGTTTAGTCTTTGAGTGGTTGGTAGCGCAAGGTGGTGTAGAGGCAATTGAACAGCGCAACCAACAAAAAGCACAATTGCTATACCGTGCTATCGACAATAATGATTTTTATGCCAATCGTATCGATCCACAATATCGCTCGCGTATGAATGTGCCTTTTCAACTAGCCGATCCGAATTTAGACTCGTTATTTCTGCAACAAGCGGAACACGCCGGATTAAAAGCATTAAAAGGTCATCGCATCGTCGGCGGTATGCGCGCGAGTATTTATAATGCCATGCCTATTGAGGGCGTGACTGCATTGGTGGATTTTATGAATGATTTTGCTAAAAGGAACGGTTAGAACATGCAACAACTGCGACTAGAACCTATCGATAAAGTTCAGGGCACGGTTAATGTGCCAGGTTCCAAAAGTCTATCAAATCGAGCCTTGCTGTTAGCCGCTCTTGCTGAAGGTGACACCCTGTTAACCAACTTATTAGACAGTGATGATATACGTCACATGCTTGATGCTTTGCAAAAACTAGGCATTCAATATCAATTGAATGAGGATAAAACCCAGTGTCTGGTCAAAGGCAATGGTGGGGCTTTTTCCTGTGCACAGCCAGTGAATTTGTTTTTAGGTAACGCTGGCACGGCAATGCGTCCGCTATGCGCTGCTCTAGCGGTGTCACAGGGCGATTTTATATTAACCGGTGAGCCGCGTATGGAAGAACGCCCCATCGGTGCTTTGGTGGATGCGCTTCGCCAAGTGGGCGCACAAATCGAGTATCAGAAAAATACCGATTATCCACCGCTTAAGATCCACGGTGCCGCCTTATCTGGTGGTAAAATTGAGGTGGATGGCAGTGTGTCCAGCCAGTTTTTAACCGCGATATTGATGGCCGCGCCTTTGTTCACCACTGACAGCACTATTAGTATTATTGGTGAGTTGGTTTCTAAACCTTATATTGATATTACCTTGGATACCATGGCACGTTTCGGCGTGACAGTAGAGAATGGTAATTATCAACACTTCAATATAAAAGGTCGTCAAACATACCGCTCTCCCGGTACATTCTTGGTCGAAGGTGATGCTTCATCCGCTTCCTACTTTTTAGCGGCTGGTGCTATCAAAGGTGGCACAGTGAGAGTGACAGGCGTTGGATCAGAGAGTATTCAAGGTGATATCCGCTTTGCTGACGTACTGGAAAACATGGGAGCCAAGATCACTTGGGGTAACGATTTCATCGAAGTGACAGGGGCGCCGTTAACGGCCATTAATATGGACATGAACCATATCCCTGATGCGGCCATGACCATCGCCACTACCGCCTTGTTTGCCCAAGGCACCACTAAAATGACCAATATATATAATTGGCGCGTGAAAGAAACCGATCGACTTGCCGCCATGGCAACAGAGTTGAAAAAATTAGGGGCGCGGGTAATTGAAGGCCATGATTTTATTGAAGTAACCGCTCCTGAGTCGCTACAAGAAGCTCAAATTGATACCTATAATGATCACCGCATAGCAATGTGTTTTGCGTTGGTGGCACTGAGTGATACAGCCGTGGTTATCAATGATCCCGATTGCACAGCAAAAACCTTCCCCGACTTTTTTCAGCGCTTTAAAAGCATTTGTGTCTCTAACAACTAAACATTGCCGATGAACAGGGCTATTACTCAATAGCCCTTGGTTTTTTACTAAAAAATTCTTCCTAAATTACTACCTTAAACAAATAACTAACGTCTAATTAGATGGATTGCATTGCTTCTGATGCCTTAACGAGTATAATTCCCGCCGATTTTTCAAGACAAGCTCAGGAGAGCGCATGCAATCATCTCCGGTCATTACCATAGACGGACCGAGCGGTGCTGGTAAAGGAACCGTAAGCACTCAGTTAGCCACAGAGCTAGGTTGGAACTTTTTAGACAGTGGCGCAATTTATCGCGTACTCGCAATCGCTTCCATGCATCACCAGATAGATGCAGACGATGAAAGTGCGCTGTTACCTTTGGCGAGCAACCTTGATGTCAGTTTTCAAACAACTGAGTCAGGTAGCAAAATCGTCCTTGAAGGTGAGGACGTAACCTATTCAATTCGTACTGAAGAGGTCGGTAGTATCGCTTCTCAAATTGCTTCATTGCCTAGGATCCGAGAAGCCTTATTGCGCAGACAAAGGGGCTTTCGTGAAGCACCTGGACTGGTTGCCGACGGCAGAGATATGGGAACGGTCGTTTTTCCTAATGCTGAGGTCAAAATATTCCTAACCGCTAGTGCTGAAGAACGCGCGCAGCGGCGTTATAAGCAGTTGAAAGAGAAGGGCCATGATGTTAACATTGCGCGCCTTTTAACCGACATCCAAGCCAGAGATGAGCGTGACGCCAATAGAACGGTGGCTCCTTTAGTCCCAGCAGAAGATGCATTAGTCCTAGATTCTACTGAATTAAATATTAATCAAGTGGTTGAAAAGGTTAAAGAATTTATGAAAGGCAAGGTCGAAATTTAATTGTTTTGGGCTTGTTAGCAACACTGTAAGACTGTCCAGGAAATGGAACTTTCTGGTTTTGAACAATAACCCCACGCTAACCGGATTTTACGTGGATACAAACAAAAGAATTAATTAAAGTAAGCTATGATTGAAAATTTTGCTGATCTATTTGAAGAGAGTTTAAAAGAACTCGAAACACGTCCTGGTGCCATCGTTAAAGGTACTATTGTATCAATCGACAAAGACATCGTTTTGGTTGATGCAGGTCTTAAATCTGAAAGCGCAATTCCTGTTGAACAGTTCAAGAATGCTGAAGGCGTACTTGAAGTGGCAATTGGTGATACGGTTGACGTAGCACTAGACGCAGTAGAAGACGGTTTTGGTGAGACTATCCTTTCTAGAGAGAAAGCTAAGCGTCACGAAGCTTGGGTTGAACTAGAAAAAGCTTACGAAGAAAAAGAAACCATTATTGGTGTGATCAACGGTAAAGTGAAAGGTGGCTTTACAGTTGAAGTGAATACAGTGCGTGCTTTCTTGCCTGGTTCATTAGTTGACGTACGTCCAGTACGCGACACAACGCACTTGGAAGGTAAAGAATTAGAATTCAAGGTTATTAAACTTGACGCTAAACGTAACAACGTAGTTGTTTCACGTCGTGCTGTTATCGAAGCAGAAAGCAGTGCAGAGCGCGATCAAATCTTAGCTAACCTTGAAGAAGGTCATGAAGTTAAAGGTATCGTTAAGAACCTTACTGATTACGGCGCATTCGTTGATCTTGGCGGCGTAGACGGTCTACTTCACATCACAGACATGGCTTGGAAACGCGTTAAGCACCCAAGTGAAATTGTCAATGTTGGTGATGAAATCAACGTTAAAGTATTGAAGTTCGACAAAGAGAAATCTCGCGTATCTCTTGGTATGAAGCAAATGGGCAGCGATCCTTGGCAAGAAATTGCAGAGCGTTACCCTGAAGGTTCTAAGCTTTCTGGTGCGGTTACCAATTTGACTGACTACGGTTGTTTCGTAGAAATCGAAGATGGCGTTGAAGGTTTGGTTCACGTTTCAGAAATGGATTGGACTAACAAAAACATCCACCCGTCTAAGGTTGTTAACCTAGGTGATGTTGTTGAAGTAATGGTACTTGAAATTGACGAAGAACGTCGTCGTATTTCTCTAGGTCTTAAGCAGTGTAAAGCGAATCCTTGGGAAGAGTTTGCTAAGACCCACGAGAAGAATGACAAAGTTAGCGGTAAGATTAAATCTATCACTGACTTCGGTATCTTCATCGGCTTGGATGGCGGCATTGACGGACTAGTTCACTTGTCTGACATTTCTTGGAATAAGACTGGCGAAGACGCTGTTCGTGAATACAAGAAAGGCGACGAAATCTCTGCAGTTGTACTACAAGTTGACCCAGAGCGTGAGCGTATTTCTCTAGGCGTTAAGCAGATTGAAGAAGATCCGTTCAATAAGTATCTGACAGATAACAAGAAAGGTGCTATCGTTACTGGTAAGATTACCGCTGTAGACGCTAAAGGCGTGACAGTTAACTTATCTGAAGAAGTAGACGGTTATATTCGCGTAGGCGATTTGACTGTTGAGCGTTTAGAAGATGCTTCTGAAGTAGCGAATGTAGGTGATGACATCGAAGCCAAATTTATGGGCGTAGATCGTAAGAACCGCATAGTTAACTTGTCAGTTAAAGCGAAAGACCAAGCAGACGAGAAAGAAGCGATTGAGAAAGTAAATCAGCAAGAAGACGCTGGCTTTACTAACGCATTTGCTGAAGCATTCAAAGCTGCGAAAGGCGAAGAGTAAGTTTCAATGCGCAGGCGCAGTGAACTCTGCGTCTGCTCTTGAGTCTCACATCGGTAACTTGTTTTTGATTAACGGAGGGTATGTATGACCAAATCTGAACTTATTGAAAGACTTGCCGATAAAGCCCGTCATGTTCCTGCAAAGGATGTGGAGTTGGCGATAAAAGAAATGCTCGAACAGATGGCGCAAACCTTACAAAAAGGCGACCGCATAGAAATTCGTGGCTTTGGTAGTTTCTCACTACATTATCGTGCACCGCGTGTTGGCCGCAACCCAAAAACCGGAGAAACGGTTAAGTTGGATGGCAAATACGTTCCACATTTTAAGCCTGGTAAAGAACTACGTGAACGGGTAAATGAAGGCTTGACGCATTGAACCTAGCTATATAATTTAAAAAACGGCACTCATTTTTGGGTGCCGTTTTTGTTTGGATGACAAGATGCTGGTATTTTAGGTATCATATCCGTATCTGTGACTAGTCTGTCGAATTGTCGCCCGCTTAAGGACTGAATTTGAAAGTATTTTTGCTCGTTGTCATCTTCATTATCATCATTCTGGTGGCTGCGCTCTTGGGAGCCAAGAATGACCAAGCAGTCATGTTTGACTATTTACTGTCCGTCGTTGAAATGCGTTTATCATTATTATTAATGTTATTTTTCGCAGGCGGAGCAATATTGAGTAGTTTGATATTTACCTTGGTGTGGCTACGTCTGAAATGGCGAATAGGTCGACTTAAAAAACAACGCCATAATCCTGAAAAAAGTAGCTAACTTATATGCTTGAATTACTTTTTTTATTACTTCCAGTGGCAGCAGGTTATGGCTACGTCATGGGCCGTAACAGTGTGCGTCAAGCACAGCGCAAACAATCCAGTATTCTTTCTCGACATTACTACAAAGGCTTAAACTTCCTACTCTCCGATCAACCCGATAAAGCCGTCGACACCTTAATGAAAATGATCAACCTAGATAGTGATACGGTTGAAACCCACATCGCCATGGGAAACTTTTTCCGACATAGGGGCGAGTTAGATCGTGCCATACGCGTACATCAAAATTTAGTAAGTAAACAAGAGCTTTCAGACACACAAAATAAACAAGCACTTAGAGAGCTCGGTAAAGACTACATGATGGCTGGCTTTCTAGAGCGTGCCGAAAACGCGTTTCTACAATTGCTAGAAAGTGATAAACATTTCTTAGATGCCCAAAAGCAGCTGTTTAGTATTTATCAAACGACGAAAGAATGGGATAGGGCGATTGAACTGGGTGAGCGCATGATGAACTGTCACGGAGACAGTGAAGAATTGTGCAATCGCATCTCACATTTTTATTGTGAGCAGGCGATGAAGTTTATTAAAGCGGAAGATTTCGACTCCGCGGAAAAATCCTTGCAAAAAGCCGTTTTGGCGGATGAACATGCAGTTAGACCTTGGTTGATATCAGGTGACCTCGCGATAAAACAACAGCAATACCAGCAAGCGATTGATTATCTAAAAGAAGTACCTGTAAGAGATATTAGCTGGTTTAGTGAAGCGGTGCCTATGCTTGAAGTCTGCGCTGAAAAGCTGGGCAATGATGAGCAATTAGAAGCCATATTAGAGCAATATTGGCAACAATGTGCGGCTGCGTATTTAGCAAAAGTAAAAATACTGGCTAAGAAAGAAAGCACCGATGTTGCCGAAAATGTGCTGTTTGAACAGCTATCGAAGACACCCACCATGAAGGGCTTTAAGACCTTAATGGGCTTTTTCATTGAAGATGAAGTCGATGATAAAACCAAAGAAAGTTTAACCATGGTTAAAGGGTTGGTTGAAGAGCAAATAAAAATGCGTCCTAAATACCGCTGTTTGAGCTGTGGCTTTGCCGGACGCCAGATCCACTGGTTATGTCCTTCTTGTAAAAAATGGGGTTCAGTAAAACCCATCAAAGGTTTAGACGGAGAATAAGTTCACTATGAGTGATGCGAAAGTCATAGTTGCATTGGATTTTGACGATAAGCGTCAAGCCCTTGATTTAGTTAGTCAATTAGACCGGTCTCAATGCAAGTTGAAAGTCGGCAAGGAAATGTTTACCTACTTTGGTCCTGATTTTGTCAAAGAGCTAGTACGTCGAGACTTCGACGTGTTTCTAGATT
Source organism: Aliiglaciecola litoralis (assembly GCF_039523355.1). Taxonomy (NCBI): domain Bacteria; kingdom Pseudomonadati; phylum Pseudomonadota; class Gammaproteobacteria; order Alteromonadales; family Alteromonadaceae; genus Aliiglaciecola; species Aliiglaciecola litoralis. The sequence continues at coordinate 228,343 of NZ_BAAAFD010000001.1, read as the reverse complement.
TGAAATTCCATGATATTCCTAATACCGTTGCTAAAGCGTGCCTCGCGGCAGCTGATTTAGGGGTGTGGATGGTCAATGTACATGCCTCTGGAGGTCCAGAGATGATGGAAAAAGCCAGTACAGCCTTGGCACGCCTTAAACAACCGCCTAAATTAATTGCGGTTACGGTGCTTACCAGTATGGATCAAGCACAATTAAGTAGTATTGGCATTAGTAGCACACCTGAACAACATGTACTTAAACTGGCGAACATGGCGCAGCAAAGTGGCCTCGATGGTGTGGTGTGCTCAGCGCAAGAAGCGCCGGTACTTCGAAAACAACATAATAGTGAATTTTTGCTAGTTACCCCTGGAATCAGACCTGTTGGCTCACAACAAGGTGATCAAAAACGCATCATGACCCCGCCTGACGCCATTCTTGCAGGGGTGAGTTATATGGTCATTGGCAGGCCGATTACGCAAGCAAACAACCCGATGCAGGCGCTACAAGAAATTAACGATTCTATCGCGTTATAAAGCACCGCGAGGATGACGGGGGGCGTTGTCAAACCCGCATGTTTACTCTTTGTCATCCCCGCATGTTGCCTCTTTGTCATCCCACACTTTTGAATCCAACGTCTCTTATTGAATATTATATTTGTAACACAATCAAAAACAGGGCAAGCTCGTAGTAGTTCATAAATCATACAGGCAAGTATAGTGAGTAGAATGCTAAAGGAACGAAGGAAGTGCTGCACTGAACTTATTGATTGCGCTTTTGGTTACTCCTTGTTGGTTAATCAATTGATTTGCGAAAAAAATGTAATCTCTCAATTGCGTGCCAAAGCCTAATGTTGCTGCGTTCAATCACAAATCACATCAAAGAACAAAACTGGTTAGCTGTGCTAATTGATTTTATGATTGTTGTAGTTGGCGTCTTTATTGGTATTCAAGTTGCCAACTGGAACGAGTCTCTTGCTGAAAATGAACTTTCCAATCGCTATATGGAGCAGCTCACGAGGGATATTCGCGCCGATATAATTGATATAAATACGAGTTATAAAACCTCGCAATGGCGCCTCGCTGCACTATCTGTATTACTAGAAAAGTCGGACATTGCACTCGTAAATACATTCTACAATCCTGAGCGAGAAGTAAGCTTTCCTGCCGTGTCAATTGAGGAAGACTCAATTCAATATTTGATAAACGCCTCAACGTATACACGTTTCCTCGATGATGACCGTCCAGCCTATATCTCGCTGGTCAATTCTGGTAATGCTAGACTGATAGGCAAGTTGAAGCCATGGCCATGTATCCAGTCTTACTACGCACAATACAAGGAAGTACGGTTATTTGAAGAACGTTTGTTATTATTTCGCACTGAACTTATTCGCACTCAGCATGACGCTGGGATTTCTATAGCAGGTCATTTATCCGAGGAAGAAACCCTTGAGAGGATCCGAACAAATCAAACGCTCTCCGCCGCGATGTCGTCCTATCGCTTGTTTAGTTTTTATTACATGACCGTTCTGGACGAATTACGTCAACGGGCGATCTTGCTACTTGAGTTACTTGAAACAAACAGTGCTCAATGTGACTTCAATACAGGCGAGTTATGATCTTCCGTCGCATTAAAGTGCATATCCAAAAAGAAAATTGGTTTGCGGTATTTATTGATTTTATTATCGTCGTGTTCGGAGTATTTATAGGTATTCAAGTCGCCAATTGGAATGAATCGCAAACTTTTAACGACAAGGAAGTACAGTTACTTAACGAATTAAAAAATGAAATTAAAATAGGGATTGATGCGACTTATTGGAAGGCTAATGCTTATCAACAAGTAACTGAAGCAGCCATCAGATCTTTAGCGGTATTATCTAATGAAGTTGACTGTGAGCCAGATTGCTGGATGGTGCTTGTTGACTTTATGCATGCATCACAATGGCAAGATACCCGTATAAGCCGCTCAATCTACGATGAAATGCGCCGACTTGGGTTGCCCCGCAATCGCACTATTAATGAGCGTGTCGAAGCCATACTCGCCCAAAACGAAGGTAATGCCGTTATTTTTGATGATAAACCGATTTATCGTAATCGCATTAGACAATTGATCCCCTATGCCGCGCAGAGATATTACTGGGAGCATTGCTATACCTATGTTCGTGGGGTTGAGACATATTCACTTGATTGCCCCGAAGGGGTCAGTAATGAAGATGCATTTCAAATTATCAAGTCGATTATTAGTCATCCTGATATCAAACTGCATTTAACTGAATGGGCTAGTAATCTAGCCACAGTTCCCGACGAATTTGCAGAACAAAATATTGATGCATTAGAAGCTATTGCCGCAATAGACGCTGAATTGCAGCGGCGTTGATTGAGTTAAGGCTAGGTACGGAGTACTTTAAAAAATACAGGGTTAATGCGTTGCCTTTTCGTCCTTCCCGCATGTCGCCTTTTCGTCCTTCCCGCATGTCGCCTTTTGTCATCCTCGCATGTTGCCTCTTTGTCATCCCCGCATGCAGTTAGCTGGGAACTCCTCAAAAGTCTGATGTCATTCAATACAAACAGGAGTCAGGAAGATCCCGGCACTGCGTGCGCCCAAAAGAGCGTTGCCGGGATGACGGGGTGTGGTGTCATCCCCGCATGTCGTTAGCGGGGATCTCATTAACCGTCTTTTGTTACTCCTTACAATCTTGCTATTCGCTACGCGTTGACGTTTAATAACTTTTCGTTAATTTAACCACACTCTATAGTCATTGAAATTCTACATCACACCTTGATGCTAATAATTAAGCGGTACATTGGGGACTTTTAACGAGCCAACAGCAAAGGGAGTTTTGTTTCAAATTAAGGCAACTCCGTAATTAAAATGCGAAGGAAATAAAATGTATACACCGACACTAATTACGTTGATGGGATTTATTGGCTGGGCGCTGTTTTTATTAGTTTTAATGGAAGCGATTCGTTCAAAGATGGTTATCTTTAAACAAGTAGCTCCTAACGGTTTTAACCCAAACAACTCAAATCTATCCGCTTTTATGCAAAGGTTAGCCAGAGCACACGCAAATTGCATCGAGGGTTTGCCTATTTTTGGTGGTCTGATGCTGGTCGCCATTGTTACGTCCAATACTAGTGTCACAGACGAATTGGCATTCTTGTTTCTAGCGGCTCGAATAATTCAGTCATTGTTTCATTTAGCGTCATTAAGTTCGCTGGTCGTCACATTGCGGTTTACTGCTTTTACAGTCCAAATGGGTATTGCGGTTTACTGGTTTTATACATTATTTAGTGTGATATTGTCCTGATTAGTTAACAAGGCAAGTACATTGGCAGGTTATTAGTTAGGAGATAAGCCAAGTCGACACTAATTAAGTCTTAATTCAGGAAATTCAACTGATACAAAAAGAGCTGCACAAGGCAGCTCTTTTAATGATTAAATCGAAAACCAGCTCAAATTACATTTGGATTGCCGCTTTGGCATCCATGTATTCCAAACCAAGTTGTTCACCTAGCGCATCTACTACGGCTTTGTAGGTCACTTTACCTTTATGTACATTGAGTCCGTTGAGCAAATGTGGATCATCAAGCATCGCTTGCATTGGACCTTTATTGGCTAACGCGAGACCGAAGGGTAGGGTAGCGTTATTCAATGCCATGGTAGAGGTACGTGCTACACCACCTGGCATGTTTGCCACGCAGTAATGCACCACACCGTCAACCACGTAAACTGGATCCTGATGCGTGGTGGCTTTTGAGGTGGCAAAACAACCCCCTTGATCGATTGCCACATCAACTACCACAGAGCCTTCTTTCATGTTGGCAATATGCTCTCTGGTCAGTAGCTTAGGCGCTGCAGCACCAGGCACAAGTACCGCACCTATGACGAGATCTGCCTTTGAAGAATAGTAATCGATAGCATCGATAGTTGAATACACGGTTTTGATTTGGTTAGCAAAGATGTCATCTAGTTCTCGTAGACGTGGTAATGAACGGTCTAGAATGGTTACGTCAGCGCCCATGCCAATCGCCATTTTTGCCGCATTAGTTCCAACAACACCGCCACCAATCACCAATACTTTACCAGGTGCAACACCGGGTACACCGCCCAATAACGTGCCGCTGCCACCGTGTGCTTTTTCAAGGTAATGCGCACCGGCTTGCACTGACATACGTCCAGCAACTTCGCTCATTGGTGCTAGAAGAGGTAAACCATTGCGACTATCTGTGACTGTCTCATAGGCAATACAAGTGGCGCCTGAAGCAACCAACAATTCTGTTTGCTTAGGATCAGGAGCAAGGTGTAAATAGGTATAAAGTGTTTGTCCTTCGCGCAGCATTTTACATTCGTCAGGCTGTGGCTCTTTAACCTTAACAATCATTTCTGCGCGAGCAAAAATCTCTTCAGCAGAATCCACAATAGAGGCGCCGGCGCTGATGTACTGATCGTTATCGAAGCCAATAGCAAGTCCTGCATTGTCCTCAATTAACACATCATGACCATGCATCGTGAATTCTTTTACCGCAGCAGGTGTTAATCCAACACGATACTCGTGATTTTTAATTTCTTTTGGTACCCCAATTAGCATGCCTATAAACCTTCATCAGAGGGAAAAATAAAGCGGAAGTATAGGTGACATTTAATGAAGTGTTGTGCTGTATTTTTATCGGTAAAAGAATATAATGCTGATAAAAAGCATTTTGGCAGAATTATATAATGTTAATAAAGACTCCAAAGCACTTAGACAGAATTGATCGGAATATATTAATCGCGCTACAAAAAGACGGGAAACTCTCTAACGTAGAGCTTTCAAAGCAAGTGGGCTTGAGTCCTAGCCCTTGCTTAGAAAGGGTTAAGCGATTGGAGCAACAGGGCTATATCACGGGGTATCATGCTAGATTAAACCCGAATATGCTGGGCGCTGCCATGCTCGTGTTTGTCGAAATAACTTTAACTAAAACCAGTGTCGACATATTTGAAGAATTTTCTGCTGCGGTGAGAAAACATGATGATATTCAAGAATGCCATTTAGTCTCAGGTAATTTCGATTTTTTACTCAAGGCGCGAGTCGCCGATATGTTGAGTTATCGTAAATTATTAGGCGATACATTATTGAGACTGCCTGGAGTAAGTGAGTCAAGAACCTACGTGGTAATGGAAGAGGTTAAGCACACTGCTCAAATAAAAATCAATCTAAAGTGATTGGCATTAAAAAAGCACTAATGAGGGGCCCATTTGCTAGGATTTTCACCCTCTGACTGGTAAGGTATGACCATAATAATAAGCAATTTTGATGACGAAAATACAACGATGGCACGACTAACAGGGATACAGCGAATAATGGAAGTGGGCATGATTATATCCTGTGCCTTTGCATTCTTTATTTTGCTGGCTTTAGCCTCATTTAACGCCGCAGACCCAAGTTGGAGTCAAGCCGGTTTCCAAGGCAGTATTTATAACTGGGTAGGTCCCATGGGCGCTTGGTTTGCCGATGTACTGTTTTTTAGTTTTGGCCGCTTTGCTTATGTATTGCCGTTTTTAATTGCTTTTACGGGCTGGTTTTTATTCCAAACCTCAAAAAAACTAGATGACATTGATTATTTGACAATCGGTCTGCGGATTATTGGCTCCATTTTATTTTTGGTTGGTATTTCCGGTCTGCTGAGCATTAACTTTGACGATATTTTTCATTTTTCCGCCGGTGGGATGATGGGCGATATTGTCAGTAGCTCACTCATTCCTCACTTTAGCTTAGTTGGTACAACCTTATTATTGCTGTGTTTTTTACTCACAGGTATTACCTTGGTATCTGGTATTTCGCTGCTTACGGTTGTTGATAAAATCGGTGAACTGGGTATCGCTGCAGGAATATTAGTGTACAAAGCCCCGAAGCGTATTCAGCAAAGTCCGATTGCACGCCTTGGATTTAAACCCTCATCTGAACGACAAAGCACTGACGTGGAAATAACCACTTTCAAAGCGGTTGATCAACAGTCCCAGCGCGCTCAAGAACCCAGTTTTGACATACCAGATGAAGTGTTTGATAAACAAGAACAACCCAGCAAGCCCAGTATTTTGTCTGTGTCTGAGTTGAAAAACAAAATTATTGGTAAGAAACAACCAGAAGCGGTGGCTCAAAAAGAACCGGTTGAACCTGTCTTTAGCCAAACAGACACTGCACAGCCACCAACATATAAAGTAGAAACAAAACGAGTTGATGAAAAAGACCAGCAAACACAAGACCCATCACAAGGGCCGTTACCGTCTTTTGAGTTATTAGACAGAGCAGACAAGGTTAAAAACCCCATTACACAGGAAGAGCTTGATGGCGTGTCTCGCTTGGTAGAAGAGAAGCTCCTCGATTTTAATATTGAAGCTAAAGTGGTTGGCGTCTATCCAGGGCCTGTTATTACGCGGTTTGAATTAGATTTAGCGCCGGGCGTAAAAGTTAGCCGTATTACCGGTTTAGCAAAAGATTTAGCGCGAGCCATGTCAGCATTATCGGTGCGGGTAGTCGAGGTGATCCCGGGTAAATCGGTAATAGGGTTGGAACTACCGAATAAAAATCGCGAGATGGTGCGTCTTAGTGAAGTGATTGAGTGTCAGGCATTCCAAGGCAATGATTCGGCACTTACCATGGTGCTAGGTGCCGACATATCCGGTAAGCCTGTGGTGGTAGATTTAGCCAAAATGCCGCACTTACTCGTAGCAGGTACCACAGGCTCAGGTAAATCGGTTGGCGTGAATGTCATGATCCTAAGTTTGTTGTATAAGTCGTCTCCTGAAGATGTGCGTATGATCATGATAGACCCTAAAATGCTGGAATTATCCGTGTATGAAGGGATTCCGCACTTGTTAGCTGAAGTGGTTACCGACATGAAAGAAGCCGCTAATGCATTGCGTTGGTGTGTGGGCGAGATGGAACGTCGTTATCGCTTGATGTCAGCTTTAGGGGTAAGAAACCTAAAAGGCTATAACGCTAAAGTGAAAAAAGCCATTGCAGAAGGAAATCCCATTAAAGATCCTCTGTGGCGTTTTGAAGAAAGCATGGAAACCGTTGCGCCAGATTTAGAAAAACTACCAGCTATCGTCGTCGTGGTCGATGAATTCGCCGATATGATGATGATTGTTGGCAAAAAAGTGGAAGAACTCATTGCCCGTATTGCGCAAAAAGCGCGAGCCGCGGGAATTCACTTAGTGCTTGCTACTCAGCGTCCTTCAGTGGATGTTATTACCGGTTTGATTAAAGCCAATATTCCTACTCGAATTGCATTCCAAGTGTCTTCCAAAATTGATTCAAGAACCATTTTGGATCAGCAAGGAGCTGAGTCATTGCTTGGCATGGGAGACATGTTGTATTTGCCGCCAGGTACTGGCGTACCCACCCGAGTCCATGGTGCCTTTGTGGATGATCACGAAGTGCATGCAGTCGTGGCCGACTGGAAGAAACGCGGTGAACCGGATTATATCGAAGAGATTTTAAGTGGTGACTCCGGCAGTGAAGTGTTATTGCCAGGTGAACAACCTGAGGGTGGCGACCAAGAATATGATGCCTTTTACGATGAAGCCGTGTCTTTCGTAACCGAGTCAAGACGGGCTTCAGTGTCGAGTGTGCAACGTAAATTCAGAATTGGTTACAATCGCGCTGCACGTTTAGTGGAACAAATGGAGCAAAGTGGCGTCGTAAGTGCTGCGGGACATAATGGTACTCGTGAAGTGTTGGCTCCTCCGCCACCTAAGGATTAAAAATGAACAAAACCAGTTATTTAAGTCTGCTGCTGATTGCATCGTTGTGTAATCCAGTTATGGCGGTAATGCAAAGCCCCTCAACTGAGGCAACGTCAACTAGCGAAAGTACTTTGAACTTGGCTACTAAGCAGCTGAAAGTAAAGCTACAACAGTTGAAAACCTTTAATGCGAGTTTTACCCAAAAAGTAACAGACGGACAAGGTGAGTTAGTTCAAGAATCGGTGGGTGAATTGACCCTGAAACAACCGAACTTGATGATCTGGCAAGTCAATGAGCCGGATGAAAACCTGTTGGTGGCTGACGGTGAAACCTTGTGGTATTCAGATCCATTTGTTGAACAAGTGACAGCGGTACAGCAATCGCAATCGGTGGCAAGTAATCCGGTGGTGTTATTAACGGATCCAAATAATCAAAGTTGGTCGGATTTTACCGTCACTTATCATCAAGATCATTTTATGGTGACGGCTAAGCAACCTGAATCACAGATAGCGCAATTGGCACTGTATTTCGACCAACAAAATCAACTGACTCAGCTTTCATTTACTGACCGCCAACAACAAGTAAGTCAATTAACCTTTAGCGATATCAGGCAGAATCGACCTATTGGCAACGAGATTTTCGTGTTTAGCGTACCCGATGGTTTTGAGTTGGACGATCAGCGCTAAAAATGGAATTAGACTTAGGCGACACTCCGTCATTTGAACCATTGGCCGCGCGTATGCGTCCAAGGCACATTCAAGACTACTTCGGACAACAGCATATTGTTGGACCGGATAAACCCCTCACAAAAGCCTTGGAAAAAGGCCAATGTCATTCAATGATCCTGTGGGGGCCTCCGGGCACAGGGAAAACGACCTTAGCTGAGTTGGTGGCGAGTCATTGCGATGCCCACATAGAACGTATTTCAGCGGTGACCTCTGGGGTAAAAGAGATCCGTGCGGCAATTGAAATGGCTAAGCAGCAAGCGGCGATGCGAAGCAAGCGCACCATTTTGTTTGTCGATGAGGTACACCGATTCAATAAATCTCAGCAAGATGCCTTTTTACCCTTTATCGAAGATGGCACTGTGGTGTTCATTGGCGCGACCACTGAGAATCCCTCATTTGAGCTTAACAACGCATTGTTATCACGAGCTCGGGTTTATCTTTTACAACCTTTGGTAGAAGGCGATCTACAACAGGTATTAGAGACTGCGCTTAGTGATGATAAACGTGGTTTGGGGGAACGTAAGTTAACCATTGACGATGATGCTCGACAGCGACTAATTCAACTTGCCGCTGGAGATGCGCGTAAGTTGTTAAACTACCTCGAGCTAAGTGCTGATTTTACCGAAGATAGCGTGATCACCTTGGCAAATGTCAGTCAGGCGGTGGGAGATAAAGTTTCTCAGTTTGATAAAGGCGGCGACCAATTCTACGACATGTTATCTGCCTTTCATAAATCGGTACGAGGATCATCGCCCGATGCGGCATTGTATTGGTACGCCAGAATGATCACCGCAGGTGCCGATCCCTTAACCTTAGCAAGACGACTTTTGGCCATTGCGACCGAAGATATTGGCAATGCGGATCCCAGAGCCATGCAAGTATGTTTGAATGCATGGGATATCTTTCATCGCGTTGGCGCAGCAGAAGGAGAACGAGCCATAGCCCAAGCAACGGTTTATTGCGCTTGTGCTGCGAAAAGTAATGCTGTTTACAGCGCATTTAAGGCGGCGATAAAAGATGCCAAAGATGAGCCTGATCATGGTGTCCCCCATCATTTGCGTAATGCCCCCACTGAACTTATGGCCGATTTAGGCTACGGTAGAGAATATCGCTACGCTCACAACGAACCTGGCGCCTATGCCGCTGGCGAGTCCTATCTACCGGAAGCGCTAGCTGACAGGCAATATTATCAACCGGTAGAACGTGGCCTTGAGAAAAAGATTAAAGCTAAACTAGATTACCTTCGTGAGTTAGATGCAAATGCAACTAATAACAGGAAGCACCATGAACGCTAGTTTCACGATTTACGCTTATATTGCTATTGGCGGTGCTGCCGGAGCTTGCTTGCGATTTTTTCTATCGCAAATGATGCTGCAGTGGTTTGGCAAAGGCTTTCCTTTTGGTACACTACTGGTCAATGTCATAGGGTCGTTTTGTTTAGGACTGGTCTATTCGCTCATTGAGCACGGACAAATCGAGATTGTGCTGTGGCGCACTACCGTCGGCATTGGTTTTCTTGGTGCTCTGACAACCTTTTCAACGTTTTCGGTTGATACCTTGCTGTTACTTCAGCAAGGGTTTTGGTTTAAAGGGATCCTCAATATGGTTTTAAATTTAGCCTGTTGCATTTTTGCAGCGTGGTTTGGAATGCAATTGGTCAAAGGTTGATAATTCACACATGTTAGATCCAAAATTTTTACGCAATGATATAGCGCTCACCGCAGCCAAATTGGACAAACGGGGATACGCCCTAGATGTTGATGCTTACAATGAATTAGAGGAACGCCGTAAGTCTTTACAGGTGAAAACTCAAGAGTTGCAGAACGAACGTAACGTTCGCTCTAAATCCATTGGTAAAGCAAAAGCCGCAGGTCAGGATATTGCGCCTTTATTGGCTGAAGTAGGGCAGTTGGGTCAGGATTTAGATGACGCCAAAGCTGAGTTAACACAGCTACTTGAGAAAATAGAAGCCTTTTCAAACGGTATTCCTAACTTACCGCACGATTCAGTGCCTGTGGGTAAAGATGAAGAACAAAATGTTGAAATCAGCCGTTGGGGTACGCCACGGGAATTTGATTTTGAGGTGAAAGATCACGTCGATGTGGGTGAAGCCATTGATAAAGGTCTGGACTTCGAAACCGGTGCTAAATTATCGGGCTCTCGATTCGTCGTGATGCGCGGGCAAGTTGCCCGTCTTAATCGTGCCCTAGCGCAATTTATGTTGGATCTGCATACCACCCAACATGGCTACACCGAAATGTACGTACCTTATTTGGTCAATGAAGCGAGCATGTACGGTACGGGACAGTTTCCTAAATTTAAAGAAGACTCCTTCCACACCATGCCAGCTACCGAAGAAGGACAGGGACTATCGTTGGTTCCCACTGCTGAAGTGCCACTGACTAATATTGCGCGTGATGAAATATTCAGTGCCGATGACTTACCTTTAAAAATGACCGCGCACACTCCGTGTTTTCGCAGTGAAGCGGGCTCTTATGGTCGAGATACCAAAGGCCTTATCCGTAACCACCAGTTTGATAAAGTGGAATTAGTGCAACTGGTGAAGCCTGAGTCGTCTTTTGATGCATTAGAAGAGCTTACTGGGCATGCTGAGAAGGTATTACAGCTACTAGGTTTGCCATATCGCAAGATGCTGCTATGTACCGGCGATATGGGCTTCGGCGCTTGTAAGACATACGATTTAGAAGTGTGGCTACCGGCGCAAAATACCTATCGTGAAATCTCCTCGTGCTCTAACATGCTCGACTTTCAAGCACGACGCATGCAAGCACGATATCGTAACCCTGAAACCAACAAGCCAGAATTATTGCATACGCTAAATGGCTCTGGGCTCGCAGTAGGGCGTACCTTAGTGGCTATTCTTGAGAACTACCAACAAGCGGATGGTTCAGTCACCATTCCAGAGGCCCTAGTGCCTTACATGCAAGGAGTTGAGCGTATTTTCGCTTAAATCCCAACGGCAAAATACATAACGAAAGGCAGCGCTAAAAACGCTGCCTTTATGTTTTAAGATGGTGTTTGGTTTTCCCGTCGGTAGATGGGCGTGAAAGTAGTTATACGACTTTCTAAAGGCACTTAGCCGGCTTAGGTAACCCCGCTATTTTGGTGGCTTGTTTGGCTGGGCCTTTAGGAAATAGTCGTTGTAAATAGCGACTATTACCCTTTTCAGGCCCGTATTTTTGTGCCATGGCTTTAACCAGTGCGCGGATTGCTGGACTGGTATTGAATTCCAAATAAAATTGTCTAACAAAATTAACCACTTGCCAGCGATCATCATTTAGCTCAATGTTTTCTAATTGCGCTATTACGGGGGCCAGCTCAGGCTGCCAGTCATCAACGGAGAGTAAATAACCGGCTTTATCGGTTTCGATCTTACGACCGTCAAATTCTATGAAGTATTCCATAATTTAGTTTACTGCCATGACATTACGTTGTGGTGTTGCTCTACTAAAGATACAAATTGGTGATAGTCAATTACGTAGGCCCGTTCATTGGTTAAGATTAACCCTCTGGCGACAAGGTCATCGGCGATAAAATAGAGCTTGCTTGTCGTATTGAGAATACTATTTAGCAATTCAGGCTGCAAACAGGCATACACCGCTTCGAGCGTGAGAATAACGCTATCTTGAGTGCTTATTTTATCCAACGCGTCAGCTATTTGTGTGGACGTAAAAGGACTGCCGGTAAATTTATGCAAGATCATGTCATGTTCACAATATGTTGGTGCTGAAGTAGCGTGTGATTAAAGGTTGTTGAGTCAAGTACAGTGACCTCTACTGCTAATTCAGTTACTGATAAACCACGTTTTTCAAGACTAGTCCGACACACATAAATATGTTCGATGTCATAAAACTCGAAGGCACCGAAGCTTTTGGTAAAATGCTTTCTTTGTAATTGTTCGGGCGTTTGTTGCGCTATCAACTGAAACACGCCGTCGTTGACAAAAAACACACTCACTTGCTGACCAAAACTGCCAGCCGCTAGGGCTAAATCAGTCGATTCCTGTCCTGCTTGACCGGCATAAGGCGCACAGTGATTCACAATGGCAAGGGTGGTCAAAATTGAATACTCCGGTCGCATTCTTCAAGTAGCACCATCAACTCACCCAGACCAACAGAAGAAAAGGGGGGGCTAAGATTGAAGCCATTTGGTTCAGATTGTTCAGCAGCGTCCTGCTCACTGATAAGGCCTCGCCTGTTAGCGGCGGTCACGCATACCTGTAGTGGAATGTCATATTGTGACGCAAATTCACTCCAGAGTTTATGCATGTCGCGCTCATCACTTAAAAAGGTTTGGTATCCATTGGCCAAAGTTACCCCTGATTGATAGAAGAACACGCCATTGATTTTATGGCCTTTGTCAATTACCGCTTGGGCAAAGCGATACGCACTGTAAACGCCATCGGCATCCAGCGCTGAAGAGGTAATAATGATACAAAACTGAGTCACAATAAGGTTTCCAACACATAAAAAAACACCCCAGCGTTGCTGAGGTGTTTTAGCATATCAGATATTATTAATCGTCGCCGCCAAATGCGCCAAGCAAGTGGAGGATAGACGTAAATAAGTTATAGATATTTAAGTACATTGATACAGTAGCGCGAATATAATTAGTTTCACCACCGTTCACAATGCGGCTTGTATCAAACAAGATGAGTCCCGACATAATGAACACAATCGCGGCACTAATTGCCAGTGACAAAGCTGGGATACCCATGAAAATATTGGCTACCGACGCAACTATGGCCACTATCAAACCAACCATTAAGAATCCGCCCATGTAAGAGAAGTCTTTTTTGGTTGTTAGTACGTAGGCTGATAAACCAAAGAACACCAACGCTGTTGTGCCTAAAGCTTGCATTACCAACGCGCCGCCGCCAGGGAAGGCTAAGTAAGCATTGAGCATTGGCCCAAGCGATCCACCTAATAAACCGGTAAAGGCAAACACGAACAAAATGCCCATGGAGCTGTTAGCCACTTTGTTTAAAAAGAAAATCATCACTAACGCCGTTAATGACATTCCTAATGCCATACCTTGGCCCATATTCATTGACATGGTAATGCCTGCGCACACAGCACTAAATGCTAGTGTCATGGCGAGCAGCATATAGGTATTACGAAGAACCTTATTGGTCTCCAGTACCGACGGCTGACTGCCTACCTGAACATAACGATCTTGATCCATAAAAACCTCCAATAGGCCTAATAAAGTTAAATAGCTGAGTAAAAGACTACAGTATTGTGTAATTAGTCTAGTTGTATGGTTTTTGGTTCCGTTTTTCAAGTATTATCGTACGCTTATTATGTAACTAGCTATGAGTTGCTTGAAAAGCCATCAAATTGCGCAATCTTAAAGCGGTTGAACAATTTTTTTAAATTGCCCCTTTACAAGCCCATAAAAGGTCATTAATATTCGCCCCACTTCGGAGAGGTGGCAGAGCTCGGTTTAATGCACCTGACTTGAAATCAGACGTAGGTTCATCCCTACCGGGGGTTCGAATCCCTCCCTCTCCGCCATATACGAAAAGCCCGCTCATTGTAGCGGGTTTTTTCGTATATGGCGGTGAGGGACGTCTTGGTGCGAACTAAATTCGACAAATTGTCAGGAACAATTTGCACCGCCGTAGGCGCCCGAAGGGGCAAGGACAGGGATGTGCTTGAGTGAATCCCGTTGGTGAGATTTAAACACTTGTTTTAAACTTCCTCCTAGAAGCAGGTCTTTTTTTTTGTATTTCAATATTTACTTAAAGGGAGGGTGAGAAGCCCCGCGGTTCGACAAATTGTCAGGAACAATTTGCACCGCCGTAGGCGCCCGAAGGGGCAAGGACAGGGATGTGCTTGAGTGAATCCCGTTGGTGAGATTTAAACACTTGTTTTAAACTTCCTCCTAGAAGCAGGTCTTTTTTTTTGTATTTCAATATTTGCTTATAGGGAGGGTGAGAAGCCCCGCGGTTCGACAAATTGTCAGGAACAATTTGCACCGCCGTAGGCGCCCGAAGGGGCAAGGACAGGGATGTGTTTGAGTGAATCCCGTTGGTGAGATTTAAACACTTGTTTTAAACTTCCTCCTAGAAGCAGGTCTTTTTTTTGTATTTCAATATTTGCTTATAGGGAGGGTGAGAAGCCCCACGGTTCGACAAATTGTCAGGAACAATTTGTACCGCCATAGGCGCCCGAAGGGGCAAGGACAGGGATGTGCTTGAATAGACCATAATGATCAGCTCCACATGATTTGTGAAGGTTTTAGCATTGATTTTTAAGTCGATTAAGACGCAAGGCATTTATCAAGACAGGATTCTAAAAAAGAATTTGTTTGCCAGAGACTTACTGTACTATCGTTAATCAAGTACAAAAAATCCACAGTTGAGATCTCCATGGCATTAATCAAAGAACCATCTGCACCACATTCAACTTCGACGTTGGTGCTTTATAAGTGGGATGAGCTGTTAAGTGATGCCTTGTTGGGGTTTCTGGCAATGGTCACGCTATTTTTAGCCATTACCCCTTTTATTTTTACGTTATCAAAAGACGTAGAAGCGACAATCAACTTCGTCGAAAATCTCATTCTAGTCACTTTTTTAGCTGAATATCTGTTAAGTCTTTTGTTGGCACCAGATAAAAAGAAATTTGTATTGAGCTTTTGGCGCATATTGGATGCATTCATCATCTTAATCGGGTTTATGTCGTTATTGCCTGCTGTGGGGGATCAGTTTAAGCATGCCTTGTCGCTAAGGTTGTTGCGCTTTATCCGAATTGCTTTGTTTAGTGCAAAAATACGTAGCGTAATAACGACTGATGTAACATCCATTAGCACTCAGGATGCACCTCAAGGGCCTGTCGAAGCGGTTAATTTTACCAGTGGTAATGCCACAGTTGTTACTTGGGAAACCATAATTAGTTGCCTTAAGAATCATGACGAAGACTGGTTATTTGCCGGCAATATTCAGCCCAACAATCTCAATGAAGTCGCAGATATACTTAAAGTGCCACATTCGAGTTTATCGAGGCTATTGTTTGAATCGCAGTTTCCACGTATTGAACGAATGGACAAATACACCACTTTATTTGTCTGGTTACCCAGTGTGAGTGGCAATGGCAAGCATCATATTCCAATGATTTCAAGAGATGGGATCTTATTGGTTGGTTCCGATCATAATATTTTGGTGTTAGCCCGTAAAAATATAACGCTAACCACAGATATCATGTTGCAAAGTAAAGAAGTTGTTGATCAACTGCCGCTTTTACCGTGTTTTACTTGGGCATTTTTAAAAACAGTAATCCATCGTTACACGGAAATAATCGATCTTTTAGAAAAAGCATTACTTAAAATCGATGCACAGCAAAAAAGCATCAGTGATAAAGAGTTTTTGGATAGTACCTTTAAATTACGCAGTGAATTAACCCGTGTCCGCAGCAATGTAAAACACTTATCTCAGGCCATTAGACAACTGTCTGAGAAACCAATTTCAATAAAGGGCTTTGCGAAACCTCCTAGAACACTATTTACGATTCTATTCAATGATGCGGACAGTCTTTATGATAGTGTTGATGACCTGTTAAATAACCTGTCGGCATTAGTCGATCTGCGCCTAAATATTTCCTCTTTTCAGATGAATAAAGTCATGCGTTTGTTGGCAATTCTCACAACGCTGACACTTATTCCAGCAATCACCGGTGGGATGTTGGGGATGAACTTACTCGATAACCCTTGGCCCCTCACTCTTGCAGAAGTGTCCTTCTGTGTAGCTGCAGGTATGTCCTTTAGCTTGTATATTTTTGCGATAAAGGGATGGTTTCGATGAATGAATATGCAGTAGGTCGGAGATGACGCTATTCAAACTTATCACTACTTAATTTCACTAAAGTAGTCTATACATTAAGCATGCTTTTTTATTCGTGATTTAAAAGCGTGCTCGATAGGTAAATAATCTAATAGCCAAAATCACATACATCAGCGGTAATTAGCGATTGTTCCTTGCGATATCTCCGTTAAGTGCTGTCGATAAAAACATATTATTGTTGACGATGTTAAACATCAATAAATACAGACAAGGAAAGTAGCCATGTTTACTAAATTCGTCATCATTTTGTTTGCCTTTATAATTGTTGGTTGCTCAAGTATATCCGGAACGCCTGAGCGATCAGTTGATATAGAGTCTGAACTAGAAACATTGCAAGCTTACTTTGCACCAAATGTGATAACCACTTACAACGCAAAGTCGTCTAATGCTGAAAAACGCAGCTACAGAAATGAAGTGTTATCCGCTAGAGTCCGCGCAATCGATTTAAATTTTAATGAATTCGTCAAAGATATCTCCTCAGAAAACAAAAAACTCAACATTGGTGCTGATTCCACCGTCTTACTCTTGGGCGCATTGGGTGCTGTATCAACGGTTTCTAGTTCACAAGCGATAATTTCTGCAACCTCTGCAACGGTTACAGGGGTGAAATCTTCCATCGATAAAAATGCCTATTACGACTCAACTTTAACTGCAATAGTGTCTCAAATGCAGGCTAATCGGCAAAAGCAATTAGTGGCAATCTATACCGGTATGGAGCTTGATATTGCGAGCTATTCATTGATGAGAGCACTAATAGATGTTGAAAACTATTTTCAAGTAGGAACCGTGATAGGCGCAGTCAATGAAATTAATAAACAAGCGGGTGAATTAAAAGCAGAAGCTGACGAAGAAATCTCGATGATATTGAAATCATCTTACAAAAAAGATAAAGCCGGGGATCTGATTCGTAGTTATTGGAAACCAGATGGCAAAGTTATCAATACCGCAAACCAAGATGCCATCAAGAGTTGGATGAAAACTAATAACTTAGATAATGTTTCAATTACGTTTTTTCTCCGTTCGGAATTATTTTCTGATGCAAGAGAAAAAGCGGTCGCTGACATACCTATACAATAAGGATTGAAAAAAATGGCTAGAACAGAAGAGTTAACGGACATTCCGACTAGTGACGTAGATCAAGTTATCGAAGACTATGAAAGCGAAGGCGCGCAAGTGGAAAAAATCCAGCAGCCGAATGGTAAATGGACGATTAAAGCAACCTTTCCTTAGCTTCCTGTAAAAGACTAAACCTTGTTCTATTGATTCAGCAAAGGGACTACACCATGGCAAGTGTCTTTAAAAAGATCTTCAGCTTAACTGATGCGCAATTTAAAAGAATCGAATCTATTATCAAATATTTAGTGATGATTATCGCTGCTATTTGGACCTTGACAATCGGTACTGATTGGATTGAAAAACAGGCAGCAGAAGTCAAACTAGCCAAGAGTAAATATGAATTGGAGGCCGCTAGATTAGGGAAAGATGGATTGTACCCTAAAGCCAGTACGTTACTAAATTTCAACCAAGGAACTAAGTTGTGGGGATCTGATAATAATTTGTGTACGATTAGTGGTCTCTACACGATCGAGAATATCGGTGGTGTGCCACTGACGATCGATTCTATACAGTTCGATGTCTACGAAATACTACCGATTCGCGAGTCAGAATTAAGCGATGAAAACGTAGTTTCTTTTTCTCTAAGTCCAAAATTACAATCTTTACAACCAATTTTCAGTGAAGCGATGTCGGTTAAAGAAAATATTACCACGAGCAATTTGTTGCAGCGCGCATTTGGCTATGTCATCAAAGTTAACCCAAACGCGTTATACGCTATTAAAGCATCCGCGCAAGGCGGGATACCGGGCTTAGCAGAATTAAATGCGCTTTCATTAACGTCTTTTTCAGAAAACGATTTAACCCACGTTTCAGCATCTAAAATAATTTGTCCTGATACTAGGCTATAAAAACACTAGCAAATGTAAGGTTTTAACTTAACACCTTGTTACGCTCTTTTTATGATTTCCCCCCAATAAATAGCGGGCAACCTCTCATTTTCTTTTCTTTGTCAAATATGATGACAAGTCTCAATTAATTTTCCTCTTTTTCGTTATTGTTAACGCATGATTTTGTATCTAAAAAGCAAAACCCAAGCTATATTAAAATTTAACTTATACCACTAACGGAAGTGGTAGGTATTCACGGTGGGGAAATAATGAAAATCGGTATAATTTCACGTAATAAAAAATTGTATTCAACCCGTAGGCTGATAGAAGCAGCAGAGAAAAGTGGCCATGAAGTGCGCGTAATAGATGCTCTACATTGTGATATTGACATAGCCAGCAGCGCACCGGCAATTCGCTACAAAGGTGACACGCTAGAGTATTTTGATGCGATTATTCCTCGTATCGGCGCATCAATTTCTTTTTATGGTACATCTGTGGTTCGCCAATTTGAAATGATGGGGACTTATAGTATCAATGAATCTGTTGCGATTAGCCGTTCGCGAGATAAACTTCGTTCCCTGCAGTTATTGTCTAGAAAGGGCATAGGCCTGCCTAGAACCCAATTTGCTCATTCATCTGACAATATTAAAAAGTTAATTGAAACCGTGGGTGGCGCTCCGGTTGTGATCAAATTATTAGAAGGCACCCAAGGTATTGGTGTTGTATTAGGTGAAACCGCCAAGGCCGCGGAAAGTATTATTGAGGCATTCAGAGGGTTAAACGCCAACATATTGGTACAACAATACGTAAAAGAAGCCGGTGGCGCGGATATACGGTGTTTAGTTGTGGGAGATAAAGTTGTGGCGGCGATGAAACGCCAAGCACAAGAAGGCGAGTTTAGATCCAATTTGCACAGAGGCGGCAGCGCACAAATTGTAAAATTAACCAAGCAAGAGCGTGAAACAGCCGTTAAAGCTGCAAATATCATGGGCTTGAACCTGTGTGGGGTAGATTTATTACGTTCTAGCAATGGACCCGTGGTAATGGAAGTAAACTCATCGCCAGGTTTAGAAGGCATTGAAACAGCGACTGATAAAGATGTTGCTGGGATGGTCATTGATTTTATCGAAAAAAATGCCAAGCCTCATAAAAATAGGACCCAAGGCAAGGGCTGAACCTGACCAAATAGAAAAGTCTAGGCGGCTTTTGAACGATAGCAAAGGCCTCTAGACTTTGAACAAGTGCCTTTCAATTTCAGTAGCTCTCTAGATTAAAAAGTTTTTAGTATTCACTTAAATGAGCGGGGGAGATTTTTACTTTACTCTGTATAGCTTTTGAGAACTAATAGATTGTAGAACAACCACAAAAGAATTGAATGTAGTGCAGCAGGCTAATGATCCGTTAGGCTAGTACACAAAGGAAATAAGGAACCGATTAGACTTATGCTTGAACAATTTCAATCATTTATTGCTCCAATATTAGAAACATTTGGTGATAGTCATATGATGCAAGCCGCGATGGTGATCATGATCTCCTTCGTTATCGCGTCAATCTTCAAGTATATCGTGGTTGCCGGTTTAAAGAGACTCATGTCTCGCACTCCGATTAATCAGCTCAATGGGCTATTAGATTTACTCCATACGCCTATTTACTTCACCTTTTTGCTGATAGGCCTGTCGAGCGCTTTGTTAATTTTAGATCCTGAACCATTGGTATTATTTATTGGAACCTCGATTTTAATTTCAATCGGCATGCTTTTTTGGACATTGTTTTTACTCAAAGGAAATCGCGTTTTACTTAATAGCCTAGTTTTGCACCCAGATAGATTTAAAAGTATTAACCATAAAACGCTGCCTTTATTCCAGAATATAATTAACATCATTATTGTAGTCCTTGCGGTTTATTGGATTTTCTCAATATGGGATGTTGATATGACGGCGTGGTTAGCCTCTGCAGGGATTGTCGGGATTGCGGTTGGTTTCGCTGCTAAAGATACCTTAGCTAATCTATTTTCCGGCGTATTTATTATGGCTGACGCTCCTTATAAAGTAGGAGACTATGTTGTTTTGGACTCCACAGAGCGCGGTGAAATAACCCATATTGGTATTCGCAGTACACGCATGTTAACCAGAGACGATGTGGAAATTACCATTCCCAATTCGGTTATGGGAAATACTAAAATTATTAATGAGTCTGGCGGCCCGCATGAGAAATCACGTTGTCGAATTCCTGTTGGTGTCTCTTATGATTCAGATATCGATCTAGTGCGCTCAGTATTGATGGAGATAGCACAAAACGAAGAGTCGATATGCACCGATCCTGAACCTAGAGTGCGATTTCGACGATTCAGTGGCTCAGCCCTTGATATAGAACTGTTGGTATGGATTGACAAACCCGCTTTGAAAGGACGGATTATTGACATTTTAAATTGCAAAATACTCAAACAATTTAGAGCAAATCAGATTGAAATCCCTTATTCAAAACACGATTTGTATATTAAAGAAAGCCCAAATCAAAAA
Source organism: Aliiglaciecola litoralis (assembly GCF_039523355.1). Lineage (NCBI taxonomy): Bacteria > Pseudomonadati > Pseudomonadota > Gammaproteobacteria > Alteromonadales > Alteromonadaceae > Aliiglaciecola > Aliiglaciecola litoralis. Next base: position 207,585 of record NZ_BAAAFD010000001.1, on the reverse strand, counting down.
TAGTATTTGGGCAACAAAGCGGATTGGAACGTTGCTGTTAACCCGTTTGTTTGGTTAATATGGCGAAACTACAATGTTGTCGGTATGGGGCTGCAAAGTCCTTATTTTATCTGCAATTTCACCGTGGTTTGTGATATTTTAAATTTGTAAGCAGCATCCTTTTTGGAGTGGATTTTGATTAAATTGTTATTGGTTGATGATCATGAGTTAGTTCGCACTGGGATCCGTCGGATTCTAGAAGATGTGTCTGAATTCAAAGTCATTGGCGAAGTCAGTAGTGGTGAGGATGCGATTAGATTTTGTCGCGCTACTCCCCCAGATATTGTGTTGATGGACATGAATATGCCCGGTATAGGTGGGTTAGAAGCAACCAAACAAATTATCCATTATGCCCAAGACGCTAAAGTCGTAGTGTTATCGGTGCACACTGAAAACCCTATTCCGGCTAAAGTAATGCAGATGGGCGCCTTTGGTTACTTAACAAAAGGAACCGACCCGCAAGAGATGATCAATGCGGTTCGCAAAGTCGCTTCCGGTCAACGTTATATTGCTCCTGAGATCGCTCAACAAATAGCGATTGGCCAACTAAACCTAAATGACACGAATCCGTTCGATCAACTCTCTAAACGAGAACTCGAAATTACTATCATGTTAACCAAAGGCAATCGAGTGCCGGATATTGCTAGCAAGCTCAATATCAGTGCAAAAACGGTAAATACTTATCGTTACCGCATGTTCGATAAACTCCATGTTGGCTCAGATGTTGAACTCACGCACCTAGCCTTGCGACACAAACTCATCGATTCCAATCAATTATAATTAACCGTGCAAGAATCAGAGTCATCAAAAAAACAAGTTGCCAACGCGTTCGATAGTGCGGCTTTCCTAAAAAATCTCACTTCCAAACCTGGCGTTTATCGTATGTACAACGATAAAAACGAGGTGATCTATGTGGGGAAGGCTAAGAACCTCAAAAAACGTGTCGCCAGTTATTTCCGTAAAAACTTAGATAGCATCAAAACCCGTTCGCTAGTGCGACAGATAGTCGACATGGACGTCACTGTGGTCAATAGTGAAACCGAAGCTTTCATTCTTGAAAACAACTTTATTAAAAAATATAAACCGCGCTATAACGTGTTGCTGCGTGATGATAAATCTTATCCCTTTATATTCTTGTCCGATCATCAACACCCACGCTTAGGCTTGCACCGCGGTGCTAAAAAGCATAAAGGTGAATATTTCGGGCCTTATCCCAGTACTTGGGCTGTGCGTGAGAGTTTACGCACAATGCAAAAGCTCTTTCCAATACGACAATGTGAAGACAGTTATTATCGGGCTCGTTCACGCCCTTGCTTGCAATATCAATTGAAAAGATGTGCGGGACCCTGTGTCGAAGGGTTAGTAACAGATGAAGAATATCAAGAACAAATAAAACTCGCCAAGTTGTTCCTAAAAGGGAAGAACCAGCAAGTCATTGGCTCATTGGTAGATAAAATGGAAGTCGCCAGTAGCGAGTTACGGTTTGAAGCTGCTGGGCGCTATCGGGATCAAATTAGTGCATTAAATAAAGTTCAAGAACAACAATGGGTAAGTGGCAACGAACAAGAAATGGATGTATTAGGCTTTGTGTATAAAAACGGCATTGCTAGTATTCAAGGGCTATTTATTCGGGATAATAAACTGCTAGGAAGTAAGAGTTTTTTCCCAAAAGTACCCGCGCAAACTACTCCGCAGGAGATTTTACAATCCTTTGTACTGCAGTTTTATCTGGCAGGCAATAAAACCATCCCTAAACAAATTGTTATACCGCTTGGATTAGAAGATGAGGACGCTATCACGGCTTTGTTAAGTAAAGAAGCCGGACATAAGGTACAGTTTTTCAAAGGCGCCAGAGACGAAAAGAAACGTTATCTGAAGCTCGCTATGACAAACGCTGAAAATGCGTTAGACGCTAAGCAAAATCAGCAAAAATCAGTATTCGCGAGATATTTGGAACTTGAAAAGGTTCTTGAGTCTGAACAACCTATACAGCGTATGGAATGCTTTGACATCAGTCATACCTCGGGTCAACAAACTGTCGCTTCATGCGTGGTGTTTAATCGAGAGGGACCACTTAAAGCGGATTATCGACGTTACAATATTGAAGGGATAACACCTGGTGATGACTACGCTGCAATGGCGCAAGCATTGGGGCGACGGTATAAAACGGGTGTTGATGAAACGAAAATGCCGGATATTTTGTTTATTGATGGTGGTAAAGGACAGTTAGCCCAGGCAGAAGATCATTTTGAGAATTGGAAAGGACATAAAAAACCATTATTGATTGGTGTCGCCAAAGGCACTAGTCGAAAAGCTGGTTTGGAAACTCTTATCCTTGCCGGTAATCATGATACTATACCGATGTCTGCTGATTCGCCGGCCTTACACCTTATACAGCATATCAGAGATGAGGCGCATCGCTTTGCTATTACCGGTCATCGACAAAGACGACAAAAAGCAAAACGCACATCGGTATTGGAATCTGTTCCTGGGGTCGGGGCTAAAAGACGCCAAAGTTTATTGAAATATATGGGTGGTATACACGGGGTTTTGCAGGCCAGCAGAGATGAAATTGCTCGAGTGCCTGGGATCAGTGAAGAGATGGCTGATACCATCTATGAGCATATTCATTCATAATTTAACAAGTATCGTTAACACTACATGGAATAAACAGAAGTATGTGGACAATTCCTAACATTATTACCATGCTAAGGGTCGTTTTGATCCCTGTCTTTGTTGTGGTTTATTTCCTTGACTGGAAATGGGCTCATCAAGCTGGCGCATTTATTTTTTGGCTAGCCGCTATTACTGATTGGTTCGATGGCTATTTAGCGCGCAAGCTAAAACAATCAACCGCATTTGGTGCGTTTCTAGATCCCGTTGCAGATAAACTGATAGTGGCGGCAGCACTGATAATGATCACCCATACTTATGCTTCCGTTTGGATTACAGTGCCGGCAATTTTGCTGATGTCTCGTGAAGTCTATGTTTCGGCACTTCGAGAATGGATGGGGCAGCACGGTAAAAGCGATATTGTTGCAGTGTCATTTATTGGTAAAGCAAAAACCATGGCGCAAATGTTGGCACTAATTGGACTACTGTCAGAATTAGATTATTTTATGGGTTTCCCAATATATTGGGTTGTCCTAGGAAAATTATTATTATATTTTGCAGCCGTGTTATCGGTTTGGTCTATGGTGACTTACACAATAGCGGCTTGGAAAAACCTAACGAAAGAAGATATGAACAAGCAACTTTGATAATGGTTGTTTGAAATTAAAGCGTTTAAGTTATTTTTCAAGCAAACGATTAAAAATCATGGTTTTTGTAGTTGACAGATAGTCCTTTGACGGTAGAATGCAGCCTCACATTTCGGAACAACGAAATGTTGTGAAAACTGACTTGTAAAAGACAGTGGCGTGCGGGAATAGCTCAGTTGGTAGAGCACGACCTTGCCAAGGTCGGGGTCGCGAGTTCGAGTCTCGTTTCCCGCTCCAAATTTGGCGGAATGGCAGAATGGCTATGCAGCGGATTGCAAATCCGTGGATCTCGGTTCGACTCCGGGTTCCGCCTCCATATCGCTAAACTTCTCATCATAAGTATGAGTTCATCCGATGCCCGGGTGGTGAAATTGGTAGACGACGTGCAGGATGCACAAGTGTCACGTGAAGCAGGATGCTGGTAGTGACCACAAGGTACCGAACGAAGTTCGGTCCACAAAGTAAAAAAACTCTCATCTCATGTATGAGTTCATCCGATGCCCGGGTGGTGAAATTGGTAGACACAAGGGATTTAAAATCCCTCGTTCGTAAGGACGTGCCGGTTCAAGTCCGGCCCCGGGCACCATTTCTATTTTCTAGAATGTCTTATTCAAATCAAAACTTCATTTTTAAACTAAGTACGGACTTAAACCGACGCTTCGCGTGATGTTATTGTGTCTGATGATTAATCATTGTCAGGCGGTTAACCGACTAGGTTGAACCCATCCTTGGTACTGCTGCCAGCCATTCATCCCTGAATGTCGTTCAATCGGATCACTGCTGCGCAGCGACAACTTCCGTTTTCACCCAGCCCCGGGCACCATTTCTCTTTTCTAGAACGTCTTATTCAAATCAAAATTTCATTTTTAAAATAAGTACGGACTTAAACCGACGCTTCGCGTGATGTTATTGTGTTTGAATACTAATTAGTATTAGGCGGTTAACCGACTAGGTTGAACCTATCCATGGTGCAACAGCCAGCCATTCGTCCCTGAATGTCGTTCAATCACAGCACAGCGGCGCTGCGACAGCATCCTCATTCACCCAGCCCTAGCTAGTCTATTTATTTTTAAAATCGACTTCGTCATAATATCGATGGCATACTTACTGATTGAAATTGTGACTGAGTAAAGGACCTAAATATTGCAAGATATATTAGATGAAATTTCGGCAGAAATGCGTAAGCGCACTGACAGGGGGACAGTCGCCAACTATATTCCGCAGCTAGCCTGTGTCGATCCTAACCAATTTGCTATGTCAGTTGTGCTGCCAGATGGTCAAACCTTTAGTACAGGTGATGCCGATACACTTTTTTCGATCCAAAGTATTTCAAAAGTCTTCACCTTAACCATTGCGCTTGGCAAGTTAGGAGATCATCTATGGTCTCATGTTGGAAGAGAGCCCTCGGGTGACCCTTTTAATTCTATTGTGCAACTTGAACACGAGCAGGGAAAACCCCGTAACCCATTTATCAATGCTGGCGCTATTGCGGTAGTCGATTCCATCATGAGCGGTCACCAACCTAAAGAGAGCTTGGCTGAAATATTGGAGTTTGTGCGTTTTTTAGCGAACGACAAAAGTATTTGCATTGATGAGAAAGTCGCTCGTTCTGAAATTGAAACGGGTCATCGTAATGCATCATTAGCCCACTTTATGGCATCATTTGATCGCATTAGCCATCCTGTGGAACATGTTTTGGGCACGTATTTTCATCACTGTTCTATTTCTATGAATTGTAAACAGCTTGCTCATGCAGGATTGTTTTTAGCGTTTGATGGGACGAATCCAATTTATGGTACGCGTGTGGTTTCGCCAGAACGTTCTCGTCGTATAAGTTCATTGATGTTAATGTGTGGTCACTATGACGGCTCCGGAGAATTTGCGTTTCGCGTTGGCCTGCCAGGCAAAAGTGGTGTTGGGGGAGGTATACTCGCAGTAGCTCCTGGAGAGGCATCTATTGCGGTATGGTCGCCTGGCTTAGATAAAATCGGCAATAGCAAATTGGGTACCGAAGCCTTGGAATTATTAGTTAAACATACGGGTTGGTCTATTTTTGCCAAGTAGCAATGTAATTGCATTGAACTAAAATGCCACACAAAGTGTTTAAGTTTAGATTCACATGATTTGATGTTTGCTTTGATGAATCCATCTTGATCTTTGGCAGAATTAAGCGATACAAATTGTTTTTAGATTGATAAAGAATTTGGCGAGTTGGTGTTTGGCTATTTATAATTGTTAATCGACAATGATTGGCATAATGGAAATTTGTTCATGGATACATAAAAGACGTAGTTACGCAAAGTAAAAAAGTGCTTAATATGGAATAGTGGATACCTTTCGTTTTTGTCAGATTACAACTTAAGGTTAAGAGTGCGAACAGCACTAAGGATATTTTAAACATAATGCGGACTCTATGGCTAAAATAATAAAAAAACTGTCGTTCTCTTATTGTATGGTTTCGATAACAGTCATCAATATTTTGTTTGGCTTTAACGCAAAAGCTTTAGAAGCACAGCACCACTCTAGTTTTCCCCATGAATTCGAACTGCATTCAGACGAACCTAAGCTTACAGAAAAAGCCAATCTAGTTAATAGTCAGATCTCCGCAAGTGTTGATTCAGTAGCGCTTCTGATGCAGCGTTTAAATTGGGACGTAAATATTTTAAACGTACCCTTTGCTCGTTCACTGAGCTATATGGATAAAGGTAATGCCGTTTGTGTGGTAAATAAAATACAAACCCCGCAACGACTAAAAAGCTATTTGTTTTCGTTACCGCTAAATTTCTTTGAAACTCAAAAGTTATATCAAGTCGCAAGCTTACCGCCTATCGAGAAATCCTATTTAAATGATAAAGGCGAGGTGAGAAATATCCATGAAATACTCAACTCACAACCAGACTCAAGGTTGCTTAAGCCAAAAAATTATTCTTTTGGACAGCGAATTGATTCTGATCTTGCAAAGGTAAATCAGCAACAGATTATTCCAATTGCAAATGAAGCTTATTATCACTCGTTTATGCGCATGTTCATCTCTAATCGTACCGATTACGCAATTGTTTTTCCGGTTGCTCTATATCAAAACTTCGGTGACGATATTCCTATTGATGTTCGCGCTTATCAAATAGAAGGCAATCCAGCATACGTTAGCGGTCATTTCATATGCAGTGACACGCAGCAGAGTCGAGAGCTTATATCATCGGTAAATACGGCCATGAAAACGCTTTATTCAGATCCGCAATACATTGCTGCTCATACGCGTTATTTGCCCGAATCGGATGGCGAGAAAATCAAAAATATTATTCATCAATTTAATAAAGAGATTAACAAACCGTAAAGACACCACGTTAACCAATATTAATTCTTATTGCTCGATTAATGATGCCAAAACGCGGGTTGCATTGTTCATAACCTCAAACCAGATTATGCAAAGTTACTCAAGCTATTAAAATATTGGATTTATATAGATTATTAGTATTGAACCGCACTAATTAGCGATCGCGCCTTCCTCTAACTTGTAAACTTTTGAAGTCGCCATTTTCCAGGGCTAAGTTGGTATTGTTGTTTAAAGCGGTGAGCAAAGCTTGCACTGTCAGCGTAACCAACAGTATCCGCTATTTGTTCCAAATTATAATTGGTATAACGTAGCAGGTAACAAGCGTACTCTAGTCGCGCATGGGTAAGTAGTTTCATCGGCGTTTTGCCCGTCAGTTTTTTGCATAGTCGATAAAACTGAGGCTCTGATAAATGCATTTTTTTTGCCAGAGAAGTGACCGTCCAAGGAAGTTGTAGTTGTTTAGTAACCTCACGGATCAATGCGTGGAAACGTTGTTGCTGTTCGTTCATAGCGGGTGTTTTATCTAACGTTTGTTCAATCTGAAAGAGTAATACTTCAATCAGTCTTAACATGATATCCGATTGATATTGCCCTTGGGCATGACCAAAGTCTCGAACAAGACACATGCTTTGATATAACAATGGAGCGTTATCACTTGGCCAAACACCGGCACGTAATTGATGAATAAATTTGTACTCAGGGCAGTCATGCAGTAATAACCAGCACATATCCCAATGATCACCATCTAACTCATACAAAAAGGGCGTGCCTGCAGGTAATAGTGTAAAGGTATTAGGTAATATTTTATGCTGCCCATTACCCAATGTAAGTTTGCCTGCTCCGGAGTGTGTTGATAGCAAATAATGCACTTGCACGCGTTCACTAGGGTGTTTATCAAAGACTTCTCCCTTACCGGTTTTGCCTATTTGATATTGGTCTCTTAATTGCGATACGCCTGCACAAGCTATGAGAGAATTACCCTTGCCAGGTAAAGACTCGAAATTTATGAAATCCTCTTTACAGGCAGTGCCAATGTTAAGTATGTCTTGCCACATATATTTGCCTAAATGATAGTTTTAAACATGATATATGATATTTGCAAGAATGTTTATTGAATTCCTAACCGTTATAATTTGCAAAACATTCAATGTAGCGAACACACTATTTAGGTTGTCATTCTGATGTTAATTAACGAAACCTCTACGTTTAAGCAAAGTGTTAAGTTGGCATGGCCAATCTCGCTACAAAGTATATTGGTCACCATGCTAGGCATGAGTGACATTATGATGGTAGGACACTTAGGAGACAGTGCAGTTGCGTCTGTAGGCTTAGGTAATCGGATTCAATTTGTCGTTTTAATCATTTTGTCAGGATTAGCATCAGGTGTTGGGGTTCTCGCGGCGCAATATTATGGCGCCAACAAGAGTTCGCGCATCAGTGCGGTGGTGATTAAAACATTAATTATGGGCGGTATTGCCTTGATACCGGTTTGTATTCTTACCTTTATGTTCGGACATCATATCGTTGGGCTAGGTACGACAGATGCCGAAATTATCGATTTAGCCACACAATACTTGTGGATTACTATGCCAAGCTTGTTATTTGTCACCATTGTGATGATATTTGAAAATGCCATGCGTGGTTTAGGTCAAGTAAAGCTTCCAATGTTATTAAGTAGCATTGCAATTGGCATTAATATCTTTCTCAATTATTGGTTAATAAACGGCGGCTTAGGTATTCAAGCGTTAGGTGTGGAAGGGGCAGCTTGGGCTACTTTTATTGCTAGAGTGTTCCATGCAATGATGATTATTGGGTGTTTATACACCGTTCACCACGTTATTTTTCCTCGTAACATTGTGCGCAGTGAGCTATTCAACCTTGACCAATGGCGACATTTAGTTAGGTTAGTTTGGCCTATGATGGTGAGTTTTGGCGTCTGGTCACTTGGTACTTTTGTATATCAGCTTATTTTCGGCAGAATAGGAACCCAAGAGTTAGCGGTAATGAGTTTAATGGCCCCTCTAGAAGGTTTACTGGTTTCCTTCTTTTTTGGTTTTGCATCAGCATGTTCAATAATGGTTGGACAAAGACTGGGGCAAGATGACTTTAAATCAGCATGGCTTGTAGCACGAAATTTTGCCATTAGTGCACCCATAGTCACCTTTGTGCTAGCTTTGCTAATGCTAGGTTTAGAATCGCTTGTTTTTAAACCTTATGATCAACTTAACGCTGAAACCTTGTCGATTGCTCACGATATTTTCCTATTAATCGTATTTGGGACCTGCATTAAAGTATTTAATATGACGGCGTCCATGGGGATTTTGCGTGCCGGAGGAGATAATAAATATTGCATGCTCATAGATATTTCGGGCATGTGGGTGTTAGGTATCCCGTTAACCTTTGCCGCCGCGTTTTACTTTTCGTTACCCGTTTATTGGGTTGTATTGGCCACCTATTCCGAGGAGATCACCAAAGCCATCTTGTTTTTTTATAGAATGAGAACCAAGCATTGGCTTAACAATCTGACCGACAAGGCACCCACAAAGCAACTTTCAGCTTAGTTCATCACGCTAAGCTGATTAAGGTGTCGCAATAACCTAATTGATATTTGAAAGAGCAGTTTTTATTAGTTACAAGGTACTTTCTTGATTTGGCATGTTACTAGTGGCTATGGGTTTGCTAATTGAACTCGCGAAAATGTGACCTTTGCTCTAGGCTTTGTAATACAACTAGACCAATTAATTGAACATCAATGACAAGCAAATTTCATCCGCGCAATAGTCGTTTATCTTTGTACCTGAAATTGGGTAAGTTTCGACTATGTTTACTGGTTTTGTTTACTGGCATGATTGGCTATGGATTAGGTGTGTCAGAGTTTAACCTATTGCAATGCAGTGGTTTTCTTATCGGTACTTTACTGACAGCACTCGGAGCGAATGCGCTAAATCAGTGCTGGGAGCGTCAACGTGATGGATTAATGGCCCGCACCCGCAATCGACCGCTCCCCACAGGTATGCTTTCCTTATTTGAAGCACTAACAGTGGCATTAATGAGTTCGTTGGTAGGAGTCGCGATACTTTGGTTTTTGGTCAACCCATTAACCTCTGCACTGGGCGTTTTAACCTTAGTCACCTATTTACTGCTGTACACACCTATCAAACCAATATCTCCGGCAGCGGTTTTAGTGGGGGCCATTCCCGGTGCAATTCCACCCATTATGGGCTGGTCTGCCGCTACCAATACAGTTTCAATCCCAGCGCTGGTATTAGGGTTTGTATTGTTCTTATGGCAGATACCGCACTTTATGGCATTGGCTTCAATCTACAAAATAGATTACCAAAAAGGAGGCTATCAATTACTCCCTGATGATCCAGCAATTGATAAAGTGACTCGCAGCATCATTGTAGTATTTAGTTTAGCCTTATTGAGTATCAGCTTATTAGCACCTGCAGCGGGATTGGGGCACTCTTTATTTTTGGTCAGTGCACTTATTTTAGGGGGGGCATTACTTTTTCTTTCAGTGCAATTTTATCGAAAGTATAGCATTGAAAATGCGCGCAATGTTTTTCGAGCTAGTATCATTTATCTACCTGTTTTATTGACTATATTGTTAATTGACCAAAGGGTATTGATAGCTTAGAAGCTTTTCTTTATGTTCAATTAATGCACTGCGTAGTTTCTGCTATACTCACTATTAACATTTCGTTCACATCTATGTTAGGCACAGTGGTGCCCTGAGGCTACTTGCAATGAAAAGACACTATTATATAAGCGCGGATTTAGATGATTTAGAAGCGGTAGAGAAGGAACTTGAAAGTCGTGGTGTGGCAACCCCACAGATCCACGTGCTTAGTGAAAATGATGCCGAGGTTGAAAAGCACCATCTTCACGCAATAGAAGCGGTGCTTAAACAAGACGTGGTTCACTCAACGCAAATAGGCGCGGGAGTAGGTGTTATCTGTGCAACCGCGGTGTTGTTATTAGCCTATGTGTTTGACTGGTATGCTACAGCAGCTGGTTGGATCCCTTTTATCTTTTTAGCGGTAGTGCTGTTAGGCTTCTGTACTTGGGAAGGCGGTTTAATTGGCATACAAGTACCTAACTATCAATTTAAACGTTTTCAAAAACTATTAAAAAATGGCAAGCACGTGTTTTTTGTGGATGTAACTCCAGAGCAAGAATCTATTTTGACTGAGATTGTGCAAAAACATCCTCGATTGAAATTTGCAGGTGATGGTGATGCAACCCCTGGCTGGGTCGTACAAGGGCAAGATAAATTCCAGAAAGTGATGAAAACCTTGCCTTAAACCCTTGAGCTACAAGATTGCAAACTACAGACGTTTAACCCACTGGTGTGCGTCTGTAGTTTAGTCTTTATGTTTCATGTTGAGGTGAAAAACGTTAAACGACTGAAGAACGTATAATTAGATTCAATCGCCATCAAACCAATAAAGATTGTTAAACACAACGGTGGCAGCAATATCGCACAGATAAGCGCCATTCTTTCCCACATCATGTGCATAAACACCGATATAATTAAGCCTGCCTTTAACGCCATAAATAGCAAAATAAGCGTCCAGCGTAATACGCCTTGTAACTGCATATAATCTACCGCATAAGAAAGCCCACTTAGCACAAATAACAATAGCCAAATTTTTAAGTAAAGGCTTACAGGATGCGCTTGATGCCCTTGTTCTTTATCGAGTAGTTTAGTGTCTGTTGCCATAACCTGACTCCTTAGCGCTTATTACCAGAGGTAAAAGAGCGCAAAAATAAACACCCATACCAAATCAACAAAATGCCAATACAAACCCGTGATCTCGACAATTTCGTATTTGCCGGTTTCTTCGTAGTGGCCTTTGAAAATCTTGTACGCAACGATCAGTAAATAAATCACGCCAATGGATACATGCAGTCCGTGAAAGCCCGTCACCATAAAAAACACTGCGCCAAACTGGGCCGCACCAAAAGGATTTCCCCAAGGCCTAACCCCTTCCGATATTAACTTGGTCCATTCAAATGCTTGCATTCCAACAAAGGATATTCCTAATAGGGCAGTGATTAACATCAACACCGCAGTCTTGTTTTTATCGCGCCGATAACCATAGTTAACTGCCATCGCCATGGTGCCGCTGCTGGTGATCAATATAAATGTCATGATTGCAATCAGGACTAAGGGAATATGGTGTCCCGCTATTTCTAATGCGAAGACTTCGCTGGCATTCGGCCAAGGCTCAACCACAGACATACGCATGACCATGTAACCAATCAAGAAACAGCTAAAAACAAAGGTGTCGCTTAACAGGAAAATCCACATCATGGCTTTTCCCCAAGGAACGTGAAAAGACTCCTTGTCTGCCGACCAATCTGCGATGAATCCAGACAATCCTTGCTGTTGATGGTTTGAGTTGTGTGATCCCATTATGGCGCTCCCAATCCACAAAACTCAACGATGGCATTATAGGTTTCAGGTTTGCTTACAAGTAACAAAAATAACAAGCCCCATAATGCCAACAAAAAATGCCAATAAGTGGCGCACAAAGCGACGTAATGCTGCAGTTTAATTTGGTTTTGCTCAGTTGTTTTTTTGAATGAATAGCCTAAGGTCATGAGCCAGGTAGCAATTCCTGCAATTACGTGGGCAATGTGTAAGCCGGTAAACAAATAAAAGAAACTTAATGCGGGATTGTTGTTAACCCAAAACCCTTTGGCCTGCAAAGCCTGCCAAAAAAGCAGTTGACCAACGACAAAAGCGCATGAAAATATGCCTGCTGCGAGTAGCGCCATTCTAAAGTTAGCTGAGTCAGCATTTTTGGAACTTTGCTTAGCAAACTGAATACTAAAACTGGCTAAAATTAGGTAGAGCGTATTTAACCAAAGCTGACTGCGATCAAATAAAGGATGATTGGCTTGTTCTGCAAGGGGTTGCCAATCAGGATATTGAGAGCGCATTAAGAAAGCGACGATAAACAAGAAAAAAAGCACCGATATGACAATCAGTAATAAGCGCAAACCTGCTTTTTGGGTTTGCTCTCGATCATTAAATTGCAATTGCGGTGATAAGTTTGATTCCCACGGTTTTTCTCTTAACTTGCCGATGATATTCATGCTTCTACCCCTTTTAACTGGTTGGTGTCAGCATTGACTGGCTGTTCCTTGCCTGGATCATTCTGCGGTAAAAAATCTTGTTCATAACCAGGCACGCTATAGTCATAGGCCCAGCGATAACAAATTGGTAGGTGTGGCCCCCAATTACCATGACCTGGCGGAGTGGTTTCAGTTTGCCATTCCAATGATGTCGCTTGCCAAGGATTATCTCCAGCGGGCTTACCCTTGAATAAACTCCAAATAAGATTAAAGATAAAAATCAATTGAATTACACCAACAAAAATTGCCATAACCGAGATCATGGCATTAAGATCTTTGGCAGAATCAGGAATAAAGTCATAATTTTCGTAGGCAAAATAACGTCTTGGTACGCCTAAAACACCAAGATAGTGCATCGGGAAATATATCGCGTAGGTTCCTAAGAATGTTCCCCAAAAATGCAGTTTTCCCATAGTGTCATCAAGCATTTTCCCAGTCATTTTGGGATACCAATGATAAATCCCGCCAAAGACGACTAAAATCGGTGATACACCCATTACCATGTGAAAATGGGCGACCACAAAATAGGTATCGGATAAGGGGAGGTCGACTACGACATTGCCTAAAAACAAGCCAGTAAGCCCGCCTATGGTAAAGGTCGATACAAAGCCAAGGGCAAACAACATAGGGACGTTTAAACGTATATTGCCATGCCAGATAGTTAATACCCAGTTGTACACTTTAATGGCCGTGGGGACGGCGATGATAAGCGTCGTTGTAGCAAAGAAGTAACCAAACATGGGATTCATACCACTGATGTACATATGGTGGGCCCAAACAACAAAGCTTAATACACCAATACCAACAATGGCCCAAACCATCATACGATAACCAAAAATGTTTTTTCTCGCGTGGGTGCTGATGAGATCAGAAACAATACCAAACGCGGGCAGGGCGACTATATACACCTCGGGGTGACCAAAAAACCAGAATAAATGTTGAAACAATACTGGGCTTCCGCCTTCATGGTCTAGCTGTTGACCCATTGATAAAATAGCAGGCATGAAAAAGCTTGTACCTAGGGTTTTGTCAAAGAGCATCATAACGGCGCTAACGAAAAGCGCTGGGAATGCCAACAATGCCAAAATGGTCGCCATGAAAATTCCCCAAATAGTCAAAGGCATGCGCATTAAGGTCATGCCGCGAGTTCGTGCCTGTAATACGGTAGTGACATAATTTAATCCGCCCATGGTCGCGGCAATAATAAACACCGCCAGTGACACCAGCATCAAAATGATCCCCCAATCAGAACCTGGTGTTCCGGGTAGAATGGCTTGCGGGGGATACAAGGTCCAGCCAGCACCACTAGGGCCTCCGGGCACGAAAAAACTGGCCATCAGGATAATTACTGCGAGTAAGTAAAACCACACGCTGAGCATATTTACGAAGGGAAAAACCATGTCTCGTGCGCCGACCATCAAGGGGATAAGATAATTGCCAAAGCCACCAAGAAAGATAGCGGTAAGTAAGTAGATCACCATGATCATGCCATGCATAGTAACGAACTGATAATAGGCACTGGGATCAATAAAGTCGAAGCTGCCAGGAAACCCTAACTGTAGGCGCATTAATCCAGATAGCACTAATGCAACTAAGCCAACTAAAATAGCGATAACTGAATACTGTATGGCAATAACTTTGTGATCTTGACTCCATACATATTTAGTCCAGAAACTTCCCGGTTCATGCATGTCATGTTCTACTTCATCGTTCATCTTCTACCCCGCATTGTGTCAGGTTCAGCTGATCAGATGCTTATAGCGTTTTGATAAATTCGATTATCGCTTGCGCTTCCTGTTGATTAATAATGGGCGGTGGCATTACTGGCGGATAGCCTGCCACTACATTAGCGTTTGGTTGAAAAATGGACTCCATTAAATAACTGTCATCCACTTTTATTTGCTGACCACTGGTTAAATTGCGTGTTGAACCGTATAGATTTTGCCAACTTGGACCCAATAATTTAGTGCCATCGATACTGTGGCAGGCAGTACAGCCTTTGCTGATAGCAAGCTCTTGACCAGAGAGTAGCGGCTGAGACTCAGTGCTATCCGAGTCGCTTGAGCCTTTTTCTTTGATGTAATCAATAATTGCGGTTGTCTGTAAATCATCCAGTGACATCACTGGCATAATGGGGGCATAACCTTTTACAATTTTAGCCATAGGATTAATGATGGATTCTTTCAAATAAGCATCATCAACAATTACTTGAGTTCCATCGACCATGGTTTGCGTTTTACCGTAAAGGTTTTTCCAACTTGGCCCAATACTCGCGTCATTGAAATTATGACAGCCTAAACAACCACTAATTTGAGCCAGTTCTTTACCGCTTTGAGCGCTTACTGAAAGTGTCTCTGAGCGGTTCTTACTCAAGGTTTCCACAAAGGTACTTTGGGTGGTTAGCCATTGTGCATAATCAGCTGGACTTTTAACTTCGACATGGCCTCGCATATTGAAATGGCCAACACCACAAAACTCCGCACACAATATTTCGAATTCACCTATTTTGGTGGGGGTTAGCCAAATGTAAGACATAGTGCCTGGCACCATATCCATTTTTACTCTAAATTGGGGGACATAAAAATCGTGTAACACGTCTTTGGAACGCATCAGTAGTCGTACTGGTTGATCAAGAGGTAATATTAAACGATTGTTTAGCACTAAAATGTCATCTTGACCGGCTGGGTCTAAAGGGTCGACACCAAATGGATTGTCGATACTAATATATTCAATGGCAGATTTGCCGAGTTGTTGATCTTCGCCTGGATAGCGGAAACTCCAGCTCCACTGCTGGCCTACTACTTCGACGGTTATGGCATCATCAGGTACGGTAACTACATCGGAATACACCACTAGACCCGGCGCTAACATGGCTATAATACCAATACTGGTTATTACCGTAAGCCATACTTCGAGCTTCTTGTTCTCTGGTTCATATTTGGCTTTACGGTTTTTGTCATGTCGATATTTGATCACTGCAAAGGCGATGAAAAAATTGATGGCAATAAACACAATTCCAGTGATGATCAGAGTGATCAGCATTGTGTCATCGATAGATCCCCAGTTAGACGCAATTGGCGTCATCACCCAGGGGGAAATGAAATGAAAAACAATTGATCCAATTACGATCAAGACCAACGCGATGGCAATTCCCATGCCTGTTCCTTGTCTATTATCGACACTTTTGATAAATCAAAAGTGTGCATATTTTATTAAGGTTAGCTACCAGCAGAACTACAATTCTTATAATGGAATTTTGAATTGCTGTTAAATCTGCATACAAATCAATTTATTGTTCATAAATCAACCAGTGCAAATACAGTGTAGGTGTAGTTTGTAATTTGTGCTAATCAGACTAACTAAGAGTTTAGAAAAAATTTATTACATAGCGCTGTATCTGACTTTAGGTCGCTTAATTTTTATCTTAATATCCTTAAACATTTAATATTACTGTTAAACTCCCTAAACCATTACTGCAAGGAAGAAATTATGAGCATATTGATACGCTGGTTATTCATTCTATTAGCAACCTCCTTAAGTTATTCAGCCACAGCGAGTTCTCACTATTCCGAACTTGAAAACCTATTTAAACAATGGCGAACGTTTGAATCGCCACCTTTGTATCAAGGTGCGCCCGATTATCGAGAGCAAACCTTTAAACAAAGGCGAGCCAAGTTCAATTCGTTAAATCAGACTCTACTAGCGATGCAGATATCTGACTGGAGTATTGCTCAGCAAATTGACTGGTACTTAGTGTTAGCGGAGATGAATGGTTATGATTTCAATCAATACGTGCTTAAACCCTGGCAACGAGACCCTGCATTTTATAAGTCAGTGTGGACGTATCAAAGTGATGTGCCAGCGCATGAGGGGCCCGCTCATCATGGCTTAACGGAATTATGGACTTATACTTTTCCGTTAACCGATGAAGAGCAACATCGT
This sequence comes from Aliiglaciecola litoralis, assembly GCF_039523355.1. Lineage (NCBI taxonomy): Bacteria > Pseudomonadati > Pseudomonadota > Gammaproteobacteria > Alteromonadales > Alteromonadaceae > Aliiglaciecola > Aliiglaciecola litoralis. The sequence goes on along the minus strand of NZ_BAAAFD010000001.1, from coordinate 190,863 downwards.
TTAAATCAGGATCTGAGCGTTATTCCACCTCTGTTGACTCAAGCTAGACAAAATTTAACCGGTAACGCGAAGGAATTGTGGGTGGCGGGAATTCGTGACATCAAAGCACAATCAACCGCATTAAGAGATATTTCCGAGTCAATAGAGCAAACAAAGAATGCATCGTTGATAAATACACTGGCAGCAGCAATAGAGGCGACTAACGGGTTTACTCAATGGCTAACACAGCAAGCCTCAACGAAAACAGGCCCCTCTGGCATCGGCATGCAGCAGTACACCTGGTATCAACAACATGTACATTTGCTACCTATGTCATGGCAAGATGAAGTGAGACTATTGTCTCGGGAGTTAGACAGAGCCTGGTCTTCATTAAAGTTAGAGGAGCATCGAAATCGTGCATTACCAAAGCTGGTTTCGGTAAAAGATGATAATGAATACCAAGCATTAGCAAGACGCTCGGCGGACTACTTTTTAAAATTCCTCGATGAACAGAATATTGTCACGGTAGCAGATTATTTTAAGCCTGCTTTGGATCGACATATAGGCGAGTATGTTCCAGAAGCCACTCGTCATTTTTTCTATATTGGCAGTCATCTCGATCCCACACCGTTGTTTTCCCATTTCTATCATTGGTTTGAGTTAGCACGTATGGAGTCAGCACCGAATAAAAGCCTGATACGCAGGGGACCATTGCTATACAACATCTTTGATACTCGCAACGAGGGCACGGCCACCGCAGTAGAAGAGATCTTTATGCATGCAGGCTTATATGATCATAACCCCAGAGCCAGAGAAATTGTGTGGATCATGCTAGCGCAAAGGGCGGCGAGGGGATTAGGTTCTTTGTATGCTCATGCCAATCAAATGACGATGGAAGGTGCTGGACAAATTCATATGGATTGGACACCGCGAGGCTGGATGAAAACCGAACCTGAATTATTGATCTTCGAGCAACATTTCTATTTAAGACAACCCGGTTACGGCACCAGTTATGTTACCGGTAAAAGCATGCTCGATAGTGCCCTTGCACAAATAGCGAAGTCTTATGAAGAGCAGGGCATTGAATTTGAGCTTAAAAGGTTTTTTGATCAGCTCAACGGGATTGGTAATATTCCGATTTTGTTGGGAACGTGGCAAATGACCGGTGAAAAACCTAAGTTATTAGAGCAGGTAGAACAACAAGCGCGCACGGGGAATAAAATTCTGCTGGAACAATTCCAGTAAGGACTGACTGGAACACTGCCCACGAGTGCTTTAAATAAGATACCGCATTGTTGCGGTATCTTAGCAATGTCAAAACACGTTTTTAGGCTCTTTTAGTATTTCTTTATTAAATCGGCCATTAATTCGGTGCAAGCAAATACCAGTTGGCGATTTCTTCGCGCTCGGCGTCAGTCATCTTGGTTTTGTTCAAAAAGGGCATATCTTTACTAATTGATGTTCGCTGATAAATGAAGCCCGCTTTACTTTGGATGTCCTGCCAAGCATCAAACACCAAACCCATAGGGGCGACTTTGAACATTTCATCAGTTGGCTCACTGGCATGACATGACACGCAATGCGTGGTGATAAGTTGTTGAATTCGCGCATCGGTTGGTACTATGCGCTCTGCCTGTTGCTCAGCAGGTACGTCGGTATTATCACGAAGCAGATCAGGATTAGATACCCAGATGGCGATAGCCAGCATGGCAATGCTAGCCGATACTAAAATAGCCGGTTTGGTTTGACCTAGGTGTCGTAAATTAAAAAAGTGGCGTATCCAAGCTGACACTATGCCGATGAGGATCAATATTAACCAACTATTGGGATGTTGATAGGTCATTGGATAGTGATTACTGATCATGATAAATAATACCGGCAATGTCAGATAGTTGTTGTGTACTGAACGCAACTTGGCTTTTTCACCCCAACTCGGATCCACAGGCAGTTGTTTCTCCACCGCATTCACCATTGCCCGTTGTGATGGCATTATTTGCAGTAACACGTTGCCAGCCATTATGGTACCAATAAGTGCACCAATGTGAATAAAAGCGCCTCGGCCACTAAACCACTGAGTCGCCAACCAAGTGGCGATTGAGATACCAATCAAAAATACCACTGCAAATAGTTTTGGATGACGGCCTAATGGGCTTCGACAGGCGATTTCGTATAACGCTAGCCCTCCAAATATCAGCGCAAGTCCCAGACCAATTGCACTGCCAGGGGCAAGTTCCATCACGTTATTGTCTATTAAATACGCCGATGCACCAAAATAATAGACCAATACCAATAAGCAAAAGCCACTGATCCAAGTGGTATAGGCTTCCCATTTAAACCAATGTAAAGTCTCGGGGAGTTTCTCCGGACCGTATTTGTACTTGGCGACCTCGTAAAAACCACCACCGTGGACAGCCCACAAATCACCTTTTATCCCCTTTTTATCTTTCCAATCGGGCGGCGTTTGTAAATTGTTGTCAAGCCAAATGAAATAAAAGGAGGCGCCGATCCAGGCCACGCCTGCGATGACATGAAACCAACGTAAAAATAACGATAACCAATCAAACCACATTTTAATTGAGTTCCTTGTTAACTTGGTGAACACAGTTCCCAGCGATATAAGTCTGAAAAATAGTGCGCTCATCTGCCAGCATGCTTAACGCAAATAAAACGTCTTGCGGCGCGCTGATGGTGCGTTCTTCGATCAAATGTTGAGTTCTTAGGGCGCTAAGTTCATTGAAAGCGGGATCGAGCACCACAAAATCGGCATCAGTACCCGTATTTAAATTGCCGATAGTATGCTCTAACCCTAGATTACACGCTGCCCCTTGGGTCATCATGTACAAACCTTCTAAAGGGCATAATGGGTTGTGTTTCAATTGACATACTTTGTACGCATCACCCATGGTGCGTAACATGTTGAAACTGGTGCCTGCGCCGACATCTGAGGCTAGGGATACATTGATACCATGCTGTCTGGCCTTTTCTAATTCAAACAGCCCGCTACCTAAAAATAAATTTGAAGACGGACAAAAGGCGATAGTTGCTTGGGCGGATTTAAGTCGTCGCCATTCTTCATCTTGCAAATGTAGGCAATGCCCGAACACGCTGCCCTTGCGAACTAAGCCATATTGGTCGTACACGTCTAAATAACTACGGTGTTTTGGAAAGAGCTGCCTGACCCATTCTATTTCGTTTAGATTTTCTGATAGGTGCGTCTGTATGTAAACATCGGGATATTGTTTAGCGAGTTCGCCCAGTGCCGCAAGTTGCTGTTCAGAACTGGTCGGGGCAAAACGAGGTGTCAACGCGTAAGCAAGGCGACCTTTACCATGCCAGCTTTCAATGAGTTCGGCACTGTGTTGCTGGGCCAAGGCAGGGCTGTCTTGCAGTTCTACTGGACAATGCCTGTCCATGCACACTTTGCCCGCAATCAAACACATGTTGAGCTTTGATGCCGCATTAAACAAGGCATCTGCTGCTGATTTGTGCACAGTGGAAAAAACCATGCCGGTGGTCGTGCCGTTGCTGACTAATTGGTGCAAAAATATGGAGGCAATTTTGGTCGCATAGTCGTCATCTGCAAACTTCGCTTCGGTTGGGAAAGTGTAGTTATTTAACCATTCTAATAATTGTTCACCATAACTTGCGAGCATTTCGGTCTGTGGAAAATGCAAATGGCTATCAATCAATCCCGGTATTATCAGTTTACCTCTTAAATCACTGATAGTATGAGATTTATACGAACTAATAAGGTTGTTGTAAGAGCCAATATCAACGATTTTTGAGTTACGCGTTACCAGTAATCCATCCTGAATATATCGAAAGTCTGAACTCGGGTTGCTGGTAGGCGCTGGAAAATCCAGTAAACTGGCACGGTAAACATTCACTTGTTGCTGCATAGTCGAGTTAGCTTCCACGGTAACTGCTAAAACCATAGGGCGAGATTAATAAAGGCACGTGGTAATGACCACCATCCTCAACGATATCGAAATGCACATCAACAAAAGGATAAAAACCACCGCTGTGCTTTTCTAACAGATATTGTTTGGTGTGAAAGCGCATCTGGTAAGTTCCGGCTACAAACTCTGTTTGCTGCCAGTCTTTGCAGCGTCCGTCAGAATCGGTAGTCACAGATACCTTATCACCGTTTGGACAGGTCAGTTCAATGGGCATGTTTGCTGCTGGCGTGCCTTTAGCTGTATCTAGTACATGGCTCGACAAGCTGATGGCGTTAGTGTTATTCACTGATTCATAATCCTATTTAAGAGGCTAAATTCTTTCGAATTCGCAGTAACGTAATTTTTAGTTGTTGCCCAGCGGCAATGGCTATCTCTTGTTCAGTGCTATTGGCAATTCGCAACTCTAGTTCGGTTAACATCTGCTGTGCGCTTAGACCGGTGGCACAAATGATAAAGATAAAACCATTTTTAGCTAAGTATTCATGGTTGAGCTGACTAAGGCGCTGTAACACCGACGGCTCCGCGCCCACCGCGCCAGATTGCTCTTGCTGAGCAAGTCCACTGGTTGAGGCGAACTTCTTTTTTAACGAGTTGATATCACCAATCATTGGATGCGCTTCGAATGCTTGTCGATAGTCCTTTTCTGTTAAGTCAGGCCAGATTTTGCGAGTATAATCTTCAATCTGTTCAACTGAACTGTATGGCCTTTTAGCCGACATCATGTGTGTCCACTGAGACGCTGCACAACACTTTGAAAACCAATCTTGGGCTGAGGCATCATCAAGCTGATTTAGTTGTTCTAATTTCATAAAAACTCAATAATTTCCTTGGTTTGTTGCCAATTGATCCGCTGTTGTTTGTTTGAACTCTGGCTGGGCTGATTAGCATTGAATTGTTGAATTAACTGACCGGCAATGGATACGGCAACTTCAATGGGTCTTTTACCTGTGACGTCTAATAAGCCAACCGGACATACCAACTTATCCATCTGCTTGTCGCAAATATTTCGCTTAGCTAATCGATTTACAAAACGTCTGGCTTTTGTCTGTGAGCCTATCAGTCCTAAATAGTTTATATTGGGCTGCGCTAGCCCCGCTACCACTAGATCGAAATCGAGCTGGTGATTATGAGTCATAACGAGCATATGACTTAATCTATCAATTTGCGTAATAACATCCACAGGTTCCTCTTCAATGATAATTTCCACTGAAGGTGAACTAACGACACCGTCAAATTGCTCTGCACGGTTATCTACCCATTTTATCGACACTGGTAGCTGGCTTACGATTGGCAGTAACGCTTTGGCAACATGACCAGCACCAAAGATCGCCAGGACCGGCACCTTTATGTTAATGGGTTCAAACAAAACATGAGTAGCACCGCCGCAACATTGTGCCAATTTAGCACCAAGTGGGAAGTGCTCAACGTGTTGATGGGTTTCACCTCTTGATAGCATTGCCCGTGCTTGTTTAATCGCTGCATGTTCTAAATGGCCACCACCAATGGTGTCAAAGGTTCGATCATCAGTTACCACCATTTTGGTGCCTGCTGCTCTGGGAGTTGAGCCTACAGACCCCATGACTGTCAGCAATATATAGGCTTTGCCATGGGTTTGGCAAAAATCTATCCCTTCATACCAGTTGTGCGATTGCATTATTGGCTCTCCAAAGCACGGCGTATCTTGTTGCATGCCATCAATATATTTTCTGCTGTGGCGGGAGCAGGGAGATCAGCGTCTAATCGATATTCAGACAAACTCGATATGCTGTCTTTGATAGCACACCACACCGACATCGCTAACATCAGTGGTGGCTCACCCACTGCTTTAGAGTGATATATGCTGTCTTCAGGGTTAGGATCTGGATACAACTCAACATTAAATATTTTGGGCGTATCACCTACCGCTGGTATTTTGTAGGTTGCTGGGTTGTTGCTGATCAAGCGCCCTTTGTCATCCCAGCGAAGGTCTTCATTGGTGAGCCATCCCATGCCTTGAATAAATCCACCTTCAATTTGACCAATATCAATCGCCGGATTTAAGCTGGTGCCAACATCATGCAAAATATCTACACGTTCAACCATGCATTCGCCCGTCAGCGTATCGACTGTGACTTCGCTGCACGAAGCGCCATAGGCAAAATAGAAAAATGGACGGCCTTTGCCGGTTGCGCGGTCATAATGGATTTTAGGTGTTTTATAAAAGCCGCTTGTCGATAGCGACACACGCCCAATGTACGCTTGCTGTACGAGTTCTAGAAAACTAATTTGATGATTTTCAATGCTAACTTGATGATGATTAAACACCACATCGGTAAGCAAATCTTTACTTAATCCCAAACTCTTTAAGTAGAATTCACTCAAACGATTACGGATCTCGATACAGGCATTTTGAACGGCTTTACCATTGATGTCGGTGCCGCTGGAAGCTGCAGTAGGAGAGGTGTTTGGCACTTTATCGGTACGCGTCGCGGTAACTTCAATATCATCCAAACTGATCCCAAATTCATTGGCTGCAATTTGACCAATTTTAGTGTGAAGGCCTTGACCCATCTCGGTACCACCGTGATTAACCTGAACACTGCCGTCGGTATACACATGCACTAGAGCGCCAGCTTGATTGAGATGTTTTGCGGTAAATGAAATACCAAACTTGACAGGGGTTAATGCCAAGCCTTTTTTCAACACTGGGCTGTTTTTATTGTATTGCGTGATTGCTTCACGCCGAGCCCAATAATCCGAACTGGTCTCTAAGCGAGCGACTAAATCGGGTAGAATATTGTGTTCTATTTTCATCCCATATTGGGTGAAGTTGCGTTCTTCATTATCATAAAAATTGATTTTTCGTACCGCTAATGGGTCAAGGTCTAATCTGCGGGCAATTTTCTCAATCATTGCCTCGGCAACCATCATACCTTGTGGGCCACCAAAACCGCGAAATGCAGTGTGTGACACGGTGTTCGTGCGACAGCGGTGACCAACAATATGACAGTCACCGAGATGGTAACTGTTATCGGCATGAAACATAGCACGATCGACTATGGCATCAGACAGATCGGCTGAGTGACCACAATCACCATTAATTTGAATATTGGTAGCGGTAATGCGACCGTGTTGATTAAAGCTCACATCAAACCGGTTTAAAAATGGATGGCGTTTACCGGTAACCATCATATCTTGCATCCGTGGTAGGCGGATCTTTACTGCAATACGATTGCGCGCGGCAAGCAGGGCTGCAATGCAGGCCCATTGCGCAGCTTGGGTTTCTTTACCGCCAAACCCGCCACCCATGCGCCGCATATCAACGGTCACCTTGTGTAACTTAATACCTAATACTTCTGCAACGAGCTTTTGCACTTCACTTGGGTGCTGACTTGATGTGTAGATAAGCATACGATCTTGCTCTTGGGGCACGGCAACCGATACTTGACCTTCAAGATACATATGCTCTTGACCACCAATCGCAATTTCACCTTGTATCCGCTGCGATGCTTGGGACAGGGTTTTATTAGCGTCCCCTCGTTGCATGGTATGCGCAGGTCTGACAAACTCTTCTGCCTCATGGGCACTATCTGTTGATAACACAGGTTGTTGCGGTGAAATATTAATTGTGGCTTTCTGCGCTGCTTGTCTTGCCAATCTTACTGACGTTGCTAAGACTGCGAAAACGGGCTGGCCGTGAAAGACAATGCGTTTGTCTGCTAACACCGGGTCGCCGGTAAATACTGGCGCAATATCGGTATGCCCTGGTACGTCATCAATGGTGATGACATCAATAACACCTTCACTAGATCGTACGTCATCAAGGTCAATCGAATTGATGTCACCTTTTGTGTGTTCACTGATACCGACGGCTGCGTAGGCGGTGTTTAGTGGTAATACCTGATCATCAACATATTGTGCACTGCCAGTCACATGTCTGATGGCACTCTCATGGATCCGACTTTTGCCAACGGTTGAGCCCTGAGTATTTGACCCTGCGGGTTGAATAAGTTTACGCATAGTGAATTACTCGGGTTTCTATCTTGGATTCTTCATTGTTGGTTTCTAACCAATAACGATGCCAAAGATTTTCAATGATTTGCTTTCGGTAGTGTGCAGATGCTCTAACGTCATCGATAGGCTCAAATGCGTGTCGTAATACTTCAGCACCTTTTTCTTTGGTGCTGGATAATCGCCAATCCAAACCGAGCAGGGCGCTTTGCAATTCAATTGCCGACACGGGTGTGGCGGCAACTCCGCCGAAACCGCTGTTAACAGCCTCGATTATGTGGTTATTTAGCCTCAAACAGAATACAGCGCAGACTGCGGATATGTCATCTTCAAATCGTTTAGAAACTTTGTAAGCTCGCAAAATGTGATTTTGAGTGAGTAGTGGTAAACGTATGGCCCTGATCCACTCATTCGGTTGTAATGCTGTGCGTCGATATCCGGTAAAGAAGTCAGCCGCGGCTATCATTCGTTGAGTATTACCGTTGTCAGTCACTATCTGTGCTTGTAAGGCTAATAACACCGGGGGCATATCACCGATAGGTGAGGCGTTGGCTACGTTTCCACCTAAGCTCGCTTGATTACGGATCGGCACTGAAGCAAAACGCCACAACAGTTCCTTTAAAGGCGCAAAGTGCATTAATAATAAAGACTCGATTTCGCTAAAAGGTAATGCCGCTCCAATGCTGAGGTAATTATCTTCAATACCAATTTGGTTAAGTTCTTTAATACCTTTTAAATCGATCAAACAGGGCAGATCTTTTAATTGTTGCGTTGTTTCAAGAGCAAGATCTGTGCTACCTGAAAATAACCGCGCGTCTGGATGTTCAACCAATAACTGTGCTAATTCTTGAGCAGAACGTGGTACAAAAAGCCCCTTTAGTCCTGCAGTTCCGTCTTTCAGTTGGACTAACTGGGAAATGGTTTGCTGTTTTCTATCATCAAATTGGTCTGCTGTTCTATGCGAGCAGCTATGCATCGCGGCATCAATAATCGGCCGATAGCCTGTACAGCGACATAAATTACCAGATAAGGCTGACTCTATATTTTGATGATTCGTTTCTGTGTTTTGATGATAAAAAGTGAAGAGTGACATAACAAAACCAGGTGTACAAAAACCGCATTGCGAGGCGTGATAGTCAACCATAGCTTGTTGTACAGGATGAAGATCCTCATTAACAGCGAGATGTTCAACGGTAATGAGTTGCTTGCCGTGTAATGTGCTTAAAAAGGTGACGCAGCTATTGATTGATTTATAGCTCAGAGCATCATCGCTTTTGGTAAGTTGTACTAGTGAAACCGTGCACGCACCGCAGTCTCCAGAAGCACAGCCTTCTTTGGTACCGCACAAGCCTTTATCATCTCGCAAATATTCCAGTACAGTGAGGTCACTGGCAGCAGATTCAATTTCTGTGATGCGATCGTTTAATAAGAAACGGATCATTAAATTTCCTAGTCAAAAGTACGATTCTAAATTTAGATGGTTTTCAGGTGGTACTACAACCGTGTATTTACAGCCAACCTAAGATTGTCTTCCACTGCTGCCCGTGCCTATAATATAAAACTAGACCAAATGGTCAACTTAATTAGGCGTTTAATGGGTAGTTTTTAAGAAATACTGTCAATGTGTCTTAGAAAAGCAAAAAAACACATGGTACATTGTTGTTAATTAATTGGTTTCTTATCATCTATACAGTTAATTTTAGTCTCCCTTAGCGGGTTAATGTACTCACTTAATAGAAATAATGGAAAATGACGCAAAATAAAACCACTAAAGAAGGCCGAGTGGGGGCTGCTAACAAGCAAATCATACTGACTGCCGCGGAACACGAATTTGCCAAAAATGGATTTAAAGGAACCCGTATTCAACAAGTAGCAGATCGTGCCGGATTGCCGAAAACAAATGTGCTGTACTACTTTAAGTCTAAAGAAAATCTCTATTTTGCCGTGTTGGAACAAATTTTAGATTTATGGAACTCAACGTTTGATAAAGCCACCAGCGACGACGATCCAGCTGAAGTTTTGGCTCGTTATATTACCGAAAAAATGGAATTTTCTTTAACTCGACCTGAAGCGTCGCGGATTTTCGCGTTGGAAATCATTAATGGCGCACCAAATCTGACTGGCTTTTTTAAAGAGCAACAGGTTAATTGGATGAAGGGAAGGGTTGAATTAGTCCAAAGTTGGATTGATCAGAAAAAAATAGATACCGACAATGCACACTACCTGTTGTTCCACATATGGGCTTGCTGTCAACATTATGCCGATTTTGCGGCCCAAATTACTCAACTACAAGGACAGGAAATGGGTCGAGTAGAATACCAAAAAGCAACCAAGTCATTAATTTCCCTGATATTAAAGGGCTGTGGGCTGAAAGTCCCTGCCAGTTACTTGGCCAGTTAAAGGTGACAACGATGCAAGATTACCCACGTGACATGAAAGGCTACGGACGCCAAGCCCCAAATCCTAACTGGCCGAATAAGGCAAGGATAGCGGTTCAGTTTGTGGTGAATTACGAAGAGGGTGGCGAAAATAATATTTTGCATGGTGATAGCCACTCTGAAACCTTCTTGTCGGAGATCATCGGTGCGCAAGCATTCAATGATCGCCACATGAGTATGGAATCACTTTATGAATACGGCAGTCGAGCCGGATTTTGGCGTATTCACCGTTTGTTTGAACAACATGACATACCGGTGACTGTATTTGGCGTGACAATGGCCATGCAACGTAACCCCGAGGCCGTTAGTGCAATGCTGGAATCAAACTGGGAAATAGCCAGTCATGCGATGCGATGGATTCAGTATCAGGACATGCCAAAAGAGCAAGAGCGAAAACTGATCCAAGACAGCATAGATTTGCATCAGCAAATAACCGGTAGCAAACCGCTTGGATGGTATACCGGCAGAACCAGTCCTAATACGTTGGATTTGTTATCACAACGAGATGATATTTTGTATTGTGCAGACTCTTACGCAGATGATTTACCCTATTACGACTGTCATTACCAAAAGCCACTGTTAATGGTGCCCTACACTTTGGATACCAATGACATGCGCTTTGCCACCAATCAAGGCTTTAACACCGCAGATCATTTTTACACTTATCTTAAAGATGCATTTGACGTGTTATATAAAGAAGGCGAAACACAGCCCAAAATGTTATCAATTGGCTTGCATTGTCGCTTAATTGGGCGACCAGCCAGAATTGCAGGGCTTCAGAAGTTCATCGACTATATCCAACAATTTGAACATGTTTGGTGTTGTACCCGAGAGCAGATTGCGCGGCACTGGCTAACCGAATTTCCAATACCGTCTGATATATACGAAACTAAGGGTAGTTAATGTCAATCGAATCTCTAATCCAATCTCTTCCAAAAGCGGAATTGCATTTACATATCGAAGGTAGTCTTGAACCTGAGCTGATGATGCATCTGGCGCAAAAACATCAGGTTGATTTACCGTACAAATCGATTGAGCAAGTGAGAAAAGCATATCAGTTCGAAGACTTACAAAGTTTTTTGGATCTGTATTATTTAGGCGCATCAGTGTTGATTGATGAACAGGATTTTTATCAACTTATGTGGCAGTATTTATGCCAGTGCAGAGCGCAAAACATCGTGCATACTGAGATAATGTTTGACCCACAAACTCACACTCACAGAGGGATTGGCTTTGACATCTTCATGCCCGGGTTTTTACGTGCAATGGAAGTTGCTTATCAACAATGGGGCCAATCTAGCCAGTTGATATTATCATTTTTACGTCACCTACCCGAACAAGATGCGATTGATACCTTTGTTCAGGCACAGCCGTATTTACATCAAGTCACTGCTGTGGGCCTTGATAGTTCTGAATTAAATCACCCACCAACTAAATTTAAATCGGTTTACGCACAAGCGGCCAAGAAGGGGCTCAAACTGGTTGCTCATGCTGGAGAAGAAGGTCCTCCGGAGTACATCTGGGAAGCATTAAATGAATTACAGGTAGATAGAATCGATCATGGGGTGAGAAGTATTGAAGACCCTGAATTAGTACAAACCTTGATCAACAAACAAATGCCATTAACGGTGTGTCCATTGTCAAACACAAAACTGTGTGTGTTTGACGATATGACACAGCATAATATTTTATCTATGCTTGAGCGTGATATATTAGTAACGGTTAATTCTGATGATCCCAGCTACTTCGGTGGTTATCTGAATGAGAACTTTTTGGCGTTACATCAAGCCTTTGATTTAACCCCAGCACAATTAATCCAATTGGTAAAAAATAGCTTTAAAGCCAGCTTTTTAGATGAGTCAAAAAAGCGCTACTGGTTAGCTAAAATTGATGAATTCGCTAACAACACGGATTAAGACGCAGTGTTAGCGTGTCATTTTTTCAATGAGCTTTCGATGTTGCGGAAAGCGTTTTACTAACGATTGCGTTTTCCCGAGTTGCATATCGGTATATTCAAATCCTGGTGACACAGCTTCGCCAATCAAACCGTATCCATAAACACCTTCTTTGCTAATACTCGACGCTTTCCAAACGCCGCCTTTAACCACTAATTGGAATTTTTGACCGGCCATCACATCTGGACCTAATACGACCGTTTCTAGATCGCCATTTGGATGGATTAAATAATAGGTTATGGGATCACCCGCATGAAAATAATGCATGATGTCAGAGGTATTAACATGAAAATGACCAATTGGCGATTTTGCTGTTAGTAGATAATAGATGGACGTCATTGTCACTCTATCGCCATTAATCGTTTTAATAACGTGACCATCAACCGCTTTAAAGGTTTGTTTGAAATAGCCTCCTTCTACATGAGGCTCAAGCCCGAGCTTTTCCACAAGCTCAGTTATTGACGGTGCATCGTTGATCATATTGTGTTCCTTATTTGGGATTAATTGGGAGCAAGCGCTGGCATTCAATGCAAGGGCGATTAGCGGTATGGATTTATACATTGAACTTAAATGCCAGATAATTCTATTATAGCTACAATATAGCAAGGAGTTGATCTGTGACGCAATTCGCCAGCACCCCGAAACCCCCTTATTATGCAGTTATTTTTACTTCTATGCGCACTCGTGTAGAGCAGGACTATCAACAAACTTCTGATGAAATGGTGAAACTAGCCAGTCAACAAGAAGGGTTCTTAGGAATAGAATCGGCCCGACAGGAATTAGGTATCACGGTGTCATATTGGCAAAGTTTAGACAGCATCAAGCGCTGGAAACAACAAAGTGATCACTTGATAGCGCAAAAAATGGGTCGTCAACAATGGTATCAAGCCTATAAAGTGAGGATTGCTAAAGTTGAACGGGAATATGATTTTGAAATCGACTAAACCGAAATCGTTAATAGAAGTCGATGAACTGAATGTGATGCTAGCAAGCTCGGCTACCACAGTGCTTTACACGCGAACCCAAAGTAACCTAGCGCCGCCATTGCAAAACGAACAGTCAGGTTACATTCCTCATTCAATTTTATTCGACTTTGAGTCTGACTTTGTCGATAAAACATCAGCCTTACCGCATATGTTGCCTGAGAAAAGCCAATTTATCGCAGACTTAGCCAAGCTTGGGATTAACCAACAAAGTAATGTTGTGGTTTATGACGACCAAAATATGTTTTGTGCCCCTAGGGTATGGTGGATGTTAGTTGCATTGGGCTTTGAAAAGGTTAGCGTTTTAAACGGTGGATTGGCTGCTTGGCTATCGGATGGTAAAGCACAACAAGGAAAACTGTCGACCCCACAAACATGCGATATTCAACAGCATTGTGTTTCGGCCTATCATCGTCTCGCCAGTAAAAAAGACGTGTTAAACAGCATTACCAATGAACAATGTGTCATTATCGATGCACGCGGACGATCTCGGTTCTTAGGTTTAGAGCCTGAACCTAGACGAGGAGTAAGAGCTGGGCATATTCCAACATCGTATAATCTGCATTATGCTGCATTGCTTGAAAGTGGCCGCTTTAAATCCACTGTAGCACTGCGCCATGAATTTGCGTCACTGGGTTTAAATCTAGCGAATAAAACCTTGATATTTAGCTGCGGTTCCGGCGTAACAGCCTGTATCTTGGCGTTAGCGGCAGAACAGATTGGTCTCAAAAACTGGTTGGTTTACGACGGTTCATGGAGCGAGTGGGGGGCTGACAACAACTGCCCGATTGCTTAATAAGTATAGCGACTGGGATAAGCGTAGTGAGTAAAACGAAATTATTAAAAACATGCTTAGTTTGAATATGTTTTGTTATTTCATACGGGTGGGAATGCTTTACCATCACTACGAGGATCTGAGGCAGCGTCAACGCGACCATTACTATGCCTGACAACCGCGCCGGCATGCCCCATGATTTCGTTATTTGGCGTTACTGCTTGAACGTCATGACCACGGGCTTTTAATTCACAAATAACCCGCGAGTCTAGGTCAGCCTCAACCTTCAAATTGTGTGATTGTTCACCCCATGTTCTGCCTAATAACCATCGCCCAGCGGCGATAGATTCTACCAAAGGAATGTGCTGATCCACATAACGACTGAAAATAGCCGCTTGTGTTTGTGGTTGCCCCTCACCCCCCATAGTGCCGTAGGCAATACGGCGACCATCGTTAAGCTCCGCAAAGGCAGGATTCAGTGTATGGAATGGTTTTAAGCCAGGTTGTATGAATTGATTCGATCTGGGATCTAAGCTGAAAGATGTACCACGATTATTCCAAACCACCCCTGTTGAGGGTGACACGATACCGCTACCAAATTCCCAATATAGGCTTTGAATATAACTAACCATTCGGCCTTTATTATCACAAGCGCCCATCCATACGGTATCGCCTTGTTTAGCTTGTTGTGGCCAAGGCAAAGCGGCTTGCATGTCGATTTTAGTCGAAAGTGATTCAATATTGCTGGCTTCTAACAATGTCTCAAGTGGCAAGGTTAAACGTGAGGCGTCGGATACGTGCAGATCCCGTTGAATGAAGGCAAGTTTGGTGCATTCAACAAGCAGGTGAACTAAATCTGTTTCAGATGTGACTTTGACTTTAAGTTTGTCAAAAAGCGCAAGAATAAGTAACGAGGCAACGCCCTGTGTTGGCGCACCTATATTGTATAAAACGCCGTTGGACGTTTTGACACTTAAGGGAGAAACTTGCTTAGCGTTATATGAGTGAAAGTCCTCAATGGCAATAGGCGAACCGGCTATAGTTAAATCGTCACTCAGTTGCTGGGCTATGGAACCACAGTAAAAATCATCGAGTCCCCGATTTGATAATTCTCGCAAGGTATTCGCTAGTTGCGGTAATTTAACGATTTTACCTTTTTTAAGGGCTTTTCCTTTAATTAAAAACTGTTCAAATCCCTGCATGGGAGACAATTCATTAAAGGTTTGAAAACTCGCATCCGTAAGACTCTGAGTAACTTCTAATCCCCATTCGGCTTGGCCTATAGCCGTTGCAAAAAGCTCATCCAAACCTTTGTTATTTTGCCATTGTTGACTAATAACAAGAGCTTGCTTCCAGCCTGATACGGCGCCCGCCATGGTTAACGCTGATTTAGCTCCTCGGGTTGGGATTTTGTCATATTGAGCGTATAACGCTGGTGTGGCAGCCTGTGCCGCACAGCCACTGGCATCAATTGCAATCGGCTTTTTTCCAGGCTCACTTATCAACCAAAAGCCATCACCGCCCAAACCATTCATATGAGGATATACCACTGCGATCGACGCTGCTGCAGCAACCATGGCTTCTATTGCTGTACCGCCAGTTTCTAATATATGTTGACCTGCCTGTGCCGCTGCATAATGAGGTGCTGTAAAGCCCATGCTCCTATTAGAATGTTCGAAATTATAGTTAGATTTCATGGTAACGCTCCATTAAGAACTTAGCCTGTCGTATTAGCGATAAGTCACTGCCTTTTGGACCAAGCAACGAAACTCCTGTGGGAGCATTTGTTTTTGCATAAAGAGGCAGCTGAACCTGCGGTGTACCAGTTAGTCCAGAGATGCATGTAAAGGCCATTAATAATTCTCTATAGTCAGATGCTTCTTTGGTTGTAAAACTTGACCACGGAGCAGGGCCAGGTGTAGTAGGGAAAAGCAAATAATGACCATCTACGAACATACTCTCTATTAACCTTTGTAACTTCAATTGAACTTGCTTTGCTTGTTTCTCTTGAGCAAGAGTTAATTTTGAAGCCCATACGAAACGTGCCTCAATGTCTTTGGCAAAAGTAGGTTGATGTTGAGTTATCCAAGGTCCATGTGTTTGCCAAACTTCTCGTCCTTGAAGTACTCTAAATGCCTCCGCTGACTCTAAAAGTAGCGACTTGGTTATACTACTATTGATGGTCAATGGCGCTGATAGCACCTGCTTTAATGTTTGTTCAATCTCATCTGGTTGTTCACATATAGAAAGCATAGTCGAAAGTACGAAGGGATGTTCTAGTGGTGTATCAAAAGTCTCATCAAAAATAACCTCAGCAACAGTCAAGGTGTCTGTAATTGTGCGAGTTATCCAGCCTAAAGTGTCAAACTGCGGTGCAAGAGCAACAACGCCTTGATTATCTATTACCCCATGTGTTGGTCGAAATCCAACAAGGCCGTTGTAACTCGCGGGCACTCTAACTGAACCACCAGTATCTGTGCCAAGCCCTATGCGTGCTTTGCCCGTTGCCACTGCTATGGCTGAACCACTTGATGAACCACCGCAGATACGTTTGCAATCTCGACTATTAGTTAATGGGGGATAATGAATATTTTGACCGTCGAGACTGTAGGTCAATTCATCGGTAATGGTTTTACCTACTATTTTAGCGCCGGCATCCACTAACTTAGTTACGATAGATGCGGTCGTTTGGGGGACGCTATGTGTGTGTAACCACGTGGGATTACCAGCCGCTGTTGGAAAACCAGCGATATCAATCACGTCCTTAATCGCTAAAGGCCATGCTTGAATTGGTAGTTTATCGGTTTTTCTGTGCTTAGCAGTTATATCGGTGATTAGCACAAAAGGGTTGTTGTGCGAGATTTCCATGTGATTTCAATAGATTAATTGTGAATGTATAAAAGGACTCTTTGCACTTTTAGTCAAGCGAAACAACGAATATTGATATAAATAAGGTTAACTCTGAATTCGCACATTTTAACGCGGTAAATAGTCTTTCGTGCAGCATAACCCATTATATTATTCCAGCTCATCAAGCTCAGTGTAAATTTTGTTTATCGCCGCTATTCGGTTATTTCCTGAAAATTTTCCGGAAGCTAAAATTTGATTACAGATCACCGAAACTACCGACATTGGCGCAGAGAAACTATCCAAAGGTAACTCTTGTCCCAATTGGCAAATAAAGAGTTGTTGTACTTGATGTTGATAAATTTGCGCTGAAGGGTCAGCCATTAATACAAGTTGTCTCGTTGGGAGCTTCTCAATTAATTGTTTTACTATCCTTGGACGCCGCTTAAATGCAATTAAGATCACCAGTTCATCATCTGCGATATCCTCAATCTCTTCCCCCAAAGATTGACCTGGAAGCGGTAATAAACGCACCTTACCGCGTATCTGTAATAGCTGTTGCCGGAAATGTAAAGCCACAGGGTAACTGTTACGAAAGCCAATTAAGGTGATCCGAGATGCCATGCTAATGGCGTGTACTAATTCATTAATATCTTGTGTTTTTACGTTATCCCATGTTTGCCTAATGCGATCTAATTCTTGATTCACATAATCATTATTATCATGGACCATGCTTACAGGATGACCTAGATGACGAGTACTACGTATTTCTTCTTTTACATCACTGTGATTGGCGTACCCTAACTGCCTAAAAAAACGGCTGACGGTGGCCTTTGAGGTATGCGTGATTTCAGCAATCTCCGAAACAGAAAGATTTAATATATCCATTGGATTTTGTTGCAAATAATTCGCAATTTTTCGACCATTTGGTGATAGCTGCTGGTAACATTGGGTAATGAGGGTTACAAACTTAGGTTTAGGCACTAAAAGCTTCAATTTTTTATTATGCATTGTGCCTAGTGTAACGAAATTTTCACATTAGTAAAAAAGGTCCTGTAGATTACGTAAGTAATTGCGAATTAAGATGAGTAATCTATTAACAAAACAATCTCGTGTAGTAGTGCTAACTGGTGCGGGTATTTCCGCAGAGTCGGGATTAAAAACCTTCAGGGACAATGATGGGCTTTGGGAAAACCACTCAATCGAGGAGGTTGCTACGCCTGAAGCCTTTGCGCGAAACCCTGACCTAGTCTATCGATTTTATAATCAAAGAAGAGCACAGTTAACCCATGGTGAAGTGTATCCCAATGAAGGGCATAAAGCGCTTGCAAAATTAGAAGCGCAGTTAGGTGATCGTTTTTTATTAGTGACTCAAAATGTCGATAACTTGCACGAATTGGCCGGTTCTCAACGTGTTTTGCATATGCACGGTGACCTACTAAGTTATCGGTGCTGCCGGTCTGGGCAAGTTGTTGAAACAACGGCCGCGTATGATCGTCATAGCCGATGTGATTGCTGTACCCCAGCAAACAGCATACGACCAAACATTGTTTGGTTTGGTGAGATGCCGATGCATATGGAACAGATATCATCAGCGCTAGAGAATGCGGATTACTTCATCTCAATTGGCACCTCAGGCAGTGTTTATCCTGCCGCTGGTTTTGTTAAAGAAGCCAATTATTATGGTGCACATACGGTCGAACTTAATTTAGAGCCCAGTAGTAATCATTATGAATTTTCACAATCATATTATGGGTTGGCCAGTGACGTCATTCCTCAGTATGTAGAACAGTTAATAGGATAGTGATGTTTGAAACATTAAGCCTTTATTGGCTCGAATTTGCAGCAATTGCTACCTTACATTTTTTTGCAGTAGCAAGCCCAGGTCCGGATTTTGCGGTGGTCGTCAAGCAAAGTGTTAGCAGTGGCAGGCGCTCTGCGATGTATACCAGCATTGGGATCGGTGTGGGGATCTTAATCCACGTTATTTACTCTTTACTCGGAATTGGTATCTTAATTCAAACCACACCTTGGTTATTCCAACTATTTGCTTACGCTGCGGCTGCCTACTTATTGTATTTAGGATGGGGCGCAATTCGAAGTAAACCTCCGGTAGCGCCAAATCCTAATCTAGAACAATGTTCCCTATGCAGCCAACCCACATCAGACAAAAAGTCTTTTATGATTGGCTTAGTTACAAATGGACTTAATCCCAAGGCGACGCTATTTTTTCTGACCGTTTTCGCGGTTGCCGTCTCACCTGAAACACCATTAGAAGTTAAAATTACCTATGGGTTGTACTTAGCCTTTGCTACTGGTCTGTGGTTTTGCTTTCTATCTTATTTACTGAGCGGTACAAGGGTTAGAAGTACCTTAATGGCTAACGGTTATTGGTTTGATCGTATCATGGGCATCATACTAATAGCGCTCGCTTTTAAACTTATATTTTCAACATAACACGCTAATTTACTTGGATTTTAATGAAACAAACGCAACACGATAGTGAACATGAAATCGTCGAAAAGAATCTGAATGGAGAATATCAGTTTGACCTCAATTTGATCTTAAAAGAGGGGTTTAAAAATACCTTAAAACATTTTTTTCCTTTCTTACAAATGATGATAATTCTTATGGGGATCGCCTTTTTAATCTTTTTTCTTTTTATCAAAATAGAAGGAATTCAGACTGAAGAAGATCTTACCCAAACGAAGATCTTGTCATTTCAATTAATTATTCAGATTTTTTTGGCCCCGTTTTTAGCCGCTTTTATGTTGCAAGGAGTGAAAGCTAATCTACAAAGTAAACTCAAAGTAGGGGAGTTGTTTGAACAGATCCCGCGCTTCCTGCCAATCGTGATTATTTCAATATTTGTCGCTTTATTAACGGGGCTAGGTATGAGTTTATATGTGCTACCTGGTTTATACATTTACATGGCAACGGGATTTGCTATCTTGCTGACGGTAGATAAAAAGATGACGCCGTTGCAATCCTTAATGTTATCGGTTCGTATGGTGAATCGCTATTTACCTAAATTTATCTTGTTATACGTCATTTTTACGGTGTTAATGATCCTCTCAATCATGACTTATGGCTTGGGATTTTTGGTACTTTTTCCTTTCTATCACATCGTCAAAGGTGCATTGTATCGAGACCTATTTGGCTATGCTAAAATGCCAAGCTCTAATCAGATAGATAATCAGGATGAAAGTACATTTGAAGCCTAATCATTCAGTCTACAGTATCGAGATCCCATCGATAAAACGAATAACCTATTTAGCGCTAATTTGGATATTTGGTGTGGTTGCTTTTGCTTATCCCTTTTTATTTCCTCCTAGTGAGGAAATTGAAATAGATGAATTTGCAGTCTATGAATTTGTTGAGCCTGAAATGCCTGACTTTAAAGCAATTACTGATATTAAAGCCCGCAAAAAAGCATTTTTTGATTATCTACTGCCTGCGGTTGCCTACCAAAACCGGATCATCTATGAGAAGCGCCGTTTTTTAATGGGTTTACAAGACAAACTGAAACAGCAACAACGTTTTGATGCGCAAGAATTGCAAACTTTGGAAACCCTGGTCAAAGATTATCGAGTTGAGCCAGATGGTGACTTTGCTGCTACTTTGTCAATATTACTCAAACGTATCGATGTGATTCCTGCTGAGCTGGTGTTAATGCAGGCCGCAAACGAGTCTGCTTGGGGTACCTCAAGATTCGCCAGAGAAGGGTATAATTTCTTTGGTTTATGGTGCTTTAGGCGTGGGTGCGGCTTTGTTCCAAGACAGCGAAATGACGGTGCGGCCCATGAAGTGGCTAAATTTAAAAACTTACGACACGCGGTTAGAACCTACTTTAGAAACATAAACCGCCATTATGCCTATAAAGACTTACGAAATATTCGGTTATCACTGCGCGAAAATGATCGTCGTATATCGGCAGTAGAATTGGCTAAGGGCTTGGGGCGATACTCTGAAAGAGGTGATGAGTATATTAAAGAGTTGATTCAAATGATCCGCTATAACAGGAAGTTAATGACGTTATG
Source organism: Aliiglaciecola litoralis (assembly GCF_039523355.1). Lineage (NCBI taxonomy): Bacteria > Pseudomonadati > Pseudomonadota > Gammaproteobacteria > Alteromonadales > Alteromonadaceae > Aliiglaciecola > Aliiglaciecola litoralis. The sequence continues at coordinate 169,897 of NZ_BAAAFD010000001.1, read as the reverse complement.
AGATACATATCCTTATTGCTACTTGTATTGTTTTGCGGTCTAAGCTGGGCTGATGAATTAAAAGTCGAGTATGCCAGCTTTTATAGCCACCTTAAAAAAATAGACAATGATGAAACTCAAGGCTTACAGTTTGCTTTTGGGTTTAAAAACATTGCCTCTGATAGTCTTTGCCATATTCGAACAGCGCAGATTGTCACGCCCAAAGTAACGTTGCCGGTAAGTGTATCGGACGAACAACGGTTTATATTACCCACAGAGTTGGCCTTAAAGCAGGCGCATGGCGTGATTCACATCAATCTGGAAGAACAAGCTAACCAATGTGATTTGTCGGTGCAACTTGAAACGAAACCGGCGTATTTAAAACGTACTTATCAGCAAAATGAACTGTTAAGTTTACTGGGGCAATACGAAAGCTTCTTTGATGACGTTGGCGGTTTTATGTCATTTTTAATGCCCGACGTTATTGGCTTGCAGATGCACTTCGCTGAGCCATTACCAGCAAGCTTGGAAGCTGATTTAAACGTTGCAGGGAATAAGCTGATTTTGGACAAGAAATGGATTCAAAAAATGCAACCCTTAACACTACCATCGACGCCGTTCAGAATTACTGCAATCACTGACTAAATAACACCTCTATACTTAAATTCGACGTAATGGTGCTACTGTTGAATTTTAGCTAATCCTTCTGCTAAGCTTATTTTGATTTTCATAACCAAAGGATTATCTATGTTTATTGAAACGATTAAAACGCCAGGATTAGCACATCTATCTTACGTCATTGGTAGTGATGGTCAGGCAGCTGTGATTGATCCTCGTCGTGATGTTGATGAATACGTTCAAATTTGCAAAGCAAATGGGTGTAAATTAATCGCTATCATTGAAACCCACCGTAATGAAGATCTAATCAGTGGTTCCCCCATTCTAAGCGAAATGACCGGCGCGAATGTATATCATGGACCTAATCCAGAAAGCCCTATTGAATATGCCAAAACAGTGAAAGAGGGTGAGGTATTCAAAATTGGTAATGCTCAACTAGAGATCATCGAAACACCGGGGCACACAAAGGATAGTATTTCGATCCTTCTAACCGATCTTGAATTTGATAATGGTCCTGCAGCAGTTTTTACAGGGGATGCGTTATTTGTCGGTGATGTGGGAAGAACCGACTTTTATCCTAATGAAAAAGAACGCATTGCAGGAATGCTATACGACAGTATTGAAAAAATTAAGTCTCGCGCGCCAGCTGCTATTTTATATCCAGCCCACGGAGCCGGCTCTGTTTGTGGCGATGGTATGGCCGATAGAGAGTTCTCTACGATAGAGCACGAGTCTCGAAACAATCCAATGCTAGTGATAAATGATAGACAAGAGTTTATCGACAAAAAAGTTAAGGAACATCACTACTACGCGCCGTATTTTAACGATATGGAACGTCTTAATATGACGGGCGCTGCAGCTTACGATTCACCACGTATTGTTTGTCCAACAAGCTTTAGCGACCTAAATCTTGATAGCACCATATTAATTGATGTAAGAAATATTGAATGCTTTTTAGGAGCACATCATCCTCGCAGTATTGCGTTGCCGGTTGGTTTAATTACCGCTTATGCAGGTTGGTTGTTATCTAGTAAAGACTCAATCACTATCGTCGCTCAGAATGAGCAAATGGCCAGCGAGGCAGCGCTACATTTCTCTCGCATCGGTTACGATAACACTCAGTGTTTTGTCGAGGCTAATTTCCCCGGATATGCCGCTACGGGGGGAGAGGTGGCATCTACTGATATTGTCGATCCTAAACAGGTAAAAGAACTGCTTGAAGATGGCTGGCAATTATTAGATGTCAGAAAAATAACAGAGTACGAAAGTTGTCGAATCTCAAATAGTGAGCACATATTCTTAGGTGAATTACCGGAAAAAATGAATTCCTTGGACAAAAGCGCACGCTACATCACTATGTGTGCCAGTGGTATGCGCGCTTCAGTTGCAGCGTCATACTTAAGTTGTAATGGATTTGAAAATGTCAAAGTATTCATGGGTTCTTTAGGCGCATGGAAACAGGCTGGTTTTGAGACTGAATAATTTTCGTTACTATAAACGGTGAAAATATAAGGTCCTTTAAGCGTTAATAAAAGCGTGGATTTTATCTATTTACTAAAAACTCAGTGACTAATGAAAAGCAAGGCATGCTCTCATAAGGGTATGCCTTGCTTAAATAACAGTCTCAGGTATTAGCTGCGATTAGTTCTTAGTTCAAACGCAATTGGTATTTAATCTGTTCAGCTACGCGCATGACACTTTGCCGTCCTTCTTCGATGAGTTCACCGGCGCGATGAAATTCCATTATCCCAAAATCACGCAGTTGTGGCTCAATAAGAATGTCTGGTGGATCTCCTGCTAAACGTGACCGTGTGACACGGGCTTGAAGAATGTCTAATGAACTCGACATGACGCCTAGAATACTCGGTGTGGTATCGGTTAAATGCATTTTCACTGGAGCAAACGTGGGTTGTTCCTGATTGGTAGCTAACTCACTTTGCGTGGCTTGGTCGGCACTGCTTTGAACCGTTTCCAGCGGAGGTGTTTGGTCATATTGGTTATCTAGTGTTTCATCACTGTCATCTAAATCAATATCTTCATCAGCGGATTTCTTGAAGCGTCCGCTAAAAATACGCTGCATAAAGGACTGACTTTTATTAAAGAAGTCGTTTGTGCGTTGCAGATTGCGCTCATGCTCTTGTTGGAACGCCAATTGAACTTCAGGACGAAAATCAGCACTTAGGTTAACCGCAAAGACAAAGTCGGCGCCCAATTGACGACAAAGATTCACAGGTACGGGATTGACAACCGCGCCATCGACCAGCCATCGTCCTTCATAAGCAACCGGCGGAAACAGTGCCGGAATGGCGCAGGATGCGCGTACAGCACTGCCAATAGGTCCTTTCGTAAACGCGACTTCCTTACCACTGTATAGATCGGTAGCAACCACACCGAAGGGAAGGGCAAGTTGTTCAAAATTTTCTTCGCAAAATTTTTCTTCGAGTGCTTTAAATACTCGATGACCACTGGCCAATGCTCCTTTACGGATCCCTACGCCCATTAATCCGAGTACTTGCCATTCAGTGAGTGAACTGGCCCATTCTCCAAGTGGCGTAAGTTTGTTGCTCGCATAAGCCGCGCCAACATAAGCCCCTATTGAACAGCCAGCGACAACATCAATTTTTACACCTAATTCTTCCAATGCTTGGATAATACCAATGTGAGCCCAGCCTCTTGCTGCGCCACTGCCTAATGCTAAGCCTATTTTCACCGAGAATACTTCCTTACTTAATTCAAATTGATAATTGAAACTTTGTCTAAATCCGTAGTGGGAGATTCTAACGGCATAGGATCAAACCCTAGATCGCCATCTTTAAATGGGGCTTCCTGAGTCTCAAGGTGTTTAAAATCAAAAATTTGTGGATCTGCGAGGTGTGACGGCACCACGTTCTGCATTGCTTTAAACATACTTTCTATCCGTCCAGGGAAACGAGTTGACCAATCTTGCAACATCTGTTTAATCACTTTACGTTGCAAGTTTTCTTGTGAGCCACATAAATTGCACGGAATAATCGGGTACTCCATGACTTGAGCAAAGTGACTGATATCAGCTTCAGTACAATAGGCTAAAGGTCTTATAACCATTTGTTTGCCGTCATCACTTACCAACTTTGGCGGCATGGATTTTAACCTTCCGCCGTAGAACATGTTGAGAAATAATGTTTCTAACATGTCATCACGATGGTGGCCTAAGGCAATTTTAGTGGCGCCTAATTGAGTCGCTGTTTTATATAAGATTCCTCGTCGCAGCCTAGAACACAAAGAGCAGGTCGTTTTCCCTTCCGGAATTTTGTCTTTGACAATGGAGTAGGTGTCTTCAGTCACAATGTGAAAGTCTACATTGAGTTTAGACAGATATTCTGGCAACACATGATCGGGAAAACCCGGTTGTTTTTGGTCTAGGTTTACCGCTATTAATGTGAAATCTATGGGGGCCGTTCGCTGCTTCTGCAGCAAAAGATCGAGCATGGTGTAGCTATCTTTGCCGCCGGATAGACACACCATAACCTTATCGCCTTGTTCTATCATATTAAAGTCAGCGATAGCCTTACCGACTAGACGACTCAGCCGTTTTTGAATTTTGCTATCATCGTTTTTGGGTGTGGCAAAATTGTGGCTAGGTTGGTTCATGCGGATCCTTTGAATCTCATCTACGGCAAAGCTGGACATTATACCAGCCACACTACCGGTGACAAACCTATTATCAGAGTATTTACCTATAGTTCAATACTTGTTTTAGCGCTTAATTGGGCATTCAAAACCGTCTGGTTTGAGTGCTAACACATCGCAATCAAGTTTATCAATTACGTGTTCAGCGGTATTTCCTATGAGCGCTGCCGTTATTCCTGTTCTTCCCACAGTGCCAATAATGACAAGTTCGGCATCAATCTCATTAGCCACATCAGGAATAACATTCTCTGGTAACCCTTCTCTAATGTACAGGTGGTTAACATCAATCGGAAATTGTTTGGCGTGGGCATGCATACTATCGGTGTGGTGTTTCTTGACCGCTTCTGTATAACTAACCGGATCAAATTCAGGTATTTCAATGGCAATATTAACGGGTGTCCCAGGGTAGGAGTTAACCAAATGTACATGCCCATTTAGTAACTCACTAAACTTGAGCGCCATGTGGGTCATTTTAACATTTAGGTTTTGATGTTCATCATCTTCAGTTCCCGCATCCACAGCGGCAATGATGTTGCCGTCTTCAGGCCAGTCATGATCTTTTACCAATAACACCGGAACCGGAGATTTACGCAACAAGTGCCAATCAGTTGGCGTAAAAATGACAGATTTAAGGGTATCGTGTTGCTTAGTGCCTTTGACAATAATGTCATAGTTATTTTCAACCACTTCAAATAAAATACTTTCAAAGGGGCGGTTATGCCAGACCACTTTAATATCGATTGAAATAGCGCCATCACATAAAGGTTGTATGATGCTTTCAAGCCAATCCGTTCGATCATCCACCACAGCTTGACGCATGGTTTCTCGTTCATCCACCGAGAGCATAGTGGTTAACTCATATGAAAAGTCGTAAATAGTTAAAAACGCGGTAATACTTGCTCCGGTTTTGTGGGCCAATAAGATGGCTCGCTGCAATGATTTCTGTTCCAGTGCTGCTGGATCTATAACTGCAAGAATTTTATTAAACCTAGCCATAACGATTTCCATTTCCATGATAGAACGAGTTAATCTTAAGTGTAAGAACAGATCCTTAGAATGCCAACTTAGTATGACAAATACTTAAAAGAACCAAGCCTTTGTGCAAACCTTCCATAAACTTATTAATGGTACGAACGTGGCGCTCAAAAAATTAAGAAAATAATTGAGACACTCATTTAATAATTGAGACACTCACTATAAGAAGGTATAAAACAATTACAGAGCTCTGTAAAATTCAAGGTGTGTCTTTTCTTAAACCGCGAATTAATTGGCTGTTTTCTTATTTTGGTTGAGGTGTATGCTGAAAATCGCCTTATTTCTCAAATAACAGGCAGCCGGACTTAGCAACATTGAGTTGATGGGTGTTTATTTTGGATTGGATTGTTTCTAGGCATGTTGCAATAACGCTCTGGCCTTTGCCATCCCTCGTATGCGTTGATGCTTTGTGTGTTGTTTGAATTGTTGAAGCATGTGTTCACTGCCTACAGCGGTGTAGAAGTGTTGTTCAAACTCGGTCGTTAGGGTTAACCACTGCTCGGTATTCAGACCAAGACTGTTTAGAATGGAGCTGTGTTGCGGCTTGATATGACCTGCTTTATCCTGACGAATACACTTGCCCGTTCTCTCAATCAGCTCACAGTAATCGATTAGGCTATACGCGATACCTTTAGGCATGTCTTTTTTGTGATTGCCTACAAAGCGCATTAAGGTGCGGGGCTGTTCACCTTTGATAAGCGCGTGAATACGTCTTTGAATGCTGGTGTGTTTTGAGGTTTCAGGAGTGCTGTCCATGTTGGCTCGAATAGGGTTTAAGTCGACATAGGCCATACAGGCTACTAGCGCACTTTCATCTAGCAAGGCTTGGGATTTAAAGCGTCCTTCCCAAAACCGCCCCGTACAGTCATCTTCTTTGTTCGCCTCACGGGCGATGTGCTCGTTCAGATTGCGCATCAGCCAACTGATGTCGTATAAGCGTTGACGGTAAATAGTGACCGTTTGCTCCAGACTCACAAGCTCAGCATCACTGAGCGGCTCGCCTTTATGATATTGTTGACTCAATAAGGTGCCTTGATACAACTGATGCCAACGCCTAATCACCTCAGTCATCGACCAGCTATCCGCGGTTTCTTTATCCACACACAGCACCACATGGGTATGATTACTCATCACCGCATACGCACAAATATCAATGGCGAACACTGACGCTAAAAACAACAAACGTTTTTCTACCCACGCCCGGCGATGTTCAAAGCTTTGTCCAGTAAACGAGTCTTCACCGCACAAAAAAGAGCGACGAACACAGCGTGAAACACAGTGGTAGTAAGGAGTATCAATTAAACTGATTTGGTTTTTGCGTGGTTGGGGCATAACAGACCATCCTTGGTTGTTTGGTTACCCTAAACTTAGAACAAAATGGCCGTTTCGCCATTTTTAACGTGGGTGTCTCAGTAAAACTGGACTTTAAAAGTGGGTGTCTTAATAAGAACTGTTATTTTTATGGTGGGGCTGCGATAGTTTGCGATCTTTAATTCACTCGGTTTTCTGTCTTAATGCTTGTGGCTTTAGTATTTGGATCAGTTTGCCGTCCACCAGTATGATTTTTTCTTTTTGTAACCGGGTGAGTAATCGACTAATGGTTTCAACAGTCAAACCAAGATGATTGCCAATCTCACTTCTTGTCATCGGCAAGTTGAAGTCCGATGGTGAAAATCCTCTGGCAGCAAATCTATCTGACAAGTTAAGCAGTAAGTAAGCGATACGCTCTTCTGCCGTGCGTTTGTTCAGGAGCATCATCATGTCATGATCTGATTTAATTTCAGTGCTCATGATTTTAAGCATTTCTTTTCGAAGTGAGGGCAGCTTAACACTCATTTCATCAAGCTTATCAAAAGGTAATTCGCAGACCATCGACGTTTCCATGGCTTGAATGAAACTTTGATATTGTTCGGTACATAAACCGTCGAACCCTACTATGTCCCCTGGGAAATGAAAGCCCGTAATCTGCTGTTGGCCATCTGGTGAGATAATATAAGATTTAAACGAGCCACTTCGTACCGCAAACAACGAAGTGAATTTCTGCCCAGGTGAGGTAAGCTGGTCGAGTTTGTGCAACGGTTTTTTGCGTTCAACAATGTCATCTAAGCTTTGCATTTCGGTCTGATTCAACGCGACAGGAATACAAAGATGGTTGAAGCTGCAATTTTGGCAGCGAATACTGAAATCAGATGTGGCCTGCATCAATGACTCATGAGAATGACTTTTACCAATTATGGATTGCTCGATAGGTTAAAAGCAAGCCGAATATGGTGAGGATGGTTGCGACGGATTGCCTAACGAATCTATTCGCCAAATAGTGCCTTATGGTTTTAGCACTGGCGCCCATAGCAAGCATAATGGGTAGGGTGCCTAAACCAAACAATAGCATCGTAAGAAAGCCAATTTTTGCACTGCCCGACGCGACACTCCACGTTAAGGTTGAATAGACCAAGCCACAGGGTAGCCAGCCCCAAATCATGCCATATGGTAGTGCATATATTGGATGTTTGAAGGGGATAAAACGTTTTGATGCCGGTTGGATCAATCTCCAGAAATAACCGCCGAGTTTTTCAATTCGGGTCAGCCAATTTAACCACTGCCCAATATACAGTCCCAATAGGATCATAAATACGCCGCCTAGTAGGGGCAAAAATTGCGGATTTATCCAACTTCGACTGGACACCATACTGCCTAAATACCCGGCGATACCGCCAGCAATTGCATAGGATAAAATACGTCCTCCATTGTAGGCCAACATATAGGGAAGGGGGCTTTGTGCTTTTGGTAGCATGAAGGTAAATGAAGTGACAATGCCACCGCACATTCCAGCACAATGGACACTACCAGCAAGTCCAATCAATATTGCGCTATACCAGCTTATATCAGTCATCTTTGCTTATGTTGTTATTGATATCGATGCTTTTGTTATGTTTTTTGAGAGCTTGAGGCTGTTCTTCCGTTTGTGGCTCTTGGTTTGGAGATGCAAGATCATCATCAAACAAAATACTTAATCCTTGTCTTTCTAGATCTTCAAATTGATCATTTTTTACAGCCCAAAAAAATACGCCAATAGCAACTAACACTAAAATAATCGCGATTGGTATTAACACATAAATGATATTCAAGGCGTTTCCCGTTAGTCTTAAATCAACTTGCTGAGGTAATTATCTTAATAATCTTACTGAATTTGTGACCACGATAATAGAGCTCAATGACATTCCTATCACGGCCATCCACGGGGTTAGCAATCCAGCGATAGCCAGAGGTAAGATCAACAGATTGTAGCCTATTGCCCAAAGCATATTCTGTTTGATTTTTTTGCGTACTTTAATTGACATAGCAAACAGCTGATTGAGGTTTATCAGATCTGGATTTAACATCACTACATCAGCTGAGCGTTTTGACATATCAGCGGCGCCTCCCATAGCGACAGACACATCCGCTGCGGCGAGTACTGGCGCATCGTTGATACCATCCCCCACCATTAACACTTTAGCACCTTGAGCCTGTAAGCCTCGAATATAGTCAAGTTTTTGATGAGGTAATTGTCTGTATAACCGGTCACTGATTGCTAATTTGGACGCGATGGCTTCAACATTTTTTTGCGAATCGCCACTGAGCATTATGATCCGCTTATGTTTGAGACTATCAATCAATTGTTTGGCATCTTCGCGTAAGCGATCCTTGATAGCAAAGGTGGCTACCAGCCTATTAGCCTGAGTTAACACTATGCAATCATCTGCCACACTAGAAAGCTCAGGGATATCACTTTTAATATACTTTACATGGCCAATTTGTACTTTGCTACCAGCGTAAACGCCAGTGACGCCGCGACCGATATCACAACTGACCTCACTTATTTTATAAGGTTGAGTATCGGTAAAAGCATTAGCTATCGGGTGTTCTGAATATTGTTCTAATGCTGCCGCTAATTTCAATGCATGTTGTCTATCGTAATTGTTGAACAATTTAATATCTGAAATTGAGAACTTACCGTAGGTAAGGGTACCGGTTTTATCAAATACCAGCGTATCCACATCAGGAATAAGGTCCAGTACATCAGCTCGTTTAATTAACAAACCATATTCGTTTAGTTTGGCGATTGCACTGGTCAATGCTGAAGGCGTCGCCAAACTCAGTGCACATGGGCAGGTCGCGACCAAAATTGCAATTGCGATCCAAAATGCGTTATCGGGTTGAAACTGCAGCCAGCTTATATAACTAATCAACGCTATCACTAATACAATGATGACAAAAAATTGTGAGGCTCGATCGGCATAAATAGCGGCTTTGGGTTTGCTGGCTAGCGCGCTCTCTTGAAGACGCAGTATGTTATTTACCAATGACAGTTTAAGTTCGTGTTTAACACTCACAACAAATGTGCCGTTGAGGTTTAAGGTGCCTCCAAAGACGTCATCTTTAGCTTGCTTAATAATAGATTCGGATTCGCCGGTAAGCATAGATTCATCGATAGCGCCTTGTCCTTGCACTATGACACCATCTACTGGAAATGTTTCGCCCGGTTTAACAAGTACTTGCTGACCAACACGAAGTTGTTTAGCTAAAACATGCTGTACCGACTCGTTTTCGACTAAGGTAGCACTTAAGGGGATATATTTGAGCATGTTCGCTGATATTTGGCTGGCCTTGTAACGGGTTCGATGCTCTAAATAACGACTGATCAATAGCAAAAAGATGAACATACAAACAGACTCGAAATAAATCTCGCCTGATTGAGTCACGGTTGCCCAAGCACTGGCAAAAAATGTCCCTAAAACAGCCAAAGAAACCGAAAAGTTCATATTTAGAGCTCGTACACGTAGCCCATTCAATGCATTTCTATAGAATTCGGAACCGGAATAAAGCACTACAGGGGTGGCTAATATTAGGCTTATCCAATGAAAGAATGTTTTCGTTTGTTCGTCTATTGACCCGAATATCCCAAAGTACAAAGCAATAGCTAACATCATTACTTGCATTGTCATCAGGCCAGATAAGCCTAGTTTTCGTAAGAACCGCTTATTTTCTTTTTGAAATGATGCTTCATGTTCGTCGGGTTGAAAAGGCAATGCATGGTAACCGATACGGTCAAGTTGACCAATAATGTGGCTCAGCTGGACTAGGTCTTGTTGCCAACTGATGGTTGCTCTTCTAGCAGCAACATTAACTGCAACTCGAACAATACCGGGTATGCTGAGTAACTTTTTTTCAATTAACCAGCCACAAGCCGCACAACTAATCCCCTCGATGGTTAACTGAATCTGCTTTTCATTACCATCAGAGATAACAAAATCATGTTGGATTTCCGGATGATCGTAACTCTTAAGGTGGGCCAGTGTTGACTCTAATTGTTGTTCACCTTGCTCTGCAAAACTGGTTCGAAAGTGGTAATAATCCTCAAGACCGTTGTCAACTATGGCTTCAGCAACGGCCTGACAGCCGGGGCAGCACATGGTACGTTCCTGACCGAGTACCTTTGCTGAATAAGTATTTCCTTTACTTAAAGGCAGTCCGCAGTGATAACACAAAGAAGCGTCGTGATTATCCATTAGGGGTTAAAGGCGAATGCCTGCTTCCGGGGTAATTGTATTTGTTGAACAATTTTCCAGTTGTGGGTCATTGGGGTGAGTGTCACTGTCCATTTGCCCGAAATAGGCGAGTCTAAGGTGGTCCTAAACATGCCATTTGCGTCTTGGGTTAGCAATGCCGAAAAATCCATTTTTTCTAACGTTGGATGGTAGAAGAATAATTGTAATGCTTCACCCGTTTTAGGGCTACCTGACAAAAACTCCAGACTAATTCGGTTTCCATCGACTTTGAGTAAGGTTTTTATATTAAGCGCTTTGGCTTCTTGCACCTTAGTGAGTTCAAGGTTAATCCCTCGGCCTTCTTTATAGTAATCGTCAATAACTAAACTATCGTCAGTATTGAGTGCTAAATTTAGCATAGTGATGCTCAATATCATTGACAATAAAGGTATGGTAATTAAAAACCAAGGCCAAAACTGTTTGTACCAAGGGGATGTATCTGTTTGCTTCATTAACGTTAGTCTTTTAAAAACAAAGCCTCGTTGACCGAGGCTTTTTTAAGTTGAGGACCAAAAAAACTACTTTTCTTGAGAAAGACTATAAACGTAGCTTGCTACTAAATGGATTTTCTTTTCACCTAAAGTATCTTTAAAGGCTGGCATAACACCGGCACGACCATTAGTGAGGGTTTCGGTTACTGCATCTCTGGTGCCGCCGTACAACCAAATATTATCGGTTAAGTTTGGCGCGCCAAGTTGCTGATTACCTTTACCATCTGGGCCGTGACAGGCTGCGCACATTGCGAAACGTTGCTTACCCGCATTCTTTAAGGTTTGATCAACTTGGCGACCGCTGAGACTTAGCGTGTAAGCGACTACCTCATCGATACCTTTTTCGCCAAATGAAGCAAGCCAACCTGGCATCACACCACCTCGACCATTGATAAGCGTTGCCTTAATATCTTCCGGACTACCGCCATACAGCCAATCGTTGTCTGTGAGATTAGGGAAACCACGTTGGCCTCTTGCATCTGATCCATGACATTGTGAGCAATTTTGCATGAACAGTCGTTGGCCAATTTTTAATGCTTCTTCATTTTTTGCCAAAGCGGTGATGGGTTGCTCAGCATATTTATTGAATACCGGAGCGAAACGCTCCTCTGCACGCATCAACTCACGATCGTATTGTACACTCACACCTAAAATTGAATCTTTAGCTTCTTCACGGGCTTGCAGCACGGCGTCTCGCGACTCTTGAAGAGACTGCACGTTTTGATGCGAACTTTTCCAGCCTAAAATACCTTCCCAATTACCCAAACCCGGATAAAGAAGCAAATATAGCGGTCCCCACACAAGGACCATATAAAACATGATTGTCCACCAACGTGGTAGTGGGTTGTTCAGCTCTATTATGCCATCGAACGAATGGTGCATATCGTCACCTTCTTCAATGCCAGTTTTATTTGCTAAACACCAACGCAATAACAGGTAACACCCTAGAATCGTTCCCAGTGAAATTACCGAGACCCAAATACTCCAAAAGCTACTCATTTATCGAAGACTCCCGCTCTTTTTTTTCTGATTGTTGGGTTTGTTCATCATCAAAAACCAAATTTTGTGCTTCATCAAAGCGTGTTTTAGCACGGCCACTCATTGCCCATAACACAATGCCGATGAAACTGACAAAAACCACAACTGTAAATATGCTACCCGCTGTACCGTAGTCCATTATTTTAACGCCGTGCCTAATGATTGAAGATAGGCAATCAAGGCTTCCATTTCAGTTTTACCTGCAACAGCTGCTTTTGCTCCTTCGATATCTTCATCGGTATAAGGAACACCGAAGTCTCTAAATACCTTTAATTTTGCCGCAGTTAATTCACCATCAAGGGTGTTTTCCGCTAACCATGGAAAACCAGGCATATTAGATTCTGGAACCACATCTCTTGGATTTATCAAGTGCACTCGGTGCCATTCGTCACTATAGCGACCACCAACACGGGCTAAGTCTGGACCAGTTCGCTTAGAACCCCAAAGAAACGGATGCTCCCACACCGATTCACCGGCCACAGAGTAGTGTCCATACCGCTCTGTTTCGGCTCTAAAGGGACGGATCATTTGGCTGTGACATCCCACACATCCTTCACGAATGTAGATATCTCGACCTTCCATCTCTAACGCTGTGTAGGGCTCTAAACCATCAACCTTTTCCATTGTTTGCTGTTGATACATTAATGGGGCAATCTCGACTAAGGCTCCGAAACTGATTACGATCAGTACGAATATGGCCAACAAGCCAACATTCTTTTCAACCACCTCATGAACATTCTTCATTTCAAATCTCCTTAAACTGCTTGAGGTTGTGATCGAAGTGCAGGTTCAAACTCGTCACTTGGCGTCCGAATGGTGCGGTATACGTTGTATGCCATTAATAACATCCCAGCCACAACGAAAACACCGCCAACAAAGCGCACGAAGTAGAATGGCTTAGAGGCTTCCAGTGATTCTACAAAGCTATAAGTTAAGGTGCCATCGGCATTGACTGCGCGCCACATTAAGCCTTGCAATACACCTGACATCCACATGGCTACGATGTAAAGTACTACGCCAATTGTAGCTAACCAAAAATGCGTGTTTACCCACTTGATACTGTACATGGCTGGTTTGTTAAATAGCACCGGAATAAGGTGATAAATTGATCCAATAGATACCATTGCTACCCAGCCAAGTGCGCCAGAATGCACATGACCGATAGTCCAGTCAGTGTAATGGGATAACGCGTTAACCGTTTTGATAGCCATCATCGGGCCTTCAAAGGTAGACATGCCATAGAAAGATAAAGATACAATTAAGAAGCGTAAAATTGGATCAGTACGTAATTTATGCCAAGCACCAGAAAGTGTCATAATCCCGTTTATCATGCCGCCCCAAGAAGGAACGAAAAGGATAACAGACATCACCATACCAAGTGATTGAGTCCAATCGGGTAGGGCGGTGTAATGCAAGTGGTGAGGACCAGCCCATATATAGAGTGACACTAGCGCCCAAAAATGAATAACCGACAAACGGTAAGAATACACTGGGCGCCCAGCTTGTTTAGGTACGAAGTAATACATCATTCCCAAAAAGCCTGCGGTCAAGAAAAACCCAACTGCATTGTGTCCATACCACCATTGCATCATGGCATCGACAGCACCACCATAAATAGAATATGACTTAGTGAAAGACACTGGAATTGCCATACTGTTACCAATGTGCAGTACTGCAACGGTTAGCATAAACGCACCGAAGAACCAATTGGCTACATATATATGTGACACTTTACGAATGATCATAGTGCCAAAGAAATTGATGATATAAGCGACCCATACAAGGGTGATTAGAATATCAATAGGCCACTCAAGCTCGGCGTACTCTTTGCTAGTTGTCAGACCCATTGGAAGGGTAATGGCTGCTAACACGATGACTAATTGCCATCCCCAGAATGTGAAAGACGCCAACTTATCGCTGAACAACCGCACTTGAGACGTTCTTTGCACTACATAATAGGAAGTCGCAAAAAGTGCACAACCACCAAATGCAAAAATCACCGCATTGGTGTGCAGTGGACGCAAACGTGAGAAGGTAAGATAAGGAATGTCGAAATTCAGTGCCGGCCAGTATAGTTGTGCTGCAAGCAACACTCCTACTGACATGCCGATTATGCCCCAAACGACAGTCATAATTGCAAACTGTCTGATAACTTTATAGTTATATTCTGGATGTACTTGGCTAGTTACGCTCATATTAATGGATCTTCCACTTCATTTTGATTGACCTCATCACAAATGTGCTCAGTCGTTGAGTGTAAAATGACAATTTTGCCACTGTTAACAATATTTTAACTTAAGTTACTGAATTGAGTAACTAAACTCGTAATAAACGCGCAGGATCATAAAGTTTTTGGAGACAAAAAGATACTCAAAACACGACTGAGTTGATCTCAATCAATAGTTTTTCAGGATTTCTTGTCTTACGCGGTTTAATCGTTCAGACTTTCACCTATATCAATAATCAAACGTCCTTTTTGACAGGTACAAAATTCTGATTAAACGAACCTTTCCTATTATAGTTACGATTTTGATTCTTATCGTGGTTTATTCACTGAACCAAGAAAAATCACCTATTTTGTATCATAATCAATGTTATTTAGAGTCAGTGAGCTGTGAGCTGTCGCTGGAAGGTACAGATGTGGTCGTTGATGTCACACCGTTTCCGGTTCGAATTGAAGAAATGATAGCAATCAATATAAAACATGCAAACCAGTACGTATTGAAGCAAGTTTGGGTAGAAGGCACTAATATGTTCATGGGCAAATTGCCAGTGCATATCAGCAACAGCGACACAATAAACGACAGGGTGAAGCACAGTGGGGAGTTTTTTATTGGCGCATGCAGCGAACCAAATATGCGCTGGAAGCTGGTATTTGACCTGACCGATATCGAATCAGGCCAATCTCAGACAATGTCAGTTTTTTTCCAAACAAAACGCTCTTAATCTAGCGTTAGAGAGAACTGCTTAACCATTACAATTGAGACTGCAAATAATTCGCTAAACCTAAACGTTTTATTAACCCTAATTGTTGTTCTAACCAGTAAGCATGATCCATTTCGGTATCTTCGAGCAATACCATCAGCATATCGCGAGTGACATAGTCTTTTTCTGTCTCTGCCAGCGCGACAGCTTGTTTAAGTTTTTCGGTTACTGCGTACTCTACTCGAAGGTCGCTTTCTAACATCGATTGAACGTCATCGCCTACTTTGAACCCTTCACGGGTAGCCATGTCAGGTATACCCTCTAAGAACAGCATACGCTCAATGAGTTTTGTAGCGTGACCTTTTTCATCTTCAAATTCGTGGGCGATACGTTCATGCAGTTTAGTTAAGCCCCAATCTAAATACATTTGAGAATGAATGAAATACTGGTCCATCGCTGCTAATTCATAGGCTAACAGGCCGTTGAGTGCATTAATAATATTCTGATTGCCTTTCATTTTATTCTCCTTTACTGACTTGTGATTGTAAGTAATTTTCGATTCCCATATTGTCTATTTGATAGGCTTGCGTCTCTAACCAGTCAAGATGCTCTTCTTCGTATTCAAGTAAAGATTCTAATAAATCTCTCGATACATAGTCTTGCTCTGATTCACACAATGCAATTGCACGTTTAAGTTTAGGTATTTGCTCTAACTGAAACTTCTTGTCACATTCCAGCATTTCTTCGGTATCTTCACCTATATATAACTTACCAAGCATTTGCAGGTTAGGTAGGCCTTCTAAAAATAAAATTCGTTCAATCAGCTCATCGGCTTGTTTCATGTCTTTTATGGATTTTTTATAACAAACGGAATTGAGGTTATCTAAACCCCAATTTTTGTACATCCGTGCATGCAAGAAATATTGATTTATTGAGGTTAATTCGATAGTTAGCATTTCGTTAAGAACTGCAACAATATTGGGAAGGCCTTTCATAGCTCTCTCTGATCAGCGAAATTATGTCGTAAGTATAAGTTAATCCGCGTTCAATACAAGTATATTTCCTTTAAAAACAACGTGATAGGCAATGCAAATAGTTATCATTGGTGATTCGGTTTAGACTTGGACGACAATGCCAACATCTGTAGGCTCTCTTCAGCAAAACCACTTCCCGCTTCGGTGAAAAAGTTAAAGACTTTGTCAGCTCCGGCCTTTTGGAGCAATTCTATTTCATCTTCATAACGTGCGATGGATGCCACGGTACCTTGAAAGTGCGCGTTGCGTAATTGACGGGTTATATTACTGATATCTTCAACAGAGGGCACGGCAAGCATAACGATGTCGGTTTGACGAAGATCGAAATTTTCCCAAAAGTCTGCATCCTCTCCATCACCCACAAAGACTTGCATGTCCTTTTTTTGCAACTTTCTAATGCGAGTAGGATCGGCGTCCATTCCCCACACGCTATCCTTGAGGACGTTTTTAAGTGCTAAATAAGCGCCTTTACCAACCCGGCCCATACCTATCACCAGCACCCGTACATTCTGTGGTTGCGCAAAAATATCATCTTTAAGTCGCAATGGGTGTTCAAACCGCTTGAGGTTGTCTTTGATTTTGTTGTATTGCTGATGTGATGAGCGGTAACCAAATGCGGTAAACAAGAAAGAAAACGACACCGACAATGCCAGTATAACCAGCCAATGCTTGTCTAAAAGTCCCATGTTCACCATTAATGCCGTAACGATTAATCCAAACTCACTGTAATTACCCAGCACCAAGCTTGATAAATATCCGGTGCGCACCCGCAAACGAAGCTTGGTAAAAATGCTGAAAAACAAGCCAAATTTAAATGGTAATAATAAGCACAAGGCCAACGCCGTTAATACCATTTCAAGGTTTGGTAGCGCGGTAAACCCAATCGATAGGAAAAAACCAATGAGAAAGAGATCTTTAAAACTCATCAACGATTTAGATAATTCCGTAGATTTAACGTGACTGGCGATTAGCATACCCACAACCAATGCGCCTAAATCGCCTTTTACACCAACAAGTTCAAATAACTCATAAGCGCCGATGGCGAGCAAAAAACCGGTCAGAGGAAGTAATTCACCGTGTCCTGCTTTATCTAAGATGATTGACCAAATGGGTTTGGCAAAGAACAATAAAAACAAAGCCAATGCCCAAAGAGAAGGGACTTTTCCGGTGGCAATCACTAAAAAAATTACCGCGAAAATATCCTGCATAACGAGGATCCCCACGGCAACTTTGCCATGCCGCGTTTTGATCTCGCCATTTTCTTCGAGGATCTTAACAATACACACTGTACTGCTGAAGCTTAAAGCGAACGCTAACAGCGCTGAGGTGGTTAAATCGATATAACTAAAATAGCCCACACCCAAAGCAGTTAAAAATACAAAAGTTGAAGTGACAAGTGCAACCCAAAGTAGGGTGTGTAACGTGCTGCCAACCCAGACTTCAGGTTTAATTAAATCTCGATAATTTAACTTTAGACCAATGGTGAAAAGCATCAATGTGATGCCAAGATCAGCTATCGCTTGAAGTGAAGGTGCAGCCTGGTATCCCAAAAAATTTAAGATAAACCCCGCAGTGAGAAACCCAATTAGCGGTGGTAAACCAACTAGCTTAACTGTTAGGCCAGCTAAAAACGCGATGAAAATAAAAGCAAAGTCCATTAAGGTCCAATATAAGTTTCTAGCGAACTAGCAATACAATATAACGAGGTCGTTAATGGCCGCAAATATCTTTTTGAAATAAATCTAGTTTTTTTGATTGTTATCTAGGGTTTCAGTCAATCGGATCAGTTCTTGCAAAAGCTCGTTTTCACGGATTTTTAATTCACCGAGCTCGAAGGTAATTTCCGTTTCCCGTTGTTTAACTTGTTCGTAGGTCATATCTCCATGTGCAGCGGGTCTGCGACGCGGACGGGCGACTTGTCGCTGTTGCGCTGGTGCTGGGGAAGGTTGGCGCGGCGGCGGAGGAGGTGGTGCTTGACGGGTTCTTGGCGCTAATTCCTCGGAGGTTAACGAGTCTAAATGAGCTTCAAGTTCCATATCCTTTGATGAACCTTGCTCGCTTTGCCCTTGATAGCTGTTGCGAGAACCTTGTTGCAATGCCCGTTTACGTTTTTCATCTTGCGCAGCCAATTCCATTTTATGCAGTTCATACTGGCGCTTAGAGAGTTGGGCCTTGTCGATTAATTCAAGTTTATTAGCGAAACGGTCAAGGGCTTGGCGATTAATGTTTAATCCCAATTCTGAGCATTGTCGAAAGGTTTTTTCATATTGGTCGTAATTATTCTGACGAATAACACGCTTAACCAGTTCGACTTTTTCTACCTTTAACTTTTCAAACATGGTTTGATTTATTCACTCATAGCTCAAACGTGCCTAAGTTTCTCTAAAATAACATATTAAGTATATCGGTAAAATCTTCAGTTTACTTGACCTTATTCATGCAAAGTAATCAAAATGTATCACTTTTTAACCTGTTGTTAACAGATTTTGTGTTGTATAAAGTTGGTATGCTTTAGTTTGTGGCTTTTGATTAGTTATTAACGTCAATATTGCTTTACTGATAAAAACGCTAGTATTCACATTCATAAACCCAAAAGTACGCAATTAAGAGCGTATAAAAAGCCCATCTTATTTGCACATTTAATGAATTCCATTTGACGGCTCAATCTATAGAATAGTAAAGTGCTTCGGTGTTTAGTGGAAACCACCTTAAATTGCGATAAAAAGGAAAAAAGTGATCCGTCATTCGTCAAAAATGTTGTTAGTCATGTTGCTACTGGTAACGCAAGTGGGGCAAACTTTTGCCTTTGCGATTCCGTGTGACGGACATGATAAAATGACGATGGATCACAGTATGTTGTCTGACACGACAACTTCAATCGTTGATCATTCCCATCACGTCATGATGATGGAGGCCAGTGAAGCAACAGCAGAGAGTAGCCAAGATTGCTGTCAGAAAGACTGTTGCTGCCCAGTAGCTCTGATGTCAGTTGCTGCGCTAATCGACAGCGAAATTGATCCTTCATTAAATATTCACTCGGTTAAAACCTTTGACGCCAATGGCAGTATGGTCAATGTATTTATTGCGCTACTGCAACGCCCACCCAATACCCTGAACTTTTTTACAATCTAGATCCGTCCAAATTCAACCCATCGTTGAACAAAGAGATGGTGAGATTGATTTTATTCTTGGCTTTTTATACCAAGTAAATTTCAACGTGTTTTAAATCAGAATGTGAAATAGGGTGATACGTCATGTGTCCACTAAAACTGACCGTTTTAATGTCAGCAATGATAATTACGACAGCCAATGCCAATGGGCTAGAAGCTTTGTCAATTGATAAAGCAATTACACTAGCGATACAAAATGATCCTTGGCTCGCTGGCAATAAGTACCGTGAAACAGCCATACGCGAAAATAGTGTGGCGGCGAATACTTACCCAGAGCCCGTTGTATCGGTAGGCGTGGCAAATTTGCCCGTTGATGGTTTTGTCTTTAACCAAGAACCCATGACGCAATTAAAATTTGGCGTCTCACAGATGCTTCCAAAAGGCGATAGTTTAGCCATTCGCAGTCAACAACTACAACAAACCGCACAACAATTTCCGTTTCAACGAGAAGATCGCATTGCGCAATTACGAATGACGGTTTCGTCATTGTGGTTTGATGTTTATCGTGCACAACAAAGCATTCAACTTATAGAGCAAGACCGTCAATTATTTGCACAGTTAGGTGAGATAGCCCAAGTAAATTATTCGTCTGCACTGGGGAACGTAAGGCAGCAAGATATTGTTCGTGCACAGTTGGAGCTTAGTCGTCTGGACGATAGATTGACAGGGTTGAGAGCGCAAGAGAGGCAAGCCAGCGCGTTATTGATGGAATGGATAGTGCAGCCCGAACAGCAATGGCAATTAAGTCAGTCTTTACAGGTTAAGTTAGATGAAAACCTCAATCAAATAACACCAATACCTGAGCAAACACTAAATGCCATAGCAATCAATGATCAGCGATTGCTAGGGCGCTTGTTGCAAGCCCACCCTAGCATCATGTCAATCGAGCAGCGCATATCAGCAAGTGACAGCAGTATTGAATTAGCGAAGCAAGATTACCAGCCTCAATGGGGCCTTAATGCCAGCTATGCCTACCGAGCAGATGATTCTTCAGGCGCAAGTCGAGCAGACTTCTTTTCAATTGGAGTTACCGTTCAAGTTCCGCTATTTACATCGAATAAACAAGACCGACAGGTATCTGCCGCCGTGAACGAAAAAGAGGCAATGAAAACAGATAAATTACTGATGTTGAGAAGCATGATGTATAAATTGCAGTCCGCCTATGCAGAATATCAAGGTTTAAAAGAACGTCAGCAACTGTATAAAAACGCGATTTTAGTACAAATGCGCGAGCAAGCAGAGGCTTCACTTACCGCTTACACAAATGATGACGGTGATTTTGCAGAAGTTGTAAGGGCAAGGATCGCGGATCTTAATGCCAGACTCGACGCATTAAATATCCAGACTAATCTGCTTAAAGCGCGCGTTCAGATACAGTACTTTCTTACCCAATCCACTATCGGGTTAACATCACCAATGGAGCAGTTACCATGAAATCAGTATTAACCTTGATGGGTGGAGTAACACTAGGGGCATCGGCCACCTTTTTGGCTTATACCTTTTTGATATCACCAACAGACAATCACACCTCAAGTACTAGCACCGACAGCAATGAGCCGCTTTATTGGGTTGCCCCCATGGACCCTAACTTTAAGCGAGATAAGCCGGGGAAGTCGCCAATGGGGATGGACTTGGTGCCGGTTTATGCGCAGCCTGACAATGCCATACAATCACCTGGTACAGTGACCATCAATCCCAACGTCGAAAACAATTTAGGAGTAAGAACCGCGCAAGTAGAGCGTAAAGCCTTACATGTTCCAATTCGAACCGTAGGGTATGTGCAATACAATGAGGATACCTTGGTGCACATCCACCCAAGGGTAGAGGGGTGGATCGAAATCTTACATGTAAAGGCCGCTGGCGAATATGTACAAAAAGGGGACCCTTTATATGCTCTTTATTCTCCACAATTAGTGAATGCTCAGGAAGAATATTTACTTGCAATAAAACGTTCAAACACCAACCTAATAGAAGCGGCTAAATCTCGCTTAAAGGCGCTACAGATGCCTGCTTCTGCGGTACAACAACTTAGCCAGTCTGGCAAAGTACAGCAGACCATCGTATTTACCTCTCCGCAAACAGGCTTTATTGATAATCTCAATATTCGCGAAGGTTTTTTTGTGAAACCAGGCACCACTATCATGTCAATTGGTGCGCTTGATCAAGTGTGGGTTGAAGCTGAGGTATTTGAGCGCCAATCAAGTTTAATCAAACAGGGGTTACCCGTTAGCATGACGTTAGATTACGTGCCAGGCCAGAAATGGCAGGGCAAGGTGGATTATGTATATCCAACGCTTGATAGTCTTACTCGAACTCTTAAGGTTAGATTGCGTTTCGATAATAAAGATTACTTACTCAAACCGAATATGTTTGCACAAGTAACCATTCATTCTGACCTCGCCGCAGAGAGCTTAGTTGTTCCAACCGAGTCCGTTATTCGCACTGGTACACAAGACAGAGTGGTTCTGGCGCTAGGTGAAGGTCAATTTAAATCTGTTGCCGTTACTGTTGGCAATATTGCCAATGAGTACACAACCATACTGTCAGGGCTTGAAGAAGGTGACAGGGTAGTGTCTTCCTCGCAATTTTTATTGGACTCAGAAAGTAGTATCAGTTCTGATTTTAAACGCATGGGTTCAGATGACGAAGTTATGGATCATGCAACTATGCAAGACGACGAAGTATCGCGGGCAACGGTTACAGGGGTGATCAATTCCGTCGATGTGTCTGCTCGCATGGTAAATATTAGTCGAGAAGCAATTGAAAAATGGGGGCGCGGTCCAGCCACTATGGATTTTGTGATTGCTGAAGACCTGGATCTAGGCCTATTCAAAGCGCAATCCTCGATACACTTTACCTTTGAGATCCACGATGGTGACTTTGTGATTGTTAACCTTACAACACGATCAACCGATGACTCAAATATGACAGAACATCAAATGCACGAGGGTAAACACCCATGATTGCAGCAATTATCCGGTGGTCTGTCACTAATCGATTCTTCGTATTATTGGCAACCTGCATCATTGTTGGCGCAGGATTATTTGCCATTAAAAATACTCCCGTTGACGCTATTCCTGATTTATCCGATGTACAGGTGATTATTAAAACCAGCTATCCGGGGCAAGCGCCTCAGGTCGTCGAAGATCAAGTCACATATCCACTTACCACCGCTATGTTATCGGTACCAGGCGCCAAGACCGTCCGTGGTTTCTCATTCTTCGGTGATTCCTACGTTTACATCATTTTTGATGAAAGTACTGATATATATTGGGCTCGCAGCCGTGTTTTAGAATACTTGTCGCAAGTTGCCCCCAATTTACCGGAAAGTGCCAAACCGCAACTCGGCCCCGACGCCACAGGTGTGGGCTGGATATATTTGTATGCTTTAATTGATAAAACCGGTAAGCACGATATTAGTCAATTACGCAGTTTACAGGATTGGTTTTTAAAATTTGAATTACAGACCATACCCGGTGTATCTGAGGTCGCTGCAATGGGCGGTATGGTTAAGCAGTATCAGGTGAAAGTCGATCCTGAAAAATTACGAGCTTACGGTATTCCATTGTCGCATATTCAAATGGCAATCAAGCGTGGTAACCAGGAAGTAGGGGCCTCGGTTATCGAAATGGCAGAAGCCGAATACATGGTTCGCGCCACTGGTTATATTGAAAAGAAACAAGATATTGAGCAAATCCCCTTGGGGGTGAATAACAATGGCACCCCTATTTTAGTCAAAGATATCGCGGATGTTGAGCTTGGTCCTCAAATGCGTCGCGGAGTGACGGATTTTAATGGCGAAGGCGAAGCCGTAGGCGGTGTAGTGGTTATGCGTTACGGCGAGAACGCGCAAAAAACCATTGAAGCAGTCAAGATCAAACTTGAAGAGCTAAAAAAAGGTCTGCCTGATGGCGTTGAAATTGTCCCCGTATATGACCGTTCAGCGTTAATTGACCGTGCCGTTGATAACCTTGCCATTAAGCTTTTAGAAGAGTTTGCGGTAGTGGCATTGGTATGCATTGCGTTTTTGTTTCATGTTAGATCATCACTAGTGGCAATTATCAGCTTGCCGGTAGGCATTTTAACCGCCTTTATCGTGATGCACTTACAAGGGATCAATGCCAACATTATGTCATTAGGCGGTATCGCCATCGCCATTGGTGCGATGATAGATGGTGCTATTGTGATGATAGAAAATATGCATAAGCACATGGAACGAACGCCACTTACTGATGAAAATCGATGGCAAATTGTTATTGATTCAGCCACTGAGGTTGGCCCTGCCTTGTTTTCGAGTCTGCTCATCATTACGGTTAGCTTTTTACCGGTGTTTACCCTAGAGGCGCAAGAAGGTCGCATGTTTGCACCTCTAGCCTTCACAAAAACCTATGCGATGGCGGCCGCTGCCGCATTGGCGATCACATTGGTTCCAGTGCTCATGGGCTATTTTATTCGCGGTAAAGTGATAGCCGAGCGTAAAAACCCATTTAATCGACTGCTAACCTTTATCTATCTGCCGTCATTAAAACGGGTTTTGCAGTTTCCCAAAATCACCTTATTCGCCGCTTTTTTAGTGATGTTAATCGGTTTGTGGCCGGTAAATAAAATCGGTAGTGAATTTATTCCCCCGTTAGACGAGGGGGATCTGATGTACATGCCCACAACTTATCCCGGTGTGTCTATCGGTAAGGTGCGGGAAATATTGCAACAAACAAATAAGCTCATTTATACAGTACCCGAAGTTGAGCGGGTTTATGGCAAAGCAGGGCGAGCTGACACCGCGACCGATCCCGCGCCGCTAACGATGATAGAAACTTTTATTAAACTTAAACCAAAGGATCAATGGCGAGCGGGACTGACGACCCAAGATCTGATTAAAGAATTAGACGGTCTTATCAATATTCCAGGATTGACCAATGCTTGGGTTATGCCGATTAAAACCCGAATTGATATGTTAGCGACCGGTATTAAAACCCCTGTTGGGATTAAAATTGGAGGACAAGATCTCGGCCAAATCCAAACCATTGGACAACAAATTGAAACCATTTTAAGTGATGTTGCCGGAACCGTTTCAGTGTATTCAGAGAGAGTCGCTGGCGGTCGCTACATTAAAGTTGATATTAAGCGTGACAAGGCGGCTCGGTATGGACTGAATATCGCGGACGTGCAACAAGTTATCTCAGTGGCGATTGGCGGCATGAATGTTACCCAAAGTATTGAAGGATTAGAGCGTTTTCCTGTTAATATTCGATATCCCCAATCGTATCGTTCATCTCCTGAATCATTAAGGTTATTGCCTATAGTGACGCCTCAAGGAAAGCGTATTGCCTTAGCCGATGTTGCCGATGTATTTATTGAAGATGGCCCACCAGGAATAAAGAGCGAGAATGCGCGTCCTAACGGCTGGGTGTTTGTCGATATTGACGATGTGGATATTGGTACTTATGTGACTGCCGCACAACAAGCAGTCAATGAAAAACTCGTGTTACCTGCTGGATATTCAATTACGTGGTCTGGTCAGTACGAATATATGCTCAGAGCCAAAGAGAAATTGAATTATGTGATCCCACTTACCTTGGCCATTATTATGGTGCTGCTGTATTTGAACTTCAGAAATATTATCGAAGTGGCAATGATCATGGGAACCTTACCATTGGCGATGGTCGGTAGTATTTGGCTTATGTATTTGGAAGGATTCAATTTTTCGGTGGCCGTCGGTGTTGGATTTATTGCACTTGCAGGCGTAGCAGTCGAGATAGGGGTGATTATGCTGGTATATCTGAATCAGTCTTATCAAGAGATGCTTCGCACCAGCAAAGAGCAGGGGATCCAACCAAATCATGCACTATTACGCGAGGCAGTAACCCAAGGTGCTGGAATGCGAGTAAGGCCCATAATGATGACCGCAGCAACCATTATTATTGGACTTCTGCCAATTTTGTACGGCACAGGGACAGGTTCTGAAATTATGAGCCGCATCGCTGCGCCCATGGTAGGCGGTATGGTAAGTGTTATGTTATTGACCTTACTAGTGCTTCCTGCCATTTACTTGCTGTGGCGCAAAAGGCACGTCGACCAACTGGCTAAGGAGTTATAGAAGATGTTAAGAGAGACTCGAAAACTCCACCGCTGGTTAATGTTGTTCGCCGGACTACAATTTTTAATTTGGTCGATTAGCGGTGTCTATATGGTGCTTGTCAATATCCACTTTATACACGGTGAAAGTCTGATCACTAAGGAAGCTCAGCCACTGCCAGCTGAAGCTGTTCAATACGATATCTCTGCACTTTTAGAGCGTTACCCTATGGCAACTAATATCAGATTAGGTTTGCTTGTAGATAAACCCGTTTATCGTTTTAAACAAAATGGTAACGATGTAATGGTCATTGCTGAAACAGGCAAAGTCGTCCCTGCCATTTCTGAAACACTGGCACAACGCATTGCCTCGAACTCGTTACAACAAGAGCAAGAGATATCCAGTATATCTTTGATAGTAGATAATCCACCGAGTGAAATTGGCGCAAGGAGACTGCCATTGTGGCAGGTTAAATTCGCTGGGATAAGTGGCGATACGCTATATATTAATCCACACAATGGCGAAGTGGCGACTATACGGCACAATAGCTGGCGGCTATTTGATGCCTTTTGGCGCTTGCATATCATGGATTACATTGAAGGAGATGATATCAATAACATACTGCTTAATGTGTTTACTATTGCCGGTTTTCTCGCGGTACTTGCAGGCTTGGTGTTACTGTATTTGCGCCTCACTCGTAGTAATGAAGAAGAGCCACAATTATGATGTTCAAACGTATACATAAGTGGGTGGCATTAATCGTATTTGTCCAATTATTGATATGGTTAATATCAGGCTTTTTATTGGGCAAATTGGATCACACCTTAGCCTCTGGACGCACCACTTTTACACTCACACCGCAAGCGGAGAAAGCAAAAGCTCAGCCTGCCTATAACATTCAAGCCCTGTTAAGACGTTATCCAGAGACAACAGAAGTAAAATTAGTGTATCTGCTAGGGAAACCTTTATATCAATTAGTTTTTCAAAAAACATTGCATTCGTATCAGGCCGCCAACGATTTATTGATTGACGCTAAGACGGGAAAAATATTCATTTTGAATGCCCAAAGCGCGTCTGAAATCGCAATGTTGTCATACAAAGAACAAGCAACAGTGAGTGACGTAGAATACCTCGAACCACCAATAGAGGAGCTTACTCGAGAACAAAACCCCGTTTGGCGGGTTAGCTTGACTGATAGTTTGAACACGAGCATTTTTGTCAGAGCAAAAGATGCAAAAATTATCACCCATGTTAATGATGAAACTCGCTGGCGCGATCTATTGTTGATGTTGCATTTTATGGATTATGCTCAAACCGGAAGCTTTAATAATGTAATCATCCAGTTTTTTGCGTTAGCGACCTTGTTATTATCGGGTACTGGGTTCTGGTGGAGTATTCGCCTTATTTTTGATCACCAGATACGTTTTTCTTGGTTTTCTAAACTGCAATCATTCAAAGTTAATATTTTAAAAGTTAATGAAGATAAGGTTATTTCAGCCAGAAAAGATAGCTCGATACTAAGTGCGCTTAGCGATAACGACATCAACATTCCATCAATTTGCGGCGGCGGAGGTGTATGTGGTAGCTGTCGTTTTTCGACTTCTGAAGACGTGGAAGTATTACCCGCTGACAGACAACATCTTAACCAGTCATTACTAGAAGAAGGATATCGCTTAGCCTGTCAGCACAGCGTTGAAGAAATATCTGAAATTAATATATATAAATCCTTCGCTAAGAAACGGCGAGATATCAGTTAACTGCGAAAACCGAAATCACGATTGTTTGCTTAATTAGTAATATTTCTGATGATGATATTTGGCCTCGAACATTATTTCGTTTTAATCAATGCTCTTAGGCCAGTCAGCGTTAGGCCACAGGCAACTGACACTCTTTCCAGCTCTTGAAGCCGCCACGCAGAGACTTAACATTTTTTATACCCATATTAGCGAGGGATTTTGCGGAAAGGGCTGAGCGAGCCCCGCTTTGACAATAAAGGATTATAGGTACTTCGCTATCTAGGCCCGCAGAATTTCTCGATTCAAATTGGGGCAGGGCGCTTATTTTACCTTCGAGCATACCTCTTGAAATAGGGACAGCGCCGGGTATTTGTCCACTTGATAATTCGAAATGGTCTCGAACATCAATGATGATGAGATTATCCTTTGCATGTTCGTGTAGCCATTGTGGGGTCACTTCAGTGATCTCTTGTTTTACACTGTCCACGTATTCTGCGTAACTGATCATGTTATCTCTCTGAAAAAATTAAATGAAAATCATCACCTGTGTGATCACAGCAATCATTAAGAGTAAAATGGCGAAGCCTTTTTTTATAATCTTATCGGGAAGCTTTGCAGCAAAGCCCCTACCGCCGATCACCGCCAAAGCGCCCGTTACTGACATTCCAATCACGACTGTCCAATCTATTACTGGCAGCTCATTGGTAATCAAAAGCCCAGCAAAAGCCGCCACTGCATTGACTGTAACTAATGCCAAGCTGGTAGCCGTGGCAAAACTCATGGACAGTCCAGCGAATATGACGAGGGCAGGGACTATTATGAAGCCTCCCCCGACGCCAACTAAACCAGTGATCAGCCCAGAAACGCAACCAGCTACGAGAATATATTTAACTTTAACTTCACGACCAGGCTGAGGCTTTCGTTTTGATAACATCACAGCGGCAGCTATGAACATCACAATGATCAGAATTTGAGTTTGGAAACCATCTGGCATTATTGCACCTAAATAAGCTCCGATGGCAGAAAGCGGAAAGCTTGCTAAAGCAAACCAGAGTAATGTTTTTATATTTAACATTCGCTGATGCAGTGATTTAAGCCCGCCAACACTAGATATTAGAGCAATGATAATGAAAGAACTCGCTATCGCTTGTTTTTCATCTAAACCCATGATAAAAAGCAGTACAGGAACAGTTAAAATCGAACCGCCAGCGCCTAGCAATCCGAGACTAGCACCAATGATCAGGGCCGAAATTATCAGTAATAAAAACATTATTTTCTATTTAATTTTCATATCGTATATTGTGTATGTACAATATAACAAATGAAAACTTATAGGAACACCTGTGATGACTATTAATGTGCATTCTTTTTTTCATAGCGAAACAGGAACCGCGAGCTATCTCCTTGCTGATGCAGACACTAATCAGGCAGCGATTATAGACAGTGTATTAGACTTTGATGTGGTTTCAGGAAAACTAGCAGCCACAATTCCAGATCAGCAACTTCAATGGCTTGAAGACAATAATTGCCAATTAATTAGGATCCTAGAGACCCATGCTCATGCCGACCACCTTAGCGCTGCTCAATATTTAAAACAGCATTCTTCGGCTCAAACTCTGATCGGCAAAGGTATTATTTCAGCTCAGAATAATTTTAAGTCCACATTAATCCCAATAGGTGATGCGAGCGACTTCGATAGATTACTTGAAGATGAAGAAATTATTCCACTTGGCAAGTCGCAGATCCGAGTGATGAGCACACCAGGTCATACTGATGATAGTGTTTGCTATTTGGTTGATGACAACATTTTCGTCGGTGATACGCTCTTTATGCCCGATGGTGGTACTGCTCGTTGTGACTTCCCAGGTGGCAGCGCAGCACAATTATGGGAAAGTATCGCTAAAATCCATGCTCTTCCCAGCCAAACTAAGATATGGGTATGTCATGATTACCAACCAAACGGTAGAGCAGTAAAAATCCAGACCACGGTAGCGCAAAGTCACAAGTTTAATATCCATGTAAATAAGGAAATTAGTAAAGAGGCATTCATTAGTATGCGCACGGCTAGAGACGCAACCTTGGCATTGCCAACGCTTATTTACCCGTCGCTACAAGTTAATTTAAGGGCCGGAAAGCTTCCGGAAAAACACCAAAATGGAGTACGTTATATCTCGATTCC
Source organism: Aliiglaciecola litoralis (assembly GCF_039523355.1). Lineage (NCBI taxonomy): Bacteria > Pseudomonadati > Pseudomonadota > Gammaproteobacteria > Alteromonadales > Alteromonadaceae > Aliiglaciecola > Aliiglaciecola litoralis. The sequence goes on along the minus strand of NZ_BAAAFD010000001.1, from coordinate 140,359 downwards.
ACTTGTTACCAAAGCAGATCCGGATGTAGCAAAATGATCTTACCTAGGCATGGCGCCCCCCAGTTAGGTGGTACGGATTTCAAATGATGCAAAATATTGATTTACAGCAGATGCAAACCAATGCAGAACAAGCTGCCTTGTTGCTTAAAGCCTTAGCAAATAAGCATCGTTTGCTTCTGCTTTGCATGTTGAATGAAAAAGAGTTGTCGGTAGGGCAATTGAACGAGCAATTACAACTTCCACAGTCAACGCTCTCGCAACACCTTGGCGTGTTGCGTAAAGAAGGTTTGGTGTTAACTCGCAGAGATGCGCAAACCATTCATTACTCTTTAGCAAGTAAAGAGGTGCAAGAAATTATTTCTACACTTTATCACTTGTACTGTGAGTCGTAACTTGTAGTTAATTTATAATACCCAGACACTGGGTTTAATTAATATGATGTAGCTCATTTACAGGCAATTTTCGTTATCGATTATGAAAAATAGGGACGAGGTGGTAAAACACTAGCCCCTTTTTTCTAATTTCAGCTTATAGCTGCGAATAAATCATCCAAATTCCGGCAGCAATCATAAATAAGTTTTCGGTCAAGGATACAAATCCTAACGGCACGTTACTGTCACCACCAACACAAGCACATTTGAGTTCTCGTTTGTCAATATAGACGGCTTTATATACCGAAATTGCACCTACAGTTCCTATAAATAATGAAATTGGACCAACAATCAAACCATTCAACCCCGCCATCATGCCTAAACCAGCAAACGCCTCAGCGAAAGGATAAATGTATGCATATCTTAGATAACGCATTGCGATTAAATCATAAGTAATGAACGAATTCGAAAACCCAAATAGGTCACGGAGCTTTTGAATGGCTAGTATTGTCATACTAAAGGCGACAAACATTTCTATCACGTTGATAGTCGCAGAGGCGGAGAGCAAAGCGCTCCCCATATTGGCATAAACTGTCGCGACAGCCATTAGAAAAGCGACTGCAAATATGGCTAAAACAGGCGTGTAGGTGGTACCAGTTTGACCAGCGGCTCCCATTCCAAAATGCGTTCTAAGATCATCGTATCCACCAATGCGTCTTCCATCAATATAGGTTTGCGGTGTAGTTTGCACATTGTGTTGGGCTTTGAATTTGTCGGTTTCTGCACGTGAAGACAACTGATGGTCTTCGATTTCAAACCCCTTGCGCTCAAGCAAGTCTTTTGAACGCAAACCATAAGGACAAATATGTTGGTCGGTATGCATCCGATATAATTTAGCTGTGCTTTTCATGTTAAATCTCCAATACAATTTATTTACTCGATGGAGCCATTTAATCAGGCGTCAGTATCTATTGCTTGCTAAAGTCGGGAACGGGTCGCATCGTAGCTTCGTCTTTTGTTTCAGCTATGCCGTTCTTATTAATGTCTTCAAGTAACCACTTCATCTCTTTGATTTCTCTTTCTTGGGCTTTGATTATCTCATCTGCTAATTTTCTTACACGTTGATCTTTAATGTTAGCCCTATCACTGGTTAAAATTGCGATCGAGTGGTGGGGGATCATGGCACTCATCCAGGCACTGTCGTCAATCGTATCTTGTGATCGCACTAGGTATAATGACAGCGCAAAAACCAATCCACTGCCGATTAATATCATCCAGTTTTTGGCTTTGTTTTGATACATGTTAAGCATAAACAGCAACATAATTATCGCCATTATCGCTCCCATGTAGATCGCCATATAAAGCCGCGTTTCACTAAAAAAGACGTGATCCCAGGCAAAGGTATTGAAATACATCATGATCAACATGGTGACAGTAGAGGTTAGGATCATTGCAAAAAATGTTGTGTATTTAGACATAATATCTCCTTTGTTCAGGTTATGAATTCATCGTTTTCAAGATTAATGAAGCTGAACAACTAACCAGTACAAACCCAGTCTTCACTTCTAAACCGGACAAACTTAAGCGAGGTTGAATAAATGTGGTTTGCGTTGTCCTTATTTCATATTCCGCCTCTAGGGAAAAATTAAGGTCTCCATCTTCATTCAGCATTAAAGATCCATCAATTTTAAACTGATAGGGCGCTAAACCATACAAGCTGACAACTGCATAGTTCTCCATATTTGTTTCGCTTGAAAGCGAACGTCGGGTTCCAGTGTCTGCTTGTAGCTCCCAAATTTGCCTCTTAATAAATTTTGGTGGTATCGCGGCTCACATTAAGTGATGCAATTATTACAACTAACACGTAAATCTTACGTTGCTGACCTGTTTAATCTTGGCTTGTGAATTACTTATTCGCTCTACTTATACCTTACAATGGAATGAAGTAATCACCACTGCAAATCAAATAGCACGAAGTATACCAATCCATTTAGCAACAATTTTGTAATCCTTAATAATTCATTAATAAACAACTACCGATTTGCTTCTGCAAAGAACGCCAGTAACCGAAGCTTATACTTGGAAAAAAGAAGTAATCGTACGGTTGCTAACAAAATAGGGGGGGGGCGCAAGTTAACCTAGTTGGTTATACAAATTGGTAAAACCGTAAAAAATCATTAGTTTCTTATACTTTAAACACATCTTGATAGCTTAACCTTCAACCTATTAACAACTAGGAAAAAATATGACTTTTGCGAATAGCATGAAACTCACCAAAATTCGTTAAAAACAAACTTAAAGCATTAAGATGAAACGCAAAAATCAACATTGCAATGGTAACGCATAACCTGCGCAGTTTCGATTGAACAAAGAAACTTGGCAAAATAACAACTCTGAAACCAAACCGTTCTGTTAAGAATGGCTGAAAATAAATTGGCATCATAATCCACAATAAAAGCACTCAATTTTCTAATGAAATTGTGCGAATGTCATTGTCAGAAATATAACTAAACACAAAATAGACCAGCCACATAACAAGCACGTGAAATACAGTTAATTGGTAATATCATCCAAATAGGGACAAAGATCTGGCGAGGATACCTAAAGGCATTAAACTTTGTTAATACTGTTTAATCTGCCAACGTGAATAAACTTGTTTCTTAATAGAATTGGAAAACGAAGAGTTTTATATCAAGGGAAATAAAGCTGCTTTTAGAATTTTCTCTGCCAATCTAATTGCTAACTCCCAGAAGAATGAAAGTTGATAAATACTGGTCTAAACCAAAGCACGCTTTACAGGGTATCGAGCTTCGACTTTATCCTTTTTTATGCTCTCTAGATGAAGTGAGCGGCTATCAAATGGTAATTGAGGCCAGCGAGCAAACACTAGGAACGCGCTGTTAACAAACACAGGTAAATTACGGGTAAGGGATACCCAAACCCTTTAGACGTGCATAAGCACGTAGCGCAGGCGAGAAAACTATCTTATAAGTTACCGCAGACGTTGAAAACAATACCTGATTTAACATAATATACATTATGCGAATATCTATATTTAGGTAGATGAGGGGCCTTCTACGCTCTTTTGAGTCTGTAGTACCGTGGTGTTTTGCCAATCAAAAGCGTCTAACGTTTTGTAAGTTAGTTAGCTTTAATATGCACATCTATTTAAAGGCTATAAGTTTAAAATTTGTCTTTAGCATTTATGCGGATGAATTTGACTGAATCGCCCCCCATGCTCTAGATACTTTTCTAGTCGTTCTTGATTTTGTTATTTGCGAAGGTATAGAAATTACCGCTCTAGCTTTCTGAATATTGGAACGACGATTGTTATTTCATTTTGTTTTTGTCTTATTAACCGAATAGCGTGAGTTGTCCTGATTTGCGGTAAAATGTGCGCAAGGAAAATTCGTTTATTAGTTTATGTTCGTCTAGTTTCGACATGAATATGTATTACTAATTGATATTTGAATTTATGGGATTTTTAATGAGGGTTGGTGTTGCTCGATCGGTTGAGAGTTGTGGCCAAAGGATTATCCTCAACTTATGTGTATTTCATTAGTATGTGAATCTGAGTAAACGTAAACGAGAATTAATCGTGCTTGAGAAGAGTCATGAGATGTATAAAACAGAAAGTTAACATCGCTCAAGCAAGATACATATTCAGGATAAAACATTGTGGCTATTACAAAAAGCTTTTGGTTATTGCTTATAAGCAGTCGCAACTCTAGGATCATATTGTGATCATTTTAAAAGGGATAACGTCCCTACCCGTCAGCTCCAGCGATTTTGGGTATTGAAAAATTAAAGTTAACTAATTTTTATTTCCGAAACTGGCTTAGGTTTAGCATATAAAAAGCCTTGGTATTCTTCGCATTTCACTTCACTCAAAAACTCAAGTTGAGCTTGTTGTTCTATACCTTCAGCTACTACTTTCAAGTCTAAGCTGTGTGCCATGTTGATAATAGAGGTACACAAACGAACTGACTTTAACGAATCAGGAATAAGGTTAATGAAAGAACGGTCGATTTTGAGTGTATCAATGGGCAATTGTTGTAAGTAGGATAAAGAGGAATATCCTGTACCAAAGTCATCAAGTGCAATTCTTACTCCGATTTTCTTGAGTTTTAAAAGAATGTTTCGGGTGAGTTCTATGTTTTTAATTAAGGTACTTTCGGTAATCTCAAGTTCTAAACATGCCGCGGGGAGTTTTGACTTCGCTAACGCCTCTTTAACACTTCCGACTAAATCGGATTGCTGGAATTGCAGCGCCGCGATGTTTATTGAAACAAAGCCACGCCAACCTTGTTGATACCATTTAGCTCCTTGATTGCAGCCATTCAACAATACCCAATTGCCTATTTCTAAGATCTGACCCGTTTCTTCCGCGATTGGAATAAACTCGCCAGGAGAAACTAAACCGCGCTCAGGATGGTGCCAGCGAATTAACGCCTCATATCCTTGCTCACTATTGTCTGCTACAGATATACGAGGTTGATAAAAGATTTCAAACTGATCTTTTTCAAGAGCGAACTTTAATTCATTTTCGATGCTTAATCGTTGCATAAACAAAGCATTCATTTCGGCGTTATAAAACTGAAAGTGCTTTTTACCGCTTCGTTTAGCTTCGTACATTGCGAAATCTGCATGTTTAAGAAGTTCAGATGGTACCTGTGTATTGTCTGGGTAAATCGCTACTCCGACACTGGCAGTTGTTACTACCTGCACGTCATTTAACATATATGGCTTTGCAATTTCTGCCAGCAAACGATGGAGAGTTGGCAACACCTCGTCTGTGGTTTCTAGTCTTTCAATAATAATGGCAAATTCATCACCACCTAATCGAGAACATCTATCGATGCTGCGTAAACTATTTTTAAGACGACTAGAGACAGCTTGTAACAGTTGGTCACCAACCGAGTGCCCTAAAACATCGTTGACTTGCTTGAAAGCATCTAAGTCTAGATATAGTAATGCGACTTTTTCGTCAAAACGCTTTGCCGTTTCAATTGAGTGGTTAAGATGGTGTTGAAACAAAGTACGATTAGGTAAACCGGTTAGCTGATCGTAATCGGCCAAATAGCGCAGTTGTTTTTCTGTTTGCTTAATGTCATCGATGCTCTTACGAGTACCAGCAATAACCAACGGCTCTCCGTGTTCATCAAACTCAACAATACGACCGCGAGAAAGCACCCAGGCCCACTGACTAGAATCTTTATTGAGCATTCTAAATTGTGCCTCGTAATAATCTTCTTCGCCTTTAAGATAGCGATTAATCTTATCTTGGGTTTGTTCTTGGTCGTCAGGATGGATGCTTGACATCATCACGTCAAAATCAATCACTTCCTCTTCGCTTAAACTTTCAAATATTGAATTGTCGGTGTTATAGAGCTGATTGGTTTTAATATTCCATCGCCACAACACATCACCGCTACCCCACAAGACATCCCTTAGTCTGGCTTCGCTTTGTTTTATTGCATTCATGCTTTCGAGTTCGATGAGTCGCTTATTCTTTTGCGCTCGAATAACCAGTAATAACAGTAATGTGACGCTCAGAGCATAAACGAGGTAAGCCCAATAACTGAGATAAAATGGCGGATGCATTATAATATCAAGCGATGCAACGTGCGGGCTCCACAAACCGTCGCGATTAGTTCCTTGCACTTTAAGTTGATATTCACCTGCTGGAAGGTGGGTATAATAAGCCTTGTTTTCAGTTCCTGGGTAAAGCCATTCTTTATCCTTGCCTTGGAGTTTATAGCGATACTGGTTGAGCTCTGCGCTAGCAAAATCAAAGCTAGCAAATTCAAATGTGACTAAGGTATCCATAGGATTAAGTTCAACCAGCTGATTATTAACCAGAGGAGTAAAATCTGCCAGAGGTCTGTGAAGTAGAGATACGCCTGTGATAACCACCTGAGGTTGGTAATCGTTAATCATCAACATATCAGTATGAAAGCGCCGTAATCTGGAATCACCAACATATACAACCTGATCATCACCTAGCTTCAAGGCGCCTTCTCTATAGCCTCGTTCATTAGCATTAAGCACCGAATAGGTTTTTACTTGGTTCGTCTGAGTATCCAATGAACCTAAGTGCTTATTGGTTGTGAACCAAATTGTCTCTTGGTCATTTGAACTTAAATTATGGATCCTATTGGAGGGTAATCCTTGCTTCATCGTTATGACGGTTATTTCCGGATTCCCCGTTTTACTGGTGTCTATCTTATTGATCCCACCGTTTTCCGTGGCAGCCCAAATAACCCCCATATCAGTTTCAATTAGTGAGTATATATGATTGTCTGAAAGACGATTCGTATCTTCATTAGTTGAGTAAGCCACCACATTTTTGGTTTTTAAATCTATCTGAAATACACCCGTCGTGCTGCCAAGCCACAAATCTCCATTTTTAGCCAACAGCACACTGATAAAATATTCAACATCAGCAGTAGCTTTACTTTGAGATGCGTCAAACACTAATTGTTGTTCACCACTGAAGGGGTTTAACAGAAATACAGAGTCGTCTAACCCCGTTACGTAAAACCATTCGTCAGATTTTGCCACTATTGAATAGTAAGCGGCTTCAAAGTCCTTACTGGTATCGGTGTGTAGCGTTCTAAAATGCGTAAATTCGCCAGTTTCGATATTTAGGAAATCGACACCATTATTGGTACCAGCAAGTAAATGATTATCCCCAACCAATTGCAATGCCCATACAGGCCCTGGAGTGATACTCTTAGAATCATCTGGATCATGATAAAAATGGGTAATGAGATTATCTTGCATAGACCATTTTTCGATGCCATTTTCAGTGCCGATCCAAACGTCATTATTGGCTGATTCTTCAATTGAAAATATCATGCCATTTCCGATGCTGCTCTTATCGCCAGGGATATACGTCAGGGTTTGCATACTAAAATTAATCGGATCAAAGGTTGCAGCACCTGTAATAGTTGCAATCCAAATTAATCCAGAACTATCTGCAAAAATCTTTTCTATATACTTATTCGGTAGTGAATTTTTATCTTCTTGGCGATAAAAACCATGGAAAGCTGTTCCGTTTTTGGGATCATAAACACTTAATCCTTGATCCCAATAGCCGAACCATATCTTTTTATCCTCATCTTCAAATAAGCTCCATATTTCATCTGAGTGGAGCTCTAATTCAGGTGAATTATCCTTCGTTAAGTTTGAAAATGTATCCGCAGTGCTGTCATATTGATAAAGGCCGTTACCATGGGTTCCAATTAAAATTTGATTGTCGTGCTTTATTATCCCGGAGGTAATATTGTTTGTTCCGACATCCCCTTTGATACGTTCGAAATGGCTAGTTTTTAGGTTTATTTGATACAGGCCTGCATTAGTACCAAACCACATTGTGTGTTCATTTGGCTGTAGGAACATTCTGGCCGTTCCAATCAAAGAATCTGTCTGATTACTCAACTCTTTTTCAGTAAAGTGTGTAAATTGATTGGATTCTACATTAAGCCGCGAAGCCCCTTTTAGGGTACCAAACCACAGGTTTTTTTGAGCGTCTTCAGTGATAACACGAACATTATCATCAATTAAACTATTAGAGTTTTGCGGATCGTGGGATATTCGTTGAAGTGTACTCGTCGTAACTGTAAGTTTGTATAAGCCTAATGAGGTCGCAAACCAAAGATTAGCGTTTGAATCTTCAAAAGCAGTATAAACATTTGCATTCAACGGTGAAATTTCAGGGGCATTTTTAACATTGAACTCGATAAATCGATTGCCATCAAATAACCGCGCACCAGAGGTGGTACTGAACAACATAAACCCCTGACGTATTTGCGCTATGTGATTAATATGCGGCGCAGGAAGCTGGTTGTTTTGTGATAAATGCTTAAACCTAAGCTCACGAGCATCCAAAGAGTTTATAAAAACCATTAGAAAAACAATAAAAAAGCTCTTTATTAATAGATGCACGTTATCCCCGAAGGATTAAGTAGTCTGTTGGCAACATCGCGTCACACTACCGGATTGAAGTGAGATGACTGGCAGTTTAAACATAACATGTTGATAAGTATAGATAGAAATCTTACCTAGGTAGTCTTTCTTTTAAATAATTTAGTTAGCAGTGTTAGCTTAGGTTAATTGGATCAACAAGCTAACTTGTTCAGATTACTTTGACTAGCTACACCACTATCCTCATTGGCTCCATCGCGCTTTAATCCCCCGCGTATCGACATGCACAAATCCGCCGCGGTGAGACTTAGGTCCATAAACGCCCAATCCACCAATTAAACCTCGGTAAGCTTCTCTTTTTGACACAGATTCAATAATACTGGCCATATACTCAGCGTCTTTTTTATCTTTTCTTCCGTCCTTATTGATATCATCCATTCGATAGTCGCCGTCATTATCAATAAATATGTCAGCGGCATCACCAAATACATGGCGACTGAATTTAACGTTGCCAATCGCCTTATTATATTGGGGGGTACGATAGCCACTCATAACCACCATTTTGTCGATTTCTACTCCCTTTAAAATCATTTCTTGCCTTATCACTTCAAGTTTTAACAGCAATTTATTCTGTAAATATAGATATTTGGGATAATTACTTCTTTGCTTACTAACAAACTCCTTAAGGGTGAAATTCGGTGAAACCTTAACATTTTTATTTTTTTCTGATACTTCAATAAATCCGTCTGGCACTATATATAAATCCTTATTTTTAATTTCATCCTGAGTTGGATAATGTCCAATCTGGAAGTAATTTAAACTTCCTCCCTCTACTTGTTCAGCGGGGACTTTAACAAACGCATTGATAATTACTTTTTCAGAACTGTTATCGGCAGCCTCAATTACCAAAGGATAGTGACCAGGTTGTTCACTGGCAGTCCATTTCCAACGGTTAGTAAATAATGATTTGGAATTTTTGCGAGTATCATTAAATTGATAACCCACTTTAGATTGAGAGAATAGTATTTCAAACTCTACCGACTCACCTGGCATGACAAATACTGAAAATATAGAATACGGCACCACAATATCGTTAATTTTCAAACTATAACTGGCTTCAGGCAGCGCGTTTGGGTTGTCAATAACCACCGCAGGGTGAGCGGGTTCTGTCTGTTGTGCAACTAATGACGTCACGTTTAATCCACATGCAGCGGTAAATAACCAAGACGTTAATGCGCTATATCTAAGTAATTGCTTGACATAAGGTACCTTGAACTCAAATTCGCAAGACATAATATTAATTCCCATTCTGAATGTTTCCTAAATCGGCAGGCTCATTAGCAAGTGGGTTGATAAAGTTGCTATAGATCTCAGGACCGGCTTCAAGCTTAGCTAGCGGCGCCGAATCACGATCATAAATGTCACGTCTAAAGTTTACCTGATCAGTTTCATCTACCCACGCAGTCCAATAAACAAGGTGGATTGGTAGTGGCTTCTCTAAGTAAAATGTTTGAGTTTTGCCGCTTTGACGCACTTCTTCTATCGTATCTAACAGTTTTTGTCTGTTTGTGTGCCGAGCAATAGACTGCGCTAGTGAAAATGGTTGTTCCATTCTAATACAACCATGAGAAGCCGCTCTCAAGGGGCGTTCGAACCAGTTTTTAGCGGGCGTATCGTGAACATAAATTGCCTCTTTATTTGGAAATAAATATTTAATTTCTCCAAGAGGATTTTCTTCTCCTGCGCGTTTAACTAAAAAGTAATCAAAATCATAGGGCGTCACTTCTTGCCAATTAATTTGATTAGGATCGATAGTTTCAGTATCGACGTAACTGTCTTTACGTATTTCAATATCGGCTTTTTCAAAATAGTCAGGATCTTTTGCAGCTTTGGGCGCTATTTCCTTCGTTGCGATAGAAAGTGGAATTTTCCAAGTGGGGTTGATGACAAACTTTTCGATCACGTCACTCATAGATGGCGTTTGCCAGTAAGGTTTACCTACCACGACCTTGTTTTTTAAACGCACCGTCCCGCGATCAACGTAGCGTAGTCTAAATTCAGGAATGTTTACGTAAACGTATTCTTCGTCACTTATCCCTGGGAAAGCCGAAATTCGGTTAAGATTCACAACCAGCTGTTTAAGGCGTTGTTCAACTGGCACATTCAGTTGGGTGAGAGTTTCAGGGCCAACTATACCGTCAACTTTCAAGCCATGTCGCTGTTGAAAGCGTTTGACGGCTGTTTCAACATGACGGTCAAATACACATCGGTGATTTTTCCTTGTAAAAGAGTTCGGCTCAGCGATGACGCATTCATTGAAGTTGATATCGTTAGTCGCGGCAAGTCTTGTTATCAATTGATGGACATCTATTCCTACATCATTCTTTTTGAGTATCCGGGATAATTCCAACGTACCCCATCCCCCGGCATCCTTAATGTGCAAGTGATTGAGGATGGCACTTTGCATTTTCACTAGTAAAGTCGCCGAATTGCTCTCAATCCCTTCATAGGTAGAAACTTGATCAAGAGCCAATTTGTTCTGAAGCGAAACAACATTTGCTTGCGCCCCCCAGACGAAAATTAAAGCAAAACTGAGTAACACATTAACGAAAGCTGTTCTTTTCGATCTACCACTTGAATTACACATTGTTTTTAAACACCTTGTTCAAATTGTCTCATTATGTGATGTAAAAATTGAATAACCGATTAGACATAATGTAAGCACAGGTGATGCCAAACTTAGTTACTCGCCTCAAGCTAAGTAGTGACGTGACTAGCAGGGAAAATCCATTGTGTTTATTAGCGTAATCAACACAGAGGGATTACGCATTTTTACACAGAGACTGGGAAAATATAGGACACAGACAATTTCTTTTCGTTATTAAATGCGTTCAAAACAGTAAATTTAGGCAAGAGCGATCAGGTAGCCCTCTTTATTTTGAAGCGTTCGATTAATAACCTGCTGAGCTTTACCGAGCCTAAAATTAAGTTTTATAGAGTCATTGGGATTGCGCCGTAGGGCTTAAGCTAATCTACCTCACACACATATCAAGCAAAATTGCTGACACCCGAGTTAAATAATGTTTCTTCGCTAATAGCGAGCGCGTTTCAATTGTTAAAAATAACAGCTCAATGAATAAGTCTTTATAAATGGCGCGTACTTTGCACTGTTCCCAATTAATTAGTTAACAGTGAAATCTTATGAACAAAAAAAATGTTATTCGTATCATCGCTAGAATTGGTTACGCCGCCAAATGCATCGTGTATTGTATCCTTGGCATACTAACAATTTATGTCGCCTTTAGTGCCGCAAGCACTGAACAAGTTAGCAAAAAATCAGTCTTTCAAGAAATACTAACCTCCCCTTTCGGCTCGGTATCTTTAAGCGCTGTGATCCTTGGTTTCGGTTGTTACGTTATCTGGCGGTTGGCACAAGGCATGACTAACCCAGACCATTTGGACATGCTGAAAGTGAAAGATGTTTTGATGAGAATATTTTACTTTTTCTCTGCTATAGCTTATGCCTCAGCAGCCTATATTGCGTTTACCGTTTTGACCGGTGACTCAGAGGGACAAAGCGACAAAAAGCAACAATTAGGAAGCAGTATAATGCAAGAAACTTGGGGCTTAGCATTAGCGGCTGCAATCGGCATCGTAATTATCGTTTTTGCAATTATTCAATTCAAACATACTTTTAAAGGCGACTTTATGGATAAATTTGTTAGTGGTATGTCGCAATTTGAAGGTCAATTAGCTAATTTTTTGGGTAGAGCTGGCTTTGCTGGTCGTGGCATTGTCTATCTAATGGTAGGAGGATTTTTAATAAGTTCGTCACTAACCCAAAACTACGAAAAAGCAGGGGGATTAACCAAAGCGATCGATACCTTAATTACACAACCCTTTGGACCTTGGCTGGTTGGTTTAATTGGCTTAGGGTTAATTAGTTTTGGTGTTTTCTGTGGCTTTGAAGGACGTTATAGGAAAACCAGCTAACTCTGAGCCAGTTCTACAAAAGCAATCGAAAGTAACGCTTCCCGTTTGCCTTAAAGCTAACGATGCTTAACCTAATTGGGGTATAACAAATGAAGGAAAACCCGCTATTACATCGACGTGATGACTTTAAGGTTAAGACCCGTGATATCAGAGCCGTAAGGTTATTAAGCGTGTTGGTCGGGCTGGCAACTTTATATACGTTCTATTATGCTCAAACGCTCCTTGTCCCTGCGGTATTCTCGGTTTTAGTCGCGTTATTACTGAGTCCTTTAGTAAGCAGGCTAGAAACCGTACATGTGCCTAGAACAATCTCGTCGATTGTGTTGCTAATGTTATTAGTCATGCCCTTTTCGTTTCTTGGAGCCGAGTTATCAGAGCCCATTCAGCGCTGGATGAAATTAATTCCTCAGCTTTCGTTACAAGTAACTGAACACATTAATGAGATCAGTGATGTATTTGAAGAAGTTGAACATAAGTCGCTTGAAGACGCCGATAAGGGATCTAAAACGGCATTAGAAACGCTGATTGAAAATGATCCTCGCGACCAATCTAATTTAACTCAACAAAGCGCTGTAGAGCAAAAGCTAAAACAAAGTGGGGTGGAAGTCGTCGCGTCACTACTGACTGGTGCCCCAATCTTTTTAGCTCAATTACTGGGGAGCTTCATTTTAATTTTATTTCTGATTATATTCGGCCCTCCTCTGTTCAAAGTGTTTATAAACGATTTCCCGATCGTCAAGAATAAACACCGAGCAAAGCTTCTAATAAAAAGTATTCAACACGCACTGTCGAAATATATTGCCACTATAAGCCTTATAAACTCAGGTTTGGGCATTGTTACAGCAATGGCTCTGGCTGCATTTGGCGTGAGGGATGCATTACTATGGGGGGCTCTTGTTGGATTGTTAAATTTTGTTCCTTATGTTGGCTCTGTTACCAGTTTAGCCATACTCTGTTTTGTTGGCTTCGTTCAATTTGGTATAACCGCCATCGCATTTCTACCCAGTTGCATATTCTTATTACTAAATATTATTGAATCACAAATAGTCACTCCGGCCGTGTTAGGCAATACCATGCGGGTAAACCCACTGATCATAATTGTCTGGTTGCTACTTTCAGGCTGGATTTGGGGCGTATTGGGCGTGTTACTGGCGGTGCCCATTTTAGTGTGTATTAAACTCGTTATCGAACAAATGGAAGTTTTTCCGCATTGGTTAAAGTTAATCGAAGCCAAAGATGATGACTGAGGCTCAAAACTAGACACAAAATATAACTAAAAAACGTTTTTATTGTACCGATTCTCTTGTGAATAATGTGATGCGTTTTTAAAGTCGGTTGCCCTACCCTTAGTAATCTCATAACGTAAAATCTAACCTATGTTATTACTGTCACGCGACATTCAATCAACATCGTCCCCATTGGATTTCAAGTACGCTAATGCCAATCACGTCACCTTGATGTTTACGCCATATCCGGCAGCGCATGAGGTTTCACCGCAGTAGTATTTACAAAGACAAAAAATGGTAACCATTCTATATGACTCGCCCTTTCAAAATAGCTAAACTGCCATTGTGTTATTAATAACAATAAAATTAGGATAAAAGCGTGTCTAATAGAAAGTATCCAAAAAATGGTCTGGGATTTAGCCGTTTGTATAACGCGACAGCCTATTCCTTCAAAGGTTTTCAAGCTGCATGGGTGTACGAGTCCGCGTTTCGCCAAGAGGTTGTTATTGGATTTTTACTCTTACCTATTAGTTTTTTTATAGCAGAATCAACTAATCATTGGATTTTGTTGTTCGCTAGTCTGTTATTCGTACTGTTTGCTGAGATTTTTAATTCAGCAATTGAGGCGGTGGCGGATGCAGTAACGCTTGAACATCACGATATGATTGGTCGAGCTAAAGATTTAGGCTCATCAGGTGTGTTTATCGCACTGATCTTTTTAGTGATTGTTTGGGGAGACGCATTAGTACGTGTTTTGATTTAAACCGTTAGGTATTTAACATCAGTTCACAAACGATCCTAGGTACTTTACATTATGAACCATAGGTTCCTAACCTTTCGATTTCACTTTCAACCACCGCGTCACATTTGTAACACAAGGCTTCTAATTTAGCTCCATCGATAATGGTTATGTGGCCCCTTTTGTAAGTAATTACGCCCAACTTTTGAAACTTACCGGCGGCTTCAGTCACGCCTTCTCTTTTCACTCCAAGCATATTGGCGATCAATTCTTCAGTCATTGTCAACATATTGATCGTGAGTCGTTCAAGAGAGAGTAATCTCACGACACAACTGTTGACCTGCACAGCCATATTCAGCTAACTGTATTTTTAACTAGGAGCATCACCCCTTGTCACTTTCAGTCGAATGCAGTTCTGTTGTAGTTCAACTGTCTCTAAATTAAAATTCCGATAATTGCTCATCGCTGCAGTCACTAAGGTTTTTGGCCAATGCGGACTGACAAGTAATGGCTCTGGCATTGGCTTTTTAAAATCGTAATTAATTCTGCGTTTAACCATTTCAATCATTTGATGTACTGATCATAGCAAAGTAATGCCCCATGGCATTATGGATTGCCAAAATATCGATGCTTATAATAACGATATGTGCGTTACCGAATATAGATAACAGATGTTGCATAGTGCCCCTAGGTAATTGAGTTGCCAATAAAAATAGAAATTTAATTCATACTACTGCGCTAATTTTTTAGTAAAAAATCATATAAAAGGGAGCTAATCAATCGGTCTCAATAATATCGTGAAGTTAGTCGCTGCAGTCAGTTAAATTACAGGTGTTGACCTATAGTATCTTTTTGCTGACTTAAGCCCTGAAAATTACGAATATGACCGTGTACGTTTCGTTGTTCTTTGATAAATGCGCCAGTCATCCGAATCCAGCACGTCGCATCGTTTTAACTGACTATGCGAACATCAGTACAAAAAACAGATCGTCCTTGTACTGCATCTCTCCATTCTCATGCTAATCGCGGCTTATCGAGTGAGTGTATTTGAGCAGCCCAAAGATTGCCTAACGATTGCTCTGCACTATACCCTGTTATGTCTTTATAAGCTGGGTTTGTATAGCTAATATTTCCAAATAAATCTGAGACCATGATTCCAATTGGTAGAGCATTGCCATTAGCATAGATCGTTGCATCACTGATGTCTTGGGTTTTGACTGCCTCCGCGAGCAAAACCTTGTATCCATTAACGCGCTTAATCTAATTGTGACTCCGTCTTTTCCCATCTATAAAATCGAACGCGCCTCGCGTCATCGTCTCTGCTGTAATCTCTTTATCGTTACACCGCAAAATAATAATCACATTGGGTGCTTGCATCTGTCCTTAAAGAGTACATCCCCCTTGTTGTGCAGGTGGCGTCTAACATGCCCGCGTTGCCAATTAACCCATTTCTAAGGAATGGTTGTTTATCATTTCACCGACTAATGAAATAAAAGCAGTGACCGTAAAATAACCCTATGCGATGGGGCATCAGGTCGTCTGCGTAATGCCGGCACTAGTGTTTCCAAAGGCCTCTCACTGGGCGCTGTTTAAAAAGCTATCTCCGTGCGCTATGCCGCTTCGCAGTTCGAGTCTAAGTAATTGTTACGTTCAAGGGCCTTAATTTCTAATTCACCGTCTTATTGCTTTTCTTAGACACTTATTTATCTAAGTTACATCCTAGCGCTAAGCTCTGCCCAAAAAGCATAGTTAACCTTGTCGAAACGAAACACCTTGTATGTAAGCTTTAGCTCAGTTAAAAAAGATGAATTAACTAGGCTCAGGTTTTAACGTGATGTTTTGACGTTCGATTGATTGTGGCATTTCATCCGACAACTTCCCGGAGACGATATGCAGATCCCGCTGTGGGAATGGAATTGAA
This sequence comes from Aliiglaciecola litoralis, assembly GCF_039523355.1. Lineage (NCBI taxonomy): Bacteria > Pseudomonadati > Pseudomonadota > Gammaproteobacteria > Alteromonadales > Alteromonadaceae > Aliiglaciecola > Aliiglaciecola litoralis. Next base: position 124,180 of record NZ_BAAAFD010000001.1, on the reverse strand, counting down.
ATATCATGTTCCGCCAGTGCTAGGTTTATGGCTGAATTAATCGCGTGGGTAAGCGGTAATCGATTTTCAGGACGACTAACAAATGCCCGAATTTCAAAATTCAATGAGCTATCGCCGTGTTCAAGGAAAAACACTTGAGGGGCCGGTAGCTCAAGCACGTCTTTTTGCTGCTTCACAACCTGCATCAGTAAATCTCTAACTTTTCCAATATCAGAGCCATAAGCCACACCAATCTTAATCACGATACGTGTTACAGCATCCTTTAAGGTCCAGTTAGTGACATTTTCAGTAATAATGGATTTGTTCGGTAGCAACACTTCGCGATTATCAAAATCCGTCACTGTGGTTGCCCGGATCTTAATATTACTAACGGTTCCGCTTAAATTACCAATGGTGACAAGATCACCTACTCGAATTGGCCTTTCAAACAATATAATTAAGCCCGACACAAAGTTGGCAACAATTTCTTGTAAGCCAAATCCTAATCCAACCCCCAATGCAGCGACTATCCATTGTAACTTAGACCAGTCGATGCCAAGTTGAGAAAAGCCAACAACAACACCGGTTCCGACCACCAGATAACCTAAGATAGCCATAGTTGCGTAACGGGCACCATCATCCATTTCAAAACGTTCAAAAAAGCCAATTTCCATCACGCCACGAATGTTCTTCGCCGCAAGAACGCCGCCTATCACAAAAGCAATGGCCAATATTATATTCCATAGGGTAACGCCACTTGATAATTCTACGCCGTCTACCACGCGCATTTGTTGCCATAACACGATGTCGTCGACAATCCCCAGTGCGGGTAGTAACGGTTTCCAAACAAACCAGAGACCAATGACAAACAATAAACCGGTTGTCCACAGCATAATAGCTCGACTTTGGCGCATGACATCTTTCTCATCAATTCCTTGGTTTTCAGTGTCTTGTGGCCTCGCATCGCCGGTAGGCTCAACCGGTGTTTGTTGCGCGCTTTTTATCGCTTCAATTTTTTCTAAATGTGCTTTTTTAACCATGTAACGTCTAAAGGTGACTAAGAAAACTCTTAGCATTATTCCGTACACCACGGAACCAAAAACCAATAAAACCCCTGACAAAAAGAATTTCGATTGTAATTCTACCGCAGTATCAAAAAAGCCGAATAAAGGCAGTAATCCAATTGCCAAAGGAGCAACCACAACAATGGGAAAAGCAATGATGGTTAATGGACTGACCGGAGTATCACCGACGATACTGGTAGCAACACCACTTCTAGGCTGAAAAAATTGATAGCTAAAGAAAGAAATCGCAATTGAACTCACAATAAAAGCAATAATCGCTATACCATAACGCAACTCAGGTTCGCTACTGGCAATCGCACTGGCAAAAACAAAGGTGGCAATAGATTGGATCCAGACAAACCAAGTTAGCATTCTTCTTAGCTTTTCACGCGCGACACCACTCCAGCCAAAATGTTGATCAAACACGCCTCCTTCACGACACATAGAACGGAAAAACAACAAAATTAAACTGAGTGAGGAGACAGAAGCAAGACCTGCAGCAATAGCGACCGAAAAACTTGCTGGTTCTGCGCCTCGAAAAATCATGGCGGCAATAGTAAACAAACAAATAGGTAGTGGAAGGGCCAGAATAAACGTCAGAGACAATGCCAACGGAGTGGTAAAATAGGTATCCTTTTCAACCTTGCCAACCCGATCTTTCAAAGACCACAAAGTATGTTTAATCGTTCGTCGCCAAGTTAAAATAACGATCGCAAGTAAGATCAAAGCAACAGGTAAAAGCGGTGTTGTAAGTGTCCCTCTATACAAATCTTTCACTAAAGACAACCACGCCCGTGGAGTTATATACCAGGCAACACTGTCACGTAAATTACTCAGCAGGTTTCCTGCTCTTCCCGAGTTTGAAGGCAACCAAATTAGCCGCCTTTCAAGTAATTCTCTTAACTGCGTGCTCGCCTTAAGAAGTTGATTTATTATTAACTTTTCCTCAACTATACGATCTGATTGAATGTTAGATAACTCAATTAATTCGCGTAATAGGTTGCGTCTGGCAATGACAAGTTCATTCGCCTTTTTTAATTCTGGCGGAGTAAAATTCAGTTCTGTAGGTGCGCTGCCTGCTGACGCTCGGACTGTTCTATCGAGTTCGATTTCACTTAATAGCCTTTTGGTCGCCGTTTTATCATCGGAGATATTACGTAATCTGTCCTGCCATAGAATGACGTCTAATTGTTGACGAACAGCGTCTTCTTCAATCTTTATTTTTCGGGCTTCTATCGCAGACTCTCGAGGTAAACCGGCACGCAGTTTTCGCAATAACTCCCCTAATTCATCCGTAACACGCCCCGTCGCAAGTACTCGCTCAACCGTTTCTGACGATTGTTGTACTTCCAGTAATTGACGGCGCAATGTGCCCATATCGACTTCATTTTGTGACTTATTACTTTGCAATTGCTTAAGCTGATTGGCCAACAGTAAATTTTCTTTAGCGATAGCGGCAAGCCGAGGTTGCTTTTTCAATTCAGCTAAGGTGTTACTGCTTTGTATTACCGTCTGTTGCGCCGCGATATTACGACTATCAGCTAAAAAGGATTGGAGTTCACGGATATGTTTTTCATGAAATTCGCTTTGAACCCGCAACTGAGTTAATTCAGCCTCCACCAATGACTGGCGCGATGGAATAGTGGCAAGTTCAAGTTCAAGTGCATCGATGGTGGCCTTCAGTTTTTCCGCTGTCGCCTGCTTTTTAAGATAATTTGCTTGCTTAACTGGATCTAAATCAATCGAAGATTGTTTTTCAATAGCGTCATCTATTTCGGTAAAATTGGCTCTTACGGAACTTAATTGCTCTGCAATTTTATTGGCACGAAGACTTAAATTGGTTTGCTCAGTTTGTTTTGTGGTAAGCGCTGCAAGTCGATTATTTTGTTCCGCTACGGCTAACAACAATTTATTCTCTAACATTTCAGCAGATTGACCTGTGTCAATTTGAATCGTTTTATTGCGTAAAATTTGGTTGTTTTGCTGTATCTCAGTTATTTTTTGAGAAGCAGAGCTTGCTTGTTGTTTGTACTGGTTAGCTAACTTACGCTGTTCTGCTGCTATATCGAGCATTGTTTGCGCATCTTCAAGTTTAGACGCTGCCTGTTTTTTTTGTTCTTCTGTCAACGAATTGTCTTTTAGAATTTGTTCGGTAACCGATTGGAGCGTTTTCTCAAGGTTAGCTTGTTGCGCCATGGCAAAAGGGAATAACTGAGTTAAACTGATGCAAATTAGTGCAACAAAACCCAAGTTGTATACACCACTGATTATTTTTTCGCGCATATGGAAAGTACTCCAGAAAAACGACCTTTGCTTAAGTCGATAGTGTAAATGATCAAGCCAAACCCTGTGTAAAAAAATAAATGAGGAGAATACCGAATCTACTGACCGAGCATAATGGTCAGTGAATTTCTTTCACTCGCCCAACTTGACCATCTTGTAAACGTACTTTTATCCCATGTGGATGATTGGCTGAGTTGGTAAGAATTTTCGCCACTATGCCCTGTGTTAGTTTACCACTTCGTTGATCTTGTTTGAGCACAATAGACACTTCGGCTCCAATCATGATATTGGCTCTTTTTGTACCATTCATACGAATTTCCTTCGTCTATCACTTTAGGCTTTAACCTAACATAAGTCTTTGATTTGACTAAGTTGAATATTGCTTGAATACATTAATAACCTATTATTCATTGGTTTAGGTTCTGCAAACAGTAAAAGCTAGTGTCTGTGTAAGCGAGTTCCCATAAGGCTGTTGTATAGTGTAAACAGAGTGTTTATGCTTCCGCGTATTAGACTTAGTCCCACATTGGACCGCATTATGACTATTATTATCCAAAAAAGCGTCAACGAATTAACTGTATCTGCTCATGCACTTAAATCCATTTTAAACATAAAGCTCACTAGAGCTGGGCAACGTCACGCCAGTGCTATGGGTTTTAAATCGGCCAATCATTTAATTGAAGCCGTTAAGAATGCTCCTGTAGAGCGTGAATTTGAGCAATATATAAAGATACTCAAACAAGAAATGGCCGCAAATCATCAAATAATTTTAAACGATGAAATGGTTGAACGGCTAAAAATGGGACTGGTATCAGCAGGTCCCCACTAAAAGCGTGTGGGGATGACGGAATTACTCGTGTGGGAAGACGGAATTACTCGTGTGGAGATGACACTGCTGTCCATGAGGGGAAGTCACCCTTGTTCGTTGGTGGTTCACGCTACTTAGAACACGATGCTATTCATGCCGGGCTTAAGGGTATTAGTCATATTTTTGTAACCCACTAGAAATCACTTAGCAGGTATTATGCAACCTTCAAATTCACATCTTGATGAGACAAATATTCGTTGTAAGTCCCTTCAAAACTGATGACTTGCTGGTCTTTAATTTCTATAATTCGATTGGCTAATGACGACACAAACTCTCTATCGTGGCTTACAAAAATGAGCGTGCCATCGAAGTTTTCAAGTGCATTATTAAGTGCTTCAATCGCTTCCATATCCATGTGATTGGTCGGCTCATCCATAATCAGCACATTGATATCAGACATCATTAATTTGCCAAACAACAATCGATTTTTTTCACCACCAGAGCAAACTTTGGCTTTTTTATTAAAATCATCGGCACTAAATAACAAACTGCCTAGTAGACCACGGACCATCAAGTCATTGTGCTTAGGTGTACGCCATTGCGACATCCAATCGAACAAAGATAAGTCGCAATCAAAATCTTCGCTACTATCTTGCGGACAATATCCAATAGATGCATTTTCAGACCATTTAACTACACCCTCTGCGGCCTGAAGTTCATTCACTAAGCAGCGCAGGAACGTGGTCTTCCCTGCTCCATTTTCACCAATCACGGCAAGTTTAGCTCCGGCTTCTAAGATAAGATCACCGCCACTGAATAACCGCTCACCGTCAAAACCGTGAGATAGGTTTTCAAGGATCAATGCTTGACGATGTAACTTTTGATGTTGTTTTAAAATTATTTTGGGTGTTCTACGGCTAGAGGACTTTACTTCATCTAATTTGATCTTATCCATGCGCTTAGCGCGAGAAGTGGCTTGTTTAGCTTTAGATGCATTGGCTGAAAAGCGATTTACAAAACTTTGTAATTCTTCTATTTCAGCACTTTTCTTAGCATTTTCAGTTAAAAGTTGCTCTTGGATCAACGAAGAAGCGGCCATAAAGGCTTCGTAGTTTCCTGGGTAAATACGCAATTCACCATAATCTATGTCAGCCATGTGGGTGCACACTGAATTTAGAAAGTGACGGTCATGGGATATGATGATCATGGTGCATTTTCGCTGATTAAGCACAGTCGCTAACCAATTAATAGTATAGATATCCAAGTTGTTGGTCGGCTCATCTAGCAACAATATGTCTGGGTTTGCGAACAACGCTTGCGCAAGTAACACGCGCAATTTACGACCTGGAGCTACATTTTGCATTAACCCAAAGTGATATGATTCGTCGATACCGGCATCGAGCAAAATTTCACCAGCACGAGCTTCAGCAGTATAACCGTCCATTTCAGCGAATTTAGTTTCCAGCTCTGCTACCAACATGCCGTCTTCTTCGCTCATGTCTGGTTTAGCGTAAATTTCGTCACGTTGTTGCTTAATCTTCCACAGATTTACATCACCCATGATCACGGTGTCAACCACTGTGAATTGTTCAAACGCAAACTGATCTTGGCTAAGCGTACCGACTTTAAGACCTGGAGTAATAGACACATTACCTGCTGAAGGGATTAACTCTCCGCTGAGGATTTTCATAAACGTGGATTTGCCGCAACCATTAGCGCCTATTAAGCCATAACGATTGCCATGACCAAATTTGGCCGAAATGTTTTCGAAAAGTGGCTCTGCGCCAAATTGCATGGTGATATTTGCAGTAGAGATCATTGCTAGTTCCTAGAAATATTGGTTTGAAAAGGCAAACCAAAGATCAATGAAACTGGCTTACGGAAAACGCCGCGCACTATAAAGAACTCTGACCTCAATGTCGAGTGGGAATGTCTATTCTTTGCACACTAAATCTGTAAACTACTCGCAATAACGAAAAGCAACCAATCAGTAAGGAGTTTAAAAGCGACTGATGGGTTGATAATAAAGTATTAATGGTGTTGATAACTGAGTTTTGATGAGGAAATTCCGCTCGTCAAAACATTAACATAGAGAAAGAAACCGTGCGTCATCAACGGTTCTCAGTGCCATACAGTCGCTTTCTTTACCAATGATCATAGAGCCACTTACCCTAACTCCGCTACCGGCATAATTGCCCGCAGCAGTGAAGGTACTCACTTGGACATAGTATTTACCTATTTTCGGTAATGGGAACAGTTGCTGATAAATTTGATCTTGTTTTGAAAAGGCGCCTCCTTTATCTTCTAAGATCCGATTTTCACTGTCTATCAGTTGAATGTTTTCGCCGCAGCGCCCCACTATAGGTTTGACAACGTGCCCTGTGTCTCTAAGCTCATCGGTCAACTCAAAATTGGTATTGAGTAGCAATGGGTGATTGGGAAATAACGTCCACAATACTGGGAGTATAGCTTTGTTACTCGGAATAAGTGTCCACATAGGTTCGTAGACCATAATATCTTGATTGAGCAATACGTCTGATAAGGTTGGCTTAGATTTCTGTTTTGATGTGGTTATAGACAAGCCTCCTTGCTGTTCTTCGCGGAGCTGATCTAGTGCCGTTTCCCAAGCCCAGGTTTTCCATACCCACCTAACAATATCGCCATTAATATCAACAATATCACCGTTTTCATTCCAGTCTAGTGTATCTAGCCCTACGACTCTGATGCAGCTGTGATCGGCGGCTTCGATGGCGGATTTCATAAACAGCGCATGATAACTTTCTTCTGGATCGTCATCTTGTAAAACATGAATTAAACCAGTGGCATCGCTCGCTCGCCATGTTGCTATTATCTTTTTAAATAGGTCTTTTCCGTTATCAAACCCCTGCTTTACGCCCAGATGTTTAGCCCATTTTCCTTGTATTTTTGCGGTCTCCATATAACAGGAGGCAGAATCACAATTATACTCGTACACTTTCAAACCTTGGTCTGACATGGAAAAGTCAAATCGACTAGTAATAAGTTGATTTAAACGATTGTCCCAAGATTGTCGTAATTTAGGCAAGATCGCCTCAGGTAATCCAAACCGCTTAAGTAATTCAGGGTGCTGTAATACATAATCAGTAGCATGCATAAACAAGCCATGTAATACGTCCGTGGCCGATTCCAGTGAGGCTTCTGCGGTCTCAGAAATAACGTAATAATCGAAGAAGTCGTCTTTTACCGACGATAAGAAGTGACCGTTCATCATATCCACGTATGACGACTCATCTTCGTTGGCAATATTGAGCCACGGCAAATCGGCATATTTAGTATTTGGAGCCCGTTGTTGACAGATATTTTTTAACTCGCTTGCGGTTTCTTCGACCTCTAGTGCATGCTCAGGATCATTAGTTTGTATAACCCAGCCCAAAATCGTCGAATCTTTATAACTGCATTGCAGCCAGTAATCGCCACTTTTACCGGTTTTAGCGGCGATTTCTCTTGAATATTGTTGCCCGAGTGGCCACGCCACAAAATCCATGTTTTGCTCCACAATACGGATCTTGTCATCAAACACTTCGGTTATAATTGCCACGTGTCCTGTTTCTTCAAAGTCGCCCCCCTGATCCCAGATCAATAAACTGCCGGGTTCAGGTCTCTTTTGCGAGCCATTTTCGAAAGCGTACAAAGGTAATTCGATATTGTTAACCACATCTCGAATACGACTTAACTTGAAAATTTCATAAGCCATACTGACATCATTGAAGATAAGCCCGCGATTGACATACAACCAGCGCCGCGCAAACTCAACGCATTGCCACTTGTAGCCCATATAGACACCATCTAGATAACTGCGAAAGGCACTGCGATTTGGATACTGCTGCTGATCAACAGAATCATAATCTGAAGAATAGGAAATCACATTACCTGGCGCGACTCCTAGTGGCGTACCAAATGGCAATGCATTGATATTCTTAGATTTACTCATTACTCACGATTTCCAAATAGGATGAAAACTGCCGATGGATTTGAGCATAGCAGTAATATTAGTAAATGCAGCATAAACAAACGCAACGTGTTCGCCAATGAAAGCTACGTTCGTCTTGTTATTTTAGACAGCAATTGTATTTTGTCCGAAAGTAGCTGAAATAAGTTACTATAGCGCGCGAATTTAGGTAGATTGAAGCCTTGTTGACACCACTCATTGACTCTGGGAACAGATAATGGTGTTGGCACCCTCTCTACTGTTTTATTTAAAAGAAATGATTATAGAGATCATGTTTTGAAAGCCGTACAACTTACTTGAGATAAAAAATGACTTTAGATATCGTAATTTGGCTAGCAATTGCTTTTTGTATTACCCAATCCGCTATTTTTTCTGGATTAAATTTAGCGTTCTTTAGCTTAAGTCGCTTACAGCTTGAAGTTGAGGCTAAACAGGGAAATGAGAGCGCTTCAACTATTCTCGCCATGCGCGAAGATTCCAATTTTTTGCTTTCCACCATTTTATGGGGAAATGTTTCCATTAATGTGTTGCTAACCTTGCTGTCAGATTCTGTCCTAGCAGGCGTTTATTCCTTTTTGTTTTCGACTATTGCGATTACCTTTTTAGGTGAAATTTTTCCGCAAGCGTATTTTTCTCGCAATGCTTTAAAGGTAGCTTCCAAACTCACTCCCATTATTCGTTTTTATCAAGTGTTGTTATTTCCTGTTGCTAAGCTCACATCGTTAATTTTAGATGGTTGGCTTGGCCGAGAGGGTATCACCTACTTCCGCGAAAAAGAATTATCGGCGATTATTCATGCGCATGTCGAAGCTGAAGAGACCGACGTTGAGCATGTACGCGGAATTGGCGCACTTAACTTTTTGCAAATCGACAAGATCACGGTAAATGAAGAAGGCGAATTATTGGATCCTAACAGTATCTTAACCCTACCCTGTAAGCTGGATTTACCAATACTTCCCGAAAAAGGAACGCCTGAATACACTGAGTTTGTTGCAGGCGTCAATAAATCAGGACACAAATGGGTGTTATTGATGAGTGAGGATAAACGTCCATTGTTAATGATAGATGCTGATGGATTTATTCGGTCAACCTTGGATGAGTCAACGAATACGGACCCTTACACCTTCTGTCACCGCCCGTTGATCATTGATGATGAGAAATGCACCTTAGGGGACGCTTTACAGCGGCTTAAGATTGCCCATTCATTTGACCCACATTCAGAAGATGTTTTGCACTCAGATGTTATTCTAGTGTGGTCAGAAGAGCCGCCTAGAGTCATAACCGGAGCCGATATTCTCGGTCGATTATTAAAAGGTATCGGAGATAGTCTTAATGATATTGGCTTAGAAGACGATAAACCACCCATCAACATGCCAGAACATCTCGAATAAAATTGCGACTAAGACGTTATTCCAAATTGTAAATGATTTAACCCTTATAAACACTGTATCAGGTCTTTTTCGAGCCAAACACCCCTCAAAAAAGTTACACCTAACCTTTGCAGGTTAGGTGTAATAAGAAACCCTGAATTAATCCGCAGGTTCTCTGTTACGCTTAAAAGTATCTCATTAGGCTAACATATTGCGAATTACAAACTGTAAAATTCCGCCGTGGCGGTAATATTCAAACTCATTGGGAGTATCAATTCGCAGCACTGTGGGTATTGATAGAGTTTCACCACTTTCTCTTTGTACTGTTACTGTCGTTTGCTTTTGTCCTGAAGAAACCGCCTCAATTGAGTACAACTCCGAACCATCTAACTGGTAAGTATCCGCACTTTCACCAGATAAAAATTGTAAAGGTAGTATGCCCATTCCAATTAAGTTGGAACGATGTATTCGTTCATAACTTTGCGCTACCACGGCTTTAATGCCCAGCATCAAGGGCCCTTTAGCAGCCCAATCTCTTGAGCTTCCCGTACCGTATTCTTTGCCAGCAATGACAACGGTTGGAATGCCATTCGCTTTATACTGTTCTGCCGCGGCAAATACCGTTGTTTGCTCACCATTTGGCTGCAGTCGCGTCCACCCACCTTCAGTGCCAGGCGCTAATTGATTTTTCAACCTGACGTTAGCAAAGGTACCGCGCATCATAACTTCATGATTACCACGACGAGAGCCATAGGAATTAAAATCGACGGGCTCAACACCTTGGTTTCGCAAATATTCAGCTGCTGGGGTTTCCAGTCCTATGTTTCCTGCTGGGGAGATGTGATCGGTCGTAACGCTGTCAGCTAATTTTAATAAACAACGCGCGTTATCAATCGCTTGAATCGGTTGTGGCTGCCTTGTCATCCCCTCAAAAAACGGGGGTCTTTTTACATAGGTGGATGCAGGCCAATTGTAGATCACACTGTGATCAACTTTTAATGCATCCCAAATCTCCCCCCCCTCATATACGTTACCGTATTTTTGTTTAAACATGTCTTGTTGAACAACCTTAGTCACCAATTCCGCAATCTCAGCATTGGTTGGCCATAGATCACGTAAATACACGGGGTTACCCTGTTGGTCGTTACCCAGTGGCTCGCTGGTGATATCTATTTTCATATTGCCAGCCAAAGCATAGGCCACAACCAGTGGCGGCGAGGCTAAATAATTGGTTTTAACATCTTGATGGATGCGCCCTTCAAAATTTCGATTACCAGATAAAACTGATGCGACTGTTAATCCGGCATCTTGTATGCCCTTAGAAATACTGCTTGGAAGCGGACCTGAGTTGCCAATGCAAGTGGTACAGCCGTATCCAACTAAATTGAACCCCAGTTGATTCAACTCAGTTGACAAACCAGCCGAGTTTAAATATTCGGTTACCACTTGTGAACCTGGTGCAAAGCTGGTTTTCACCCAAGGCTTGACCTTTAGCCCTAGTTCATTCGCTTTCTTAGCTAAAAGACCTGCGGCAATTAACACCGATGGATTAGAGGTATTGGTACAGCTAGTGATCGCTGCGATCACCACCGCGCCATCTTTTAAGTCGAACGCTTGCCCGTTATACTCACATTTTGCCACTACCGCTGGCAGATCCTGCTGTTGACCCCCCTCGCTTTCAAATTGACTTTCTTGAGTGTTGCTTGTCGCTAATTTTAGTTCTTGTTGCTGTGTCATCCAATCTGTAAAGGCTTTAGCAGCATTGGTTAATTCAATGCGGTCTTGAGGCCTTTTTGGTCCGGCTATAGAAGCGACTACAGTGGAGAGATCCAAGCTTAGTTTATCATGATACTTCGCTTGACTGAGGCTGTCAGAACCCCACATTTGCTGGGCTTTGGCATAGGCTTCAATCACATCTAAGTGTGATTGGTCACGCCCAGTTAATTTGAGATAGGTAAGAGTTTGCTCATCAATCGGAAAAAGGCCACAAGTAGCGCCATACTCCGGTGCCATATTGGCAATGGTCGCACGATCGGCGACGGATAAATGTTTGACTCCCTCGCCAAAGAATTCGACAAATTTCCCCACCACACCAAATTTTCGTAATTTTTCGGTGACCGATAGCACTAAATCTGTAGCGGTAGTCCCTGCAGGAAGTTTACCTGTAAGCTCCATGCCCACAACTTCGGGTATCAACATAGTGACCGGTTGTCCAAGCATGGCGGCTTCTGCTTCAATGCCCCCTACTCCCCAACCTAAAATTCCCAACCCGTTAATCATGGTGGTGTGTGAATCGGTACCTACTAAGGTATCGGGATAAAGCGTTTGCTGGCCATTTAACTGCTCAACAAAGGTAACTCGTGCCAGATACTCCAAATTAATTTGATGAACAATCCCTTTGCCAGGCGGCACGACTTTAAAATTGTCGAACGCTTTTTGGCCCCATTTAAGAAACTGATAGCGCTCTTTATTACGTTCAACTTCGATTGCAGTGTTATGTTTAAACGAATCTGCACTACCAAACTCATCTACCATGATTGAATGATCTATGACTAAATCAACCGGTTTTAAGGGATTTATTTTCTCAGGATCACCGCCTAAATCAGCCATTGCATCGCGCATAGCTGCAAGGTCTACGACTGCCGGAACACCAGTAAAGTCTTGTAAAATAACTCGTGACGGTACAAAAGCGATTTCAGTGCTAGAAGCTTTACTATTATCCCACTCGATTAAAGCTGCGATGTCTTCATTTTGTACATGAGATTGATCAGCATGCCTTAGTAAATTTTCTAACAGCACTTTAGCGGTTAATGGCAAGCTGCTAAGTGACAGCTTTTCATTCACTTTAGTTAAATCAAAGTACTGATACTGTTTGCCTGCAACAGTAAGCGTGGTTTTTACTTGAGCATTTAAAGCCATAACAATTCCTTATAGGGTTTAATCGGGACACTGAAACAGGTGAACCTTTAAGTGGATCATAACTTTCACCATGCAAGATAACTGCCAGCCAAAAAAGCTTGTGTAGGCGCTTTGTATGCCTGTTTGAACAATTAACACTGTGAAATTATTTCAGTAGTTGGTAAGAGTTACCTAAGGATAGTTCAAACTGCAATTATTATTGTTTAACAGGGATACGATTTATTCCTACCGCGATTACCATTGCTGCAAATACTTTTCACTGGACGAAAAAATACCGAGCGCAAAGACTCGGTATTTTAAAGTCAATGCAGCTAAATTTACTCGTAAGAGTAATTCATTGTCACGCCACTGAAAGTAGAATAAGCACGAATTCCAATGTGCCAAGTACCACTGCCTGGATTTGTGAATGTACAAGTTTCATTGTTGCCATTTTTATAAGGGCGACAATCATAACTATTAGTCTGTGGTTGTGAACCAAGCTTCATATAAAGATCGGCATCACCGCTACCACCGGAAATGCTGACGGTCAAAGTAGAAACTCCTGCCGGTACATCCCAAGTATAACGTAACCAGTTGCGTCTTGAAGCTGACAAGTTAGTCAGTTGTCCAGACACGGGATCCACGCCTGAGCCACCACCAGAACCGCCGCCGGTATCACCAGCACAGCCAAAGGTGTTCAAGTAATCATAAGCATCACGTGCTTGAACAATACCGTGACCATAAAGGTTATCTCTTCCTGAGCTACCTTTATCTTTAGCCGTTGCGTTTAGTGCGCCACGAATTTCTTCGTTAGAACATTGTGGGAAGAAACTCCAAACCAAAGCAGCAGCACCTGCTACATGAGGAGTAGCCATAGATGTACCACTGATGGTGTTATAGGTGTTCGTTGGCCATGTGGATAATACGCCTGAGCCAGGCCCCGCAATTTCAACTTGGCTGTTGTATTGAGAATACGAAGCACGATTCTCATTAGAGTCCACAGCTGCAACTGAAATAACTGAACTATATGATGCTGGATAGGACATCGAACTATTACCGTCATTACCAGCCGCCGCTACTAACATCACGCCCTGATTAACAAAAGTTTGCATGGCATTTTGTTCTGCCGTAGACGAACTTCCGCCACCCAAGCTCATATTAACAACGTTAGCACCAGCGTTCTGACATTGTGAAATACCTTCGATAAGATCCGACGAAAAGGTCCATTGGCCGCTATCATTAAATATTTTTACAATATGTAAATCAACACCAGGATAAACGCCCACAACACCTTCGTTATTAGCGAGAGCGGCGATGGTACCTGCTACATGGGTACCGTGACCATTACCGTCGTTATACCAGTTGCCTACGGCACTGCTATTCGCTTCCCCAGTCACACCATTGTTTTGGTCAGGTAAATCAGGATGTCCTAGATTAAAACCGGTATCAATGATGCACACTTTGCGTGCTGATAAATTGTTTTGAGAGAGTAAGTTACCCTGCACCATTGGTATACCGTATGGCGTAGTTTGAGCCATAGGCATGCGGCGCGCATCAATTGAAATACTTTCAACATTAGGGTTGTTGCGCAATGCATTAAGGACTTTTTTGTTCATGGTTGCAGCAACCATCTTGTGCTTCTCTAACGTTTTTATCGGTTTAGCACCGGCCATTTTCAAGATTGATTCGGCATTTTTTCGATTTAGTTTTCCGCCTTCCACTGCCTTGGGAGAGTTCATATGACCGCGGCTCAAACCAAAGGTACGATTCCCTAGTCCTTGAGTTTGCTCAGTAGTTTCCTTGAACGTCACTATGTATCTTTCTGTCGCATTAACATCGATGAGCTGGCTGCGTAGGTCAGCTTTTGCGAGACCCGCAGTTGAACCTTGTTGCACTTCAACTGGAGTATTAGCTGCAGAAACGCTCATTGCTAAAAGTGACAGTGCTGTTGCACTCATTCCTGCCTTAATGTTGCTTTTTAATTTAGACATGTAATTTCCTAAATTTATTTATAGTTTTTTAATTTAAGTGAGTAGCGATAAAGGTTGTGCCAAGCTTAATTCACTTTTAAATTTGGTAACAAAAATTACCGCCGGAAAGAGGATAGATGAAGATTTAACCAAATTGCAACTATAAATTTACATTATGTTTACGAATTACTATTGGTGAGTCTGCATAACTGAGTTGTATCCCTTATGGATAAAGGAATGACGATAAAACAATCAAATTAAAAAAAATTTTCCTTTTAATTGAAATAATTAGCTGATTTAACTGGTGTTCGAAATTTAGCGCTTGTGATCTTTTAACCACTCATTGAGTAACTTGATCTGTCCACATTTATAGGCCGCATAGGTGATACGTAACGCATTAGAGAGCACTTCGTTATCGGTCCAATTGGTTTTCTCTCGGATCTCGTTATAACAGTCCATGGCTTCTTTAGTAACGTAACCACGAACTTGCTTGTTACCCAGTTCTTTTTGACGTTGACGATAGCGTCGTTGTTTCTCGGCATTGGCTACTTTTTTAGGGTGTTTTTCCATCGTAAATACCTATGGCTAAGTCAATTTAAAGCTATTATGCGTTAAACATATCAATTCTCGTTAATTATTTCACTGTTCAGAGTTGTTTAGCTTACAAGTGTTCGCTAAATTAGAGGGCTTTTAACCTAGATGAAAAATAAATGACCATGAATAAATCAAGTTTTAGTCGTGAAGACTTATTAGCCTGTAGCCGAGGAGAACTTTTTGGGCCGGGAAACAGCCAATTGCCTGCTCCTAACATGTTAATGATGGATAGAATCGTTGAAATAAGTGAAACCGGCGGAAAATACGATAAAGGCTTTATTATTGCTGAACTCGACATCACTCCAGACCTATGGTTCTTTGATTGTCATTTCCCCGGCGACCCAGTAATGCCCGGCTGTTTAGGCCTAGATGCAATGTGGCAACTGGTTGGATTTTTCTTAGGCTGGAGCGGCGGTCCAGGTAAAGGCAGGGCCTTAGGTGTTGGCGAAGTAAAATTCACAGGCCAAATATTACCGACGGCTAAGAAAGTGACCTACAAAATCAATATGACCCGTGTGATCAAACGAAAGTTATTTATGGGTATGGCAGAAGGCATTGTCGAAGTGGATGGCAAAGAAATTTATGCTGCCGACAATCTAAAGGTCGGTTTATTTCAAGATACCAGTAATTTTTAAACGTCGATAAACAGAGCCCCTAGACACCTTAATCACAGTACCAAAGGGGCTCATTCTAATTCAATTAACGAGAGGATAAACCTAGACTTCGGTCTTCGATAGCTTCTCGCCATCCACCTAACCATTGAGAACGGGATTGTATTGTTTGAAATGGGCAATTTTCTTTGGAACGACCAGTTATTCCTGCTTGATAGCCTTTTGAATGAGCGCGGGAAAGTTTATCTCTTTTTTGTCTTTTCATTGAATGACCTCTATTGAAAAACCACTTTTAGAAAATAAAAATATACTGTGAATGTTGCATTCACATCATTGAGAGTAACCTAACTTACAAAGGGTTCAATTTTATTTTCGTTAATATCCGCGTCAAATATATTAAAAGGCTGATTACACTTAATTTTTTTCTTTACACTAAATTTATCTAGTATTCGGCTTTTTAATTACCAATAAATATTTCCTTTTTTAAAGCGCCTTACCGGTAAAGGCTGCAGAGAATTTGACCATTACGGCGAAGATTTACTGATAATTAAGAAAATGGCTTAAAGGGCGATATAAAGTTCAGCTTGCGATGAATTTGAGCAGTTGCAATTTGTCACTGAAGTGTCGATTAACCTCATTATGGCAACAAGTTACTCGGTTACATAAATTGGTAAGATTACACAGGTTAACTTCACGATAAAATGACACTACGCCCACCAAAAAAATGCCAATCAGCTTAACTGATTGGCATTAGGTGTTTTAGTCGCCGTGTTTATGTTGAAACGCTAAATCAACTTACTTTTTATAAAATACTCGGATCAATGGTAATAACAATAAGCCAAGTAAATACCAGCTAGAGGCGCCTTTGCGGTCCAACACGAGAGTATTTTTATCGCAATCATCAACTGTACCACCAGGTATTGGAACCAGTTTAACGGCAACACTGACATTACCGAAAATCGTGTTACCTTGTGCATCCAGCGCCAACTCGCCATTAATAGCAGAACGTTCACGGTAAACAATCGCATTGGCTGCTATTTCATTTTCATCGTTAATCGCCATGGCTTGCACTATTGTGTAGGGCGAATCGCAACTTAACAACGAGTTGATATTGGTAAACTCATCGTTATCTATATCATAAATGAAAGCTTCACTTCGGCGACTACCAATAAGATCAGTATCTACCTCACCTTCACCCACAACCAAGTTATTGTTATTAATACCACGGGCGACACTAGATGAACTGTTAAAAAAGTCATCTGGAAAAATTGTCACTTCACCACGGTAATCATGCACGAAGAATTTGTTGCGGCGCGATTGGTTTATCACTTTAGTGGCAAAACCGACCACAATATCATTATCATTAATATCTAAGGCTGCACTTTGAAAATAATTCTGGTCATCGATAAATCCAATGGTCTCTTCACCATCAAAAATTGCTGCCATTTCGATGATGCTGCTCGAGTTATCCTGAAAGTATTTATCAGAGGCGCCTACCGCAATACCATTATTATTAATCGCAGTGGCACGACTTGAAAAGTAACGATTATCACCGGGCACTGGATCTATCAAGGTACCAAGCTCTACACTGTCGAGCAGCTCCCCTTGCGCGTTAAATTCCCAAATCATTGCGCGGCGTAAATAGCTTGTATCAATGGGACGTATGACACCACGAGGACTGTTCAAGTTGTTGTTAATTGCCGCTAAGTACTGGTCTCGAAGGCTTCTAACACAGACTTCTTCTGGAATATCGCCACGCTCTTGTTCATCATCACATTGCTCTAACAATGCCTCAAAGCTGGGGTTAATTTCGATTGAACCATAACCTGCCACTTCAAAACTATTGTTTATATCATTTGCGACACTGATACCACCGCCAATGGTCTCAGTTGGCATGACATCAAAGGTAGTCCCATTTATATCTAGGAATCCCCGAACTACGAAATCACTCACGTGGTACTTTAAGTTATCACCGCTATTATTTCGGTAGTTTATTTTACGATACGGCGCTTCAGCCAAGCCCACAGTCATGGAAAATGCATTGATCCCTTTTACAAGCGTATCGGCACTTTTGGTTAAACCACCTAAATCTTGGCTAACTTGATCAAAGCCAGTGATAGCTTCAGCTTCGTTATTCACTAAAACGTAACTCTGAACATTAGCAATTTGCTGTAAAAACGGATTAGTTGATTCGTTACTCTGTCTAAAAAAGTTATTACGAACAATGTTAGAGCCGCGCGTGCTGGCTGTTATGAAGTTATACAGTGTCAATAAATCAGCATCGTTAATGTTACCTACAGACGCACCGTTGACGTCCGTTAAACTTCGAATAAGGGTTTCGCTTTCAAAGTCGATAATGTCGATATCAATAGGGGGATTGAACGGCGATTCTATAGAAGCAACTACGTCACCTCGTTCGTTGATCGCGGTCGCAAAACTATTAACACCCTTATCTCTTAACGGTAATTCGATTACTCGGTATTTTGCTGCATGCGCTGAAGTTAGCGTTAACATCGAAAGGGTTAGCCCTAGGGCCAGCCTACTTATTTTCATTACTCATCCTGTAAATTACTACTTAACCACCGAAATTCGGTTTAATGTGTGAATGCAAAATAGGGTTAAACCTCATTCTGCATACTTTCAAGTTCATCCCACCTATCATACGCTTTCGCTAGTGAAGATTCATCGCCATTCAATTCTAAAAGTGTGGCGTTAAACCCGTCAGGATCCTGATTGAAAAAGTCTGGGTTGTTCAGTTTTTCTTGTAAGCGTTGAACACTTTCTTCAAGCGCTTCTATTTGTTTGGGTAGCTTATCTAATTCCAATTGGTGCTTATAAGACAATTTTGTTGCCTTTCTTTTCACCGACTGCGTTTTAGGACCTACTGATTTTACAGAAGTTTCGTCTACTGTGTGTTTTTTTTCTGACGCGTACCAGTTTTCAATATCACTGTAACCGCCTACAAACTCGCGTATCACTCCTTGACCTTCGAAAAATAAGCTGGAAGTAACGACATTATCGACGAATTCTCTGTCGTGGCTAACTAATATCAGTGTACCTTGATATTGCGTTAAGACGTCTTCCAATAACTCCAAGGTTTCCACATCTAAGTCATTGGTAGGTTCATCTAAAATTAACAAATTTGATGGCTTAAGCAGTAATTTAGCCAATAACAATCTGTTTTTTTCACCGCCGGATAACGATCGTACCGGTGCATTAACCCGTTCAGGTGTAAATAAATAATCCTGCAAATAGCTGATTACATGGCGGCTATTACCATTGACTATTAAGTCACGTTTACCGTCTGCAACGGCATCGATAACACTCTTATCGAGATCCAGTGCCAGTCTATGTTGGTCAAAATAAGCAACCTCAAGATTTGCACCTTGACGCACATTGCCTTGTTGCGTTTCTATTTGCCCAAGTAAAAGCTTAATCAGTGTACTTTTACCGCAACCGTTAGGCCCAATAAGCGCCACTTTATCACCGCGAAATACATTAATATCTAAGTTCTTAACGATCACATTATCATCAAATTGATAACTTAACTCGGTGGCTTCTAATACGATCTTGCCTGACATATTTCCGCTGGTTGCTGCAACTTGTGCTCTTCCAAGTACCTTTCTTCGTTCAGAATGTTCTTGGCGCAATGCTTTAAGTGCCCTTACCCTGCCCTCGTTGCGTGTTCTTCGGGCTTTTATTCCTTGTCTGATCCACACTTCTTCTTGTGACAATTTTTTATCAAACTCGGCATTAGCGTTAGCTTCGTTTTTTAGATCCTCAGCTTTCTTATCTAAATAGGTTTGATAATTACCTGGATAACTGGTTAGCTTAGCGCGATCCAAATCGACGATACGCGTCGCGACTGCACGGATAAATGCCCTATCGTGACTGACAAATACCACTGCGCCTTTATATTCTTTTATTACCTCTTCAAGCCACTTGATCATCGAAATGTCCAAATGGTTAGTCGGCTCATCTAACAGCAAAATATCTGGTTGGCCAACTAAAGCGCGCGCTAATGCCGCTTTGCGACGCCAGCCACCTGACAATGATGACAGTTGCTGCTCAGCATCAAGACCCAACAAGGTTAGTACCTGACTGATTTGCTGTTCAAATTCCCATGCGTTTTCATGTTCTAACTGATGTTGCAAACGCTCAAGTTTAGCCAATTGCTTTTCACTTGGGTCCTGCGCAACAAGATGGGTTTGCGCAAAGTATTGCTTTAATAATTGACCCTTTTCAGCCATGCCTTCGGCAACATACTCAAACAAAGAGCATTCTATGCTCTCTGGTGGATCTTGCGGTAATCTGGAGATCTTAACCTCAGAGGCCACAATACGTTGACCATCATCTAAGGCTTGCTCATTGGCAATCACCTTTAATAAGGTCGATTTTCCACAGCCATTACGCCCCACTAAACATACACGTTCACCGGGGTGTATAACGAGCTCTCCGCCTTCCAATAAGGACGGATGTCCAAAGGCTAATTGCGCGTTTTTTAATTGCAAAAGACTCACGAAAGGAAATCCGTTAATGCGTCTGAGTCAAATGGCCAACCTAACTCAGCCTGATTGTCTTGACGCTTTAACACGGGGATCCGCGCACCATACAAATGGTAGGTTTGATGGTCTTGACGAACGTCAATAAATTCAATGTTCAAATCGTTGTATTGGCTTTGTTGTTTAAGGAGATCTTTTGCTAAATCACAAAGGTGGCAATCAACGCCACTATAAAAAAATATTTGCATAGATTAATTACCGTTGGTCACTTTAAGTATCCAACAATGGTGGATTTTAGGGTTTCGTTTGAAATCTTCTGGGATAGTTTGCTTACCGATATCGGTTACAGTAACGCCCATGTCAGCCAATGAATCGTAATCCAATTTAAACTGTCGAAGGTTGTTGGAAAATATAATCTCACCATCTGGGTTTAAGCAGGATAAGGCATTTTTTAATAAGCCAATATGGTCTCGCTGAACATCCCAAGTGTTGTCCATTCGTTTGGAATTCGAAAACGATGGGGGATCAATAAAGATCAGATCATAGCGCTGGTCATGCTTGCTAAGCCAATCTAAACAATCCGCTTGAATAAAGTGGTTTGCGGTTGAAATACCATTAAGCTGCACATTTTGCTTTGCCCAGTTAATATAGGTATTCGACATATCAACCGTAGTGACTGATTTGGCACCACCAAGCCCTGCATGGACAGAAACGCTTCCGGTATAGGCGAACAGATTAAGGACGTCTTTGTGCTTGGAACGTTGCTGGATCATTTCACGGGTAATACGGTGATCAAGGAACAAGCCAGTATCAAGATAATCACTGAGATTTACCGTAAATTTGGCGCCATTTTCATGCACTATGATTGACGTCTGTTTTTCCGCAACCTTTTGATACTGATTTGTCCCTTTTTGTTTTTGACGCGTTTTAAGGACGATATTTTCAGCTGGGATGCCCGTTACCTCAGGTAAGCTTAACAGTACCTCATGCAGCCTCTTTCGGGCTTTTTGTTCAGGGATATCTTTTGGAGCAGCATACTCCTGTACAACTAACCAATCGCCGTAACGATCGATCGCAACGTTATACTCAGGTAAATCGGCATCATATAAGCGATAACAATCTGTATTCTGTTTTTTGAGCCAGCGGGCTAAACCTTTTATATTCTTACTCAAACGATTAGCAAAATCTGAGTCAGATTTTACCGATTCACGCACTTCACAATTTTTGTCGTCCAACTCATAAGTAACGAGTTGGCATTCGATCGCGCCATTATTCATCGAATAATGTTTTTTCGAGGTCAGCTTAAGCTGTTTTAAAATATCTCGATTGGCCGTCAATAAACACATATTCCAATCTTGGAAATGACTCTTTAAATGCACGCCCCACTGCTGAAAAACAGGCAGTAACTCTGTCAGCTCGTTTAGCCTTTCACCATACGGAGGGTTGCTAACAATATAGCCAGGCTTGTCGTCTATTTGTAATTTAGTGGCATCGGAATGGAAGAATCGGATATCTGCCATCACGTCTGCAGAATCGGCATTTTGTTTCGCATGGTTCAAAACGCGTCTGTCAGTGTCATTGGCATAGATAGGCGTCGTCACTTCAGTAACAGCTTGTTTAGCACTTTCTACGCAACTTGACCAAAGCTGTGCATCATGAGTTTGCCAATGATCAAAACCCCATTTACTGCGTCCTAACCCCGGCGCTTTATTAGACGCCATTAACGCAGCTTCAATGGCAATAGTGCCTGAGCCACACATGGGATCAAATAAGGGCTTTTGCATATCATCGGCCCATCCACTGCGCATTAACATAGCACAGGCTAGATGCTCTTTCAGTGGCGCTAAGCCAGTATGTTGACGGTATTGCCGTTGGTGCAGGCTTTGCCCTGATGCATCTAAATAAATCGCACAATTTTCTCTTCGAACTCTTGCTTGAAAACGTATACTTGCACCGCGTTTTTCAACTGACGGACGCTCACCCAAACGGTGATTAAATTGATCAACGATGGCATCTTTAATCTTGAGTGCACCAAATTGCGTGTTATTGATAGTCCGGTTAGTACCCACAAAATCAATGACAAAGGTATCTTGAAGCGAGAACTGTTGTGTCCAGTTTACCTGTGAAGCAACCTCATATAAGTCTTCAGCACTGTCTATCTTGCCTTCGGCAAGTTTAACCAACACACGATTACCTAGTCTTGACCATAGACACAGTGTATAGACATCCTTTAGGTCACCGTCTAGATACACTTGCCCAGGACGCATTCTCGCGCTCCTATCTGGCAGCAGTGCAGTTACCTCTTCAAGTAACAGTGAATCAAGGCCTTTGGACGTGGTGACTAAAATTTCAAACATGAGATTACCGACAATTAAAAACGCTCGCGATTATACGGGATTATTCAGACAGGCATAAGGGGAAGAGAAAATATAATTAACCTGACTTAGTAATATAGTAACCTGAACTGTTGGATAAGATGTGCTGAACAATAATTATGACATAACAATTCATCGTGTTCATGAGGGCCACTTGCTATTCCGAGTTCAGGTTATCGTCGTCATTGTTAATCTACATCTAACGCATCAAAACTCAACAATCGATCACAAAGCACGCTTATCAAGCAAAATTGTGGATGCGTTTTGCCATCATTGGTCTCAAAGGTTTCGGACAAATTCAAACACAATACGGTATTGCCTTCATGTTTGAGGCTTAACATTAACAAGGTGTTGTCTTTGATACTCAACCACGCAAGCTGCATGTAAGGGCCAATTAAACAACTGGTCTTTTTTTCATAAAGCCAACTTTTGTTGAGTACGGGCTTGTGAAAACTCAAGGCCGCGGTCGCATTGAGTCCAATTTGTAATTTAGCCGAATTATCAAACGGAACTCCCGAGGCTTCCAGTGCCTCTACGCTTTCCATAAAAAACTGACAGTGATGAATATCGAAAAGCACATGTTGAGGTACGTTTTTAAGTTGCGATTCGTTATACGCGGTTTGAAAAATTAACCCGGCATCTAATTCGACCATCAATGCGCGACTTTGTTGATTTATAAACCACTTCCAATTAGCTGAAGGTAATAACATGATCAGGTTACAACATCTTGTCTACAGACTGCGTGGTTGCGCCCGTGAATACAGTCAAAAATCAACTTAATCCAATCCCTCTACTATCTGCTTAATTAAATTTGGTCCCTGATAAATCAGACTTGAATAGATTTGAATCAAACTAGCGCCGGCCGCTAATCGCTGTTTAGCGGAGTCTAATGAGTCAATACCACCGACACCAATAATTGGTAACGCACCATCAAGCGCATTTGCCAGCACTTTGGTGACGTGCAAACTTTTATCTTGAAGTACAGAACCACTCAACCCACCGGCTTCGTTGGCATGTTGCATGCCAGCAACAGCAGTTCGATCTAAGGTAGTGTTAGTTGCAATGACGCCATCTATTTGGGCATCTATTAACGAATGAGCAATGCTGGTAATTTGCTCATCCGTCAGATCGGGGGCAATTTTAACTACCACAGGAACATACTTACCATGCTTCTCAGCTAATCGCTTCTGTTCCAATTTAAGCCCAAGCAACAAGGAGTTTAATGCTTCTCCATATTGCAGATCTCGAAGACCAGGGGTATTGGGAGAAGAAATATTCACGGTGATGTAATCGGCATATTGATATACTTTTTGCAAACAAATGACATAGTCGTTTAATGCATCCTGCTCGGCTGTTTGCTTATTTTTACCGATATTAATGCCTAATACACCGCTGTATTTTGTTTGTTTTACTTGTTCAACCAGATAGTCTACGCCTTTGTTGTTAAAGCCCATGCGATTGATAATTGCATTTGCCTTAGGCAGTCTAAACATACGGGGTTTGTCATTACCGGCTTGAGGCAACGGAGTAACGGTTCCCACTTCAATGAAACCAAATCCCATCGCCGCAAACGCATCAATACATTCGCCATTTTTGTCTAATCCCGCAGCCAGACCCAAGGGGTTTTTAAAATTAAGGCCTAAGCAATGTGTGGTTTTATTGCTTAAGGATTGCTGATACGTCATTTTGAACAGATTATGTTGTGATCGCTTTAGCCAGTTCATCGCAACATCATGACTCCATTCGGGATCACATTGAAACAGTGCTTTTTGTACGATTGAATACATATTTATCCCTAAAAAAAAGCCCCGGATAACCGAGGCTAGACTTTATAGCCTATCGCTTAAGTGTTGGCATTTATGCTAAGTAACATTAATTCTCTTAATGCTACCGAAAACTTAGCGAATTCGTGAGTACTGCTGGTTTTGAATTCAGACATCATATGATACCAGCGTTCTAGCAAGATAGAATTCTTCTCCATCCATTTATGCAAAATTTCTTCAGCATCTTGGCTATTAGGCTCTGCTAACAACAATACAGTGGTTAACGAACGTTGCTGCCAATCCAGCTCCTCTCGATAAGAGGCCCGTGCTAGTGCCTGCCAGTGATTCGACACCGTTTGATTGTTAATTTGATCAAGGAACCAGTGAAGCTGCAATTTTGAACCTAACTTGTAGTAGAGGTTAGCGACCACTTCAATTTTTCGTTTCTCGGTCTGTACAATTTGCGCCAAATCAAGACAGGAGAACATGTTGCTCAAGCTTGCCACACGATAAGCAATCCCTTGTGGCGCTCCTTGCTCTACGAAACCAGCGGTAATGGCTTGCAATTGTTCATATTCCGAATCAACCAAATAACTCTCCAAGTTCTTACTAAGATCATTAAAGGTTGGAATATATAAATTCACTGCTTCAGCGATAGGCAAGTTTTTCTCACCATGACGCAAGAACCAACGAGAAGCACGACGCATAGTTCTGCGCATTCTATCAAGCATATCCAGTTGTACTTGAGCAGAAACCTTATTGTCTAGCTCTTCAATTTCTTGCCATAAGGTATCCATGCCAAATACGGCTTTGATCACAGAGTAAGCGGTGGAAACTTCGTATACCGTTGCCCCTGTTTCTTCTTGCATTCTGAACACAAAATTAAGTCCCATATCATTAACCATATTATTGGTTAACTTAGTGGCAATAATTTCAGCTCGCAGTGGGTGATATTCCATTTGTGGAACAAACTTGTCCTGCAAGGTTTTAGGAAATGCACTGACCAATAGTTGTTCGTGATACGGATTATTGGTGATCTGCTCAATATTCAGTTTTTGTTTCAAAACCATCTTGCCATACGCAATCATGACCGCCAGTTCAGGACGAGTAAGCCCTTTACCATTCGCTAAACGATCAGACAGTTCATCATCAGAAGGGATAAATTCTAATTCGCGATTAAGCGCACCTTCTCGCTCCAAACCGTGGATGAAGCGCAGTTGCTCTTTGAGCAGATTCGGACCGCCATATTCCGTAATCGAAATAGATTGAGTTTGACGATAGCAATCTTGGATCACTAAATCAGCGACATCATCAGTCATTGAATACAATAACTCATTGCGTTGTTTGCCGGTTAAGTCACCAGAACTGACTAACGCATTCAGTAATATCTTTATATTGACTTCATTATCTGAGCAATCCACACCACCCACATTATCTATAAAGTCAGTATTAACTCGCCCACCTTTAGCGGCGTATTCGATACGACCTAATTGGGTAAGACCAAGGTTACCCCCTTCACCAATGATTTTAGCGTTTACTTCTTTACCATTAACACGTAAATCATCGTTTGCGCGATCGCCTACTTCGGTATGGGTTTCTTTGGAACCTTTCACATAGGTACCAATGCCACCGTTCCAGATCAAGTCAACGTGCATCTTTAAGACATTTTTAATCAGTTCATTGGGTGGCATGGCTGCTTGCGTTGTGCCCAACCACTTTTTCATCTCAGCGGATAATTTGATTGATTTTGACGCCCGGCTAAACACACCGCCGCCTTTTGAAATCAGTTTTCTGTCATAGTCATCCCAAGATAAAGACGGGTTTTCAAACAGACGCTTGCGCTCTTGATAACTCTTCGCAGTATCTGGGTCTGGATCAAAGAAAATATGCAGATGGTTAAAGCCGCAGATTAGGCGAGTATGTTCAGACAACAGCATGCCGTTACCGAATACATCACCGGCCATGTCACCTACAGCAACACAAGTAAAATCAGTAGTTTGACAGTCAATACCAATCTCACGGAAATGACGCTTAACCGACTCCCAAGCTCCTCGTGCAGTAATCCCCATTTTCTTATGGTCATAACCGACACTTCCGCCTGAGGCAAAGGCATCACCTAACCAGAAATTAAACTCCTCGGATATGCTATTAGCAATATCAGAGAAGGTGGCAGTACCTTTATCCGCAGCGACAACTAAATACGGGTCATCTTCATCCAATCGAACAACATTTTTCGGCGGTACTACAGCACCATCAACAATATTGTCGGTGATATCTAATAAACTACGAATGAAAATCCGGTAACAGGCTTGACCTTCTTTTTGTATCGCATCCCTACCCTGGTCCATGGGTAGATTTTTACACACGAAACCGCCTTTAGCCCCCACAGGAACAATGACGGTATTCTTCACTTGCTGTGCTTTAACTAAGCCAAGCACTTCCGTTCTGAAATCTTCTCGACGATCAGACCAACGCAAGCCACCACGAGCGACTTTCCCACCTCTTAAGTGCACACCCTCAATACGAGGTGAATACACAAAGATTTCATACTTAGGTAATGGCAATGGCATGTCTGGAATAAGCTCAGGTAGCAACTTAAATGACATGTAAGGTTTTTCTTGGCCATTCTCATCAGGCTGGTAAAAGTTGGTGCGCAATGTCGCTAAAATCATATCCAGATAGCGACGAATAATACGGTCATCGTCAAGGTTTGAAACTTGATCCAAGCGTTCCTTCACATCGGCCAAAATAGCGTCGACTTTTTTCTGACTGCGCTTTTTACTGGGATCGAATATATTGTTAAACAACTCAATCAATAATTTTGCAATATTAGGATAATTAGCCAACGTATTGGCCATATAGGACAAGCTAAATGAGCTTCCCGTCTGACGCATATATTTTGCATAAGCTCGCAAAATGGTCACGCTTCGCCCCGTTAATCCAGCCCCTAGCACTAGACGGTTGAACGGATCGTCTTCTAGGTTGTTGTGCCAGACCTTAGCAAAGGCATCCTGAAACAGAGCTTGGGCAGTTTCCATGTCGAGATTTTGACTGTTGCTGTGCAACATGGAGAAATCCATGATCCAATTAACCTGTCCCTCACCGCAGGTGATCTTGTACGGACTTTCATCTATCACGCGCAATCCAAAATTTTCCAACATGGGAAGTACGGCAGACAAATGGATGGGCTCATTTTTATGAAATAGTTTTAACTTAACTACGTTAGACTCAGGCCCTTCTTCCTGGGGACGATAGAACAGCATATCTAACGTGTGGGTGTCGCTCAGCAGTTCTAGTTTCTCCATGTCGACCAAAGCGGCACTTGGTAAGTTTTGCTCGGAATAACTGCGGGAAAAGGCATTATCGTATTTTTGTTCTAGTACTTTTCCGGCAGCCTCACCGTACATAGAGCGTATAGACGCTGTTAGGCGATCATTCCAGCTTTTTGTTAACTCAATGATATTTTTCTCAATATCCTTCACATTAAATTCCGTATTGTTATCTTTGACTCTCGCGATATAGTGAGTTCTAGCGTAAACCGATTCGGAGAAATAGGTTGTGAACTCGACCTGCTCTGTGGCATGAAGCGATTTTTGCAATAGCTCCTGCGTTTCTTTACGAAGTTGGGTGTTGTAACGTTCTCTAGGCACATAAACCATGCATGACACGAAGCGCCCAAAAGCGTCTTTGCGTACGAATAATTTAGATATGCCACGTTCTTGCATTTGGAAAATACCTAAAATAATTTTCCCTAACTCTTCGTCACTCCCTTGAAGTAGCTCATCGCGAGGGTAGGTTTCTATAATATTTAGAAACGCTTTGTAGGCGTGAGACTCTTTATCGAATCCGGATAACGAACAAATTCGCTCGATTTTTCCTTGCAGCACAGGGAGCTGAGTAGCACTGCTGTTGTAGAACGAAGCCGAATACAAACCAATAAAACGATGTTCGCCAATGACGTTACCGGCATCATCAAACCGTTTAATTCCAATGTAGTCCATATATGCAGGACGGTGAACTCGAGCGCGCGTGTTCGTCTTGGTTAATATCAATGGCTTGCTACTAAGCGACTCTTTTTGCGCTGACGCAGGCATCTTCGACATTACTCGTTCTCTGTCGCTGATAGAGTTCTTCATTAAACCAAGACTGCTTTCGTTGCGCGGAACCCAGCGGTGATCACCTTCGATGGCTTTAACGTCATAGTAACGATATCCCATCAACGTAAAGTTGTGATCGTTTAACCAAGTTAAAAATTGATTGGCCTGCTCTAACTCAGTTTTATTCGCTGGACAATTAGAATCCGGAAAGTCTTTAATAATGCTTGATAACTTCTCTCGCATCGGCTTCCAATCAGCAACCGCTAGAGACACTTCACCGACAACGGATAGCAATTCAGTGGCAAGGTTATTCAGTGCTTTCTTACTGGTTTGCCGATCGACCTCAATTAAAAATACGGTCTCTCGCGTGAGATTCTTCGCTTTGCTTTTACTATCAAGAAACTGCACCACTGAACCGGTGTCGTCACGTTTTAAATAAATTGGACTGTGCAACAATAGGTGTGACGTGATATTCATTCGATTCAGTGTCATTCTGATCGAGTCGACCAAAAATGGCATGTCACTGACAATGATTTCAACTATGGTATGAGAAGACTGCCAACCGTGTTTAGAGATTTCAGGATTGAATACGCGTATCTTGGGTTGTAGCCCATCATACTTAGCAAACTCGTTCCATAAACTTAACGTAGCGCCATACAAATCACTGTCATCACGATTGTCCAAATCGTCAATGGAAATGTTCTTGTAGAGCAATCGAGAAAACTGCTCTACTAAGTCAGATTGTGCATCATCGACTTTTTTGTTGATTAACTTAAAGACGTTTTCTAACAGAACTGAATGTTGGTTATTGGCAACCGTCATTTGTTTACCTTGTGATGTAAAGAGTGAAGACCACGGTATTCACTTTAACTAAACTTCTAATAGATTAGTCAAAAGACTGAGATATATACAGTTTTTCGACAAATGATAAGGTATTTTCGCTAAATTATGGACGCTTTGAAAGGCCTAAATTAACGCATACTTTACAAAAACTATAAATATGCAACAAAAGCACAGCAAAGTGCATATTTATATAGTCAACTGCCAAGTTGTGCAAATAAACATGCATTAAAAATTTTATAAAAAAAGGGCCAATGGCCCTTTTTTATTATTTTACTTAGGGTACTGCGTTATTCATCTTTCTGCGAGCGCCAGAATACCGACGCCAAAGCAGGTAACACAACAATAGCACCCAACATATTCACCAAGAACATGAACGTTAATAGTATACCCATGTCCATTTGGAACTTAAGGGACGAAAAGACCCACGTACTGACGCCTACCGCTAAAGTCACACCGGTAAACAAGACTGCACTACCCCGCTCTTTTAACGCGTCAAAATAAGCCTGACGAACTGGCATGCCTGCTTTTAACTTGATGTTCATTGTCGACAATATGTAAATACCATAATCAACCCCTATACCAACGCCAAGTGCAATAACGGGTAAGGTCGAGACCGTTAAACCAATTTGTAAATAGGTCATCAGCGCTTGCGCTAATACAGACACCACATACAAAGGAACTACCACCGATAGCGTCGCTCTTAATGAACGGAAACTCAGCAAGCATAAAATAATCACAGCACCGAATACATATAACATCATTGGGTTTTGTGCAGCTTCAACCGCTTCATTCTTAGCGGCCATCACCCCTACTGGACCAGACGCTAAACTAAATTTAAGTTCATCTGTTTCGTACTCAGTACGAAATGACTTCACGGCCTCAACAACCCGATTGATTGTCTCCGCCTTATGATCTTCCATGAACAGAATGATGGGCATCACAGAACAATCACCGTTGAGCAACCCAGACGATGTAGGTACCTGTGAAATTGCCTGAACCATGGTTTGCTGATTACGTGGTAAAACGCGCCACTTTGGATTTCCTTCGTTGTAACCTGCATTCACCAGTTTCGCGACCGATGGCAAACTAACAGAAGATTGAACACCCTTAACGTTGGTCATTTTCCACTGCAGCTCATCTATGGCCGTCATCGTCTGGTAAGATGTACAAGCTGAGGGAGTGGTTTCAACCAAGATAGACAAATAATCAACGCTGATCGCATATTTATCCGTGATTAAAAAGGTGTCTTGATTGTATCGACTGTTTTCATGCAGCGCCGGCGCGCCAGCATGCAAATCACCAATTTTCATTTTTTGTGACTGGAACCACCCCAAAGCAAATAACACCGCAGTGACTAACAGGATAATGTAGGCAAATTTAGGCGTTGAACACTGGGCAATCGCATTCCAGAATTTATCTGAACGGTTTTCTTTACCTGCGAATTTGGCCTTGTAATTGTCGCTAAATGACACAAATGACATCAATACAGGTAATAAAATCAGATTGGTTAGAATGATAACCGCCACACCTAAGCTCGCCGTTATAGCTAATTCACGGATGATGCCGATATCAATAACCAACAAGGTCATGAAACCGACCGTATCCGAAAGCAGTGCGATGCCACCAGGGATCAATAGTGTTCTAAAGGCAGACTCAGAAGCGGTTAACGCACTTGCTCCTTCGACAACTCGTTTACCCACGGCATTGATCATCTGCACACCGTGACTAACACCGATTGCAAACACTAGGAAGGGTACCAAGATAGACATGGGGTCCAAACCAAAGCCTAATATGGTTAATAGGCCCAACTGCCAAACCACTGCGACTACTGAACAAAGTAAAGGTAAAACGGTTAGCATTACTGATTTAGAGAAGAAGAACACCATAACTGCGGTAATGGCTAGCGCGATGGCGAAAAACAGCACAACATCTTTGGCGCCATTTGCCACATCACCAATCATTTTTGCAAAGCCAATGATATGAATACTGGTATTTTCGTTCTCAAACTTGCCACGTAATTCGTTTTCTAACTCTTCGGCTAATACCAAGGTATTTAGTTTTGCACCGGTATCTGGGTCAATATTGAGTAGCTGGGCAGACACCATCGCACATTGAAAATCATCAGATACTAAGCGCCCGACAATCCCAGCTTTGTCAATGTTTTGTCCGACTAATGCCAATGCTTGATCTGACTTAGAATCAAAATCAGCCGGAATTACTGGACCACCGGAAAAGCCGCCTTCAACAATTTCAGTGAAACGCGTTGAAGATGAGAACAATGATTTAACTAACGAGCGCTCGACACCATTAATGAAGAAAAGCTGGTCATGTACGTCCTTTAATGTGTCAAAAAATTCCGTGTTGAAAATATCACTATCTTTATCGCACACTGACACCAGTATGCTATTTGCACCGCCAAAATCCTTGGCATGCTTCATGTAATTAACCATGTATTCATGGTTGAGTGGAATGTTTTTAGTAAAACCCGCATCGAGTTTTAACTGCGAGGACTGATAGCCTAGAAATATCGTAGCGGCGACAAATAGGAACACCACAAACAGGCGATTTCGAAAAATGAGATTGACACTTACATCAATTAACTTATTCATAGTGTTTTACTCATCCCCTCACATACCGTATGTTTTTTGTCATAGGCTAACGTTTTGATACCAGTGGCTGTTGCGATAAAAAGTTGATTTTCATCCAGCAAGAGCGCGTTAATCGCTTTACCGTCATCAAAATGCGCTTTTCTAACTTCATTATTTTTCACACAGATCACATTGCCACTATTTCCCATTGCAACAAAACTATTACCTTCAAGCGGTACAATTGTATTTAACGAAGAGGTTATGCCTGAGTTAACCGTTACCCAATTGGAACCGGCATTATCTAATTTAAAAATATTTCCTCTTAAGCCAACCGCCACGACACTGCCATCTTCAAGTGCAGTGATATCGAAAAAGGAACCATAGTAAGGCACGTCCATTCTTTGCCAAGACTTTCCCTTATCATCACTACGGGCAATTAAGCCTGATTCACCGGCTATGTAGAGCATCTCGCCAACTTGGGTTATTTTATTTAAATGAGGCAATATCGAAGTTAACTCGGAAAGATAAAAGGCTTCGTCTTCCAGACGAATTTCCTCTAAATATTCGATATCTTCAACTGGTAAAAATTGAGAATGGGCAACTCTCACCCAGTTTTCGCCACCATCAGAAGTCTCAAAATAAGTACCATATGCACCTATCGCGATCCCCTCTTTGGCATTGATAAAATGCACATCGAGTAAGGGCTTCTGTAATTCAGGCAGAAAATTTTGAATAACCCAAGGTTGTCCTTTTGAATCTTGCTGAATAATGATTGCGTCATGCCCTACCGCCCAAGACTTACCTTCAGTAGAGGTAATAGCCGTGAGAGTAGACAAGGTTGGCGCTTTTTCTTGTACCCATTGTTCACCATTTTGTGAACGCAAAATATGACCGCGCTCGCCGACTGTCACTAAGTCAGCAGTGGTCTTAGTTAAATCTAGCAGGAGGGACTCGTTGGCCAAGGGCGCGATATAAGATTCTTCGGCAGTAGCAACTAATGTGCATAAAGTACAACCGAGAAGTGTGGATATAATGCTTATTTGTTTCATATTCTTCTTTTTTGGGTTGTAAAACAAAAAACGGCTGACATTGCCAACCGTTTTAATCATCGTTAGCGTATACCCGCTCGCCGTAGCGCTTGTTCAGTAAAGTCTCGATCATCTGGCTTAACAGAGAAGTCGTAAACTTTGTCTTCGTTATCCAAACCAAGCGCTAAGTAACGACGAGAGTTCAAATCATGGTATACATCAAGCGTAGACCAATGTGTTGGAACTTCGTAGTAATTTATACCGTAAGCCATAGCAACTTTATATAATTCACCGCGATTATCGTACATATCAGCGACTTGAATTTGCCAGCTGTCTTCATCAATGAAGAATACGCGTTTTTGATATACGTGGCGCAGACCTTCTTTAAGTGTTGCTTCAACCACCCAAACACGGTGTTTCTCAAAACGGGTCAAATCTGGGTTAATGTGACCAGGCTTCAAGATATCTTCATATTTGACGTTATCACTATGCAATGCATAACTGTTATACGCGACATAAAGCTCTTTCTTGCCTTTTAATTCCCAGTTATAACGATCTGGGGCTCCGTTAAACATATCAAAGTCATCGGTTGTTCTCAAACCATCTGATGCAGTTCCTGGGGCATCATAAGCAATGTTTGGCGCACGTCTAACACGTCTTTGACCTGTATTATATGTCCATGCTCTGCGCGGCTCTTTAACTTGGTCCATGGTTTCATGGACTAACAAAGCCGTACCCGCTAAGCGCGCTGGAGAATTGATGGACTGTTTGAATTTCATCAGTATATTTTCTTCCAACAAAGCTTCAGGTGTCGCATCTTTATTAGAATATTTAACTAATAAAATCTCATCAAAGCCGATGACATTGTAGTCACCAGAAGCGGTTGGAGCAGCTTGGCCACCGTTACGCGCGATTGCTTCCCCGCGATAACGTAATACGTGGTTCCAAATTGCTTCAACACCACTTTGTGGGATTGGGAAAGGAACACCAATCGCTGCATTTTGCACGCCGTTTCCGCCTTGAACTAACTCAGCACGGGTTGCATTCTTTTTAGTCGCATCATAGACATGTTGCGGGTTAGAAGCGGAACGCCTTGTTTGATAAACAGGCATATTAAAGGTATCAGGATAAGTAGCAAACAGCTTCATTTGTCCTGGCGTTAAAAAGGCTTCGTATTCTTTGTAGTTTTGCCCAGTGATGGTAAACAATACTTTATCATCAGGAAATGGGTTTGGATGAAAGTTACCGGCTTTATAACCTGCAGGGGGCGCAGTAATGCCGCCATCCCAAGCAGGTATACTGCCATCGGCATTACCGGCTTTTTCGCCACCCAATGGCGTTAGCTCATTACCTAACTTTGCCGCTTCAGCGTCTGACACTTTTGCATGAGCCATAGAAACACTTAGTGCTAACGCAATAGCTGAAGTCGTTACTACTAAATTCTTTATCATATTACTGTACTCCTAAATTGAGTATTTGAAGTTGATAGAAACAAAATCTCTATCAGACAATGCGTTGGCGTTTCCGATACCGCCCCAAAATGCACTATACCCAAATGCCGCAGAAAATTTACTCAAGTAGTCAAACTCGAACGTTAAATTGGCTGACTTAACGTCCTCAGAAAACAAGAACAATGGATCTGGTGTTGTTCCCTCGACGTCATGAGAAAAGGTTGCTCGGGCTCTCAAGTTTATACCGGAGAACACGTTGTTGAAGTCAGCAACAGCTAACATTCTGTAACCCCAAGCGTAGTCAGTGGGGAATGGATTGGTTTCAGGACCATTAGACAAACCAATGTGCAAACCTTCACGATTAGAAATGATACTGCCGTCATCGGCGCGCAAAGGTTCAATTGAAGCTGAACGAGCTGTACCAGGTCCATTTAGACGAAGGACATTTTGATCTGGCATATCTTCAATACTGATGTAACCAACTTCACCAAGTACGAT
This sequence comes from Aliiglaciecola litoralis, assembly GCF_039523355.1. Taxonomy (NCBI): domain Bacteria; kingdom Pseudomonadati; phylum Pseudomonadota; class Gammaproteobacteria; order Alteromonadales; family Alteromonadaceae; genus Aliiglaciecola; species Aliiglaciecola litoralis. The sequence continues at coordinate 89,470 of NZ_BAAAFD010000001.1, read as the reverse complement.
AAGGTTGTCTGTGCCTAGCGCAGGTCCAAACACATGAGTCGCTGTGATCTGTGCTTGGATGGTGTCTGACACCACGTAGCCTTGCGCCGATTCACCAGAACCAACATTGCGACCGATATTCACAAGCTGAGAAATACCGTCTAAATCTGGACGTAAATCTGCATTGGCTAACTGTTGCGGCATTGCTGTATATAACAATTCAACATCATCGATTTGCAGTGGTTCATCAACACGGTATGCAATTTCACCTGCTAAGGCGGTTTCACCAACGTTGGTGTTAAAACTGAAGCCATACAGTTTCAGGTCTTCAGGATAAACAAATTCGGTTTTCGTGAAAGCAGCCAAGTCGGTAATGTTGTCACGAGTAATTTGTCTTGAAGCAAGAAAACCCAAGTCTTGTTGGATACTTGCTGCCGTAAAATTAGAGGTCACCCCAGAAATCAATGGACGCTGGCTATGATAGTTCAAGTGGTACAAACTAAATTCAGTGTTGTACATTGCTTCAGAGTAATACGATAATTTAATACCATATTGACCTTGATCGTCTGCATCGGTATGAGCGGCATCACTAAATCCGCGAACCGCAACTTTAGTGGGATATGCAAGATAAGCTTGGCCAATTTGTGAACCATCGGCACCACTACGTAAAGCATCGCCTAAGCCATTTAGGCTTTGTAAAAGGAAATCTAGATTTATATCTGGGTTACCAGCAAACCCCAATTGAATATTTTGTGCTTGACCGCCCTCTCCTGCAAAATCATTAGTGGCAAAATAACTGCCAGCTTGAGGCAAGATGCTGCGTTCCCACTCATATTGGTAATAAGCAGATAAACTTAAATCTTGAGTTAGACCAATTGAAGCGAACACCATACCAACTGGGATAAAGACTTCTTTAAGCTCAGCACCTGGAGAACGAGCGCGCGTAACGTCCACTGGATTGGTACTATTTATACCATGCTGAATAAAGGTACTTTCACCCCAGCTTACCACCTGATCACCTACACGGACCGTAACTGGCATGTCACCTATATCAAAGTCTGCGTAGAAAAACGCATCTAACAAGCGAATATCAGAACAGAGTTCCTCAGCAGATTTTTCTGTCGCACAAGGATCCTGTGTTTGACCAGTAATGGGATCAGACCAAGCGCGTCCACGGTTTTTCTGCTCAAAGTCATAAAAGTAAAAACCACGGGCAAAAAAGCCCATATTGTCATACTGGATATTTAACTCGTGAGTTCCTTTGAAAATCGTCGAGAAAGCTTTGCCCTTATCGTGATTCAGATTTCCTAAATCGCCATTAGTAGAGTAAGCACCATCTGCGTTTGCCCACACTTCACTGGAAGGGTATTTTACATTAGTCGCTGCGTTGTAGCCTGACCAATCGAAATTGGTATGGTTACTACTGCCAATCAAAGAAAAATCTCGTTCCTCAACTCTGATACTTGTGCCGAATGAAAAGTTAGAGTCAAAGCTTACAGACCAGTCACCACTTTCCCAAGAGCCAGCTTGAACACTGCTTGCTGCTAGGGTAGCTATCGCTGCAATGCTAATTGCAAGCGGTGACTTTTTGAACTTCAAAGGTCCACACTTCATATTTTAGTTCTCCCATGTCGCGTTGGGATTAGCCCTGCGACCGATTATCTATAGCAAATTATTCACAAAATCATTACATCATTTGAAGATGATAGCAAGAAGAAATCGTACCAGTTGATATTCTGCAAACTGTTTCTTTTTCAATAGTTTGAAAATTAATCATCTGTATTCAATTCATTTCTAACTGATTTTTTCAAATGAGTGCACTTTGTTCTCTGGGGTAATTATAAGTCGAAAACGACCTTTTAACCCTGTTCGTGTTACAAATGGACGTAAATTTACATTGGGTAACTGTATCCTTTCACCACAATCTGAGCGTAAAACTACAGAATTAGAACCAATCCCATACAGTCGCTCGCATCGCTCATAACTGACATCAAGAGAAAAATAATAGGTTTTCACTTGGATTCCTATTGATAGCCGAGACTTTTGCTAACTTTTTCATAGACATCGTTGCTGAGGTCTTTATTGTCCAACAAACGGACTAATTCCGCTTTCATTTTAACGATGCGCTCCTCATCAAGCTTTTGCCACTGAGTTAAAGGGGTGACAATGCGTGACGCTACCTGCGGATTTATCTTATCTAGCTTCTGTAAATATTGACCTATATAACGATAACCACTGCCATCTTTGGCATGAAATCCGGTGCTATTAAAAAATGCAAAGGAACCAATAACTGAGCGCACTCGATTGGGATTTTCATGGTTAAATTGTTGATGGCCCATGAGTAAATCAAGGCGTGATAAAATATCTTCACTCTGGCGACTAGCGTGCAGTGCAAACCATTTGTCTAACACTATAGGATCTGCCCGCCATGTTTCCTCAAACTGACTCATAAGTTTATCGAAGCACTTACATTTAGCGTGTTGCGCTGCTTTAAGTGCACCTAAGGTATCAGTCATATTATCAGACTGCATAAATTGCTGAGTGACTAACTCTTCTCCTTGTTCCGTGGAGGCAATGTACATCAACAGTTGGTTTCGTAATTTTCGTGTCGCAGTTTGCGACGGTGTGTAATCGTAGTTGGTAAAAGCCAGCCCGTGGTATTGCTTTTCAAACATTGGTTGGGCATGAGAGATAATTATTCTTTCTAGTTTCTCGCGCGCGCTATGCAATGACTCTACGTAATATTTAGGCACTTGTTGTACCAAAGTTTCGACACTGGGCAAGGTGATCATTTCCGCTAATAAAGCCTGATCTTCCATTGCTGATTCAAGTAAACCATCAAGTAGCGCGGTGATGGTTTCTTGCGTGATCGCCAGCGTGCTGCCATTGGGCGTTAGTGAATGAATAAATTGACTATAAATAGTTTGCGCCGCATCCCATCGAGAAAACCCATCGTTGCTATGCAATGCAATGGTCAACAATGATTCAGCACTAAGGGTTCTTATCACCTTAACTGGCGCACTAAAATCGCCTAACAAGGCGACTGTTGGCTCAACATCAAATCCGTCTCGCACCAGCTTTTGCTGACTTTGTGTGAGATGAATGATATCAGTGGTTGATGAACCATCATTGGCAAGATATTCAACTCTCACCGGTATGTATAGTGGTTTCTTTTGCGACTGATCTAGTGTGACTGGAGTATGCTGTTGTATGGTTAAGGTCAAAGTGCCGGTGTCGGCAGCAAAGTCTTGTTCTACGGTTAGCTCTGGCGTTCCTGATTGTTCATACCACACTTTGAATTGATCCAAATTGATACTATTGGCATCCTGCATCGCATTTACAAAATCATCACAGGTTACAGCCTGACCGTCATGTCGTTTAAAGTAGAGATCGATTCCACGTTTAAATCCCGCTGGCGTTAACAAGGTGTGCAACATCCTAATCACTTCAGCGCCTTTGTCGTATACCGTCACCGTGTAGAAGTTGTTCATTTCGATCACTTCGTCTGGTCGGATGGGATGTGCCATTGCACTAGCATCCTCGGCAAATTGATGCTCTCGGATCACTTTTACGTTTTTAATTCTGTTCACCACAGGTGAACCCATGTCAGCACTAAATTGTTGATCACGAAAAACCGTGAGACCTTCCTTAAGACTTAATTGAAACCAATCTCTGCAGGTGACCCGATTACCTGTCCAATTATGAAAATATTCATGGGCGATCACCGATTCAATATTAAAGTAATCTTCATCAGTTGCAGTTTGACTGTCGGCCAAGACGTATTTACTGTTAAACACGTTTAGACCTTTATTTTCCATCGCTCCCATATTGAAAAAATCAACCGCGACGACCATGTAAATATCAAGATCGTATTCGAGATCAAAAACCACTTCATCCCATTTCATGGCTTTTTTGAGGGATGCTAAGGCATGCTCTCCCCTATGGGCCATACCTTTATCTACATATAATTCTAATGCGACCTTACGCCCACTTGAGGTAGTAAAGCTCTGTGTTAATTTGTCAAAGTCACCCGCTACAAGTGCAAATAAATAGCAGGGTTTGAAAAAAGGATCTTGCCATTTAACCCAATGTTTACCGTCTTCTAAATCACCACTATCTATTTTATTACCATTAGACAAGAGATAAGGGTATCGTTTTTTATCGGCATAAATGGTCACTGTATATTTTGATAATACGTCAGGACGATCTAGGAAATAGGTTATCTTGCGAAAGCCTTCGGCTTCGCATTGAGTACAATAAGAACCCGAGGCTTTATATAGCCCTTCAAGTGTCTTATTAGACGCCGGATCGATTTCGGTATATATCTCAATAAAACATTCATCAGGCAAGTTGGATAATGTCAAAGCCTCATCAGTCAGTTCGTATTGCTGAAGAGACTTACCGTTTAGCTTTACTTCAATGAGCGTTAGGTTTTCACCGTCCAATTTGAGTGGTTGATCATGGTCACCCTGCTTGAATACGTGCAGTAAACTTTTTACTTTAGTGACTTCATCATCAAGGTTAAATGATAACTCGATATCATGAATTTGATAGGCGGGAGGCTGATAATCAAGCCTACGTTTTGCGGTTACTGGCGTTTTATTCGACATGACATGCCTTTGCTTAGAAGTAATTAGCTAGGGTTTACAATTAGTATGTTAAAAATTCACCTAGAAACAATAAAATAGTAAGAAGGCGCTGATGCGCCCTCAGTATTATACGTTTTGCGTTTCGTGTTGAGAATGTTTCTCTTCACTACTCACTTGTTCGGCGTATTTAGGCGGTGGAATACGTAAAATTTTAATTCCCAAGAATGCGTAAATAATCGCTAAAACAGGATTGATTAGATTGAAAAATGCATAGAAAGCATAGTCTAACACGCCAACACCAAGTACCCCGCTCATATAAGCACCACAGGTGTTCCACGGGATCAAGGGGGATGTCAAAGTACCGCCATCTTCTAGGCTACGCGACAAATTCAATTGATGAAGGCCACGTTTTTCAAACTCATTTTTATACATGCGTCCAGGCATCACAATCGCCATATATTGATCTGCAGTGATCAAATTGGTCGCAAAACAAGTCAAAATGGTTCTGGAGATCATATCACCGGCGGATTTAGCACCATGCAGTACAGCACTGACAATACGTTTCAATAAGCCGACTTTTTCAAGCACCGCACCAAAGGTTAATGCGCACATTATCAACCATATGGTATTGAGCATACTTGCCATACCACCGCGACTAAGCAGTTCGTTAAGCACTTGGCTGGAAGTATTAAATTCAACACCGTCATAAAGGGCAGTCCAAACGACGGTGATACTGGCGACTAGGCCTTCTCGTCCTTCAACGGCGAAGCTTTGTACAACGTCTGATTGAAATAAGCCTGCCCAAACGCCGCCTAATAGAGCACCAATGGCTACAGCGGGAAAGGCTGGGACCTTTTTGACCGCTAACCCTAAAAGCACAATGAGCGGGATCAACAAATGCCAACCTAAATTAAACTCACTGGCAAGCAGATTTTGCATATTGGCAATGCCTTCTTCCGACGGCGGTTGATTGGAATTAAAGCCCAAAAAGGTAAACAATATAAGTGCCAAAATGATACTGGGGATAGTCGTCCAAAGCATGTATTGGATATGTTCAAAAAGATCGGTCCCCGCTACCGCTGGTGCCAGATTGGTGGTTTCCGACAGTGGCGATATTTTGTCACCGAAATACGCACCTGAAACCACGGCGCCTGCGGTGATAGCTTCTGATAAGCCCATACCATTGGCGACGCCGATCAAGGCCACGCCCACAGTCGCAGCGGTAGTCCAAGAACTACCAATACTCATGGCGACAATCGCACATATCAAACAAGTAGCCGCATAAAACAAAGATGGATTAAGTAGCTCTAAACCATAATAAATAAGGGTTGGTACCGTACCTGATAACATCCAAGAGCCAATCAACGCACCGACCGCTAACAGGATCAATATTGCACCTAAAGATAGAGAAATACCCTTAACTATGCCTTCTTCAATCTCCTTCCACGTGTAGCCATTTTTCATGCCTACTGCCGCCGCTATAAACATCGCGAACAACAAGGCGATTTGATTTGGCCCATAGGATGAGTCACCACCGTACAACCACACTGAGGAAGACAGCATGATGATCAGGATCAGTATGGGGACTACGGCATCTAAAATGGATGCTTCTTTAATCTGCTTGTTTTCTGGTTCCATGATAGATGATTATCCTAAGCGATTGATAAATAAAACATAAGAACGATTACAACCGGGCAAACAAATTTTAAATACCAAGGCCAGATTTTCCAAAATAAACTGTGCTGTGCACCTTCGTTACCCTGTTTTAGCTCGGCAAGAATACTATCCCGTTTCCACACCCAACCAACGAATATACACAAGGCTAAACCCAATAGCGGTTGGCTATACTTGGTGGTTAACGTGATCACAAAGCCAAACAAGTGCGACATATTTAGGGCGATAACACTACTAATAATAAATACCGTTAGCGTTAATAACCAGACGGCTCGTTTACGACCTACTCCTTTATTCTCAACCACATAAGCTACAGGTACTTCAAGCATAGAGATAGAGGATGTCAGTGCCGCGATTACCATGAGTGCGAAAAATGCGAAAGCGACAAATACTCCAACGCCTCCCATGGTCTCGAACAAAGACGGCAACACAGTGAAAATCAAAGAGTCCCCTTCAATCAAGGCACCACTTTCGGTAAATATTTCCACTCCGTTATGTAAAGCAACGTACATGGCAGGAATGATCAACATGCCAGCCAAAATGGCCACACCAATATCGACCAAGGCAACGTATGCACCAAGTGACGGCAAACGCTCTTTTTTACTTACATATGAACCATAAACCAACATAGTGCCCACGCCCAACGACATCGAGAAAAATGCTTGGCCCATGGCACTGATTAACAATGCGGGATCTAAGACGCGAGAGAAGTCTGGTAATAAGTAAGCTTTCCAGCCATCAATAGCACCTGCCTGAAATGTGACATAAACGATAAGCGCAACAATGATGATGATTAAGGTTGGCATTAAACGTACCGACCAACATTCAATACCTTTGCTCACACCACCGGTCACAATCCCCGCGGTCAAACTTAGAAAAATCGCACAAAACAAAATATTTCGCGTGACAGAGTCACCGGTCAACCAGCTGGAAACCGTATCTAAGGATAACATTTGCGCCATGGTTTGTAGGAAATACGCCAACATCCAGCCAGCAACTAAAGCGTAAAAAGACAAAATGAGAGAGACGGTTATAAAGCCCCAAATACCTGTTGCTCGTCCCACAACGCTGCCCGATATTTTGCCTAAAGCATCGACCATATTGGCGCGCGTCGCACGACCAATAATCAATTCAGCCATCAAAACAGGATATGCGAGTAAAAAAGCAAGGATCACATAGACTAAAACAAAAGCGGCGCCACCATTACTGGCAACCTGTGTAGGGAAACCCCAAATATTTCCTAATCCTACTGCAGAACCAGCTGCGGCAAGGATAAACCCTAATCGAGATGAGAACTCTCCACGTGCGCTCATTGCAAACCCTTTTTATTATTATTTTATTGTTATTAGAACCACCTACTGATGGTCGGTGGCAAATCTTACACTAGTTAATACAAATATAAAAAAGGGCTATTAACAAATAGCCCTGATTAAAAACGTCATGATTAGTTGGCAGTAGCTGCTGGCGCATTTGATGCGTACATACCCGTCGAAGCTAGCTCGAATGTAATGTTAGCTGCCTCGTCCAGAAACGGATCAATGTTGTCTAGCTCTTCAGGTAGATCATCCAGCTTCTCTACTTTGGCCAATCCAGCTCGCTCTAAACGTTCATTCGCGCGCTTGAGTCTTAAAGCGTCCTGTTGCTCTTTTTCTTTGAGTCTCTCTGATTCAACCAGTGAAATTGTCTTTTTGTCCTTTTCGCGTTTATAACGTTCGATATCTTCGAAGATATACGCAAACTCAGGGTTTTTCTGAATACGTGCAAAGTGGCTTTGCTGTATTTGATTGAGTGATGATGTTGCATCTCCAACCACAGAGTAGTTCACTTTGTCGATACTATCCCAAGGTAATGCATTTTCTTCTTGGCTTTCACCCCACTCTTCCGGATCGATTGCCGTTGGAAACTGAATATCAGGTACCACACCTTTGTGCTGCGTGCTGCCACCATTGATTCGATAAAATTTGGCTATCGTATATTGGATAGAGCCAAGCGGATTACTATATAAATCATAAATCCGCTTCAAAGGACGGTGACGTTGCACTGTTCCTTTACCAAAGGTTTGTTCACCTAATACCACAGCACGTCCATAGTCTTGCATTGCCGCGGCGAAGATTTCAGACGCTGAAGCACTATAACGATCGACTAATACAGTTAAAGGACCGTCATAATAAGTCACGCCATCGGTGTCTTTTTCCGTGCGAGTTCGACCAGAGGCGTCGTGTATTTGTACCACAGGGCCGCGATCGATGAATAAGCCAGATAACAAAGTAGCTTCCGTCAGTGAGCCACCACCATTGCCACGCAAGTCAACAACCACACCTCTTACATTTTGTTCTTTCAACTTAACAAGCTCTTTTTTCACGTCAGCATGCAAATTGTTATAAAAGGATGGGATGGTGATAACGCCTAGTTTCTCACCTTGAAATGGCCCTGTTTCTGGAACGTAAGTGTCAGATTTTGCTGCGCGATCTTCCAATTTAATTTTGTCGCGCGTTAATTTAACCACTTCTGGTACATTGCTTTCTGAAACGCCTTTGAGCACTTGTAAACGAACCACACTGCCTTTAGGCCCTTTAATTAGCTCCACTACCTCGTCAAGGCGCCAGCCGATAATATCGATAAACTCTTCATTGTCTTGTGCAACACCGACAATTTTGTCTTCCGGCTTGATCTTTTTAGACAGCTCAGCTGGTCCACCGGGCACTATGCTGCGGATAACGGTGAAGTCGTCTTCACTTTGCAGCACCGCCCCAATACCTTCAAAAGACAAGTTCATTTCCATATCGAAACGTTCAGTGCCGCGCGGAGAAAGATAACTGGTATGAGCATCTACACTTCTCGCAAATGAATGCATCACCGTTTGAAATACATCTTCACTCTTCGTTTGAGTTAAACGCTTAATCGCTCTTTCGTAGCGTTTTTGTAGCAATTCTTTGATCTTTTCAGGTTCTTTACCGGCTAACTTGAGGTTTAAAGCATCGTATTTAACCCGCTGACGCCATAATTCATTCAATTCATTTAGATTGGTCGGCCACTGTGCATCTTCGCGATCGTACTCGAGTACATCACCTTTCTTTTCAAAGTCAAACTCGGTGTCCAATAGTGAAATAGCATAATTAAAACGTTCCAGTCGACGTTTCAAATTTAACGTATAGATGTCGTATGCATCACTAAGGTTGCCTTGTCCAATCGCCTCATCAAAATTCAGACGGTATTTTTCGAGCGCCTCAATGTCAGATTTCAGGAAAAAATTGCGATTGTAATCCAACGTCCGTAAGTAACGGTCAAAGGTTTTTGCAGAAAGGTCGTCATTGATTTTGATCGGTTTATAGTGTGACCTAAGGAGATGAGAGCTGATCCGCTTCGCTGATGCTGAATGCTGTGATTCTTGCTCAAGTGCGGGAAGTTCAACATCTACGACGGTTGAATTTACCGCGAGCGCGCCTGCACTCACACAAAATAAAGCGCTGTAAATCGAAGCGCGAACAAATTTATTCATAAAAACTACCTCTTAGGGCGTGCCAGACGCAAGTTATCTACTTGCACTTTCACTAACATACCAGTTTGAAGTTGGACATGAACACCATCTTTAGATACTTCAGTGATGGTCGCCGGTAACGGACTCTTTCCAACTTTTACGGTGACTTCAGTTCCCACCACCATGTCTGATTCAGTCAATTTTTCTGGGGCGGCCTGATTAGTTGGTCTAGGATTTGCTGCTTTAGTTCCCTTACCTTTTGCTTTACTACTTTTTTCACTCTTAACTTTGTAAGTTTTCTTTTCCGGTTTTTTGTCAGCATTATTCGCCTTGCGCTTTTCGGCAACTTTAGCTTTGCTTTCTGCTAATTGTTGCTGCGCATGATCAGCGTGCTCTTTTTCAATGGCGGCATCTTGATTGCCATCTAAGTCAACACGATGCGCACCTACTTTTACACTGTGCAAGTAACGCCAGCTATTAGTGTAGTGGCGTAATGATGCGCGCAATAATGTTTTACTTAACCGTTCTTCATCTTTAAGTCGCTCCGAGAGCTCTTGAAAAACACCAATTTTTAATGGTTTGGCTTCGCCCTCAAGGGAAAAACATTTAGGAAAGGCTTGCGCCAAAAATGCAATGACTTCTTTACTATTCGAAAATTTTTCTTGGTTTTCCATTCAATATACTAATTCTGTGTGTTGATCGTTATCGTCGTCTTGTCCTGCATCATCCCAAGTTGCCAACAGATGGTCAACCCAGTCATGCAAATCATTCTCATCAATTTCCATTAGGTAAGCGTCTTCTCGCCAATTTTCCCAAACGTGCTGCAGCACATTTTCGAGGCGAGTGGTTTCAATGTCATCATCAGCTTGGTCATACACCATATGCAAAATAACATTAAGCTTTTCAGCAGCCTCCGCTGCCTCATCATCCCAATGATCCATATCTTCTGCTGTTGCCAGCACTACGTGAATATCTATTAAATTTTTCAATCTAGTGTCTTTTGTAAAGTATCAACAATTAATTGCAAACCTAATCCATCGGCAGCGTCAAAACGTCCTATGCTGGGGCTGTCTATATCAAGCACTCCAACTAGACGTCTGCCGGAGAGCACCGGGATAACGATTTCTGAATTTGACGCTGCATCACAGGCAATGTGCCCTTCAAAATCGTGTACATCTGCAACAATTTGCGTGGTTCGTTGAAATGCGGCAGTGCCGCATACTCCTTTCCCTATTGGGATACGAATGCATGCTGGCTTACCTTGAAATGGACCAAGCACTAGTTCATCATCTTCAACAAGGTAAAATCCCACCCAATTTATGTCATCTAACGACATATTAAGCAACGCACTCAAATTGGCTAAATTTGCAATCAGATTCGTTTCTGACCCAATTAGCGCACTCGCCTGTTTCGTAAGGCTTTGATAAAAAGCCTTTTTATCTGTCTCTATCGACATAATTCTATGTTTACTACCTTAATTAAAATGACTGCATCCCTTGTTACATAGGGATTTTAACCCGCCACAACGCTAATTACAGCGATTTTTTACCAAACTCGACATAATAATTTTATCTCGTTGTTATTCAGCTATTTTGAAGGTCACTACGATTCTGGCATTAATTTCATTTAATCCTGGGAGATATTCGGCTGAATCTGAAAATACCGCCATATTTCGAGCGGAAGGCTGTGGTGTTGGATTATAAGCCGAATTTTCTTCGACATTGGCGACTTCACCAAGTTTAAGGTTTAAGCCAGCTGCTATATGTTGTGCGCGCATTTTTGCATCATCCATAGCGGCCTTTAAGGCTGCAAGATAAGCTGCCTGCTGGTCTTCCACTTCATATCTCAAACCATCAATACGGCTGATATTGAGCGTAAAGAGATCATTCATAATTGCCGGATAACTCGAAAATGCTCTTAGAGTGACATCAAGGTTTCGACTAAATACAAAGCCTTTTTGTACATTACTTTGGCGCTCCCGTTCAAACCAAGGATATAAACTAATGGCCATTGATTGAATATCTTTAGAAACCACTCCGTGGTCATGCAATACGCTGTGTATTTGGTCGGTTTTACGGTTAACTGACTCGCTGAGCTTTTTAGTGTCTTGGCCTCGCTCTTCAACGGTAATGGTAAACTTTAATATATCTGGCGCTTTAGAAATACTACCTTGGCCATTCACCGTGATGGTATCACTGCGCGATTCATGAGCCAAAGTGATATTCGATAAGCATAATGTGATCAGTAAAGTACTAAAGAATTTCATATTATTTTAAGCCCCCATGTGTAATTACTGCTGCTCTGTCGGCAATGAAACTCACTTTGATGAACTTGCCATCCTGTTCTCCCCAAATGCAACTGTGAGTACCAATGACGGCTTCACATTGGTCCGGTTTACCTAAAATCATTTCAACATCAGATTTAATCATGCCCATTTCCACTCGGTCGTAATTTGCCCAGGTCACTTTAGAGCACCCTTGAAGCATAAAAATACTCAGCAATAAAATCGACATTATCCTTTTTGGTACAACCATAATCGAAGCCTCTATCAAGAATTTAACTAAACCATTCACATGTATAAATTAACCGAAGAACCAATATGTAACCGTGATAGCAGCCACTATACCCGCGAGATCAGCCGCAAGACAACAGGCAACTGCATGTCGACTGTATTTTATGCTAACCGCACCTAAATACACAGCCAAAATATAAAATGTCGTTTCAGTAGAGCCTTGTAAAACAGATGCCAATCTCCCAGCAAACGAGTCAGCGCCGTGGTGTTGCATGGTTTCGATCATCATAGCGCGGGCACCTGAGCCACTTAACGGTTTCATGAGTGCGTTAGGAATACCCTCGACAAATCGACTATCAAACCCGATAGCATTTACAATGTAGGCAATACTTTGCATCACGATATCCAACAACCCACTGGCTCTGAGCATGCCAATAGCGAACAGCATCGCAATTAAATAAGGGATCAATGAAATGGCGAGCTCGAATCCTTGTTTGGCACCGTCTATAAAAAGCTCATAACAATTTAATTTTTTGACTGCACCGACACTCAGTACAACTACGATAAAACTGAGTAATAGCGCATTGGCTACAAAGGATGATTGGCTCGCCATCTGGGCAGCAGCCAAATAGGAAAAATACAAGATCACGGCGCCCAGACAGCTAAACAGTAGTAATAAATAAATCACCACAACTTTGTTGAACAAATTGACTTTTTGCACCCAGCAAGTGACAAATAGACCAACCAAGGTTGACGCGCTAGTAGCCAGTAAAATTGGAATGAACACATCGGTTGGGGTGGCAGCCCCCTGCTCTGCTCGGTAAAGAAATACCGCAATAGGAAAAAGTGTAACCGAAGAGGTGTTAAGTACCAGAAAGAGTATTTGCGCATTACTGAGTGACGATTTATCGTTGTTCAAGGATTGCATATCTTGCATGGCCTTGATCCCAAAGGGAGTCGCCGCGTTATCTAAGCCCAGCACATTGGCAGACATATTCATGGTGATACTACCAATTGCCGGATGCCCTTTGGGTATTTCAGGCATTAGTCTACACAACAAAGGTTCAAGCACGATGGAAAGCTTAGCAATTAAACCCGCATGTTCAGCGACACGAAAGATACCAAGCCAAAATGCCAATAGACCAATTAAACCGATGGCTATTTCAACACTCAACTTGGCCATTGCATAAATTGCATCCATGACCTCTTGAAAGCCGCCAAGATGTTGATTAAAAAGAACTTGCCAAAGCGTTGCTATAAAGGCGCACAAGATAAACGCCAACCAAATTCGATGCAGCATAACCAATCAATGTTGTTGTAATTTCTTGTTATAATACAGACAAATAACCATTGTGGGCAAAATTTAACAGCCTGTGTCACCCCTTTTATTGCTGTGGTAGATACTTCTTGGTTCATTGGTCACAGACAAAAAAGGGGGAATGTGATCCCCTCCTCAGTTCAGGTTAACCATTATTTATCCAAGGCAGCTTGCAGGCTGTTGAGGCAATAATCCACATTACGCTCATTACATCCGTAGCCCATTAGTCCTATGCGCCACACTTTACCGGCTAAAACGCCCAGACCTGCGCCAATTTCAAGATTAAACTCGTTGAGCAAGCATGACCTCACTTTTGCATCATCGACGCCATCCGGAATATAAACCGTGTTTAATTGCGGTAGACGGAAGTCTTGTTCAACAACCAAAGACAAGCCCATAGATTGCAAACCATTTTTTAGCTGCTCATGGCAACGTTGATGGCGAAGCCATGATGCCTCAAGCCCTTCGTTATGCAGATTCACCAAGGCCTCATGCAACGCATAGATACTGTTCACCGGCGCCGTATGATGGTAGGCACGCTTAGCGCCTTCTCCCCAATACTCCATTACCAATTGCATGTCTAAAAACCAACTTTGTACTGGCGTTTTTCGTGCTTTTATTTTGTCAATCGCCGCGGGGCTAAAAGACACTGGTGATAGACCTGGCACACAAGATAAACATTTTTGTGTACCCGAGTAGATCGCATCGATTTGCCATTCATCTACACGTAATTCAACGCCCGCCAAAGAAGTAACCGCATCGACTAATGTCAAACAACCATATTGTTTTGCCAGCGCACACAATGCCTTTGCATCGTTTTTCACGCCCGTTGAAGTTTCAGCATGAACAAAGGCGACAATCTTCGCATCAGGATGTGTTTTTAAGGCATCAGCTAATTTATTAATATCAGTGGGTTTACCCCACTCATCTTCAATTAATATCAGTTCTCCTCCGCAGCGGATAACGTTTTGTGCCATGCGTCCACCAAAAACACCATTTTGACAAACGATGACTTTGTCGTTCGGCTCAACTAAGTTGGCAAAACAAGCTTCCATTCCTGCAGAGCCTGGGGCAGAAATCGGCATCGTTAATGCGTTTTCTGTTTTAAAAGCATACTGCAAAAGCTGCTTAACTTGGTCCATCAGTTCAATAAACTGCGGATCTAAATGACCGATTGTCGGTTTTGCTAAAGCGGTTAAGATACGAGGATCAACATCTGAAGGGCCTGGGCCCATGAGGGTTCGAGATATAGGATTAAAAGAACTAAAAGTGTTATCCATAAATGTCCGTTTCTAAACTAAAAAATAATACCTGTAATGGTACAACGAGTCCGTATTTGAACAAGATGTAAATAGCCAATATTCACAATATAAATGAAATTACGTTAACCTGAACTCTGGGTAAAATCTATCGGGCGATTATAATTCTGAGTTCAGCTTAACACCTACCATAACAACGCTTTCTTTAACTGTGGGTAACTTTTATTGGGCAGTGGATAAGCTGTGAGCAACACCTGAATAAGCTGTGCAACCACTGTGCATAAGGTAGTGCTGGTAAATATAATTACCGCGACAACCTGTTGAAATATATGCGCTTTTCAAAATAGTTTGCAAATGTGTTTAATAAATGAGCAGAGATGTTCTACACTAAGGGTTCTCCAATATTTTGTTGTTGGATTCTTCTCCCTGTTGAAGAAAGTTAGCGCACGGCTCTAACCGATGAGCCATTCCCCTAAGCCCGGACGTAGTCATAGTGCCGGGCCTTTTTTATGCGTAATAGTGACAAGCTAAAACAATGTAGCCTTTAACCTACAGGCTTTAATTTTTCTGAGAAATGCTTTGCATTGGCGATGTAATGTTGTGCTGAAGCCTCAAGCAGTTTTTGCTGGCTCTGTGACAATGTTTTAACCACTTTTGCAGGGCTACCCATCACCACTGAGCCATCTGGTATTTGCATGTTTTCAGTGACTAAACTGTTCGCACCAATCAAACAATGAGACCCAATTTTCGCACCATTTAGGATCACAGCATTGATACCAATTAAACTAAAGTCGCCTACCTCACAACCGTGAAGCATGACTTTATGGCCAACGGTGACCCCTTTGCCGAGGGTCAGAGGGACGTTTTCATCGGTGTGCAGTACCGAGCCATCTTGTATGTTTGAGCCCTCACCGATTGTTATCTGGTCACAATCACCTCGTAGAACAGCATTAAACCAAACGCTAGACTCTTTTTTTAAGGTAACAGAACCAATGACATGACAACCGGGTGCCAAAAATACGCTTTTATCACACACTGGATGCCGATCAGCTAAGCTGTATAACATATTATTTCTCCACTTTTCGCATTAGACCTTCTTGCATGGTAGATGCAACTAATTGACCTTGTTGATTAAAAAATTGCCCTCGCACCAGACCTCTTGCACCACCGCTAAATGGACTCTCAGTGCTGTACAATAACCATTCATCAAAGTGAAACGGTAAATGAAACCACATCGCATGATCAATTGTGGCCATTCTTAATTGTTTATTTCGAACCGAAATTCCGTGAGGCTGCAGTGACGTTGCCAAAAAATGATAATCCGAAGCATAAGCTAACATCGCTTGATTTAAATTGATGTTGCCATTGATCAACTCTTGCGCACGCATCCATATATAGCGTTTAGGATCTTCTTTTTGTGGATGACATAAATCGATGGTTTGCACGGTTCTCACATCTAGAGGCTTATGATAAACAATCGCCTCTCGCATGCGGTCAGATATTTCATCTAAACTGTCCTCAAAAAATGCCAAATCCGACTCAACTTCCTCTGGAGGCGGAACTTCTGGCATCTGTGCAAACTGATGAGACAAGCCCTCCTCAGGGTGTTGAAATGAAGCCGTTAAATAAAAGATTGTTTTACCATGCTGTATTGCTTTAACCCGACGCGTTGAAAAACTACGTCCATCACGCATAGTTTCAACATCATAAATAACCGGACTGTTAGCGTCTCCGGGTAACAAAAAGTATGAGTGAAAAGAATGACTTACTCGTCCTTCTGGTAAGGTTTGTTGGGCCGCTGCTAGCGCCTGGCCCATCACCTGACCACCAAAAAGTGCTCTGAAGCCGAGATCCCAACTTTGTCCCCTAAATAACGAATCTTCAATTCGCTCTAATTCTAATAAAGAGGTTAATGTCACATCATTCATTTGCGAGTCCTTTTAAACTAACGTTCTTAGCACGTTACTTGCTTGGATACTTTGGATAAAACTTTTCTGGTAAACAGGTAGCGTGTTCAAAATAACGCGTATCTTTATAGGGTAATTTCATAAAACCAGATAACCCTAGGCCTTGTATGGAGGGTAACAAGTCTATGATTTCTTTCAATAAGCTTCTGAATTCCATTTCCATACTGTGATCCAGTAGTGTGTAATAACTGTGGATCTTCATGTGTAATGGTAAAGCTTCAAAAATAATACATCCGGTATGATGAATACCATTTAGTTGACGGATAATGGACATAAGTTGCTCAGGCAAAACTAATAATTCATCAGGGTCTTCGCCGTCTTCAAAATAGGAGTGATTTCGACTTTGATCCTCTGTAATCGAAAACTGACTAATTTCAAACGGGATCTGCATGTTTGCTTTTGCTTCAAAGGGTACATTCTCGTCTTCCCTTTCGAGGTGCAACGTATCTCTGGCGTTAAACATGCAGCTTTTAAACACGCCCACACGGTGAATTGCCCGAGCAAGTGTCACCACATTGTTAACTGAAATATCAAATGATCGTTTTAACTCAGGGTCAAATAAATTAAGACTGGAATCAATATATACGCCCTCGGCTTGCCAACGCACAACCAAGCCGCCGACCACTGGATATTTGCCTAATCGCCCCACCGCGGCAATAAATGCTTTCTCGGTTTCGCCCATACCCTGCATGTAGTTTTTGTAGTAACGGTCAAATTGCGCATCATTCAAAAAACTAATATTGCTTTGAAATTCATCACTTTCAACCCGCAAAAAAGACTTTCTTGAGCTGTAAACAACGGTGTCTATCTCTTTGCCTTTTGCAAATTGCCACGTGGGTATCAGTGCTTGATAATCTTGTTCATCACTTGAGCTAAATACCAAATTGCTCATGTATTTCATATTGCGAATAAAATAATCACCGCCTTTACGCCGAGTCATGGGGTCATCACTTAGCATGGCTGTTAATGTTTCTGCTAATTCTTTGGGTAAACCTAAAGAATTGGGCGTGATCACGTGCTTACCAAAACGACTAGATTGACCTGAAGCCAAAGTATATAGAGTGCTGGCTAGTCCTTGTTCATCAAATCTTGGGCTGGAAAGTTCACCATTGAGTTGGTCAACACCAATAAAATAAACATCACCCAGCCGTGCATTGGTGGTATTAGTATCGGCAGACATTAAGTCCATAACATTACTGCTGATGTGCTGCCCATGTTCATCTAATTGTGCGAATACTGACGATCCCCAATCAACCAGCCCAATGGTTTCAGATTGTTCATCAAACACAATATTAGAGGGTTTGATATCACCATGAACGATTGGTTTATCATGTCCTTGTGATTTATTAGCCCGCAAGGCTTCTAGCACTTGGCATAACTGATAAGCGATTTTCACAATCAGTCTAGGTGACAAAGGTCCTTTTCTCAGGGAATAGACTTCCAAGTCAACGCCTTTGGCACGTTCCATGACCAAAATCGCTTGCTTTTTGATCCGTTGAAATTCGATCAGGGAAGGCACATAAGGATGATCAACTTGGCTGAGCATAAAAGCTTCTTCTTCTAACCTATCTTGCACATGTTGTGGCAAGTTGATCCTTGAAAATTTAAACACCAATTGTTTATTACGAGGGTCTTCTCCAGCAAAAGCGAAACCGAACGCGCCCTTACCAATTAATTCAATATCGCCATACCCGAGTAATTCGAGCTGCTCTTTACATAAGGCAAACCAGTCTTTTAATTTTTGCGCATCTTTATGTGAGAGCAAATAGATGGATTGCTCATCAGGGATATAAAAATGCTTTAGATTAGCTAAAGACACAGGGTTGAGTTACTCACTTTTTCGCCAAGTACAGTCACTTGTTGCCTGAAAATCGTCGTTACTAAGCAGTTTATTAATTTCAGGTAACATCTGAGAAATAGCGTCATCTAGTTGCCAAGGTGCGTTTAAAATCGCTAAACCTGAACCATACATGCCAGCATCTTCGGTGTTCGCTGCAATTTGCATCCTTACATCCAGTAGGTTTTTACAATTTAGTTGCGCTAACTGAACACACAAAGATTCACTCATCCCAGACTTTTTTCCGGCTCGAGCAGATAATAACGGATACCAAATAATATATACGCCTGTTGACCACTTTTTGAGCGCTTGTTTTACCGTTGATAACACTTGGTCATACTCTGTATGTACTTCATATGGCGGGTCAATCAGGACCATTCCACGAGCAGGATTCGGTGGTAAAAGCGCAAGCAACCCCTCAAAACCGTCGCGATGATGGATTGCCGCCTTGGCATCAAAGCTTAGACCCCGTAGATTGTTACGCAGGTTGACCACTTCGTTATTGTGATATTCCATCAACACGATTTTGTCTTGAGTTCTTAGCAATGAAGCGGCAATCAGCGGCGAACCTGGATATTGCTGATTAGCCATATACTCTTGGGTTAAATTGACATAATCATCTAATACTGAGTTTTGCTGCTGATGGGTTATTTTAGAAATACCCGTCTCAAACTCACGGGTTTTTAAGGCTTCTTCGCCGTTAAGCGAATATAAGCCAGCACCGGCATGGGTATCGATATAAATAAAGGGCTTAGATTTTTGTAGGAGTTTTTCAGTTACTAACATTTGGACAATGTGTTTCAACACATCAGCATGATTGCCTGCATGAAAACCATGTCGATAACTTAGCATAGTTGGGCCCTTTTAAAATCGCCTTCACATAACGGCGTGTTGATCATAGTTGTCTGTTCAATACGGATACAACCAAGACCAGCACGCTATTACGTAAAGGACTGATTTATCTGCAACTAGATCACAATCATAATTGTTTTAATAGCTGCAAAATAGCACAAAAATGGCGTTAATTAATCCAAAATTATTGACAATTTGACGGCTAACGTAATTCCGTCAACATTGTCATGGGTTGCTCTAAATAGGATTTCCACAGGTTATTGAATCGAACCATGGTGGCGCCGTCTATTATTCTATGATCGCCTGACCAACTCACATGCATTAAGTTAACAGCAACGACATTATCGTTTTCGTCAAATCGTGGTAAACGTTGCATTTTACCTAAGGCGACAATGGCTGACTCGGGCTTGTTGATCACCGGAGTCGCTGTTGTTCCACCCAGCACGCCAATGTTAGAGATACTGATTGTACCTCCTTTTAAATCGCCACTTGCCAAACGTCCTTCACGTGCTAAATCAACCAAGCGATTCACTTCTTGCGCTATTTCTAATAGAGATAGACGCTGTACTGATTTAATATTAGGCACGATAAGACCAATCTTAGAATCAACCGCTAAACCAATGTTGTGATCGTCAAAATAGGTTATTTCTGTGCAATCCTCATTGACTTGTGAATTGATAATGGGGAATGATTTTAACGCCATCGACATTGCTTTGATGAAAAATGGCATAAAGCTCAATTTAATGGATTGACGCTCAAATTCCGGTTTAAGTTGCGCGCGCAGTGCAATCAAATTGTCCATGTTGATTTCTTCACTGACACTAAAGTGTGGAATAGTAAACACCGAGCGCGTCATTTGTTTGGCCATTGCGGCTTGCATACCACGAATAGGCTCAACACGAGTACCTCCAGTCTCTTGACTGGCAGTTGGCTTGCTTTGGTTAGCCGCTGGTTGTGGTGTAGCAGTATGGTTTTCCACATCTTGCTTCAACACTCGGCCTTTCTTGCCTGAGCCTTTAACACTGGCAATATCGATATTTTTTTCTCTAGCTAGTCGTCTCACCGCTGGACTTGCAAGTGCTTTACCTTGTCTCACGCTTGACTGTTCTGGCTGATTTTCAGTGGCAGCTGTACTTGCGGATGTTTGCTCACTTTGAGCATTAACATGGCTTGCTTGACTGCTGGTATTCACAGAAACAGCTACATCTGGCGTCAATGCATATAACGGAGAATGTACTTTGGCAATTTCACCTTGGGCGTAATACAACTTAGCAACGTTACCAGAATATTTAGCCGGTATTTCTACCAAGGCTTTATCTGTCATAACTTCTACTACTGGCTGATCTTCTTTAATCGCATCGCCTTCCGACACCAGCCATTTAACGATTTCGCATTCAACTATCCCTTCGCCAATATCTGGCAGGATAAAATCTTCGCTAGTCGAGCTCACAGCAGGTGATTCAACAGCAGTTGAAGTAGACTGTTCTTTAGTGTCAGGTTGACTCGCAGGCTCAGCTACTTCAGCCCCTTCTGACTCCATTGCGAACAAAGGTTGATGTACTTTAGCAATGTCGCCTGTTTGATAGTAAAGCTTAGCCACTTTACCATTGTGCATCGCAGGGATCTGTACGGTAGCCTTGTCGGTCATTACCTCAGCCACTGGTTGATCTTCAACAATGACATCACCTTCTTTGACTAACCATGCGAGTAATTCGCACTCAACGATACCTTCACCGATATCAGGTAATATAAAATCGTGCATTGGAACTCCTGATCAGTAATTTACCGAGTGTTTAATGGCTTCATAGATTTTTAAGTGGTCTGGCATATATTCTTTTTCATGAGCCAAAGGATAAGGCGTATCTAAACCACACACTCGCGATATGGGTGATTCTAGGTTTAAGAAACAACGCTCTTGTACCGTAGCCGAGATTTCACTGGCAAAACCGCCGGTTAAGGGTGCTTCGTGACTTACCAATAATCTACCGGTCTTCTCAACCGACTGGCAAACCGTTTCAACATCCCAAGGTAAAATGCTGCGCAAGTCAATGACTTCACACGAGATTCCATCTGAGCTGGCCATTTCAACCGCTTTTTCGACGACTTCCACTTGTGCTCCCCACGCCAACACGGTGATATCGCTGCCTTGAGATATCACATCAGCTTTACCCAGTGGCAGTTCATAATCTTCTTCAGGCACTTCGCCAACGGAAGCCCGATATAAACGTTTGGGCTCCATGAATAACACTGGGTTGTCATCACGAATAGACGCAAGCAGCAAACCTTTGGCTTGATAGGGGTTTCTAGGAACGACTATTTTCATTCCAGGAATATGGGCGAAAAAGGCTTCAGGCGACTGTGAATGATACAGACCACCGGCAATACCACCACCGTAAGGTGTTCTGATGGTAAGCGAACCACAAGTAAACTGCCCACCAGAACGATAGCGAAATTTAGCAGTTTCATTAACGATTTGGTCAAATGCTGGGAATATATAATCAGCAAATTGGATTTCAGCTATAGCAGTTGATCCTTGCGACGCTAAACCATTTGCAAAACCGATTATGCCCTGCTCTGTCAACGGTGTATTGAAACAGCGTGCTTTCCCAAACTTTTCTTGTAAATGACTCGTGGCTCTAAATACACCGCCGAAATGGCCAACGTCTTCACCGAAAACCATGGCTGTTTCATCAGCTTCCATGGCCGTCACAAGAGCGTTATTGACGGCCTGCAACATATTCATTTTAATCATTGCTGTCTCTCCGGGCAGTTTTTGGGTAGGCATCAGGATAGAGATTTATGTGCTGTTTAAGATTCTCTAGTTGCTCTTTGAGATGCCAAGGAGGCGTGTCATAGACGTCTTCAATAATCTGTTCAACTTTTGCTACTGGAACTTTCTCCGCGGTTTTTAATGACTCGAGCACTTCTTGACGGCTTGCTTCAACGAATGCTTTTATCGCTTCTTCATCAAACCAGCCTTTAGAATCAAGCCATTTTTCAAAACGCATCACCGGATCTTTCAAGCGCCAGCGGGCTTCTTCTTCTTTAGAGCGATAGCCAGTAGGATCATCTGAAGTTGAATGCGCAGCCAATCTGTAGGTCATCGCTTCGATCAATACTGGACACTTTTCTTCAATTGCAATTTCTCTGGCTCTTTTTGTGGCTGCATATACTGCCAGCACGTCATTCCCATCCACACGGATAGTTTTCACGCCATAGCCAATTCCACGCGAAGCAATGCCATCGCCCGCGAACTGCTCTTCTGATGGCGTTGAAATGGCGTAACCGTTATTTCGACAGATAAACACCACTGGACATTTAAGTACTGCGGCCATATTTAGCCCGGCATGGAAGTCGCCTTCTGAAGCGGCCCCTTCACCAAAGTAACAGACGGTTATGGCATCTAAGCCCGCCATTTTTTGACCATAAGCGTGTCCAGCAGCTTGCGGTATTTGCGTTCCCAAAGGAGAAGAAATGGTCATGAAATTAAGTGCTTTATCACCGTAGTGAATAGGCATTTGGCGACCTTTGTTAGGATCATTTTGATTACTGAACATCTGATCCATAAATTGCTTAGTGGTGTAACCACGATAGGCTAAAGCACCTTGTTCTCGATATTGTGACATGATCATGTCGTTATCAGACAAAGCCGCAGCACTGCCAATGGCGGCGGCTTCTTCGCCAGAACAAGCAAGATAAAAACTGATACGACCTTGGCGCTGAGCCCCGATCATGCGTTCATCCAACACTCGAATATAGTGCATGGTTTTTAGAATTTTTTCGCAGGTTTGCTGATCCAATTCAGGCAATTCTGAATCGCTATGCGCTGTGCCATCAGATTGCAGCATTTGTAACATCGGGATATCTAACAGGCCGTTGCTTATGATTTCAACGTTATGCGCCAGTCCTATATCGCTAAGATGATTTCGATCTTTCATCGGGATACCTGTTCTACTATGTAAGGGTGTTATCAAGATGTTAATGTTAGTGCACGAAAAGAATATTTGTGTTGCTAAAACACGGTGGCGGTTTCAACACATCGGATAAAACACACTAAATAGTGGCCATTAAATAGGACGATTATCCTAACTTTTGAAACCTATGAGCATTTAACTGACTCAGACGCGCAATAGTTATCATCTGCTTCCTTCTTTTACAAAGTGATAACCGAGATGTAATTTTGACTCATTTACCGCGGCATAAATATCCCAACGGGTAAAAACGACCCCATATAAAAACGCCCGACAAGCATCGGGCGTTAACGATTATTCACCTTTTATTAAGAGCGGGTAAAAAGACCTACTCATATTTACGTTCAATTTTCGTTTCGATGGTATCGATGTAACCGTGCCACGTGGCATAACCAATTAATGGCATTAACAATATAAATCCAATAAAGCCGGTTAAAAAACCGATGACAACTGTGGTAAATATGATCATAGCCCAAACAAACATTGGCCCTTTGTTTAACCACACTGCATTGACACTCGTCAGTACCGCAGTGCCAAGGTCAACTCGACGCTCCATCAAAATAGGCTGAGTGAAGGCGCTTAACAGAAAAACAATCCCCGTAAATATTGCGCCTACGATGGTTCCTAATACAAGAAATGGGATCAACTCTTCTAAGTCGTTCCCCATGTACGACGGATATAGCGCATGGATCATAGAGGCAACGCGCAGCCAAAAAATCATTAATACCATTAACATGATACCAAAACCCCATTCGTTTACGGCGTTACGTTTTACCGCTTTGATAGCATGCCAAATACTTGGCTTGTGGCCTTTCTCAAACTCCCAACTGATATCATACAATCCAGCAGCAAGAAAAGGACCTATCAACATGAAGCAGACCATCGCAGGCAAAATCACCAAATGCCAGCCGGTCATAGCAACTAAGTAAGTTATAAACCAAGGAATAGCAGCGAAAAACACACCGAAGAAAATCGTCAGCAGAGGTGCTTTTAGCAAGTCACGCAATCCTAAAGCCAACCATTTAATTGGATCACCCATTTCTAATTCTTTACAGGGAATTACGCGCGCTATTCCACTGTCAGTGATCGCATTATGCGGTTCTTCGTCAAAGTGATGTGACATATTCGCTCCCAATTTAGCTTATTTAAATTTTGATTATAGTAGCTACGCTCTGCAGCGCTGTGTATAAGTGTAGGCAAGCATGGTTTGTTTACCATTGCGCCAGATCAAATTTCACCAAAATAGATATCATGAAAAGTGAAATTCAATTGTTAGAACAACCAGTTAGCGCCTAAATTTAACAATAAGTTAAAACCTATAGTGACTTCAGGTCAAGTTTGAATGAGCACTTAAGTTAAAAGTATTAGTTTAAACTGTGGTTTTACACCAACTTAGCGTACAAGCGAAGTGTCGACTCAACGCCTGATTCAAATCATAAAAACTGCTAATTAAGGCGTTGTTACCACTGACACATTGCCAGACAAAATTATGGCAATTATTACGCAGCACGTGATATTCACTGTACTCATATAATCTAGCCACAGCCCTGGTTACCGTTTGAGGATCAATTAATGGCTTCATATTTGAATCGCATAGCAAATGTATTGTGTTGCCACTTCGGTTTTGTAAAAAGCGTACGGGGGATATTCCTCTGATAAGGCCATTGCCTCTTAATTCAATTATATTATTGTCTATCCATATCCCAGAGTGTTCAAAAACACCAAAAATGCCACAACAAACTATCGCCCCATCTTGAGGAACAACGAGATGGTCTAGTTCACCGGGATAATGCACTACACTTGCGGATTTGACTGCCACTAGATCTCCGTTGACATCAACAATTGCATGGCCAAGGTGACCATATAAACTACGCACCAAATAAAAACAACATTAGCAGTAACATGCCTAAGTCTCAAATAGTCTGATTATTCGTTTTTGCTTGACATATAAACAAATAAATAGCGATTAGGGCTTAACACCTACCCGTGGTGTGTATTACTCTGTAGTACGCACAAAAGATACTGCTTAACTATGAAAAAAATATGTAAATCCAATAAATTAGAAGGTGTTTGTTATGACATCCGTGGGCCCATTTTAACAGCTGCCAGAAATTTGGAAGATGAGGGGCACCGTATTCTTAAATTGAACATCGGTAACCCTGCCCCGTTTGGATTCGAAGCCCCAGATGATATTTTAAAAGATGTCATCCACAACCTTCCTACTGCGCAGGGATATTCAGATGCAGCAGGTATCTATACAGCGCGCGTTGCAGTCATGCAGTATTACCAACAAAAACAAATTAAGCATATCTCTGTTGACGATGTCTTTATTGGAAACGGTGTTAGTGAACTCATTGTTATGGCCATGCAAGCCCTACTCAATGATGGTGATGAAGTGTTAATACCCAGCCCTGATTATCCCCTTTGGACTGCTGCCGTGAGTCTATCTTCAGGTACCCCTGTGCATTATCGATGCGACGAACAAGCTGATTGGTTTCCAGATATTGACGATATTCGAGCAAAAATAACCACAAACACCAAAGCAATCGTGTTGATTAATCCCAATAACCCAACCGGCGCGGTGTACAGCAAAGCTCTCTTAGAGCAAGTTATCGAAGTAGCACGGGAACATAGTCTTGTTGTGATTAGTGATGAAATTTATGACAAGATCCTTTATGACGATACACAACACCATTGTATTGCAGCATTAGCAGAAGATCTGTTTTTCATCACCTTAAGTGGCCTGTCAAAAAACTATAGGATCGCTGGATTTCGGGCAGGCTGGCTGGTAGTGAGTGGAAATAAGTTAATCGCCAAAGAGTATATAGATGGACTCAATATGCTTGCATCGATGCGAATGTGCGCCAATGTCCCCTGCCAATACGCCATTCAAACTGCCTTAGGAGGTTACCAAAGCATTGATGATTTAGTGGTAAACGGCGGTCGCCTAAAAGAACAACGAGATTTAGCAACCAAGATGTTAAATCAGATTGACGGTATTTCTTGTGTTGCGCCCAAAGGGGCTATGTATTGTTTTGCTAAGGTAGATGCCGAAAAATTCAATATCACCAATGATGAACAAATGATTTTAGATTTACTGTGCCAAGAAAAAATTCTATTGGTGCACGGTAAAGCGTTCAATTTAAAAACAGGATGCTACTTCAGATTAGTATTCTTACCCCACAAGGATCAGCTCAAAACTGCCATTGAGCGGATCGGTAATTTTTTCTCACATTACAAACAGGTAAATTAAACTGATGCCAACAGAGTCAAAACGGAGCCACTTTTTTGCCCACCTAGCACGCATGAAATTAATCAATCGCTGGCCCCTAATGCGCAATATTAATCAAGAGAATGTGCAAGAACACAGCTTACAGGTAGCCATGGTGGCCCATGCGTTAGCAATCATCAAAAACCACCACTTTGGTGGTCATTTGGATGCCAATAAAATTGCCACTATTGCTATGTTTCACGATGTATCTGAGGTACTTACTGGCGATCTCCCCACGCCCGTCAAATATTTTAATCCCGCGATTAAGCAGGAATATAAAAAGATTGAAAAGATCGCTGAGCAAAAGCTCATTGACATGGCTCCAGAAGAATTCAAAGATGAATATGCAAAACTCATCAGTCAAGCAAATCATACTGACGAAGAGTCGTTTATCGTGAAAGCCGCAGACGTAATATGTGCTTATTTAAAAACCTTAGAAGAACTTTCCGCTGGCAATCGAGAATTTGAAATTGCCAAAAAGCGTCTTGATAAAATACTAAACGAATACCATTCAGATGAAGTTAATTATTTTATGCAGGCTTTTGTCCCCAGTTTCTCATTAAGCCTTGATGAAATAAGCCAAGAAGAAATGTAGATCACGAGTAACTAATGGATAAAATTATGAAATGGCACGAACGTAGAGCAACGGCACAATCTCCTAGACAAGGTGACCATCGCAACCCATTTCAACGTGACAAAGCGCGTATTCTGCATTCCGCTGCCTTTCGCCGGTTACAGGCAAAAACACAGGTACTCGGGGTGGGAATGAGTGACTTTTATCGAACTCGCCTCACTCACTCATTGGAGGTATCGCAAATTGGACAAGGCATTACGGCACAGTTACGCAGTAAATATCCGCAACTGTGCGAACAGTTGCAAATCAACGAACAGTTAATCGAAGCGATATGCTTAGCTCACGATATTGGTCATCCTCCTTATGGGCATGGGGGGGAAGTCGCATTACATTACAAAATGCATACCCATGGTGGTTTTGAAGGAAATGGCCAAACGTTTCGCATTGTGTCTAAACTTGAACCCTACACCTTAGAACATGGTATGAACCTGAGTCGGCGCACAATCCTTGGTTTAGTGAAATACCCTGGGTTTATAGGACCTTTGACCAACAAAGCAATCATTTCTTCGCAGGTGGCCCATCGTCAAGTAAAAGCAGACAACTGGCACCCTCCTAAAGGATTGTACGCCTGCGATAGCGAAGTGTTCGATTGGTTACTCGCCCCGCTGTCTATGCAAGATAGAGACGCATTTACCCAAATTAGTGTCAAACAAAATGAGCATAGTCGCACGCGATTTAAATCATTTGATTGCTCAATCATGGAGTTAGCCGATGATATTGCTTATGCAATTCACGACCTTGAAGATGCCATTGTAATGGGGATCGTTCATCGCCAACAATTTGAAACCGAAGTTGCAAAGGCAATCCATCAATTAGAAGATTTCCCCTTGAGCGGTGCAATATTTGGTCTTACTGACAAATTATTTAGCCATCTTCATTATGAACGCAAAGATGCCATTGGCGCTCTGGTAAATGGATTTATTACATCCATTGAGATTGTCAAACGAGAACAAGAATTTGAAGAGCCTTTGTTACAATACCAAGCCTGTTTTCCTGTTGTGTGTGCCAAAGCACTGGGACTGTTCAAAACCTTTGTGTTTAACCGAGTGATCCGCAAACCTGATATTCAGATCATTGAATATAAAGGACAGCAAATTGTAATGGAGTTATTTGAAGCACTCCAATCAGACCCAACTCGTTTACTACCTGAGAATACCAGACAACGCTGGTTAGATGCAGCGGAAGCTGACAACGGTAATCGCGTCATTTCTGACTATATTTCGGGTATGACCGATGGGTTTGCGTCGAAGTTATATAGTAATTTATTCTTACCTAAATCGGCCAGTGCACCTGACTCATCGATGATTTAACCAAGGATTTACAGAGCTTGATGACTATTTGATGTAATTTTTACTCCCAAACCTCTATCTATACGTATAACGTATTAAGACTGAAAGTTTGGAAAGCAGATGTTAATCAAGATCCCAGCAAAGAGTGTTATTTCAGAAAATCAAGTCACCGACCAACAGGTGTACCAAGATCGTAGGCGAATACTCAAGTCTATGGGCTTTGTTGGCGCATCAGCATTATTAACTAGTCCATCTTCACATGCGATTAATTGGTTTTCTAATCAAGACGATGACTTCACGACTAAGCCCCTCACCTTTTCTAAAGCTGACCGTTTTAGCACTGATGAGACACCAACCCCAAAGCAAAAAGTAACCACACACAACAATTTTTACGAATTTGGCACTGATAAATCTGATCCGGTGAATAATGCCCAAGACTTTAAAGTTGACCCGTGGACGCTAACCATTGACGGTTTAGTCGAAAACCCAATTACCTTAGGTTATGAAGATTTGACTAAAGCATTTGCTCTAGAAGAGCGGATTTATCGTCTACGCTGTGTAGAAGCTTGGTCGATGGTTATACCTTGGATAGGTTTTCCGTTGGCCAGTTTAATAAAAAAAGCCAATCCACTAAGTGCGGCCAAATATGTGGCGTTTGAGACTTTATATGATCCAAAACAGATGCCTGGTCAAAAAAGTCGTTTTACAGGAGGCGGCATTAATTACCCTTATGTTGAGGGATTGCGTCTTGATGAGGCTTTACATCCTTTGACATTGCTTTCAGTCGGTTTATACGGAGAAACCTTACCCCCTCAAAACGGAGCCCCTATCCGCTTAGTTACGCCGTGGAAATATGGTTTCAAAAGTATTAAGTCTATTGTCAGGATCAGCTTGATAGATAAAAAGCCTCCGACCACATGGAATATACTAGCCCCGAGTGAATACGGTTTTTATGCTAACGTAAACCCACAAGTCTCTCATCCGCGTTGGAGCCAAGCTCGTGAACGGCGGTTAACAACAGGCGGACTTTTTGCGCAAAATCGCATTCCCACGACAATGTTTAATGGCTATCCAGAAGTTGCTGAACTTTATAAAGGGATGGACTTGAGAAAACATTATTAATGCGATTACTACTCACACCTAAACAGCTGCTAGCTGTAAAAGTGGTTAGTCACATAGGTGCACTAAGCCCTTTGCTGTGGATTTTCTATCAGGCAATAACCGACCAACTTGGTGGAGATCCTGTTGAGGCTCTTCTGCACTTTACTGGTATAGGTGCATTCAATTTATTGCTTTTATCATTATTGGTTAGCCCGTTAGCTAAATTATTAAAATCCCCGGCACTAATAAAAACCCGTCGTCTCCTTGGACTTTATGCCTTTACTTATGCATTGAGCCACTTCCTCAGTTACGTGTTTTTCGAATTGCAACTTGAGTGGCAACTTCTTCTATCCGAAATAGTGAAGCGTCCTTATATCACTGTTGGTTTTACAGCCTTGTTGATCCTTACCCTACTTGCATCAACGTCAACGGCTTGGGCGCAGCGCAAGTTAGGTCGTAAATGGCAAAGAATGCACAATTGGGTTTACTTGGCAGTGCTTTTAGTCGCGCTTCATTACATATGGTCGGTAAAGTCAGACGTCATTCAACCCTTGTTCTACTGGGCTATGACGTTAATTCTTTTATATTGGCGTAGACTTAAATTAACTAAATGGATAAAAAAATAACAAAAACACTTGCATGAATATTTATACAGTACTACTGTATGTATACACACTGTATATAAATACACATTTAGGTGACCTATGACAATCTTACCAACAGCAGAGCAATTTATGGCTAATGTTAATCTATTACAGGTTAATGGTATTAACTCCTCCTTTGGCGTGGTTGAACAAAGTAGCAATAAATGGAAGTACTTGATTGCAAGCAACATCAACTTCGCGACGAAAGTCAATGATGCCATTCGACTAAAAAAGCCCAGTGAACATCAGATGTATGATTGGTTAGAGCGCATTGTTGTGGCCGGCCAATGCGCAATGCTATTTGTAGAGTCTCTGGATTTGAATGACATCAGGACCCAGCGAATTAAATCTCTGTGTGAGATTCATGATGTCACTTTAGTTAATTTGACATTAGAAACTCAGATCCCAGAGAATGTAGTCGTAGGTCCTTGGCATTAAGGTGATTTAGAAAGGCACATTAGCCAAAATTCTAGAATTAACGGCTTAGTTAAAATCTAAGACGATTTAGAGATTAAGCCAGCAACCTTAACCAATCTAACTTACATCTGATTTGTGTTAGACAAGGCGGTTAAGACTTCCAATGCCGTTTTAGCGTCCTTGTTATTCACAAAAATATGATCATGGAAATAGGCAGCGACGACGTTTGCACTGATGTTATGTTGAGTCAAGGCATCCGATACTGCAGCGGTTAAGCCTACGGCTTCTAAGCTGGAGTGAACATTAAGCGTTATACAGCGATAAACACCTTCGTAATGCAAGTTATTTAGATCTGCTATAGAGTGCTCTACAATTAAAGAGACCCCTTCTTTTTCTTGAAAATACGACTTGGGTTGCAAGCGCCCAATATCCGGCCAACTCATAGCTTTAGTCGTATAAAACACAAAGGATTGCGCAGATAACTCTGGCGACATAGTGGCTAATAATCGCGCTAATTTAGTTTCACCCGACATGCTAACTCCGTTTTGTAAATTGACTTAATACGCAACCCATTTATGATTACGCTTTTAATAATTTTGATAAGAGTATCCTTTTGGCCGCTTCGCTTCCACAGAATTGCCCGTGTCATTCCAACATCAATTATATTTCCTGTTGTGGCCGTTTTCTTGAACAGCAACACCTTCCCGAGACACCAGAGCAACTAATGCGCTCTCGTTTTAGCGCTTACGCTCTGGGCAAGCACCAATACATTATCGATACCTATGCCGCTGATAAACGCCAAGAATTAAGCGTTGAGCAACTTAAGCTAGATCAACAAGATACCCTCTGGAAAATGCTCAAAATTCGTATGAGCACGGCCGATACCGTAGAATTTAGTGCCTACTACACTTACCAGAGCAATTGGTATGTGATGCATGAGAAATCTTACTTTCTCCGCCAGAACGGCAAGTGGGTTTACGACCAAGGGGATATTTTCGAAGATTCGGGACAATTTACACCGAAGCGAAATGAAACATGCCCATGCGGCAGTGGTAAAAAATTTAAAAAGTGTTGTATGGCCTAAACAATTGAGGCTGAAAAACGACAGTATTAAGTAACATAACATACTTAACGATTTTGACAGTTTCGACTTTTACCAATGTTAAATCAGATAGTTTCTGATCTATTTTGATATGCTTTCGAGGAAAAGCTAAGTACAAAAACTCAAAGTCGTTAACTTTGCAATTTCAAACTGGTGCAATCTTATATCTATCAAAGGTTAATTTTTTGTCGTGTTTAGGCGTATATCAACTCAGCCTTGTTGGGACGCTACTACGCGCTAGCTTACTAAGGAGTTTCTGTGTTTGTCCCAAAGAAATTTAAACAAGAAAATATCGAGGATCTTGTGGCATTGATGAAACGCTATCCATTCGCTACATTGATAACACGCTCTGTGTCGGAACTAGAAGCCACGCACTTACCGATGATAGTAGAAAAAAGATCTCAAGAGCATTATTTAATAGCGCACATTGCTAAGGCAAATCCATTGTGGAAGGTTGTGCAAAATGCTTCTGACGTTCTAGTGACTTTTAATGGCCCAAATTGCTATATCTCTCCTAATAACTATCCGACTAAAAAACAAACCGGAAAAGCAGTTCCAACATGGAATTATGTTGTTGTTCATGTAAAAGGCATAATTTCATTTATTCAGGATCCTGCATGGATCTTAAACGCGATTGAAAGGTTAACGACGATTCATGAGTCTGACCAAAAGGATCCTTGGTCGATTGAAGATGCTCCTGATGAATATATTCAGAAGTTACTTTCCGCGGTGGTAGGAATTGAAATTAAAGTGTCTTCCATTACCGGACAGTGGAAACTTAGTCAAAATCAACCCGAGGTAAATCAACGGGGCATTGTCGACGCTTTATCTGCAAATAGGGTTCAAGCTATTAGTGATATCGCCTCAATGATAAATGCTAATTATGAACAGCGTGAAAACTAAAGACCGTATTCGTGTGTTTTTAGTCCCTCTTTTTACGTTCAATACCATCGAACAAATGGTAGAAGTTATCTGTGGTGATCTTAGCAAGCTGTTTAACTGAGATCCCCTTAAGTTCAGCGATAAACTCTGCCACTTCAACTACGTAACCCGGTTGATTTTGTTTGCCTCTGTGAGGCACCGGTGCCAGCCACGGAGAATCGGTCTCAATGAGCAACCGATCCAAAGGTAACGCTTTCACCACTTGTTGCAGTTCTTTGGCTGAATGAAAAGTCACTATGCCAGAAATAGAGATATACATGCCCTGCTCTATGGCAGCTTCTGCCATCTCTAAGGATTCAGTAAAACAGTGCAATACGCCTTTAGTGTCAGCATCTTTATGCTCACGCAATAAATTGATGGTGTCTTCTCGGGCGTCACGAGTGTGAATGATTAACGGTTTTTTTAATTGGTTGGCCACTTTAATGTGATCGACAAAGGATTGTAGTTGTACCGCTTTGGTATCCGCACTGTAAAAATAATCAAGGCCAGTTTCGCCGATGGCAACCACGTTCTGCTTGGACGCCATTGCAAGGAGCTCGTCATAACTACAGGCATCCTCTTGATGTAAGGGATGCACTCCACAAGAAACGGACACATTATCAAACTCAGCCACCATATTAGCCATATTGTTGAAATCTTTGACCGCAACAGAAACACATAAAAAATGCTCAACGCCGCGGCGACTTGCAAACTGAATGATTTCTCTTAATTGCTCTGGTGTTTTATCTAGTCGATCAAGATGACAATGTGAATCTACAAACATGGTGGCCTTAAATTAATTAGGATTGATTAAGTTGACGATATGACTGGAGTAAACCGGTCAATACTAGAATTCGATTAATACCCGGGTTTTGCAAGGCCTTAACAGCAGCACTAAGATTTTGATTACACTGCCAAAACGACTCAGAATGATGTTGCTCTAAAGCGTTGTTACGTAACAAGTGTTGTAACCAAAGTACCACCTGATCGGCGTCAGATTGCCACTTTTCGGCTAATTTAACTGCTTGATCAGCGTCACTTTGTAATGCGGCGATTCCTGCAACAAATTGTGGATGGGTTAATCCAGACTCTTTCGTTAACTCTTCTATGATCCGAAAAGGGCGTTGATTGTATACCTGCACCAGAGATTCATCTACTTGTTCGTGGCCCTGTTGTTTCAGCCACGCCATGCAAACGGATAACTCTGGCGCTGTTAATACCACCTTTTCACAGCGGCTAAGAATGGTCGGTAGTAATCGCTCTGGCTTACTTGAAACAAGCATCAAGTAAGTATTATCAGTAGGCTCTTCTAGGGTTTTAAGCAGTGCATTGGCCGCTGACTCGGTCATGGTGTCCGCGCGTTCAATGATCAATACTTTATTGCCTGACAACTGCGCTTTTCCTAGCAATTTTTCAATCGCATTTCGAACGAGATCAACCCCCACTTGCTTTTCCGAATGAATACGATGCATATCCGGGTGAGAATGGGCTTCAAACAAATGACAAGACTGACATTCACCACAAGGTTTTTGTTGTGTATGAGCGCTCTTAGGTTTGCACAACAGTGGCTTAGCAAGGGCATTACAAAAATGAGTTTTGCCAATACCTTGCGGGCCAACAATCAATAGGCCATGATGCAAAGTGCTCTTTTCAGCACGTTTGAGCAACTTTTGATAGACGGTTTCTAACCAAGGCAGCATGCTATTCTTTGACCATTTTTATTAAGGCTTGACGTATATCATCATGCACCTTTTGCATACTTTGCATGGTGTTAATGGTCACAATACTATTGTCTTTATCGGCAAGCTCTAGATAGCGCTGACGCGTTCTTTCAAAAAAGCTAATATGCTCTAACTCAATTCTATCTAATTCACCACGCCCTCTCGCTCGCTTTAGTCCTTCTTCCGGTTCTACGTCAAGATAAAGAGTAAAGTCAGGTTTAAAACCATTGAGTGCAAGTTCACTGAGTGTTTGCATCTTGACTGCCGGTATTTGCCGGCCGCCACCTTGGTATGCTTGGGAAGATAAATCATGTCGGTCACCGATTACCCAGGTCCCTTTCGCGAGGTTAGGTTTGATGATATTTTCCAATAATTGAACTCGGGCGGCATACATCAACAATAATTCAGCTTCAACGGTGACCTGCTCTTGCCAGTCGCGTTTTACACACTCTCTGATTGCTTCTGCCAATGGGGTACCGCCTGGCTCACGGGTACAAACAAAATCGATACCCGCTTGATTTAATACTTCACTGACGACAGCAATGGCACTACTTTTACCAGCACCTTCCATTCCTTCAATGACTACAAATTTTCCGTTCATGTTATTCCGATTGACTGCTTATCGTTTTTTTAATTGGTACTCTCGAACGGCACGATTATGCTCATCCAGAGTTTCAGAAAAATAATGGCTACCGTCGCCTTTCGAGACAAAATAATAATCCGTTGTATCTAAAGGTTGTAATGCCGCATCGATACTAAGGCGACTCGGCATCGATATCGGTGTTGGCGGTAAACCTTTAATGACATAGGTATTGTAAGGCGTTGGTTGGCGTAAATCTTTGCGGCGTATATTACCATCAAAGGCCTCTCCCATGCCATAAATCACGGTAGGATCGGTTTGTAAACGCATGTTTTCACGTAATCTGTTTACGAACACAGAGGCAATATGCGGTCGCTCCCTTGCAACTCCAGTTTCTTTTTCAATGATGGAGGCCATTATCAGTGCCTCATAGGGCGATTGATAAGGTAGATCAAGCGCTCTTATTTGCCATGCATGGGCGAGATATTGCGTCATTGAGATATGCGCTCTACGGACAATATCCTCAACTGGTGTTGCTTGAGTAAACTGATAGGTATCGGCTAATAGCCAGCCTTCTATCGAGCCGCCTTCAAGTTCACTATTTAAAAATGCAATCCATTGTTGTGCGGTTTTTGCAGATGGTGTTAAACGTGGGTGATTATTTAATTGAGTAAGCCAATCTGCCCATGTCAGCCCCTCGACTAAGGTGATATCAAATGTTTTTTCTTTCCCCTTAGAGAGAATTTCAAACAGCTCTCTGGCGCTCATGCCAAATTTAATTTCATAGGTCCCAGATTTGATATTGGCTA
Source organism: Aliiglaciecola litoralis (assembly GCF_039523355.1). NCBI lineage: Bacteria > Pseudomonadati > Pseudomonadota > Gammaproteobacteria > Alteromonadales > Alteromonadaceae > Aliiglaciecola > Aliiglaciecola litoralis. The sequence continues at coordinate 53,545 of NZ_BAAAFD010000001.1, read as the reverse complement.
ATTCAGGCTCTATTTTAAGCGCAGCTTTGACAAGTAATGGATGTTTAACCCAACCATTTTCACCGAGTCGGTTAATCACATAGTGCGCAAAATGGCCTTTATTCACCACAAATTCTTTATTACCTACGATATTCAATGGCAAGTTGAAAGCTGAGTTAATTTGATAAAATAACCCGGCAATACCGACTAACGTAATTGCGATCAATACTAGTGTTACTTTTAACCATCTACTCACACTCTGATACCTCATGTAGATTATCCGTTAGCCAAACAAGACTAGATACAAACTCAATATTCAATAATTGTCTCTGCTGTTGAATCATTATTTCTTTAACTGGGACCAGTTTCATTAGGCTATTGCATACAAACATCGCATCACAGCCAATTAAATCATCAATTGCAAAATTTGATTCTAACACATTGATATTATTAGATTTCATCAGAGTCAAAATGTGGTTACGCATAACCCCTGATACGCCGCAGTTGTTTAATAATGGAGTCATCCAGGTGTTTTCTTTGCGCCAAAACAGATTCCCTATACTTGATTCAATAACGTGACCTTGATAATCACAAACAATAACATCGTCGTAATGGGTTTTATCCAAGGCTATTTTTATCAGTACTTGTTCCAGTCGGTTACAATGTTTTATACCGGCAAGTTGCGGTTGAGCAGCCAGTTTAATCTCGCTCATCGCTAAGCAGATACCTTGCTTTCGTTGCATAGGGTAATGGCTAGGCATGTCATTTTGGGATACATAACATCGCGCTTCAGTAACACCGCTAGTACTGTACCCTCGTCCCCCAGTTCCACGGGAAATAATAGCTTTTAACACGCCATGATGAATATTTTTGGCACGCTCTTTTAGATGCCTTTGTAGCTTGTCCCAATCAGCAAACTCAATATGTAAACGCTGACAGCTATGTTGCAAACGTTGCAGATGATTATTGAATAATTCAATCTTACCATCGCTAACACACATAGTGGTAAAGCAACCGTCACCATACTGGGCTACTCTGTCGTTTGCCGGTATAGGGTCATCCCATTTAACATCAATGATCATTCTTCACCATTAAAAAAGCCCAGTCTTACTGGGCTTATTGTTAACTGAATCTCATTGCTTAGCAATCATTCGCTAGTGCAACTTGATTAGATTTTTTTAAACAGTAATGAACCGTTAGTGCCACCAAAACCAAATGAGTTACACAACGCATATTCCATTTCCACTGGACGAGCTGTATGGGCTACGAAGTCTAGATCGCAACCTTCTCCTGGATTATCCAAGTTAATGGTAGGCGGTGCTATTTGGTCTCTTAATGCCAAGATAGTAAAAATCCCTTCCACCGCACCCGCAGCACCTAACAAGTGCCCTGTCATAGACTTGGTTGAACTGACCAACACGTTTTTCGCACTATCGCCAAATACGCGTTTTACGGCTGCGACTTCAGCAACATCACCCGCCGGTGTTGATGTACCATGGGCATTAATGTAGCCCACAGCTTGAGGAGCAACATTTGCATCCTTCAACGCATTTTCCATAGCAGCTGCAGCACCTTCACCATCAGCTGGAGGTGACGTCATATGATAAGCATCACCACTCATACCAAAACCAACTAGTTCGGCATAGATGGTGGCGCCTCTCGCCACAGCTTGCTCGTATTCTTCTAACATCACCACACCAGCTCCTTCACCCATAACAAAGCCATCACGGTCTTTGTCCCAGGGGCGAGACGCTTTAGTCGGATCATCATTGCGCGTAGACAGCGCACGAGCAGCAGCAAAGCCGCCTAAACCTAGTGCACAAATTGAAGATTCAGCTCCGCCAGCTAGCATAGCATCGGCATCTCCATAGGCGATGGTTCGAGCTGCCACACCAATATTATGCACGCCGGTAGTACAAGCGGTGACAATATTCAGGTTTGGCCCTTTTAACCCTTCAAAAATAGATAGAAAACCGGAAATCATGTTAGTGATAGTGGCAGGTACAAAAAATGGCGTTAACTTACGAGGTCCGCCGGCCAACATTTTCTTATGATTTTCTTCGATAAGACCTAAGCCACCAATGCCACTACCAATTGCCACGCCTATACGGCTGGCATTTTCTGGGGTAACTTCAAGCTTGGAGTCTATCAGTGCTTGTTTACCTGCAGCGATGCCCAACTGAATGAAGCGATCCATTTTCTTGGTTTCTTTTTTAGGAATATAACGTTCCACATCAAAATCAGGAAGTTCACCTGCAAAGTGTGTGGTAAATGGACTAGCATCAAAAGATTGAATGGGTGCAATCCCACTTTTTCCCTTGAGGATCCCATCCCAAGTGGTGTCGGTATCTCCACCTAATGGGGTGAGCATGCCAAGACCGGTAACTACAACGCGACGTTTAGACACATTGGCCTCCGCACAGTAAGAATAATTAATCGATTAAATTAGAAAACGGCTCAGAAAGAGCCGTCTTTTGGAAAGTATTACGCGTCTTTATTCGCGTTAACATAGTCGATAGCAGATTGAACAGTCGTGATTTTCTCTGCTTCCTCGTCAGGGATCTCTGTATCGAATTCTTCTTCGAGAGCCATAACAAGTTCAACGGTGTCTAATGAGTCTGCACCCAAATCATCCACAAATGAGGCTTCTGATTTTACTTCTTCTTCTTTAACGCCTAATTGCTCGACGATGATTTTTTTAACGCGTTCTTCGATGTTACTCATATTCTAGTTTTCCCTATAAAGTCGCTAGATTTTAAATTTCCGGTAGTTTATTCAGCTCCGCCTCGCCTTGCAAGCAACAGCAATAACTTTTTGGCTGGTCAAACCACCGAATCACACAAGTCTAATCAACAAAAATTTAACAATCAAGCTTTTAAACTTGCTCGTTAGACCAGTTGATTAAGCCATAAACATGCCACCATTCACGTGAATCGTTTCACCTGTAATGTATGCGGCGCTGTCACTTACTAAGAAACTGACGGTTGCAGCGATCTCTTCTGGCGTTCCCAAACGATTGGCGGGAATGTCTTCAAATATCGATTGCTTTTGTTCATCAGTTAACGATTTTGTCATGTCGGTATCGATAAAGCCTGGCGAAACCACGTTAACGGTGATCCCACGAGAAGCCACTTCTCTGGCGGTTGATTTACTAAAACCAATGACACCGGCTTTGGCGGCAGCATAATTTGCTTGCCCTGGATTACCTGTGCTCCCTACTACGGAGCCAATATTAACGATTCGACCATGACGTTTTTTCATCATGCCTCGCAATACGGCTTTGGTCAGCTTGAAAATGGGGGTTAGATTGGTCAACATGATGTCATCCCATTCCGCATCTTTCATTCGCATTAATAAATTATCGCGAGTGATACCGGCATTATTGATCAAAATATCAATGTCGCCATAACCTTCTTTAATGTTAGCCACCACAGAGTCTAAAGATGCTTGATCTGTGACATTCAATGCCATGCCAGTTCCTTTATAGCTTGAAAGGTATTCACTGATAGCAGCGGCTCCACTATCCGATGTTGCCGTGCCGACTACTGTAGCACCTTGTTTAGCTAATGATTCGGCGATGGCTCTGCCAATACCTCTGCTTGCACCTGTTACGAGTGCAACTTTACCTGCTAAGCTCATTGTGTCTCCTTATTCGAAATAACTTGCCACTGAAGTCGGTGTATTGACCGCTTCAGCTTTTATCGATTTGTCGATTCTTTTTATCAATCCAGTGAGTACTTTACCTGGGCCGACTTCATAAATTTCTGTGACGCCTTTGCCTGCTAATGACTCTATTGTTTCTGTCCAGCGAACAGGGCAATACAACTGTTTGACCAATGCTGCTTTAATAGCAGTTACATCCCGCGGTGAATCAACATCAACATTATTGACAACATCGATGTCGGGCTGTTGAAAGTCAATCGTCTCCATTAATGAGGCTAATTGTTCTGAGGCTGGACGCATCAGTTCACAATGAGATGGAACACTTACCGATAACGGCAGAGCACGTTTGGCTCCCGCTTCTTTACATAGTGCTGCGGCTTGGTCGGCAGCCTCTTTAGTACCGGCGATAACTACCTGACCTGGAGAATTAAAATTAACCGCGGCGACAATTTGTCCACTCGACTCTTGAGCAGATTTACAGGCGTTTTTGATTTCTTGGTCGTCAAGGCCAATAATAGCATACATCGCGCCCTCACCTGCAGGAACAGCGGTTTGCATAAATTTCCCACGAGCTTCAACCAACTTGACACCGTCAGCTAGACTGAACACATTAGCACAGACTAAAGCTGAATATTCCCCTAAGCTGTGTCCCGCTAAAAAGGCAGGCTTATTCGCACCTTCACTCATTAACAAACGAAAGATAGCGACACTGGCGGTTAACAAAGCAGGCTGCGTGATATGGGTCTGATTAAGTTTATTGTCAGGATCGGATTGGATTACATTCCAAAGATCATAGCCAAGCGCTGCAGAAGCTTCAGCGAAGGTCGCTTGAATAGATGGATAATGCTCAGCCAGATCAGCAAGCATTCCAACAGATTGTGATCCTTGCCCAGGAAACACAAAGGCTTGTTTAGACATAATACATACCTTGAATAAGTTAGATTAATATTTTACCAGTGCGGAAGCCCAGGCGAATCCACCACCAAAAGCTTCTAGTAATAGATTTTGGCCCCGTTTAATACGACCATCTCGTATGGCAGTATCTAACGCAGTTGGAACAGTCGCGGCTGAGGTATTACCGTAATTTTCAAGCGTTAATACGACTTGATCAAGTGACATGTCCAGCTTTTTAGCGGTCGCTTTAATGATCCGAAAGTTAGCTTGATGCGGCACTAACCAATCAAGATCGGACTTTTGCATATTATTCGCTTCAAGCGTTTGTTCGACTATTTCACTTAATTTATTAACGGCAACTTTAAAGACCTCGTTGCCTTTCATACTACCCCAATTTTCATGCACCGATTGCTCGTTGCCGTGTTCAACATGACCTATTTGTAGCAAATCGCCGTAGGAACCCGCCGCATTAATATGTGTCGAAAGAATGCCAGGTTCTTCTGATGCTTCAATAAGAGTCGCACCCGCCGCATCACCAAATAAGATCACCATGGAGCGATCCGCAGGATCAATCATCCGAGACAAGCAATCAGAGCCAATCACCAATATCCGTTTAACCATTCCGGTTTTGATATACTGATCAGCTACACTTAACGCGTAACAATAACCAGCGCAAGCCGCCGCTACATCAAATGCAGGGATACCATCCAAACCGAGCATTTTTTGGATCTCACAGGCCGTGCTAGGAAGTGCATATCGACCGCTAGTGGTAGCGCAGACGATCATGCCTATAGATGCTTTATCGATACCCGCAGCTTCTATCGCGTGCAATGATGCTTCATAGCCCATAGTTGCTGCAGTTTCATTAGCACCAATGATACGACGCTCTTTAATACCCGTCCTATCCGTGATCCACTCATCGGTTGTATCAACCATGATTTCAAGATCTGCATTGGTGCGCACGTCGGAAGGATAATAACTTCCAGTGCCAATAATTTTTGAGTACATGTTTTAAGAACGCTCCATTAATACGGATTCAATTTTATCTTTTATTTTTTGAGGAACCTGTCTATGGACTTCTTGCAATGCTTCTTTAATCGCATACAAAAAGGCATCGGAGGATGCATTTCCATGGCTCTTTACCACAATTCCGCGCAATCCTATCAGACTCGCGCCATTGTACTGGTCGGGGTTCACCCTTAGATAAATTTTACGTAGCAATGGTAAGGCTATTTTAGCCAGAATTTTCGTCATTAAATTTTGGTTCGAAACACGTTTTGCTTCTTCTAACACCAATTTGGCCAGCCCTTCGCAGGCTTTCAATGCAATATTGCCGACAAAGCCATCGGTAACAACAACATCGGCGCAATTGGTAAAAATATCGTTGCCTTCGACAAAACCGGTGTAATTGATTCCTGGGGCGTCTTGTAACAGCTTAGCAGTAAACTTAACTTGATCATTTCCTTTGATCTGCTCTTCCCCCACATTAAGTAGCGCAACACGTGGGAAACTAACGCCTGTCACTTCTTCTGCCAACACAGACCCCATCACGGCATATTGAAACAAGGTTTCAGAGTCACAATTGACATTGGCACCGAGATCTAACAAGAAGAGTTTGTGATGCCCCTCAGTGGGCAGTGCTGAAACCAGTGCGGGTCGATCAATGCCTGAAATGGTTTTTAATACATGATAAGCCATCGCCAACAATGCCCCAGTGTTGCCAGCACTGACACAAGCATCGGCGTCACCACATTCAACCCGTTCGAGTGCGCGTCGCATCGAAGAATCTTTTTTGTTTCTTAACGCGTGCGAAGGAAGCTCATCCATTGCGACATGTTCAGAACAATGTTGGATTTCTATTCTTGAGGTTAGATCGGGATCGAGTTCGCCTAACATGTCGCCAATGATATTTTCATCACCGCACAGAATTACGAACAAATTGGAATTTTGTTGCAGGGCCTTCACCGCAGCGGGCAAAGTAACATGGGGGCCGTTATCGCCCCCCATAATATCTAACGCGATGGTTAGACGACTTGAAATCATTGCCTTAGTCAGCGATGACTTTCTTGCCTTTGTAGTAACCGTCAGCAGTCACGTGATGACGAATGTGCGTCTCACCTGATGTTGAATCTACAGACAAAGTCGCTCCGCCTAGCGCATCGTGTGAACGACGCATGCCACGCTTTGAACGAGTTTTCTTATTCTTCTGTACAGCCATTACTTTACTCCTAGTCTCGCTTAAGTTCTTTCAAAACCGCGAAAGGGTTTGGTCGTTCATCGGCCGGTTCAATCTCTCCGAACTGCATTTCATCTCGCTTAACACTGCAATCCTTCTCTGCATGAAGGGCGACAATTGGCAAAGATAAAATCAATTCATCTTCAAATAATTGAAGTTGATTAATTTCTCCGTGGTCATTGACCTCAACCGGTTCGTAAACTTCCGGCAATTCACTTACGCTTTCACTATTCAAATCCTTAACAGGAGAATAGCAAAATTCGACATGAATTGGATGGACAAATTGTCCATTACATCTTTGACAGATAAGTTCAACAGTGGCTGACAATGTTCCTTGAAAGAAATTCAGACCCTGCGCGTCTTTATCGAATTTCACTTCAACGTCGATTGTTTCGCCAACTGCAGCAACTGCACTGGTTAATCTCTCCATGTCACGTGACAAAAACACACCCTGATAATCAGAGCGTTTTGATGCACTTTTGACGGGGTCAATTAGCTTGGGCAATTTCACTTTCTGCATAGGGCGCGCATAATATAGATTGTCTATACGTTAGTCAAAGGAAAATATTGACCTATTTGCCAAGAATACAAGATTTTATTGGCCCAGTTAAATAAATGACCGCCATTTTTACACGATAGTTATCGCTCAAAACAAGGCGACGGTTTAGATTGGCGTTTGGCTCGAAGAATAAGACAAGCCACTTGTTCACTTGCTCTCCTATATCAATTTTAACTATTTGAGAATTTAAACAATGCGAGACGCGTAACAAACAGCTTCCCTAAATTTGTTTTTATTCGCTTATACTAGGGTTACTCTTTTATCAGTAGAGGTATATTGTGTCCATTGTACTTGCTTCCACTTCTCCTTACCGCAAAATATTATTAGACAAGTTGGGGTTAGACTTTAGCTGTGAGTCTCCCGATATTGAAGAGTATTCATTACTCAATGAAACGGCTCAGCAGATGGCTGAGAGGCTGGCAATACAAAAAGCCAGAGCGGTCGCTTCGCGTCATCAAAACAGCTTGGTTATAGGTTCAGACCAAGCAGCCTGTTTTGCTAACCAAATTATTGGCAAGCCAAAGACCCATGAAAATGCAGTGCGCCAACTACTCCAATTTAGTGGAAAAACAGTTATTTTTTATACTGGCCTGTGCGTTATCAATAGCCAGACCATGAAGCAACGCTCGATGATCGACTCCGTCGAGGTAACCTTTCGAGATTTATCTATCGAGCAAATTGACAAATACCTCAAAGCCGAACAACCCTACGATTGTGCTGGTAGTTTCAAGTGTGAAGGTTTAGGAATCAGTTTGTTTACTTCTTTGCATGGCAAAGATCCAAACACCTTAGTTGGTTTGCCCTTAATTGACTTGTGTGATTTGCTCGATGAATTTGGTCGACCCGTATTGTAACGAGGGGGCGAGAATCAATCGCTTTTTCCCCGCCCCGTTTAAAGCTTATCGTTTATAAATCCGCGTTGGCTTTTTCTAGGTTTGCAATGGTGCGGCTTAATACCTTGTCCAGGCTTGCTGTATGGCGCATTTTCTTCTCGGTCACAGGGTGAATATAAAGTAACTCATAGGCATGTAAAAATAACCGATTGAGACCGTATTGCTGCATGTGTTGATTAAACGCTTCTGGCGTATACTTAGTATCACCCGCAATCGGATGCTCTGCGTGTAAACAATGGACCCGTATTTGGTGAGTTCGACCTGTTATGGGACAAGCTTCCACTAAGGTACACTCTTTAAACTGTTGCAATATACGGTAACGTGTTTCTGACTCTTTGCCGTCCAATGACACTGACACCATACGCTCACCCGATTGCAGTGTATTTTTACGTAGCGGTGCTTTCACTTTAAATCTGTGCTTTGGCCATTGCCCTTCGACTAATGCATGATAACGTTTGTCTACGGTTTTGTTTCTCAGCTGTTCATGAAGGTGTTTCAGAGCCGAACGTTTTTTGGCGATTAATAGGCAACCGGATGTATCCCGGTCAAGTCGATGTACCAACTCCAAAAACTTGGCTTGGGGCCTGAGAGCCCTAAGTGCTTCAATCACGCCGAAACTAAGACCACTACCACCGTGAACAGCCATGCCAGAAGGTTTGCTCACAACTAAAAGCACGTCATCTTCATAAATAATGTGCGATTCAAGATTTGCCACTTTATCAAGTTTGGTAGACGGTGCGGCGTTGCTTTCAGACACCCGAATAGGAGGTACACGGATCTCATCTCCACCACACAGCTTATACTCGGGCTTTACCCGCTTTTTATTTACCCGCACCTCACCTTTGCGCAAAATACGATAAATAAGGCTTTTAGGCACCCCTTTTAACAAGGTCCGTAAAAAATTATCTATTCTTTGCCCATCATGGTCAGGTTCGATGGTTATAAATTGTACTAAATCGAAATTTTTATCAGTCATAATAGGCGCTATTCTAGCGCAATTAGTAAATTTAGCTTTAAAATTTTATTCACTTGCCAGAAGGCCGTTTTTAATGAGACAATGGCCCTGTTTAGGTTGTATGTGAAACACATCAACCAACAATGCGATGATAAAACGAAATTGTAAAGACACCCGCGAGGCATGGCCTTGCTAGACATAAAGGTGTATTGCTGCCGTCGAAGTGAGTATTTTTTCGATAGGTCGAGCAAGCAATTTCTCACCTCATCATGCGATATACAATAAATGTACCGATCGCAGAGTAGTTAGAATTGAATTTGGCAACAAACTGATGCGTCCAATATGACCGAAGTCAGTTTGCTTAGAAAACGACAATATAGTGTTTTGGGGTGTTGCGTGACACCCGGGGTATCGCATTAGTTTGAAAGCAAACAATGCAGGTTCCTTAATGAAATCAAATGCATATATAGGCATTACGTCATAACGTGCTTGAGTTAGCTAGCCCAGTCGGGAGACTGCACTGTACAACAACTCATCTGCCAGTTCGTCAGTTCTCACCTCTCCTATCGGTATAAATAAACCGAGTCATAAAAATGAAAAGAATGTTAATTAACGCCACTCAACAAGAAGAGTTGCGCGTTGCATTGGTAGATGGTCAAAAACTTTACGACCTTGATATAGAAAGCCCTGGACACGAACAGAAAAAAGCAAACATCTATAAGGGTACAATTACCCGAGTTGAACCAAGCTTAGAAGCTGCCTTTGTTGACTATGGCGCTGATCGCCACGGCTTCCTGCCCCTTAAAGAAATTGCCAAGACTTACTTCCCAAGTGGATACCGTTTCGAAGGCCGCCCTAACATCAAAGATGTGATCAAAGAAGGCCAAGAAGTTATTATCCAGATTGATAAGGAAGAGCGCGGTCAAAAAGGTGCAGCGCTAACAACCTTTATCAGTCTAGCTGGTAGTTATTTGGTATTAATGCCAAACAATCCTCGTGCTGGCGGCATTTCACGTCGTATCGAAGGTGATGAGCGCACCGACCTCAAGCAATCATTGAGTAAACTAGAATTGCCTGACGGCATGGGTTTGATTGTTAGAACGGCGGGTGTTGGCAAATCCTTTGAAGAACTAGATCACGACTTAAATGTACTGATCCGCCACTGGAATGCAATAGCAGAAGCGGCTGAAAGCAAGCCTGCCCCTTTCTTAATCCACCAAGAAAGTAACGTTATTGTTAGAGCAATTCGCGATTATTTGCGCCGTGATGTGGGCGAGATCCTGATCGACAACAAAGAAGTTTTCGATAAAGCGTTACAACATATTCAATTAGTTAGACCTGACTTTACCAGTCGTGTTAAACAATATCAGGGCGATGTTCCTTTATTCAGTCATTACCAAATTGAAACCCAAATTGAATCTGCTTTCCAGCGAGAAGTGAGACTGCCTTCAGGTGGCTCTATCGTGATTGACCCAACAGAAGCAATGATTTCAATCGATATCAACTCCGCTAGGGCAACCAAAGGTAGTGATATTGAAGAAACGGCCTTTAATACAAACTTGGAAGCCGCCGATGAAATCGCTCGCCAACTGCGTCTACGTGATGCTGGTGGTTTGGTTGTTATCGACTTTATCGACATGACCCCAGTGCGCCATCAGCGCGAAGTGGAAAACCGTCTTAAAGATGCGGTACGTCATGACAGAGCGCGTATTCAATTAGGCCGTATTTCACGTTTTGGCTTGCTTGAAATGTCGCGTCAGCGTTTGCGCCCTTCGCTTGGTGAATCAGCACATATCGTATGCCCTCGATGCAGTGGTCATGGTAATATTCGCGGCACAGAATCTCTTGCGCTATCCGTATTGCGGATCATGGAAGAAGAAAGTATTAAAGATAACACTGGTCAGATTGAAGCGCAGCTTCCAGTCAATGTCGCCACCTATTTGTTGAATGAAAAGCGTCATGCGGTACATTCCATAGAAAAGCGTCACAATGTCAGCTTGTTGATTATACCAAACCCTAATCTACAGACTCCTCACTATCATGTGGCGCGACGTCGTCCCGATGATTCAATCACTGAGGCTAGCTACAATATTGACCTTATGGACGTTCAAACGTCAGAAGTTGACAATCCTACCCAAGAGATAAAACCAAAAGAGCAACCTGTTTTACAAGGCTTAGCGGCCCCGCAACAGGCTCCTTCTGGCGCGCCTAAAGCGCAAAAAGCAGAAGCATCTTTAGTTGAAAAGGTTAGCAAATGGTTCTCAGCGTTATTTGCAACGGAAGAAGAAGTTAAAAAACCAGAGCCTAAAACATCACAAAATCGTAACCAGCGAAATAATCGCAATCGCAATGATCGTTCTGGAAACCGTAAAAATAAATCTGGCGAACGTAAAGAGCGTTCTGAAAGAAATGAACGCCCTGATCGCAATGAGCGCTCAGACAGAAACGATAGGTCAGGCAATAGAGAAGACAAGCGCGAGCAGAAGCCAAGACAGCGTCGTGATAACCGTAATAAACAGGATGCGCCTAAGGATATAGCGAAAGACACGGCTAAAGAAGTGGCTAAGGATAGTCCTAAAGATGCTAAGCCGAATCAGTCTGAAGGTAAGAAAGAGCAAGTTGCTGAACGCAGAAAACGTCGTGATACCCGTCGCAATGTAAGAGGCGAAAAAGGTACTGCTGATAAAGCCAATGAAGAAGTCGTTAATCAAAAAGTAGACCAAGTAGACACGACTGTTGACACTAAGGTCGAATCTGCACCGGTCAAAAAGCCTGATGTCGAAGTTACGACTGATGCAACAGACGATGTAAAAGCCGACAAAGATGAGTCTCAAACTGAACGCAGCAGAAGCCGTCGTTCACCAAGACATATCCGAGCCGCGGGTCAAAAACGTAAGAAAGATGCAGGAGCGCCAACAGAGAATGCCAATGCTGAATCAAAAGCAGCCCAAGATGAGCTTAAATTTGATGCAGCAAATGCAGAAACTAATGAAGCGAGTATTCCAACGGAGCAACCCAAAGCAGACTCTGAAGAAGCGCCGGCTAAACCTAAGACTCGTTCACGCAGAAGAACCAAAAAAGCCGAAGAAAGTACGCCTGCGGTTGCATCAACTGCTGATGCCTCTGCGACTGAAAATGCGCCTGTGGCGTCTGACGGTGATGAAAAACCCACAAAGGCACCGGCTAAGAAAAGAGCGGCTAAGGCTCAGCCTAAACAAGTAGAGATAGAGCTTGATAGCCAAGATCCGGCCCCTATTGAACAGTCGGCTGAGAAGAAGGTTGAGTCTAAAGCGCAAGCCGAGAAAGCCCCTGCTAAGGCGGTCGAAGTTGAAGAGTCTAAACCGACACCGAAACCGACAGCTAAGAAACCTGCGACTAAAGCGAAAGCAGCAGCGCCAATCTCACATCCAATGGCCAAACCACAGGCTATCGAATCTGAGTTCACTACTCTTGATATCAAGACAGTTGCAGCCACAAGTCGACCTGAAATTAAAAAATCAGGCAAAACGGCATCTTTAGCAAATACATCTAGTAGTGCAGCCGCTGCACCGACAAAGCCTGGAGTTTCAAGCTAAGTCAATTGTAGTTAAATCGTAAAAGATAAAAACGCCTGTTTAAAACAGGCGTTTTTTTTACCCATTAATGAATTATTAGTATCAATAATTGTCGTTAAAATCGGTATTCACTCTCGCCTTTGGTTGGATTTTATATGAATTTCAAAGCACTAATTAAACATGTGAGTTCGTTGTGCAATTTATCTTTTGTTAGCGTTGGCCATGCTGTTAAAAAAACACCGTGGTATTTAGAGAACCTTTGGCACCTTAGGTAATTTCGGCCCCACACATAATCAACGTGAACAAACTGCAAGGATGTTTTTCTGGCCTGCTTATTCTTATGAAAATTACGCGTTTAGTTTACATAAAAGTCAGTATCGTATTAACTAGTTATCAGGTATCGAAAAATACAGTTTACTTACTTGTCAAAATGCTACTCTCGAAAGGTATGAAGAGAGCCGAATGGACTCTCTTATTTTCAAATTTCATCGCTCGACAATAAGTGATGAAAAATTAGATACTAGTCAACAAGTAGACAACTTTGCTCTATTTGCAGCTAGCCCAAATGAATCCACATTCAAATCAAAAAAATACAAAATGAATTTAACCGACAGCTGGCGTTACTCAAGTCTAGCTGCCAATATCAACAAACCTTTAACCACAAAAATTAAGACACTCACTTTTATAATAGCAAAAAATAAAGACACTCACTTTTAAAATAGAATCCCAAAACTCTCTGCTCCATAGAAATTAACGACGCTTCTAAGCCTTAAATCCCGTTTAGAATGGCTGTTTTTATATTTTGATTGAGATGTATGCTGAAAATCGGCTTATTTCTCAAATAGCAGGCAGCGGGATTAGCAACTTTGGGTTGATGAGGGTTTATTTTGGATTGGATTGTTTCTAGGCGTGTTGCAATAAGGCTCTGGCCTTTACCATCCCTCGTATGCGTTGATGTTTGGTGTGCTGTTTGAATTGTTGAAGCATGTGTTCATTGCCTACAGCGGTGTAAAAGTGTAGTTCAAACTCGGTCGTTAGGGTTAACCACTGCTCTGCACTAAGACCAAGACTGTTTAGAATGGAGCTGTGTTGCGGCTTGATATGACCTGCTTTATCCTGACGAATACACTTGCCCGTGCTCTCAATCAGTTCACAGTAATCAATTAGGCTATACGCGATACCTTTAGGCATGTCTTTTTTGTGATTGCCCACAAACCGCATTAATGTGCGGGGCTGTTCACCCTTGATAAGCGCATGGATACGTCTTTGAATACTGGTGTGTCTTGAGGTTTCAGGAGTGCAGTCTATGTTGGCTCGAATGGGGTTTAAATCCACATAGGCCATACAGGCTACTAGCGCACTTTCATCTAACAAAGCTTGGGATTTAAAACGTCCTTCCCAAAATCGCCCCGTACAGTCATCTTCTTTGTTCGCCTCACGGGCGATGTGCTCGTTCAGATTGCGCATCAGCCAACTGATGTCGTATAAGCGTTGACGGTAAATAGTGACCGTTTGCTCCAGACTCACAAGCTCAGCATCACTGAGCGGCTCGCCTTTATGATATTGTTGACTCAACAAGGTGCCTTGATACAACAGATGCCAACGCCTAATCACCTCAGTCATCGACCAGCTATCCGCGGTTTCTTTATCCACACACAACACCACATGGGTATGATTACTCATCACCGCATACGCACAAATATCAATGGCGAACACTGACGCTAAAAATAACAAACGTTTCTCTACCCACGCCCGGCGATGTTCAAAGCTTTGTCCCGTGAAAGAATCTTCACCACACAAAAACGAGCGACGAACACAGCGTGAAACACAGTGGTAGTAAGGAGTATCAATTAAACTGATTTGGTTTTTGCGTGGTTGGGGCATAACAGACCATCCTTGGTTGTTTGATTACCCTAAAGCATAGAACAAAATGGCTGTTTAACCATTCTTAATGTGGGTGTCTCAGTAAAACTGGACTAGAGTTTTGCTATTTTTGAAGTGGGTGTCTCAGTAAAACTAGTGTTAAATCTGCTATTACACACCTTTTTTAATTCTTGTGCTTTTACGATTACATAAGCTATTTGAATTAAATTCTACTAAGATAAAATAAACTAGGTCTTTAAGGATAAAAGCACTATGACAAAATGGTTACTGTTTTTTACTATTTTAGTATTAGTCAGCTTTAATGTGCTTAGCCAAACTGGCCCCCAAGAATCTAGCATCAAACCCCAATTTCGTATTTCATATATAAATTACCCTGACGTTAGAGAGTATGTTGAACTCATCGAGGGCATTTATACTGACCTCGGATTTAGAGTACGACTATTGCCGGTACCTCCGAGTAGAGGCCTTATGTTGTTGAACGAAGGTAAAGTAGACGCCGACGTCGTTAGACTCAAAGCAACTATAGTGAAATATCCTAATTTATTAGTCGTAACCCCAGCGTTACAAGACGGTGAATTGAGCTTGATTTGTTTAAAAGAAACCCATTGTAACCGCGAAATGTTGGACGACGAAAATGTAAATATTTTAATAAATGATGGGGTGTTGAATTTGTTTGACGCCAACGAATTACGAGCACACCCTATTGTGTTAGATAGAATAGAAAAATTCCCAAAATTGATAAAAGCAAAACGGCATCTCTATGCACTCTATGTGGTGGATGAGCTAATGCATCGGGAAATGGAACAAAATTACCAATTAGTGACAATTAAATCTGCACCTGTCCATCATGCTATAAATAAAAAACATGCAGCATTATTACCAATGATAGAGGAAAAATTACGAGAAAGACTTCCAGCCTTGCAGGAATCTAGACGTTAGCCGCAAACCTAAAAGTATACTCTGGTTGATCTAATTGATAATTCCCTTCCTAAATACAGATAATTGACTACTTCGTAACGACCTAGCACCAATATTTGAACTAAATCTGTGGTACATGAGGACATCTGAGCTAGCGATATTTACTAGCACGTTAAATTTCTCATATACACCAGACTATTTTTAAATATTTATCAATTACCGACAGCCGCCAAATCAACTACCGCAGTGGTTGGCCCCGCCAACAGCTTTTGCCGAAAGTCATTAGGAACTTGTCGTTTTTGAAAATCAGTGGCATCTACCATTACATAAACAATTTCAATATCGCATATTGCTCTGTTGCTTTCATGTTCTTGGATTTTGATATTCATGGTGAACGACGATTTACCCACTTTAGACACCCACACCTGCATTGCCAATATATCGTCGAACCGAGCCGGACTTTGCCAACTTAAATTCATGTTAACCAGTTGATTATCGTATCCTTGGTTAATAAGCGCTTGATAGCCTCCGACCAGCGCACGCATATACTCGGTTGCCGCTAAATCAGCGTATTCAGCGTATCTTGAGTTAAACACAACTTGCTGAGCATCACACTCTGCATATCTAACTCGCAAAAGCACGGTAAATGAATCTGTCATGACTGTCCTTATTGATAGTTCTTTAAATATTTTGGATTTATCTTGGGTGTCCCTTTAAAACTGTGGGTGTCCTTTTTAGTTTTGTTATCATGGGTGTCCTCATTGGTTAATATCCTGGATTTAAGATGGGTGTCCTTTTTGGTTGTTTGGTTATAGATCACGTTTCATTTCTATCGGTTTACCTTCCGGATATTCATCATCTGTTTGCATATCCTGATGCCACTCCTCACCAATGTTGGGATCATCCACAGCCTGTCCTTCCCATTCGTAACGTTTAACTATCGGTTTGGGATCTAATTTGTGCCACAGTAAGGCCGAAAACACACCCGCTAATCCGCCAAACAGATGATACTCAAAAGAGATCCCTTCTTCACGCGGGAAAATGGTCATGGTCATACCTCCGTACATAAAAAAAGCCGCCATCATGATTGCAATAGAGCTTTTATCGCGTCGAAAAAGACTGACCACAAACAAGTAAAAAAATAATCCGTGAGTTAAACCACTAGCACCAATGTGGTTGGCTTCTCTGGCGAACAGCCACACGCCAATGCCAGATAAAAACCACACAAGTGCAATCACCCGCCAGCGACTTTTAGGATAACCATAAAGAATAAAGGAGCCTAACAACAACATCGGCAAGGTATTGTTGAATAAGTGCTCAACTGAACCATGTATCAAAGGTGCTGTAATAATGCCGATCAATCCATCTAATCTAAGCGGATAAACACCGAACTCAGTGAGACTTTGGTTGAATAAAAGCTCAAAGGATTTAATGCACCAAAGAATGCCAATAAACAAGCTAGTGAGTAAAATGCTATTTTTCAAAGAGGATGTTTTCATTTAAACACTATGTAGGTGTCTTCATAATTAATGTGGGTGTCTTCATAATTAATAATTAATGTGGGTGTCTTCATAACTACTATGTGGGTGTCTTCATAATTATTAAAGGTCAAGTTGAAAATGAATTCATTCAACAACGCAACGCTGGCCTGTTGTGATCAACAGGCCAGATATACATTACACCGACATATGTTTACTAACGGGTAGGTCACGGATACGTTTGCCACTGGCGTGGAAAATCGCATTAGCCAAACTTGCCGCGACTGGCGGAGTACCCGGTTCACCAACACCACCAGGAGGTGCGTCGGACTCAATGATGTAAGATTCAATCTTCGGACACTGATTGATCCGTAACACTGGATAATCATGGTAATTAGATTGTTCAACAACACCTGATTTGACCGAGATCTCCCCCATTAAGGCAATTGAAAGTCCGAATATCATTGATCCTTCTTGCTGAGCACGAACCCTATCTGGATTAACAATAGTCCCCGCATCAATCGTCGAATGCATTTCCAATACTTTTACTTTGCCATCCACTACTTTAACTTTGGTCGCGACCGCAACGTAACTGACAAAACTGCGCTGCACACTCAATCCCCAGCCTTCATGATTAGCGGTGGGTTTATCTGCGCCAGATTTAGACACGACATCATCTAGCACCCGTTTTAAGCGACTCACATCGATCGGGAAGGTATCCATGGATTCGCCGTAGTTCTGATAATCGAACCCCTGCGCTTTAGGATCGACCTTTCTGTTTTCGCCCAACAATTGATGCCACATTTTGTAAGTGGATATGCCGGCTTTTTCAGCCAACTCATCAACAAAAGAGCCTTGTGCGAACGCATGGTGAATATTACTTACCGAGCGTATCCAGCCAATACGAATATGCCCTGTTGCTTTGTGTGTCTCACAAGATAAGTTATCAACAGCAAATGGGACATCTCCAAAACCTAACGATAACTCCCCTGCTTGCGGCTCATCGACGCTTGGATCAAAGGTCCAGCTGATACTAGGAAAGGCGGTGCGCTGAACCCAGCTAGTTACCTTATTAGCTGAATCCAAACCCGCGCTAAAATGTTGTGCGCTTATCGCATGATAGTAACCATGCTGAATATCATCTTCACGGCTCCAAACCACTTTAACTGGCCGTCCAGCGTGGCGAGCTAATAAAGCCGCCTCCACAGAAAAGTCAGGTTTAGACTTGCGCCCAAAGCCGCCACCTAAAAAGGTGACATGCACTTTGACTTTAGATTTATCGATGCCAAGTGCACCAGCAACATTGGCTTGGGTACTTTGTGGCGTCTGAGTACAGGCCCAAATCTCGCAGCTTCCGTCCTTGAACACCGCTGTTGCTGCAGGTGGCTCCATAGGCGCATGCACTAAATACGGCATGGTGTAGGTAGCTTGATGGGTTTGCTGCGCTGCATCTAAACCAGCATAAGCATCTCCGGCTTCTCTAAACGCTTTGCCCTTAGTAACAATTTTTTGTTTCAAATCTGTTAAATAATCTGCCGAGTTATGCTTTTGGTTGTCCCCTAGCTGCCATTCAATAGCTAATGCTTTGCGACCTTGTAGTGCCGCCCAGGTATTGCTGGCCAATACAGCCACGCCATTAAGTGGATGAAAAACCACCGGCGATGGTTGTTCTGGCATCTGAAAAGTATCCACTACCCCGTTTACCGCTTTCGCAGCATCAGCGTTAAATGACATAACTTTTGCGCCTACCACAGGCGAGCGCTCGATACTGGCAAACAACATATTATCCAAGATCACGTCTTGGCCAAACACGGCTTTACCTGATACCAGTTCCGGTAAATCTATGCCATCGACGGGCTTGCCTATCAAGCGAAACTGTTTTTTAGATTTAAACGTGAGTTTTTCTGTATCAGGCGGCGTGAGTTTTGCCGCTTTGTCAGCGATGTAACCAAAACTGACCTTTTTACTCGATAATTTATGGTGGATATAACTGTCTTTGGCGTACACCTCGGTCACATCTACTTTCCACATTTCAGCAGCAGCTTGTTCGAGCATGCTTCTGGCTGCCGCGCCCATTTGGCGCAACGTTGTGTAGAATCGTCGTATCGAGCGAGAGCCATCGGTATTTTGACTACCATAAGCTTCATTTGCCAACCCTTGAATAACCGATACCAACTGCCAATCTGCACACAATTCTTCAGCGACGACCTGAGGAATGCTGGTGCGTATACCCTGCCCCATTTCGCTGCGGTGACAGATAATATTCACAGTATTGTCCGAGTTTATGCTGACAAACAAATTAAGCTCGTTAGACTTTTCCGGATGCTGCGCCCAGACAGGCGTAATTGAAGGTAACAAACTGCTGAGGACTAAGCTGCCAGTACCAATACTGGATACTTTTAAAAAATGCCGGCGACTGACGTTTTCAATTAATTGACTCATGCCTCATCCCCTACGTTTTTAGCCAAGCTAAGTTGGCTTGCTGCCGATTTTATCGCGGCTTTAATGCGAGGATATGTTCCACAACGACAAATATTGCCCTGCATATGGTTGTCTATTTCATCATCACTAGGGTTGGCGTTTTGCTCTAACAATGCCACCGCACTCATTATTTGGCCCGATTGACAATATCCGCATTGTGGCACGTTATGCTCTTTCCAAGCTTGCTGGATAGGATGATCGGCATCTTTAGACAGGCCTTCAATGGTCTTAACCTGCTTGCCTTGCACTGCAGATACGGGCATTACACACGATCTTACTGGGCTATCATCAATATGCACTGTGCAGGCGCCACATTGTGCAATACCACAACCGTATTTTGTGCCGGTTAACGCAAGTACGTCCCTTAAAACCCACAGCAATGGCGTATTGGGATCAACATCCACTTGCCTTTCTTTGCCGTTGATAGTGAATCGAATCATAACTAATCCTCTGAGTGTTGAGTGTTTGCACCGGTTTGCCATTCACGTAAATCTTGCACAGTATCTATATCTATTTTTGCAAGCGGAAGCTCTACTGCGTTCACCTGCTGTATAAACTGGTTAATTATTGATTTAGCGCCTTGTTGACCAGATAGCGTCGCTAAATTAGCAAAAAACGCTTTAGGAAAAATCGCTGGTGCACCTAAAATTCCATTGTATTTAGCCGCGGTGATCTGCTGCGGATATTGCAGTTGAGCGCGAATAAGTAATTGTAGACTATTTAAGTCTATCGCCACTTGATCTGCTAGCAAAATCAATAAATGTGACATCTTATCGCCGTAGTGATCAATTAAATGCTGTAGACCTTGTTTAATACTGGCCGCCATACCCATTTGCCAATCTTCTGCGACTGTGTACGCCATCTGATTTGGTATACTGGCTTTTATGATTTCATGATTCGCGCCCAACACAACTACCATTTTGTTATCTGTAATGTTGGCAAGCTTTTCAATTGCGATATTGAGCATCGTCTGTGAATCAATAGATTGTAATTGTTTAATTGCGCCGAACCGGCTAGAGGCTCCTGCGGCTAGCACCATACCCGCTAACACGATTGTTCCAAAACATGGCTAATTGATTGGCCATCAGCATGTTCTAAATAAGCGTGAACTTCCGCGACAATGGACAGTGCGATAGATTCTGGCAACTCACCGCCCAGCCTTAGACCGACAGGGTTTGACAATACTTTGGGATAATCGGTGAGCGTATATTGTGTGCGTTCCAACACCCGCTTGGTGCGATGTTCTGGTCCAAGTATCCCAACAAACTTAGCGTGGCTATAGGCAGCCATAGTGAGCCCTTTAGCATCTAGCTCTAGGTTATGGCTCATAATGACAACAGCGTCTGTGGTTTGTAAAAACTGCCCTTGTAGCTGATTGATAATATCCAGGGGGGATTGTTTGACAATATCCACTGATTCTGGGAAGTGTTCTTTGCGTGCGTAGCTTGCTCGGGGATCAACCAAGGTGATTGACCAACCCAATTCAGTTGCAATCCGTATAACCGGACGAGCATCCACGCCGCCGCCAACTACGGTTAAATGATACGGAGGGCATAGCGTTTGAATTAACTCGACCGAGGCTCCAGAGTGGACCAGTTTGGGTGGCTCTTTGGATAAATGATCACTGTGACTAAGGGCGTTTTGCGGTGTGTTTTCATGGATAGCTTGTTGGTATTGGCACGACTTACGGGCAAGCAAACACTGATGCACTTTATCTAGCAATAAATAGTCATTTTCTTTATTGACAGGCTGCAAGATAATTCTGACCATTCCGCCGCAACCAATACCTAGCTGCCATGCCAAATCTTCTTCTTCTCGCATATCATATTCAATTAGCCGATTGCATTGTGACTCCCAACATCGGCGTGCTTGTTGCATGATGTCAGACTCCAAACACCCGCCACTGAGCATGCCATAATACTGGCCTAAATCATTGATCATCATATGCGCGCCAATCTTACGATATGAAGAACCGTCCGTTTGATAGATAGTTGCTAGCACCCATTGATGCTGGTCTCGCATTGGATGCCAAATGGCCAGTGTGTGAGAAATATCATTTGCCATAACAATCAACCATCATTAAATAAATTTCTCTGCTAAGGCTCAAAATTGGGAACCTGCGTTTCATCTTTTTAACCTTTTTTTTGCCAGACGATTGAAGTCGAGCTAGGGCTTGAAGTACACCTAGTTAGCATCATTATTTCTTAATCAGTGCTTTAATTCCATCGCTCAAACCCTCGATGGTCAACGGATACATTTTACCCTCCATCAATTCTTTGATAATTTGCACCGACGCATAGTAATTCCAATATCGCTCTAATTGCGGGTTCAGCCAAATTGCATGGGGAAAATGATCGGTTAATCGTTTCATCCAGACAGCGCCGGGCTCTTCATTCCAATGCTCTACACTGCCGCCTGGGTAAGTTATTTCATAAGGACCCATAGTGGCATCGCCAACGAAGATCAGCTTATAATCGCTGCCATATTTATGCACAATATCAAATATTGAAATTAGCTCTTTGCTGCGTCTTTGGTTGTCTTTCCATACGCCTTCATACACGCAGTTATGGAAATAAAAGTACTCCAAATGTTTAAATTCGGTATGCACTGCCGAGAACAACTCTTCACAGGCTTGAATATGTGCGTCCATCGAACCACCGACATCGAAAAACATCAGCACTTTGATGGCATTGTGTCGCTCGGGTACCATCTGAATATCCAGCCAACCGGCATTTTTAGCGGTTTTGCTAATAGTCGAGGGCAAATCAAGTTCTTCACTTGCTCCGGTACGGGCAAATTGACGTAATTTACGCAGCGCTATTTTGATATTTCGAGTACCTAGTTCCACATCAGTGGCAAGGTTTTTAAATTGGCGTTTATCCCATACTTTTACGGCGCTCATCTGGCCGTTACCGTCTTGACCAATGCGAATACCTTCGGGATTAAAACCATGAGCACCAAAAGGCGACGTGCCGCCCGTACCAATCCATTTGTTACCACCTTGATGACGTTTTTCCTGCTCAGCTAACCGTTTTTTCAAGGTCTCCATTAATTTATCAAGTCCGCCCATGGCTTCAATCTGAGCTTTTTCTTCCTCACTAAAGTGACGCTCAAGTTGTTTTTTAAGCCACTCATCTGGAATGTCTTTGCCTAACAAATCGATTGATTGAACGCCCTCGAAGTAGTCAGCGAAGGCACGGTCAAATTTATCGTAATGACTTTCGTCTTTGACTAAACACAGACGCGCTAGGTAGTAAAAACCTTCGGTGTCGGCAAAGATCACGCCTTGCTCCATCGCCTTTAGCAAGTCCAACAATTCTCTAAGCGAAGCAGGAACTTGATATTCGCGAACTTTAAAAAAGAAATCGACCAACATTAGCGACGTGCCATAAATACCAGTTTTTCAAATAAGTGAATGTCTTGTTCGTTCTTTAACAAGGCACCGTACAGTGGCGGTATGGCACTTTTACCGTCTTTATTTTGCAATGCTTCGGGGGAGATATCCTCTGCCACTAATAGTTTAAGCCAATCGATCAACTCCGATGTGGAAGGCTTTTTCTTCAACCCTGGCACTTCGCGTAATTCGAAGAAGGTTTCTAATGCTTGTGCTAGCAAATCTTTTTTCAAATGAGGGAAGTGAACGTCGACGATTTCACGCATTTGTTGTTGGTCAGGAAATTGAATGTAGTGGAAAAAACATCGACGTAAGAAGGCATCCGGTAATTCCTTTTCATTGTTTGAGGTGATGATCACAATAGGTCGAATTCGGGCTTTGACCGTGGTTTTTGTCTCATAGACAAAAAATTCCATTTTATCTAGCTCAAGCAACAAATCATTAGGAAACTCAATATCCGCCTTATCGATTTCGTCAATTAATAAAACAGGCGCTTTTTCCGCTTCAAACGCTTGCCATAACTTTCCTTTGACAATGTAGTTGCCAATGTCTTTTACCCGCTCATCACCTAATTGTGAATCTCGTAGTCGCGATACGGCATCGTACTCATACAAACCTTGTTGCGCTTTGGTTGTAGACTTTATGTGCCATTGAATAAGTTCGGTATCCAAACTTCTGGCCAGCTCCTCAGCTAACATGGTTTTGCCTGTGCCGGGTTCGCCTTTGATCAACAGTGGGCGCTGCAAGGTAATTGCGGCGTTAACCGCTAATTGTAATTCATCGCTGGCAATATAGTTTCCGGTACCCTTAAATGACATTTATCGCTCCAAATTGGTATAAACTGTAAAGATATAAATATGATATAGCTAAATGCACTTTGAAAAATGGCGCTTCGCCTCAATCATTACGTAGTGAATAAAACAAATTGACGACTAGTTCAAATCAATTTTTTATAAGCAATTGCATGTTTAAATTAACATAAACGGCTAAGCTTGCTTATTCAAATAACAAATATACATTAAAGGTTATCACGCAAAGATACCTGAACCTATCCAAGGACATCCTATGAAAGTGTATGACGACAATTCTCTAGCCATTGGCAACACACCTTTAGTTAAACTAAACCGAGTGGTTTCCAGTGGAAATGTTTACGCCAAAATGGAAGCTCGTAATCCAAGCTTTAGTGTTAAATGCCGCATCGGCGCCAATATGATTTGGGATGCCGAAAAACGCGGTGTGCTGACCCAAGATAAAGAATTAGTCGAGCCGACTAGCGGTAACACCGGCATCGCCTTAGCTTTTGTGGCGGCGTCACGCGGTTACAAATTGACCTTAACAATGCCCGCCAGCATGAGCCTAGAAAGACGTAAGTTATTGAAGGCATTGGGGGCTAATTTAGTACTAACTGAAGCGGCTAAAGGCATGAAAGGTGCAGTCGCTAAAGCGCAAGAAATTGTAGCTTCTGATCCAAGTAAATATGTGTTGTTGCAACAGTTTGATAACCCAGCGAACCCAGAAATTCACGAAAAAACCACAGGCCCAGAGATTTGGAATGACACTGAAGGCAAAGTCGATATCTTTGTTGCCGGTGTGGGCACAGGCGGTACCATCTCTGGTGTGAGTCGTTATCTTAAGAAAACCAAAGGTAAAGATGTCTTAACCGTAGCGGTAGAGCCTACAGATTCACCCGTAATTACCCAAGCTAAAGCGGGTCAAGAACTCACTCCTGGACCGCACAAAATTCAAGGCATTGGTGCAGGATTTATCCCTGGTAATCTTGATTTGGATTTAGTAGATCAGGTTGAACAAGTCAGTAACGAAGAGTGCATGGAAATGTGCCACCGATTGCTCAAAGAAGAGGGTATTTTAGCTGGGATATCTACTGGCGCAGCGGCAGTTGCAGCAAAGCGTATTGCAGAGAAACCCGAAAATGCTGACAAAGTAGTGGTAGTGATATTCCCTAGTTCGACAGAGCGTTATTTAAGCAGTGCAATGTTTGCTGGCGAATTTACCGATCTAGAAGAAGTTCAATAAGTCCAAAGCAGCTTATTTTGTAAAGAGAAGGTCGTTGCCTTCTCTTTACTTTTCAGCCTAGAAAACGCAGACTAATTAAGTATTTCGTTTCAAATTGGCTATTTTATGAACCACCATACCCCATTAAAGTTATTTTCATTATTGCTATTTTCACTACTCATCCAAGCATGCGATGGTGAAAGCAAAAAAGGCGCTGGCAAATATGGCATGATGGACACTAACACGCCTGATTATGCCGCTGTCGCGTTCTTTGAACATGTTTATAATGACAAAAACCTAAACAAAGCAATTGCCATGAGCACGCCGCGTATGGCAAAACTTCTCAAACACTACCGTACAAACCGCAACGTGCAGCGTCACGTGTTTGACCTGCCCTACGATGAAGTTCAAATTCAACCTGACACGGGCAACGCGATAGGCCGTAACGAATTTGCCAAAACATCGGTGGTTACCCTGTTTTTTACCGGTACCTTACATGATGACAAAATAGAAGACATTCGCATCGTAGAAATGATCCGTGAAGATGGGAAGTGGCTAGTTGACAAAATACGTCCTGATAAATACCTATAACAATGCAAAACAGCTGGTTATCTCAACTAAAACGGTTACACGCATTAGCTGGCTCAGGGTTAGCGTTTAGCCCTGAGGCATTTGATAAAGAGCGCTATGAAGAAATAGCGGCGATTAGTCGACAAATGCTTGCCGATTTAGCTAAGGTACCTATCAATCAAATAGACCAACTCATCATCCCCGAACAGCAACATTATGTTACGCCGCAAATAGCGGTTCGCGGTGCCGTATTTCAAAACGACCAAATATTACTGGTTCAAGAAAAGTCAGATAACAAATGGGCATTGCCTGGCGGCTATGCTGATGTAGGTTACAGTGCAGTGGAAAACGTCAAAAAAGAAATACAAGAAGAAGCCCATGTCGAGGTGACCAATTGTCAATTAATTGCCTTACGCTACAAAGCGGCAGGAGATTATGATCCAGACGTAAGAGAGTTCTACCACGCAATCTTTTTATGCCAAGCGCCTGATAACTGCGTACCTAAAGGTGGATTGGAGACTTGTGATGCGGCCTTTTTTGAACGCAATGCGCTCCCTCCACTTTCAACTAGCAAAACGATCGAGCGTGATATTGAAGACGCATTTCGCTTCCATCAAGGGTT
Organism: Aliiglaciecola litoralis; assembly: GCF_039523355.1. Lineage (NCBI taxonomy): Bacteria > Pseudomonadati > Pseudomonadota > Gammaproteobacteria > Alteromonadales > Alteromonadaceae > Aliiglaciecola > Aliiglaciecola litoralis. Next base: position 27,452 of record NZ_BAAAFD010000001.1, on the reverse strand, counting down.
AGAAACGCACGTATTGATTGATTAAACTCAAGTATTAATCACCAACAGCCACGCCTTCTCGGCGAGGATCAGCCCCACCAATGAGCTTACCGTCTTCAAGTTGGATACCATGCAAGCCACTATTTAAATCGATTACTTTAACCGTGTGCCCCATATCCGTAAGACGTTGAACCCAATTTTGCGCAATAGTGCCTTTCTCAAGTGCCGTATAGTCGTTACGATTGGTCACTTTAGGTAGGTTTATCGCTTGCTGTATATCGAGTTTCCAGTCAATGACTGCGATGATTGTCTGAGCAACGTAACTGACAATGCGACTGCCGCCTGGTGAACCTATTATCAGCACCAAATTATTATTCTTATCAAACACCATGGTTGGGCTCATGGCACTGCGTGGACGCTTGTTTGGCTCAACCCGATTTAGTGCTAATTTATTGTTAGGGCTAGGATTTAATGAAAAGTCAGTGAGTTGATTATTCAATAAAAATCCATCGGTCATCAATCCAGAACCAAACATAAATTCGATACTGGTGGTCATCGCCAATGCATTACCCTCTTTATCAACGATCGAAAAATGACTGGTATTAGGTAATTCAAATGCCGTATCAACCCCTAATTCGTCGGTTAAATACGGATTACCTGGCAAGGCTTTAGGCATGTCTTTATCTAATTTAATCAAAGCAGAACGCGCAGTTAAATAGGATTTATTGATAAGTGCCGCAAAGGGTAATTGGCTAAAATCACTGTCGGCGATATACCGGCTTCGATCTGCATATGCCAGCTTAGAAGCTTGGGTAAAAAGATGCATCGCTTCGACAGAATTGGGGCCGTACTGCCCTAAATCAAAGCGTTCAAGCATTTTTAAAATTTGCAGAACGTTGATTCCACCAGAACTTGGCGGGGCCATTCCGCATATTTTAAAACCACGATATGGTCCGCAAACCGGAGCACGCTCTTTTGCTTGATAGTTAAGAAGATCTTGCTTGGTTAACACACCTGGATTCAAAGTTGAAAGTTGCACTGTTTTGGCAATCCGCTCAGCCAACTCACCTTTATAAAAATAATCTGCACCTTGCTGCGCAATCGCCGTTAACGCCAATGCTAACTTTCTATTTGTTCTAATCGTATTTTCTTTTAGCTCGATGCCATTGGGATAAAAATATGTTCTGGGAGTCAAGAAATCTAATAAGCCTTTGTTATATCGCAACGATAATAATCGCTCTAATCGAGCCGATACCGTAAAGCCTTTAGTGGCGGTCTCTATACTGTCGTTAAACAGTGAGTTCCAAGGCAGTTTGCCAAAGTCTTTATGCACCATTTCTAACGCTTTTAACGCACCAGGCACACCAACAGAGCGTCCTCCAACCACCGCATCACGCCATTTAATCGGCTTACCGTCTTTCATAAACAAGTCGCCATCAACCGCAGCGGGAGCGGTTTCTCTGCCGTCGTAAGAGTGTAGTTTTTTTGCTTTATTGTCCCAATACAATATAAATCCGCCACCACCTAATCCAGAGGATTGCGGTTCAACTAGGGTCAACATAGCTTGTATAGCGACCGCAGCATCAATTGCTGAACCGCCATTTTTCAGTATATTTTTACCCGCCCAAGATGCATAAGGATTAGCGGCAACAACCATAAACTGTTCAGCGATATGTGCCTTTTTTTGGTCGTAACCTGTGGCTGCTTCTGGCTCTCTGTCTTCTAATTGAGTGGTATTGCTAGCGCAGTGGAATGAAATCAACAACATGATGGCGAAAAACAGGATGACTCGCGGATGCACAGCAACTCCCAATGGTTAAATAAAAAGGAAAACACGATAACCAGCAGTGATGGTTGTTGCAAGCCTATTTGACGTTTAATTATAAATAAAAGGATTGAGGGATTTGCTTGTAACGAAAAATCGGATTAGGTACTGTATTGTTCATTCGTATATTTACCAAGTAAGCATCATCTTTTACCGCTTTCCGATCTCAGTAAAACATCTTATGGGCCCCAGTATCATTGTGGCCTTGTGCCTTTTTGTTTGGTGGTTGGAGCCCTTTTCAGCTGATTATCTGGCTATGCAGCGCAGCGCTATTGCCAATGGATACTATTGGCAATTTATAACCGCTAACTTGGTGCACACTAACTTTATCCATCTGTGTTTAAATATGGCTGGCGTCATATTGTTGTGGGCGGTACATGGTCAATACTTCTCAACCTTGCAATATCTCTTGGCTTGCTTGTTTATTGGATTTGTTGTCACTATCGGCCTTTACATCACCGATGAATCCCTTGCTTGGTATGGCGGGTTTTCCGGTATTCTGCACGGATTATTTATGCTCGGTTGCTATAAAGACATCCAAAATGGCATACGTTCCTCTTGGCTGTTACTCGCAGGGATATGGCTAAAAATAGGCTATGAGCAATTTTCTGGACAAAGTGAGGTGGTTGCCGAATTAATTGCCGCTAATGTCGCGGTTGATGCGCATTTATATGGCGCCATCGGCGGTTTTTTTTGGGTGTTCGGCGAATATTTACTGACGCTAAAAAAACGCCCCAGCTAAAGCCGGGGCGATCACATTATAGGTTTTGCTCAAATAATTTATAGATACGTCTATATTCGTCTAACCACGAGCTAGGCTCGATGAAACCGTGGGCTTCAACGGGATATATGGCGGTTTCGAAATTCTCTTTTTCCAACTCAATCAAACGCTGGACTAATCTCACCACGTCGACGAAGAACACATTATTGTCGACCATAGGCGCATTAATCAGTAATGGCTTCGTCAGACCTTCTGCGAAGTAGATCGGTGAGCTTCTTTCATACGCAATGGGATCCACATCAGGGATATTTAAAATATTTGAGGTATAGCCGTGATTGTAATGAGCCCAGTCTGAGACAGGACGCAAAGCCGCACCGGCTTGGAATAGGTCTGGCTCGGTAAACAGCGCCATAAATGTCATAAAGCCACCATAAGAGCCACCATAGGTACCTATGCGCTGTCTGTCCACATTGACGTTTTCAACTAACCAATCAACGCCATCAACGAGATCTTGAGTTTCTGGCTTGCCCATATGACGATAAATTGCGGTACGCCAATCTCGGCCATAACCAGCAGAAGCACGGTAGTCCATGTCGAGCACGACGTAACCTTGCTGGACCAACATATTGTGGAACATAAACTCACGAAAATAGCCTGACCAGCCTAGATGCGAGTTTTGCAAATACCCTGCTCCGTGATTAAACACCACTGCCCTGCGCTTCTCGCCTTGATCATGATTTTTAGGTAAGTAAACCCGTGAGTAAATAGGTTGATCCACATGGGATGACTTGATCGGCACGATTTCAGGCGCTGTCCAATTTATCGCTTTGAATGCCTCACTGGTGGTAAAGGTGACTTGTTTTGCTAACTCAGTAGACCCAACGGCTTTGACATATAATTCAGGTGGTTGAGTTAGTTTTGAATGGGTTAATAGTAACTGGGTTGCATCATCACTCAATACATAGTCGGTTTTACCATTGAGATCAGTGAGCATATCAATCTTGCCATCACTGACGTTCACCCGATAAATCTCGTAAATCCCAGGGTGCTTTTGATTTGCTTGGTAATAAATATAAGCATCATCCGCCGTCAAGGTGAGATTATCAACTTCATAACGACCTTGTGTCAGCGCACGCACACTCCCATTTAATGGTTTTAAATAAAGATGAGAATACCCAGAGTGCTCAGACAGAAAATATAAGGTTGTTTCATTGTTAAGCCACCCAAAACTATTGAAGTTATAGTTAACCCACGCATCATCGTGTAAACGGTGTTGTGTCACTAACGTCTTTTTATTGAGGTCAACCGTTGTTAGCCAACGATCTTTGTTGTCCCAAGCTTCAAGCATTATCGCCACTTGCTCACCATCGTTATGCCACGCAATGGCACTTTGACTCCAGCCCCAATCCACTAACAATCCGATATCACGTGGCAGTCGATTAGGCTGATAGGTTTCACCTTTGGCTTGTGCATTTTCTTTTTTGACCGATGCTAGTACATCGTCGTTGTATCGTGGTAAGTTGGTGTATGAAAGCTGTTTCTGGCTACCATTTACAAGATCAAGTAACCACAAATATTGACTTTCAGGTTTGGCATCTGCAACTCGTCTTCTTACCGATTCGGCTTTAATGCGGCCATTATCGACCACATAATTGGGCATAATGTCCCCCTCATCGCGACTCGGTTTTTCTTCTTCTATTGCGACAATAGCGTAACGCCCATTAGGAGATAAACTGGCTTCTACGGTGCGATGTTTAGTCGGTAAGTAAAACGACTCATTTGCCAACGTGCCATTGCTAGCTTGTAACTGTTGCTGTTGCTCAAACTGATCCGTTTGACGCTGGCGTCTTTGCCTTAGCACTTTGATCAAATCAAGTTGTTGTTCAGCGATGTAGTCTTTGGGCGCTTCAACAGCGGTTGGTGCCTCAGCAAACTTCCAACTCACTAATTGGGCGGTCATTCCCGATTCAATATCGACTGCGTAAATAGCATCACTTTTTTGATAGCTTATACGACCATCCTGTAAAAACTGTAATTTGCTAACGCGATCTTGATCACGGGTTAATTGTTTGGTTTTCTGGGTGTTAAGGTTTTGTACAAACACATTGTTTTCAAATATCCAAGCGGTCCATTTTTTTTGATGATCAAAAACACGATCCTTGATTGACGCTTGATGTAATTGCGCTAGGGGTACTTGATTAACTTCGTTCGTCGTTAAATTTAGCGAGAACAAATCTTTAACGATCGTACCGGCGCGCTTTTGTGAATAATATAGGGTATTTGCATCTAGGCCCCAAAAAGCAGATTCGGGCTCTCTGCCTATCCAATCCGGATCAGCCATGATTTGCTCAAGTGTCAACTCACTTTGTGTGCCGACTGCAGATGAATTAGCGGGTTTAATGGTTTGATTGGCTAATCCAGATTGTGAAGATGATGACGGACTGTTCTCTAAGGGATCATTAACTGTGGTTTGCGTACCTGAACAGGCTGTAAGTCCGGCACTCAAAAGGGTAACAACAAGCAATTTAGCGCTTTTATGCATAATTATTCCAAACGTTTTTTATGTGAATGTTATAGGCTTGAGACAGACGATATTAAAACTTATGTAAACTTGAAGGTAAACAAGTGATCTTAATTGCCTTAAAATCCTTAGTAACGATTAGATTCCACCCTTACCCCTTTATGGAGATAAAATGAAAAAGCTGTTATTGCTAACCGCGTTATTATTAACGCCTTTATTTGCTTCGGCTAATGAATGTCCTGATGTGTTGAAATTCATGAAACGCAAACTGAACTCTCAAGACACGGTTAATATGTGTAGCGAGTACAAGGGCAAAACCTTGTTGATTGTTAATACCGCCAGCTATTGTGGTTTTACGCCGCAATTTGAAGGACTTGAATCGCTTTACAGCCAGTACAAAGACCAAGGATTTGTGGTGTTAGGCTTCCCCTCTCACGATTTCAATCAAGAGGATAAAGATGAGGGCAAGACTGCTGAGCTTTGTGAATTAACCTATGGCGTAAAATTCCCCATGTTTGAAGCGATTGCGGTCCGTGGTGACGATGCGGACCCACTTTATCGCATGCTGGCTAAAAAGTCGGGGACTACCCCAAAGTGGAATTTTTATAAATATTTAGTCGACAAAAATGGCAACGTGGTAGATGCCTATTCCTCTAGAACCAAGCCTACCGACAAAGACTTTGTCAAAGATATTGAAAAAGCACTTGCGATCTAAGCCCTTAATCGTCAAATCTACAGCAATAAAAAAGCCCCGCAAAAGCGGGGCTAAACACACTACACTTGGAACACACAATGAATACTTAGGCTAAACGCCTTCGCATTTTAACAACTATTTGTTAGTCAACTAAATCACGGTGTAAGTTCCTCAATCTTTAAGTTAAATTTTAGTTTTTAATTAATACGATGATAAATCCGTCGTTCAATTGTCCAAACTCGCACTTATAATCCAGAAAAATCAAACAACTAAGACGTTTCTTCAAAACAGAAAAAATGCCTTATTTAAATAAAAAAGTCCAACTTAAGTTGGACTTTTCTACTTTATACCAATGCCACAAACCGGCGTTTTAGCTAGAAACGGATTTGAATGCTTGTTCAAAATCAGAGACTAAATCATCGATATCCTCAATACCCACTGAAAAACGCAACATCGTATCCCCGATCTCCATGCGTTCGCGCTCTTGTGCGCCACATTCGTAGAATATGGTCGATGCAACAGGTAATGCTAAAGTACGAGTATCTCCTAAATGAGTCGCCGTGATCACCGTGTTAAGCTGATTTAAAAACTGATGAACATCGACATCGTCAGTTAAATCTAAACTAAAGATCCCACCGTAATTGCCTTTGAATAACTCACGGGCAATGTAATGCTGAGGATGTTCAGATAATCCGGGATAATACACCTTGGCTACTTTGTCGTGACCATGCAAATAGGTAGCGAGGCGAAGTGCATTGTCACAGCACCTATCCATTCTCAATGCCAAGGTTTCCAAACCCAGTGATATCTGATGTGCTGACTCAGGTGGCAAAGTTGCGCCCATATCACGCAGGCCTTTTTTACGTACTTGGGTTAATCCCCATTGGGCAGGATCGCCGGATTGATATAATTCGAAAATGTTTGGATATTTACTCCAATCATATAATCCCATATCAATCAGTACTCCCCCTAACACGCTGCCATGACCAGCGACGTATTTGGTTAACGAACTAACCGTCATAGAAGCATAGACTTTTTTGGCGTCAAACAAGTAGCTAGGGGTCATGGTGTTGTCCACCATAAATAGCACGTTTTTCTCAGCACATAATTTACCAATGGCTGCCAAATCAGCGACTTGAGTCGCCGGATTCGCGATGGTCTCGGTAAACACGATCCGCGTTTTAGAAGTGATTTCATTGGCAACTGCATTGACGTTGGTAACGTCGACAAAGCTAACTTGAATACCAAAATCTTCTAGGGTCGTTATAAAACTGCGGGTATTGCCAAACAAATATTGGCTTACCACTATGTGGTCGCCTTGTTTCAACAGCGCAAATAAAGTCGACGAAATCGCCGCCATGCCGGTTGAAAACGTCACTGCTCCAATTCCCCCTTCCATGTCAGCCAGCATGTTCTGTAATGCTGTGTTAGACGAGGATGAGGAGCGGGAGTAGACATGTCCTAGTTTTTTACCTTGGAAGACGTCCACAAGCTCATTAACGTCTTGATACTCAAACAACACCGAATTACTGGTGGGGGAATGTATTGCACCATCTTGAGGATGATTCAACACTCTATCGGCATGCACTAAACGAGTCGTAAAACCTTTATTCTTCAATCGAATTCTCCGCGGGAAAGGCTACCTGGGAAGGATATTTTGCATCCACTTTAGCATAAAAATCATAGACTTTTTGCATTTCCAAGTGGATATCCTCAGTGGGAAGGAACACCGGTCCCAGTTTGATTTTTTTATGTTTGTAATCCAGCCCAATTAAGAAAACCGGCACTTTTGATTGCTGGGCGATGTGTAAGAAACCAGTTTTCCATGGATAAATAAGACTGCGTGTACCTTCGGGTGCAACGCACAAGATCATTTGTTTGGCTTGTTTCAGCTCGCCAATCATCTGCGCCACCACACCATGGGACTGAGAACGTTCGATTGGGATCCCTCCCCAGCGAATGAGTAGCTGACGAAAAGGCGGAATAAAAATACTGTGTTTGCCAAAAAATGAGATCTTTAATTTGAGCGCAAAAACCACCGCTAAACCAATCACAAAATCCCAATTAGAAGTGTGAGGGGCAACCGCAACGACCATTTTGGGGTGTTCAGGGAATTCACCATCAAATTGCCATCCGAGTGATTTAATGACAGTCGCGCCAAGCCACTGGCTAAATCCGTTACCCAGTCGTGGTATGTTGGTGGATATTTTTGGTGTATTCATCGGTTTAGACATGCAAAGTAAGCTAATAGAATGTAAATTGGATCGATATTCTCTTATCATAGCGACTTTGTCGAGCCAACTGAACATCCTTTGGTTTTATTGAGTCTTAAATTTAGGATACCTGTGTTTAGAATTTTACTTTCAATCAGCCTATTTGTTAGTTCGTCTGCTTACTCACAACAAACAGCGCAAGATCTTTTCAATCATTACCGCCATGCGTTGTATCAAATCCAAATGATAGACAAAGAGTCTGGCAATAAATCCTCTATCGGGTCTGGTTTTTTAGTCAGTGCGACGGGTGACATCATCTCTAATTACCATGTCATTTCCGATTACGTTTATTTCCCTGATAAATATCGGATCCAATATTTAGATGCCAAAGGTAATGTCGGTAATTTATCGCTGACTAACTTTGATGTAATTAACGATTTATCGTTACTCAAAATGGAGTCTGCACAACCCAATGGATTATTTTTCAATTTGGCAGAAACGCTGCCAGACCAAGGCTCTAATATATTTTCATTAGGTAATCCGCATGATTTAGGGATGATAGTGGTACCGGGTACCTATAATGGTTTAAAGAAAAATAGTTTTTATCAACGGATACATTTTACCGGCTCAATCAATCCAGGTATGAGTGGCGGCCCTGCAGTAAATGCAAGCGGGCAAGTTGTGGGGGTGAATGTAGCAACGGCGGGTAACCAAATTGGTTTTCTTATTCCATTGCCGAAGATAAAAGCGCTCGTAAACTCCGTTGATACGCTGACCAGCGATCAATACAAACTGCAAATCGAAAAACAGTTACATCGCAATCAAAAACTGATGATGGATCAGTTACTGGCAACTCAGTGGCAATATACAGGGTTAGGAAAAGCCCAAGTCCCGGAAAATATTTCTGACTTCATCTCTTGCTGGGGTGGCTCAAATGCCAGTGAAAAAAATGTAAAGTACTTGTCGGTGTCCAATCGCTGTCGCATCGGTGAAGTTATTTTCCTAAATGGCAAATTACAAACCGGTGAAGTCGAAGTCGAGTTTGAATGGTTAACCACAGAGTCATTAAATCGTTTTCAATTTCATAATTTGCTGTCTAATCGCATCGGCTTTACACGACCAGGAAATCAAGCTGGTAAAAACGATGTGACCAATTATCAATGCCAACAAGATTTGGTGTCCAATAACCACAATGTGACTATGAAAAGTGTGCTTTGCGCGAGGGCCTACAAAGATTTCAATGATTTGTACGATGTGCTCTTTATTGCCGCAACTAACGATTATAACGACGGAAGCTTGATCAGCCATTTCACACTATCAGGCGTTAGCGAAGCTTCTATGGCACGATTTACTCAACACTTTATGGATACAGTATCATGGCAATAGTCGTCGAAATGCTGTCAAAAGATGGCAAAGTATTGCAACATTATTTTATACCCAAAGAACAGGTTTCTATCGGTAGAGCCTACGATAATGATATTCGAATTGACGATCCCTATGTGAGTCCTCATCACGCGAATTTTTCTATCACCGAAGACAATAATGACATTGCCATTTGTGATTTAGAATCACTTAATGGCGTCAAAATCAATGGTAAGAAAAGTGCTGATTGTGCCTTGTCCTATGACGACGTGATCACCTTAGGTAGAACACGACTGCGGATTTTCAAACCCTGCCAGCAAGTTCCACCAACCATAGTACTAAGCGAGTTAGAAGAAAACCTAAGCTGGCTTGGTTATCGTCGGGTGTGCTTTATCTTGTTGAGTGTATTTTTTGGCTTAGTTGGTATTAAATATCTCAACAACAATCCTGGCCAATTCGAAGCCTCAGTATTGGTAGAAGCCTTTATGCGTTACGCTGTCGTCGTCAGCATTTGGCCATTCGCTTTCGCCCTGTTATCTAAGTTAGCTAAAAAAGACAGCCATATAATTAGCCAATTTAGTCTACTTTGGCTGTTTCTGATCAGCATAGAATTGTTGGATTATGTCCAAGCATTTTTACTGTTCAACTTAGATGCAATTTCCGCAGTAAATGGCGTTATGCTGCTCAATAAGAGCTTACTGTTTTTTGCGCTGTTTTGGTTTACTTTGTTCTTAGCCTTCCATCAGTCTCGGCGAGCTCGCAATAGCATTGCGGCGACAGGCACTGTGCTTGTCAGTCTCTACGTTTTGTTTCCGATCCTCTTTGGAGCAAATGATTTCAGCCCTAATCCCAAATATACCAGCACTATGATGGCGCCAGCCTTTAGAGTTGTGCCCACGGTTGAGGCGCATACTTTTGTGCAAGATAGCACGGATAAAATGGTGGAAAAACTAAGTAAAGCGCGACTAAAGAGTGACCCCTAAGTCCATGTGCATTTTGTTTATTGCGGTTAAACAACACCCTGATTATCCGCTGATAATTGCGGCAAATCGTGATGAGTTTCATCAACGGCCAACGGCCTTGTCGCAATTTTGGGATGATAACAATGACATCCTGGCCGGCAGAGATTTGCGAGCAAAGGGCACTTGGATGGGCATAAACAAAAATGGGCGATTGTCGGCATTGACCAATGTCCGAGATCCACAGAAGCTGCTTGATAATCCAATTTCTCGCGGCGAACTGGTCAGTGAATTTTTAGCCAAACAAATATCGGCACAAGACTACTTACGCACTTTGCAACAAACCAAGAAAAGCTACAACGGCTATAATTTATTGTTTGGTGATTGGGATGATTTATGGGTGTATAACAACCACACAGATAAAACCCAACACTTAACTGAAGGCGTTTTCGGTTTATCCAATGCCGATTTAAACAGTCCTTGGCCTAAAGTAAATCAAGGCGTTGCCCAGCTTAAAAACCATTGTCAGCAACGTGGTCCGCTAGATACCGACAAACTATTTGCCATTTTGCTTGATCAAACCCAATCAAATGATGAACTATTGCCTCAAACTGGCGTGTCGATCGAATGGGAACGCAAGCTCTCCTCGATTTTTATTCAATCGCAAGAATACGGTACCCGTTCTTCAACATTGCTTTTGATTGATAACAATAAAGTAGCCCATTGGCACGAACATACCTTCGATTCTAATGGCGTAAATTGCCAGCAGCGCGACTACAGCTTCACAATCACCTGATTGGTCACGGTTATTCCCTAATTATTGCTCGAATTCTGTCAGATTGCTGGCATAATAGCGCCTTGTTTAGCTTGCCCACATTGAGGATTTATTGTGTTAGAAGTGTTACCCCTACTCCCCGCGGACCCTATTTTAGGCTTGTCTGCAGCTTTTCGTGAAGATCAAAACCCACATAAGATTGATCTGGGTGTCGGCGTATACAAAGACGAACAAGGTAACACGCCCATTCTAACCTCAGTGGCCAAAGCACAACGTGTGTTGCTTGAGCAGGAAACCTCTAAGACCTATATTGCGCCTCAAGGCGTACAAGGATATATAGACGGCATGCTGGGGTTATTGTTAGGTAAAAACCACCCTGCTCTGATAGAAGACCGTGTAGCGGCTGTTCAAGCACCCGGTGGATGCGGTGCCCTGCGTATTTTGTCTGAATTATTAAAACGCTGTGATGGTGAATTAACAGTGTGGGTGAGCGACCCAACCTGGGCCAACCACGTTCCGTTGATCGGTAACGCCGGATTAAAAATTGAAACCTACCCCTATTTTGATAAAGCCACCGCGTCGATAAAATTTGATGCTATGACTGATTGTCTAAAACAGGTCAAAAAAGGTGACGTGGTGTTACTGCACGGCTGTTGTCACAATCCAACTGGGGCCGATTTGACCAATGAACAATGGCATGTGGTGTTAGAACTAGCCCAAGAGCGCGGATTCCTGCCATTTGTCGATGTTGCCTACCAAGGCTTTGGCGATGGTTTGGATAAAGATGCTTACGGTTTAAGATTGTTAACTAGCAATTTACCGGAAGTCATTATTGCAGCGTCCTGTTCGAAAAACTTTGGTCTTTACCGTGAGCGCGTGGGATTGGCTGTGATGGTCACTCAGAACTCAGCTGTACGCAAGAGCATTCAATCCCAAATACAATCGATTGCACGTGGTATCTATTCAATGCCGCCTTCCTACGGTGGTGCGTTGGTAGACATCATTTTAAACGATGATGCACTTCGCACAGAATGGATGGATGAAGTTGAAGCCATGCGTGTACGTATGCTTTCGCTAAGACACCTACTGGTCGATAAATTGGCGGAGAAAGGCGCAAACAAAGACTTTAGTTTTGTCACTGAACAAAAAGGAATGTTCTCTTATTTGTGCATAACGCCAGAGCAAGTTCGCTTAGTAAGAGATAAGCATAGTGTCTATTTTGTTGAGTCCAGTCGTGTCAATGTGGCTGGTATTAGTCTTAGTAATGTTGATGCGTTAGCCACTGCATTGGTGGATGTGCTTTAAAATCGGACTATCAAGCAGGTGTCGTGTATACTTACGCGGCACTTTTATAGCGCAGTACTTTAAACGCTACTGGATTACACCATATTCTTTGGCGCTGCAGACTTAGCAGCGCTTTCTTAATGCCAATATCATTCAGCAATGCAGATAAAATTGCATTATAGGAAATGGATTGAGCCTTACAACAGATCAATACTGATCACCGTTCTAATTATTAATGAGACACATAAATGCCCTTTAGTCACCTTGGTCTAGGCCAAAAAATAGTAAACGCACTAATCGAGAAAGGCTATACAGAGCCAACTCCAATCCAAGCAAAGGCAATTCCAGCCATTGTAGAAGGACGCGACGTCATGGCGGCGGCGCAAACAGGCACAGGCAAAACAGCAGGGTTTGTTTTGCCCATCCTAGAGAAACTAAGCCACGGTCAACGACCCAAGCCGAACCAAGCCAAAGCGCTAGTGCTCACCCCTACCCGCGAATTAGCAGCGCAAATTGCCGATAACGTCGAAGCGTACAGTAAACATCTTAATTTAAAACATGCTGTTGTCTTTGGTGGTGTGGGTATCAATCCGCAGATGATGGCTCTTCGCAAAGGCGTGGACATTTTGGTAGCGACACCAGGGCGTTTATTAGACTTGTATAGTCAAAACGCCGTGAAATTTGACCATTTAGAAATTCTTGTTTTGGATGAAGCCGATCGCATGCTCGATATGGGCTTCATTCACGATATCAAACGTATTCTTAAAATTTTACCTGCACAGCGTCAGAATTTACTGTTTTCAGCGACCTTTTCCGACCAAATACGCCAATTAGCTAAAGGCTTAGTCAATGATCCCGTAGAAGTCTCTGTCGCTGCAGCCAACACCACGGCAGACAAAGTTGAGCAGTGGGTTTATCCAGTCGATAAAAGTAAAAAGTCTGCGCTGCTGACCCATATTATCAAAGATCAGAATATGCATCAGGTATTGGTGTTTAGCCGCACCAAGCACGGCGCGAATCGATTAGCTAAGCAACTTACGGCCCGTGGCATTAATTCGGCAGCCATCCATGGTAACAAAAGCCAAGGCGCAAGAACCAAAGCGCTGGGTGATTTTAAGGCCAACCGCATTCAAGTTTTAGTTGCTACCGATATTGCCGCACGAGGTCTCGACATCCACTTGCTACCTCATGTGATCAATTATGACTTGCCACATGTCGCAGAAGACTATGTGCATCGCATCGGACGCACAGCAAGAGCTGGTGCAGAAGGAAATGCCGTTTCTTTAGTGTGCTCCGAAGAGTTTAAACTGCTTAAAGACATTGAAAAGTTAACTCAGAGTGTTATTCCGCGTAAAACCATAGCGGGCTTTGAAGTAACAGAAACGGTACCTGAGTCTAAGCTGGACACCCGCCCTGCCAAACCTAGGCGCCCTAAGAAACCTAAGAAGCCACAGAGTTCGCACAATTCATCAAGATAGCCTCTGGCGCGTCTTGGCGATACTCAAACGTTGCGGCTAATCACATTCGCCAATTGCTGTTGAACAACATAAAACAGTGATTGGCGAGCACTAACGATGATGTTGCGTCAAAAAACGATCTAAGTGATTGGCAAAATTTTGTCGATCGCTATGATTGAGCGGCGGCGGCCCACCAGAGTTCACGCCACTGGCTCGCATGGTGTCCATAAAATCTCGAATATTGAGTCGGCCACGGACGTTTTCTTTATCGAGCATTTCCCCTCGAGGACTCAATGCAAAAGCACCCTTTTCAATTGCCTCAGCCGCAAGCGGTATATCACTGGTGATCACCAAATCATTGGCTTGGCAGCGTTTTACTATCTCATCATCAGCTACGTCAAATCCGGCAGAAACCTGTACTGAAGTGATATTCTTCGCGGCAGGCACGCGGATGTGTTGATTGGCAATGAGCGTCATTTCCACACCAGTACGCTGCGCGGCTTTAAACAGTATTTCTTTAATGACAATGGGACAAGCGTCTGCATCAACCCAAATTTTCATCGCTTCGTCCTGCAAAGTCTAAAAATGACCAAGAATAAAGCCATGGGGTAATTACCAAACCAAATCATCTGGGATTTGGTAGTCTGCATACCACTCGTCCTCTTCTGGAGTACTGGTGGCTTTCGCTTGATTTTGTTCTGCCATATCCGCACGGTAAACCACCACGGATGGGTCTCGCAAAGCAATTTTGTCGGCTACCGGCGTGGGCACGATTTCATAACCGGTAGCGGCACTGACGATCGCCAATTTTCCTTGGCTGATACGATTGCGGGTAGTCTGATTTACATACAAGCGCTTGATGACATTATTATGCGTAAAATTACACGGAATATCGCCGTTGTCTTTGGGCTGCTTATTGATATCGATAAGCTGTTTAATTTGCGCTAAAACGGCCTTTTGTTCGGCAACGAGTTTGGCTTGTTTATTCAGCTCCCGATCTTTTTGCTGTTTTTCTTTACGTGCTTGTTCCGCTGCCACACTGGCTTCGTTTTTACTCACGATTTTTTGTTTTTGCTGCAGTTTAACTTGTTTGTGTTTTTCTTTTTTTGCTTGCTTAACCTTTTTGTTGTCAGTTAAGCCAGCTTTAAGAAGTTGTTCTTGTAAAGAGAGCGCCATCAGAAACTCCTGGTCCGGAAATGGGCAAATTGCACGGTAAAAATAACAACGGCAGTGTAACACTGCCGTTTAAAGAACGAAATGAGCGAAAGTAACCAATAAGGCGGTTATTTTGCCTTCTTACGTTTGTCGTCAATCACCCATTTTCCATTTTCATACCATGCCGCCCAGCCACTGGCTTTACCTTCAGGGGTTTCTGAGGTGACATATTGCTGCTTGGTTTTGCGACTAAAGCGAACCATAGTCGGGTTACCATCTGGATCCTTTGCTGGCGCATCGGCTAAGTAATAAAACTTAGGCGAAATGCGATCTCTGAAACGTGCCAGCTCATGCACCATGGGTGCTCGAGTTTCCCTTGATTTCGGGAAGTTATGCGCCGCCAGAAATATACCTGACGCGCCATCTCTTAACATAAAGTGAGCATCGGATTTTTCACACTCTAATTCTGGCAGATCGACGGGATCTTCTTTGGGTGGCGCAGGCTCACCGTTTTTCAGCAGTTTGCGCGTGTTTTTACAATCCTCATTGGTACAGCCAAAATATTTACCGAAACGGCCATTTTTTAATTCCATGTCTGATTGGCATTTGTCACATTCGATGAGAGGCCCATCGTAACCTTTTATTTTAAATGTCCCTTTTTCAACAAAGGTGCCTGGGCACGTCGGCGTGTTACCACACACATGAAGCTTGCGGGTTTCATCAACCAAATAACTGTCCATGGCAGTACCACAGACGTCACAACGACGTTTTGCTCTTAGGACTTCAGTTTCTAATTCATCTTCATCCTCGACCTTGATGACTTCGTCACCTGGCGTCAGGTTTTTAGTCCCTGTGCAACGCTCCTTAGGCGGTAAATTGTAGCCCGAACAGCCTAAGAAAACGCCGGTAGACGCGGTCCGCACATTCATGGGACGGTCACATAAATGACAGCTTATTTCCGTCTCAATCGCTTGATTCAAGCGCATGCCACCCTCTTCTGGTGGCAGTTCAGCTTTCAATAAACGCTGATAAAAATCATCGTAAAATTCATTCAGCACTTCTTTCCAATGACGCTTGCCGTTGGCCACATCATCCAGCTGCTGTTCCATGTTGGCGGTAAAATCAAAACTGATTAAATCGGTAAAATTATCGACTAAACGGTCGTTAACAATTTCACCCATTTTTTCTGCGTAGAAACGTTTGTTTTCGAGTTTGCAGTAACCGCGATCCTGAATGGTAGAAATAATACTGGCGTAGGTCGAAGGTCGTCCAATGCCTCGTTTTTCGAGCTCTTTTACTAAGGACGCTTCGTTAAATCGCGCCACGGGTTTAGTAAAATGTTGTTTCGGGTCAAGCGCTTTGAGGCTCAACGTTTGCCCTACTTTAACGTCTGGCAAGGTAAGTTCGTCTTCGCCTTTTTTCTTAACTTGAGTTTGGACACGAGTCCAACCATCGAATTTCAACACTCTGCCTTTGGCAACTAACTCAAAGTCAGCGGCTTTGACTTTAATGGTACTAGCATCATATTTGGCAGGGACCATCTGACAGGCCACAAATTGTCGCCAAATCAGTTCATATAAACGTTGTGCATCGCGCTCCATTTCTGTCAACGATTCGGATTTTACTTTGACGTTCGACGGACGTATGGCTTCGTGCGCCTCTTGTGCCCCTTCTTTACTGCCATACAGATTTGCATTGGCCGGTAAATACTGACTACCAAATTCTTTATCAATGTAGCCCCGACACGCGTCTACGGCATCTTTACTTAGGTTAGTAGAGTCGGTACGCATATACGTGATGTGACCGGCTTCATACAAGCGTTGGGCCATCATCATGGTTTTCTTCACCCCGAACCCAAGGCGGGTGCTCGCAGCTTGCTGCAACGTCGAGGTAATGAATGGTGCCGATGGGCGACTCTGGGTCGGTTTAGACTCTCGACTAGCAACTTCATAAGTTGCTTCTTTGAGTAAACTAACCGCTTGATCTGCCTGCTGTTTATTGATCGGTTTAAAGGCTGAGTTTTGTTGCTTGGTTACCAACATTCTTAACGGTGATTTTGCGGCATCGAGATCCACATGGATATCCCAAAATTCCTCTGGTACAAAAGCTTTAATTTCGCGCTCTCGTTCAACCACCAAACGCACAGCAACCGATTGCACTCGCCCAGCGGATAAGCCGCGAGCGACTTTTTTCCACAATAAAGGCGACACCATAAAGCCCACTACCCGGTCAAGGAAACGTCTAGCTTGCTGTGCATTGACTCGCGCGATATTAACTTCACCAGGATGAGAAAACGCCTCTTGAATGGCATTTTTGGTGATTTCGTTAAACACTACACGTTGATATGTTTTACCTTTAGTGCCCAGAATTTCCTGCAAATGCCAAGCGATGGCTTCCCCTTCTCTATCCAAATCCGTTGCGAGATAAATGGTGTCAGCGTCTTTGGCTAATTTCTTTAATTCGTTAACGACCTTTTCTTTACCATTAAGAATATCGTAATGTGCATGCCAATCGTTTTTAGGGTCAATCCCCATCCGATCGACCAGCTTTTCATATTCAAATTCACGCAGGTAAGTTTCGCGCTTTTTATCCGACCACTCTTTAAGTTCTTTCGCCGGTTTTTTAGCCGGAGCTTTGCCTAATGCTTTGGTGGGAAGGTCACGCACATGCCCGACACTCGATTTCACAATAAAATCTTTGCCGAGATATTTATTTATTGTTTTAGCCTTCGCTGGAGACTCGACAATAACTAATGATTTTGCCATAAATTATTCATTAACCTTTGATTTATATGGGGAATACGTGTTTTAAAGGAAGTTAAGGTCAACTTCTCGTCCCATATTGCTTTTTTAACATATATCGGCAAAGTGAATAGAAAACAAGTTCTTATTAATAGTTATCTAATTTTAACCCTGTGCTTCGCACCAAATCCGGTCACTTTTTGACCGCCGTGATTGGCAAGTCGATTAAAAGACGTATAATCGCAGCCATCTGCAACACGGATGTGTGTAATTTTGAGAATTTAAGGCCAAGCAAAGTCGGTTTTGAATCACCTCAAACACACTTTTTTTCACATTCAGTCAAGAGGTAAGCAATGAAGCAAGTTGAAGTCAATTTCGATGGACTGGTTGGTCCTACGCACAATTACGCCGGTTTATCCTTTGGTAATGTTGCCTCGTTAAGTAATGCAAAAGCCTTCAGCAGTCCAAAACAAGCTGCCAAACAAGGTCTGCAAAAAATGAAAGCCCTGCATGACATGGGGATGACGCAAGGGGTCCTAGCGCCACAAGCTAGACCCGATATCGACATGCTAAGGCGTTTGGGTTTCACAGGGTCTGATACAAACGTACTAGAACAGGCCTCAAAGCGCGCTCCTGAGGTTTTCAGAGCTTGCTGCTCCGCTTCTAGCATGTGGACAGCGAATGCCGCCACTGTGTCTCCTAGCGCTGATACGAGCGACGGCAAAGTTCACTTTACGCCCGCAAACTTAACCAACAAGTTTCATCGCTCATTAGAGCCAGCGGTGACTGGTCGCATCTTGCAAGCGACTTTCGCCAACGAAAAATATTTTCAACATCATACTCACCTACCAGACAATGAGCATTTTGGTGATGAAGGGGCCGCTAACCACACCCGCCTTTGCAGTGATTATGGTCATGCCGGTGTTGAGATGTTTGTTTATGGCCGTCACGCATTTGATGCCAGCAAACCAGCACCGAAAAAGTTTCCTGCCAGACAAACCTTAGAGGCCTGTCAGGCCGTTGCAAGGTTACATGGCTTGAATGACGAAACCACCGTATATGTGCAACAGAACCCAGATGTGATTGACCAAGGTGTATTCCACAATGATGTGATTTCGGTGGGTAACCAAAATGTGTTGTTTTATCATCAGCAAGCGTTTCATGATACGCAAAATGCATTGGATGAAATTCAACGTAAGTTTGGTGAGCAAAAGCTCCACTTCATTCGCGTCGATACTGATGCAGTGAGCGTTCAAGAGGCGATTAAAACCTATTTATTTAATACCCAAATCATCACGCTTCCCGACGGTCACATGGCGATAATTGCGCCGACAGAGTGTCAGGAGAGCCCAGCAGTATCAGCTTACTTAGACGAGTTAGTCACCCTAGATACCCCCATCAAGAAAGTACACTACTTCGATGTTAAACAAAGTATGCGTAACGGCGGTGGCCCAGCGTGTTTAAGACTTAGAGTGGCAATGACAGGTCAAGAGCTCGAAGCCGTCAATCAGCATACCTTGATGTCTGACGCTGTATTTACGAGATTGAATCAATGGGTAGATAAACATTATCGCGATCAGCTCAATGTCGATGACTTGCGTGATGCTGCCTTGTTAAATGAGTCACGCACCGCGTTAGATGAATTAACCCAGATACTGCATCTTGGCTCTGTTTATCCATTTCAGCGCTAATCAAAATCGTATTTAGTGAATACACATCCATAAAAAAAGCGCTCAATGAGCGCTTTTTTATTGTCCAATAACCTTAAAGATTATCAGTACACGAGTTAGACCGTCCAAACGGATTAGGCGCTGGCGGAGCCGCTTGATCATCCAGATCAGCCGCCGCTACGGCGAAAGTAAAGTTCTGACTTTCCACCGCTTCACTACCTGCTGATTGACCAAACACGCTGACCTCGACATCTGTCCATGCACCAAAGGCTTTAGGATAGCGTACCTGTAAAGTAGACTGGCCGTTTTGATTGGTAGAATTACCATCGGCAAAGCTAATGGTACCCACAATACCTGGGGTTAATCGCCCATCGCCATTGGTATCTTCACCAGCATCTAACGAACCATTGGCATTAATGTCTTCATTTGCACAAGTTGCCGTGGTGATTGGGACCCACACATCTAGACTGGTATCAAAGAACCAAAAGCCTTTGCGATACACGCCTCCGGCACTAAATTTCACCGGTGTGGACGATACCGTTAATTGCACATTAGACACGGGACGACCCACCGCATCACTGACAAATACTGAGAATTCTTTTAGATAGCTAGAATCATCAGGAATTTGAATAATAGGCCCCGTTCCTAATGAGATGTCAAAGGCACGATCACCTACCGTTAATGTAGTGAAATCCGTAACCGCAGTATTGCTCGCAACTTCAGCATGAACAATGACCGCATCTTCACTGCTGACAGCATTGGAAGTGTAAACCACGGATGCGATGCCGTTGCTATCTGTAGTAGAGGAATTAGGCGACACAAAGCCACCACTGACATCATCCACTCTAAAATTAACCACCTGCCCCTTTACTAAGTTACCAGTGGCGTCACGTACAATCGCTGAAATGGTCGAGGTTTGACCTTCGGGTCCAATTAGATCAGGCGAGGCATCGACCAGAATAGTTGCAGGGTTGGTGGCGATAAATTCAAATTGTGTTCTGGCACTGACGGTTTGTCCGTCACCATCAAGTCCCTCTGCGGTGATCGAGGTCACCCCGGCATTATTAGATTGAATACTAAAGCTAGCAACACCATTTGCATCAGTGCTCACCGTCGGCGTACCTATAGTACCGCGAGAAGCACTCAGTGTGACTTGACCGCCGACAAAGGGGGTGTTGTCTTTTAACCAAGTAATGCTCAAAGTCGCATTTTGCCCTAAGGGTACGTCTTGAGAAGGCACAGTAGTAAAACTAAAGCTATCTTCTTGAACCGTGAAAGTCTTTGTACCTTGGGCGTTCAACGCTGACGCGGTAATAGTGACTTCACCAGAATTATTAGCTTGATAGTTCACTGTCACTTGGCCTTCAGCGTCGGTCGTAGCGTTTTCCGCTATGCTGCCTTGCGAGGCTGACAAGCTTACGGTTCGATTAGCTAAACCATTACCATCAGAGTCGGCGACTTTGATCGTAACGTCGATAGTATCACCTAATACCACAGAGCTAGGCGCATCGACATTAACCTCTGTCCCTACCACTGTGATTTGAATTTCAGGATTAAACAATCCCGACGATGCCGAAGCAGTGACAATGCGATTTTCCTGATTGTTACGACTGGTAAGGATTGCTCTGGCAGTACCATCGGCGGCCGTTGTGCCTTGCACAATTTGCAATTCAGCATTGTTATCAGCGGCAAATGATACGTCAACGCCCGATAATAAAATATTTTGTGCGTTTTTTACTACGGCGATCAGCTCGATTTGGTCTGAACCACTAGAGGCTAGTTGCGTCGAGCTAGCAAATAACTCCAGCGATGCGGGATTATCTCCAGTTTGAGATGAGCCTGCGGAACTAAAGCCGACTTGCCCTTGTACGCCTGAATCCAATGCCCCTATTACTAAAGCATCACCCGAGTCTTCACCGACTAAGAGTCCAATGGTGGCCACACCATTTGAATCTGTTAGCGCGGTACCCGAGTCATTTGAAAACTCCGCCAGGCCAGTTTGACTAAAACTAAAGGTTACTAACTGATCATTAACACTGCCCCCGTTCGTGCTAGTCACAGTCGCGGTTACGACTAAAGGTGTCGTTGCAGAAAGAGAATTACCTGCTTCACCGTTTTGTCCCGCAATACTCAATGACACACTGTATACAGGCGTAGTTCCGCCACCAGTACCGCCGCCACCGGTGGTTCCCTCTCGTTCTACCGAGCCTCCCCCACCACATGCAGACAGTGTCAACATCATTAAACTAGTGATAAACATCTTCAAGCGTGAAGTCATGGCGATATTCCTAGAAATAGAATTTTTCAAATCAAGTACCCGTTGTGTTTACTTTTCTGGTTTAGCTTGCGCTGTAAACTTGCTACGCTATCTAAAATCAGTTTTAATTTTAGGACAATTATGCAGCAGTCCCCAAAAAAGCTAGGTCTCACCACTAAAATCTTTATCGGCATGATCGCCGGGATTTTAACTGGCGTATTACTAAAATGGTTGTTTGATAATAGCGGAGATTTGAGTTTTAGTGTATTCGAAAGCTCGGTTTCTCCGTATACAGTTTTAGTCGATGGTATATTTCACGTCGTTGGTCAGATCTTTATCAACAGTTTAAAAATGCTCATTGTGCCCTTGGTATTTGTTTCATTGGTGTGTGGTGTGGCAAATTTATCCGAGCCGAGCAAGTTAGGTCGCTTAGGGGGTAAATCAATTATCCTGTATATCGGCACCACGGCTTTGGCCATAACAGTGGCTATCATTGCCGCGTTAATAGTGCAGCCAGGTGCCGGTATTCCAATTCCGACTGATGCTGCCTTTGCTGCAAAACAAGCACCATCATTAGCGCAAGTCATCATCGATATTTTCCCCTCTAACCCGTTTCAAGCATTCACCGAAGCTAAAATGCTGCAAGTCATAACCTTTGCAGTGTTATTTGGTATTGCTATGGCGATGTGTGGTGAACCGGGTAAGCGCGTTGCCGCGTTTTTTGACGATCTTAATACCGTTATTCTAAAACTAGTCACTATTTTGATGAATATCGCGCCTTACGGCGTATTTGCACTTCTTGCCAAGCTATTCTTCTATATCGACTCGGGCCGCATTGCCTCCTTAGCTTGGTATTTCTTCCTGGTACTGGCTGTTTTATTCTTTCACTTACTGGTGAATTACTCGATCATTTTGAAAGTTACAACAGGACTGAATCCTAAGGTGTTATTTTTAAAAATGCGCGAAGCCGCCGTATTTGCTTTTAGTACCTCTAGCAGCAGTGCCACACTTCCGGTAACAATGGAAACGGCAATCAAAAAACTGGGGGTTAGCAAATCAGTGGCGTCCTTTACCGTGCCGCTTGGCTCCACCATTAACATGGACGGCACCGCTATTATGCAAGGCGTTGCTACCGTGTTTATCGCACAGGTATACGGTTTTGACTTATCGACTGGCGATTTACTGACCGTGGTATTAACGGCAACACTGGCATCGGTTGGCACAGCGGGCGTACCCGGTGTGGGGACATTAATGTTGTCGATGGTGTTAGTTCAAGTTGGCTTACCTGTAGAAGGTATCGCTTTGATCCTAGGGGTAGATAGATTGCTTGATATGACACGCACCGCGGTCAACATCACTGGAGATTGCATGGTCGCTTGTGTCGTCGGCAAATCTGAAAACGAACTAGACGAAGCGGTTTACAATGATATGCAAGCCGGTGAAGCCGAAGAAGAATTCGATGCTGACGACTTTGAATCGACATCGATACATCATAAAAAGCCATAAATGAAGAAAAACACTAAGCAATCAGATCAGTTATTGCTTAGTGTTATCATTTATTCGCGTTCTAAAAGTCCAACCAAATTAATTCGAATCGCTTTAATTGCCGAATAACTTCTTACAAATAGGCATGTAGTTAAAGCTACGAATGCAGTCAATTGCGCCAACATGGCAAAATAAAACACTAAACAAACTACCCTAAAAACACTTAACTCTTATTTCGATAATTAATTGTTCTATCTAGCCTGTTTTGTATTTTCATGCCCAGCTCCCCCTATCCACACTACAATCTATTTAACGAGTTAAGAGGCGGTCGAACGTTTGAAGTTGAACTAGAAGTTTGTGCCATTTGCAGTTCATCACGTTATGCCCAATGAATGATCACTACTTGGATAGCGGACGATCTTTAACGCCCCTAATAGACTGCACAAACTCATGGCCTACACTTTTTGAGGCCCGAGCAATCACCGCGAGTTTGGGTACGGTTGACTTGTTTATAATGTGGCTTTTACTCCTCCGAGCTAAAAAGTACATGATATAAAAGACAGGTTCCAAGTCCTACCGTGAATATGATTGAAAACCAGAAGAGTCCAGGATCTTCAAGTTTACTGAAATGAGCCCCTTTAAGCCTAATCGAGCCGCGTTCAACGCAAAAATAAACGTACCTGAATGCAAGACCAGATAAAGTAAGAAGAAAAAAATCTTTTGTATTTGTTGGCTTTTTGATTTTCATGATGAATTTATTTCATGCCATATAGCGCTTCACATATGGGGCGCAGCGAATGAACATAATGTGCTTGTTATATGCCATTTACCACTCAATTTGAATTTTAGTGCCTACTTTCACCAAAGCCATAAACTCATCCATTTCAGAGTTCGTTAAAGCAATACAGCCATTTGTCCAATTAAATCGCTGAGTTATACCGGAAAGCCAACCTAATCTATTTTTTTGTCCATGAACCATGATAAAACCTCCGGCTGAAACGCCTTTGCTCTTGGCATTATCTAAGTCCGTCTGATTCGGGTAACTTACGTGCATTGCACGATAGAAAGAAGAGTTTTCTTTCTTATAGTCTAGAGTATACAAACCTTCAGGTGTTTTTTGATCGCCTTCTTGTTCTTTATGACCTTTGGGAGAACCACCAAAAGCAACGTGATATTCTTTAATTACTTTTGAGTTTTCGAGCAAATACATTTTATTTTCCGATTTATCAACTTTTACTAGATCAATCTCGGCAAAGCTAGGCAACGATATAATAATTAAAATTAACGCAAATATTTTCATGGCATATAACGCTACAATAAGAAGCGAGAAATGGCTTGCTAAAATTAGTAACGAAGGAGCTCGAGCAAGCCGTTACGAGACCTTCTTGAATGATTTGTTAAGTGTTTTACCAGATTTGCTTTTGCCATCCAATAATTACTCGACCAACCCAAATAAAAACAATACTTAAGAGGATGTTAAAAACTACCGAGGCGATTAATATCTCACCGTGCCCGTAGCTTATAGTGTACCCAAGTTTTTTAAACAACCAAGTCAAACTATGGAATATAACTGTTCCACCCAGCAACCCAAATATAAGAGCTACGAAGCTAAAAACAGACTTGGCTTTAGCGCAAGAGATACGACCTGAAGTACATTTATTCTTGAGAAATACAGCAGTAAATAAACATAAACTAACTGTGATTAAAAAGCTTAGGTTAAAAGCGGTTTCTTCCATAACTCTCCAAAACACATAACGTTGCGCTAAGGGTGCCAACATTACGTTAGTCCGATTTGAGCGTCTGGTTATAAGCTGTATTCTGCACAAATAACCTCCACGCATTTTTGTGGATTACTCTGGGCTATAAAATGCCCACCATCAAGTTTTTTGATGTTTAAGTTTACACATATTTTTTGAAATTGAATAACTGCATATTTACTTACTAATTTATCTTTTTTTGCTTGTAAATATGTACAAGGCGTTTGGATTAAATTATTTGGCTCAATCAAGCTGGAAATGATTTTTAATCGTTTTTTTAAAGTAGCATTACTTACTTGCTCTAATGATTGTAAGAATAAACCAACTAGGTCTTTACGATACCAACTACCAAATAAAATCCAACTGAGAAAAAACTTTGGAATCAGATTAAGGCGGATAATTGATATTGGTGCCAAGTAAGCAAACTTACTAATATGAGATGGTCGATATAAGAAGCTTGCAGCAAAGAATACATGTTTGATATTTAAGCTGCTCATTTGGCAAAGTTGATAAGCAATAATGCCAGAATATGACTCTGCAAAAATTACAATTTGCTCATTACCAATTCTCTGTGCAATTTCATTTGCCTGTGATATTGCGTCATCTTCTTTAAGGCTTGAAAGAGGGATAACTTCAGAAACAATAGTTTCAGGAAGTAAGCTGATAATTGGTCCAAATAACTTACCAGTTCCATCCATACCGGGTAACAAAATTAGTTTAATTTTATGCTCCTCTTTTGTTTATAACGAAACGTTAAAGTAGGACAAATAACGCTTTAAGACGCTGCACAAAATTGATGGCGCCTTTGTTGTGCGATTTTGCAAGAAAGGTGACAGCGAGTTTGTGTCCGACTTACTTAACTTGTTAGGTATTTTCTTTGTCAAGATGACCCCACATTTCGTGCTCTATGATTTCGATGCCTAAGTCTGAATAGGTAGACTCAGGTCGCCAGCTTCTGTGCTTTATATTAAGTGCATCGTCTTCTTCTCTGGCAATCCACACAATGCGGTAATATTTGATTAATAGGAAATAATAAACTTCTTCCGAAATTGGCGGGTGGGAGTGGAAGATATCCCTGAAAAAAGAGATTGGAGTCCAATGTTCATATCTAAGCTTCTTAAATGCATCTTTAATGCTTTTATCCTTAACTTCGAAAGGCATTTTTCCAGAAATATCACTGTAAGATTCAATTTCTTCCAAAATATTCAAAGCATTCTTGGACAAGAAAGGAAAATCTTTCCAAGGCCACTCTCTCACCACCTCGTTACCTACAAAGGCTAAAAATTTATCTCCGTACAAATCTGTATTTTCGTAATAAATTTTATGTAATAGCTCTAGGACTTGAGCCAAGTGTTTCATTCGCTGTCTAATATTCGCAGCCAATGTTTCGGCACTTGCGAGCTCACCATTTTCAAAATCTGAAGGAGGCCGCTTGCTCATCTTGAGCTGCTTAGTACCTTTTTCATCCCATAACAATCTGACTTTTTGAGCGATTTTAATACTCAAATTTTTATCCTCCGTGAAAATACCTAATGTTTGAGTTAAAAGGCGCGACGCTTTTTCGCGTCCTTTTTTGAACGATTTGTTATGTGCTTTAGTTCCACTCTGGCCGCTTAACACCTAATGATTCAAGTTCTTCCCTATTTAGCAATAAAACATTTGCAGGCCTAGTTACCCCCGTTAACAAAAATTTATCTAAATAATCTTCTTTATAATATTTGTTCCAAGGTTTAAGACCATGCCATGCATTTGCTAATGTTTCTAAGCCATCCCAATCGATACTTCCAACAGCACCTCTAACGCCACAAGGGCCAGATCCAGATGGTAATATAGCTTTAATATTTCCAATTACTTTCCATGAACCATCATTTAGATTATCGTCATGTACATGGAGTATTGAAATAGGCTTTGATTCTATAGCCGTTTTAATGTCCTGAATCACTTCCTCTGATTTATAAGAAAAAAGAAGACATGTAGGTGCATTATAGTTCGTTTTACCTAAAACTTGCCCATACGTAAAGCTTCCATCTTTAAGTTGTACGGAAAAAATATCACCTATCTCCCAAGCAAAAGGCTCTGGCTGTTTCCAGCCTTTAATTGTTTTTCTAGCTTCACTAATATCGTTTTTATCTAGATCATGCTTTTTTATTGCAATCTCATTAATTAATAATGATAAATCGACTATTGCGCTTTTAGATGCAAGGATAGATACATAATCTGATTCCGCATCAATATCCAGCTTCCCTTTCTTACCTAGTTCATTCCACTCTGACTCTAGTCTTTCTACGGCATCCGATGTGTATTCTGTATTTAATAACTCAGCCAAATCCATAAATATGGAACAACGTTTTTCAGATGCAGTTGGCCCTTGAATTTCTACAGCCCCGAGAATATATGATTGATTGTAATTGCTCATATTATTTGCACATAACGCTTTGCTAAGCGGCAATAAAATAGCTGGCTAAAATTAGCGAGGAACGTATATGGACTCCCCTTGTAAAGCAATCATGTGTTAAATTAATTCATTGGTGCAATTAACAAGTTCACGTATATTCGGTTTCATTGTGGGGAGCTACCCCGAACCTTAATGGCTTAAT